>NZ_JBIBBY010000013.1:0-301998 GCF_042900905.1 Streptomyces sp. NPDC012827 | reverse complement strand
CGTGCCCGAGTGGCCCCACCACCACCCACACACGAGGAGGACGAAGTGAGTCCGCGAAGAATCCGCAGTGTTCTCACGGCCTGGGCGGCCCTGGTCCCGTCACTCGCCCTCCCGAGCGGGCGCGGCGGCCCCCTCACGGGCGAGCTGCCGCCCGCTCCCCGTACGGGCGGCCGGCGTCCGTGCCCGCCGGGAACCGGCCGGCGTCCGTCCCCCACCCGGGGGCCGCCGGACGGGGGAGGAACCGGGGTGATCGAGTGGCATCCGTTCGGCCGAGTTTTCGGCGCGGGGCGCGCGGCCACACGTCACTGTCGGATCCATCCCGCCCGTCATCCCCTGGAGGACCCTTGACCAAGCACCCCACGCGGCGCCGCGCCGCCGTCGCGGCCGTCGCCACCGCGCTCTCCCTCGCCCTCGCCCCGGCCGCGTCCGCCGCCGACGGCCCGGTCCCGCAGGGGACGGCGAACTCGGCGTCGCAGGGCCTGAAGCCGCTGGCGACGTCCCCCGCGGCGTACGAACTCGGCGAGGAACTCGCCGAACTCTCGGGCAAGGAACTCGAGATCACCTACCTGGCGGCGATCATCCCGCACCACCGGAGTGCGGTCGAGATGGCGGAGCTGGAGCTGCGGCGCGGCACCGACGCCCGCGTACGCGCCGCCGCCGAAGGCATCCTCACCGGCCAGCGCCTCCAGCTGGTGGAGCTCACCCACCGGCTGCACCAGTGGTACGGCCTCACACCGAAGCAGGCCCGGGAGAAGGCACCGGAGGAGGCCCGGGAGGAGATCGACGCCCTGGAGAGCGACACCGGCGCCCGCGTCGAGGAGCTGCGCCGCACGCCCGCCGGGAAGGGGTTCGACGCCGCCTTCGTACGCCGTGTGATCCCCCACCACTCGGCCGGCATCGTGCAGTCCCTCGAGGCCCAGGCCCGCGCGGTCCACCCGGAGCTGCGGGAGGCCGCCAGGACCGGCATCAGCGCCCAGCAGGCCGAGATCGACGACTTCCGCGCCTGGCTCGCCGGCCACAAGAAGTAGCGCCCACCCGCCACGGCGCGCCTCCCGCCGTGCGGGGGCGCGCCGCGCGGTGCGGCGGGGAGCGGCTCCCCGCCGTCCCCTCGTACGGCCCTCCCGCCGGCGGGGAGGCGCGGGCCGAGCGGGCGAGGCGCCACCGCCGCGGGCCGGCGCCCGCCCCGGGTCCGGTTTTCGTATGATTCAAGGGCTTCAAGGGTTCGGTTCGTGGCGGAGAGACCGTCGTCCACCGGGTCCGACAGGAAGGCCCCCATGAACCGCTCGGCCCCCACCGGCGACGCCCGTCGTCCGGCCCCGCCCGCCGCCACCCCCGGGGAGGAGCGGCCGGAGCAGGCGGCCGCGCTTCCGGCGGCGGAGACCTTCGAGGAGGCGGGCCTGCCCGCCGCGCTCCTGACGGTGCTCGCCGAGCAGGGCGTCACCCGCCCCTTCCCCATCCAGGCCGCCACCCTGCCCGCCGCCCTCGCCGGGCGCGACGTCCTGGGCCGTGGCCGCACCGGTTCGGGCAAGACGCTCGCCTTCGGTCTTCCGCTGCTGGCGCGCACGGCGGGCCGCCGCGCCGATGCCAAGCGGCCCCGGGCCCTGGTCCTCGTCCCCACCCGCGAGCTGGCCCAGCAGGTGACCGAGGCGCTCACCCCGTACGCCACGGCGCTCGGGCTCCGTCTGGTCACCGTCGTCGGCGGACTGCCGATCGGCCGCCAGGCCACCGCCCTGCGGGCCGGCGCGGAGGTCCTCGTCGCCACCCCCGGCCGTCTCGCCGACCTCGTCGGACGGCGCGACTGCCACCTCGACCGGGTGGGGGTCACCGTGCTCGACGAGGCCGACCGCATGGCGGACCTGGGCTTCCTGCCGCAGGTCACCGAACTGCTCGACCTCGTGCCGTCCGGCGGACAGCGGATGCTGTTCTCCGCCACGCTCGACGAGGACGTCGACGCGCTCGTCCACCGCCACCTGGGCGACCCGGTGGTCCACTCCGTCGACCCGTCGGCCGGTGCCGTCGACACGATGGAGCACCACGTCCTGGAGGTCCGGGCGCCCGACAAGTTCACCGCCGCCACGGAGATCGCCGCCCGCGAGGGCCGGGTGATCATGTTCCTGCACACCAAGCACTCCGTCGACCGCTTCACCCGGCACCTCGCGGGCAGTGGGATCCGGGCCGCCGCCCTGCACGGCGGCAAGTCGCAGCCGCAGCGCACCGACACCCTGGAACGCTTCAGGACCGGCGCGGTCACCGTCCTGGTCGCCACCGACGTGGCCGCGCGCGGCCTCCACGTCGAGGACGTCGACCTCGTCGTCAACGTCGACCCGCCCACCGACCCCAAGGATTACCTGCACCGCGCCGGCCGCACCGCCCGCGCCGGCCGCTCGGGCACGGTCGTCACCCTGGCCCTCCCCGAGCAGCGCAAGGACCTGGCCGGGCTGCTGGCGGAGGCGGGTGTCCGCGCCCGCGTCACCCCGGTCCGCTCCGGCGAGTCCGCGCTCGCCCGCATCACCGGCGCCCGCACCCCTCCGGGCGAACCCGTCCCCGGCGCGGCCTCCGCCCCCCAGGAACGCCCCCAGCGCGGCGGCGCCGCCTTCCGCGGCATGGGCACCGTCCCCGGCCGCCCCGGCCGTGCCCGCAACGAGTCCCGCCGCGCCGCCGAGGCCCGCCGGACGGCCGAGGCCCGCAAGGCCGCCAGGGTCCGGCGCAAGGGCTGAACGCGACGGCGGGACCCGGTCTTCTCAGCCCAGGACCTCCCGCGGCCGGACTCGCCGTCCCGCGCGAGGGCCTCGCGCGCGTCCTGGCCCCCGCCTTGCGCGCAAGGCCGCTTCCGGAGCCGGCCGTACGGTTCCGCCATCGGCGTCCCCGCCGTACGGCTCCGGGGCCCGAGCCCGCCGAGCCGTACGCTCAGACCGTGGCCGTGTGGCGCAGGATCTCGTCGGCCAGGCGGGAGTCGAGGGCCGCAGGCAGGGCGTGCCCGAGGCCCTCGATCACCACGAGGCGGGCCCCCGGGATCGCCGCCGCCGTCGCCTGCGCGTGCGGCAGCGGATACATGGGGTCCTCCGCACCGTGCAGCACCAGTGCCGGGGCGGTGATCCGCGCCAGGTCGCGTACGGTCAGCTCCTCCGGCGCGGCCCCGGCGTGCAGGTGGTTCATCCCTGCCCGCAGGTCCCGCGCCCGCGCGTGCACCCGCTCCTCCATCGCCCGGTACTCCTGTTCGTCGAACGGCAGCACCGGGCCGTGCAGGACGCGCCAGAGCGGCAGCCGCGCGAGGGCGTACTCCTCGGGCGAGAGCCCCGGGTCCGGCGTCGTCGACGCGAGGACGGCCAGCAACTCAGGCTTCGGGGGCGGGAGTTCGCCGTCGAGCGGCGGCTCGCCCGCGAGTGCGCGCCGGACCTGCTCCGAGGTGTTGGTGCCGAGCGGCTGGGAGGAGAGGCTCGTCAGGCTCAGGACCCGCTCGGGCCGTGTGACGGCGAGCCGCTGGGCGATCACGCCCCCCAGGGAGGCGCCCACCAGGTGCGCCCGCCCGATCCCGAACGCGTCCAGGACGGCCAGGGCGTCCCCGGCCATGTCGGCGACCGTGTACGGCCGCGAGGCGTAATCCACCGTGGAGGAGCGCCCGGTGTCGCGGTGGTCGTACCGGACGACCCTGCGGCCCCCGTCCACCAGGCGCCGGACGATGCCGTCGTTCCACTGGGTGCCCTGCCCCTGCGCGCCCATCACCAGCAGTACGGCCGGGTGGGACGGGTCGCCGAATTCCTCGGCCCACAACTCCAGTTCACCGACGTGGACGGTGTGTTCCCGTCCGTCGAGCGGCCGGACCCCCAACTCGCTTCTGTTCATGACAAGGAAACGTATCCCACGGTCCCGCCCCCCACTGCGGGGCACCGGCCGGAGCCCGACTCCCCGCGCCCGTACGGCGGTTGACAGCGGTGTCGATCAACGGTAGAAACGCCGACAGCGTCGCGGTGCACCCGGCAAAGAGACCGCCGTGGGCATGGAGGCGCGGAACCCAGGGATCCACCTTGGTGACAGCTCACGAACACGACGTCCCGACCGGCACGCGCCGGAGAGGCGTACCGCCCCGGGACCGGGGCGCCTCCCGCCCGGACGGCGCGCCCTCGCGCGATCCGCGGCCCTTCCCCGCGCCGCCGCCGGTGCGGCCTCCCCGCGGAGCAGCCCCGTCCGGCGCCCGGCTCCGTCCCCTTCCGGACGCCCCACCGCGCTGAGCGACGGGCCGCGCCCCCACCCCCGTACCGTCCGCTTCCGCGCGTCCGGCGGATGACGTACGGCGCTCCGCCGCGCCACCCTCCCGCGCGCCCCGCCGGCGCGGCCCCCACGGCCCGTCGGCCCCACACCTCGATCGGAGATCCCGCATGCCCGTGTCCTTCGACCACACCATCATCGTCTCCAGGAACCGCGAGGAGTCCGCCCGCTTCTTCCGCGAGCTCCTCGAACGCCCCGCCGCCCCCTCCTGGGGCCCGTTCCTCAACGTCCAGCTGGACGACGGCACGCTGCTCCAGTTCGCCGAACCGCCCGTCGACGAGATCCAGATGCAGCACTACGCCTTCCTCGTCGACGACGACCTCTTCGACCGCGCCTACGCCCGCCTCCGCGACCGGGGCGTCGAGCACTGGGCCGACCCGCAGATGACCCGGCCCGGCGAGACCAACACCGGACACGGCGGCCGGGGCGTCTACTTCAAGGATCCGGCGGGCCACGCCGTGGAGCTCCTCACCCGCCCGTACCTGTGACCCCGGAGCCGGGACCGGCCGGGGAACCGGCGGGCCCCGGCCCGCGTCCTTCGACGGCGTGAGCGACGACACGGACGACCCCCTCTCCAGCGGCCCGCACGACCCACCGTCCGACGAGGACGGCACTCGGGCGGAGAGCTCCGCCGGCTGCGCCTGGGCGGTCGTGGGCGTCGTGGCCGCGTCGGCCGTCGCGCTGCCCCGGGCCGCGTACGCCATCGAGGGCGGCTTCGAGTCCCACGCACGGGACTGGAGCGTGATCCTCGTCGAACTGCCGCTCGTCCTGCTCGCCGGGTTCGCCCTGCCGCCGCTGGTCCGGACGGCGGCCCGGCGGCGGCTGCCGGGGTGGGCCGCCGGGCTCGTCTGCGCGGCCGCGCTCGCTCTCGGGCTGTGGGGCCTGACCGTGGTGTGGCATCCGCGCCAGGCCCCCGATCCCGGGTACGGCCCCGGCATCTGACCGGGGTACGGGACCGGAGCGGTCAGCGGCGTGCGGCGGGCGCCGGGCCGGGGGAGCCGCGCCACGTGCGGCGGTAGCCCTCGCGCAACGGGCCGCCGACGAGCGCGAGGACATCGGTGGCCGCGGCGGTCAGCGGCGCCGGGTCGTCGGCGGCGCACAGCCGGGCGTGGCCGTCGAGGAGCGCGCCGCCCCGCTTCGGGTCGGCCGCCGTCAGTCGCCGGGGCTGCCACTTGCCGGCGCCGAGCCACGCCCTCCGGTGGTCGGACAACAGGTCGGCGGCACCGTCGAGGACGACCCCGGCGACCGCGAGCCGCTCGAAGCGGTCCCGCGCGTCACCGAGGTCGTCCAGGGCGTCCGTCAGGCCGTACCGCTTCGTCTCGATCACGTCCGGGGCGAGCGCGCGGGGTCCGGCGAGAAGATCCGCCACGGCGAACGCGCGGGCGGCCCGCGCCGCCCCGTCCCGGTCGACGAGGACCACGCCGTCGGCGTACATGCTCTGCATCGTCCCGCGCCGCGACTCCACGTCCGCCGCGAACAGCTCCGCGAGACCGGTCCGCGTGTGCACGAACAGCTCCACGAGCCGTCCCTCGAAGCGGATCGTCTCCCGGTACGTCTCCCCGCCCGCCTCCACCAGCACCGCCAGGTCCAGGTCGCTGGTGGGAGTGGCCCGGCCGGAAAGGGCCGAGCCGGCGAGGATCACGGACAGGGCATCGGGGAAGCGGGCGTCCGCGAGACGGCGGGCCTGCCCGGCCGGGTCGTCGATCATGGCCGTAGCCTGGCACAGGCTCGTGGCCTGCGACGAACCGTTTCCCCGGGCCGGTGTCCGAGGCTGCCGGTCCCGGGCCCAGGGGGCTTCCGGGGCCCGGAACCGGCCGGGAAGCGGCGTCTCAGTTCCCCGGCGCCGCCCGGCCGGCGCGGCCCAGGCCGGCCACCGCCGTCACGGCGCCGACGAGGCAGAGGACGCCGGTGACGAGGGCCGCCGTGTGCAGACCGTTCATGAAGGCCTGGTGGCTGCCCGAGACGACGGCCTCGGCCAGGGCGTCCGGCATGCGCGGGGAGACGGGGGCGACGCCCATCGCCACCGCGTCCCGGGCCTGGTGCAGTTCGGCCGCCGCGCCCGCGGGGACGCCCGCGGCGGTGAGTTCGCCGGTGAGCGTGGCGCCGACGCGCCCGCCGATCAGCGACATCAGCACCGACGTGCCGAGCGCGCCGCCGACCTGGAGGGCCGTCGCCTGGAGCCCGCCGGCCACGCCGGCGTCCCGGACCGGCGCCCGGCCCACGATCGCGTCGGAGGAGGCCGCGAGGACCATGCCGACGCCGAGCCCCAGCGCCACGAACGGCGGCCACATCGCCCCGTACGGGGAACCGGTGTCCCAGGCCGCGATCCCGAACGCGGCCGCCGCCTGGAGCAGCATGCCCAGCGGCATGGTGAGCCGGGGCCCGAACCGTCCCGTCAGCGCCGCGCCCAGGGGGGAGGCGGCCAGGGAGGCGAGGCTCAGCGGCAGGGTGCGGACGCCGGCGTCGACGGGGGAGAGGCCCCGGACGTTCTGCAGGTACAGCATCACGAAGAAGATGACACCGAGCATGACGAAGAAGTTCAGCGCCGTGACGACGGTGCCGGTGGTCAGCGCGCGGTCCCGGAACAGCCGCATCGGGAGCAGGGGCTGCTCCACCCGGGTCTCGTACACACCGAAGCCGACGAGGAGCACCAGGCCGGCGGTGATACAGCCGAGCGTGCCCGCCGAGGACCAGCCCCACGTCTCGCCCTTCACGACGCCGAGGACCAGGAGCAGCAGCGCTGCCGCCAGAAGCAGGACGCCCGGGACGTCGAAGCGGCGCCCCGCGGCCTCGGAGCGGGCTTGCGGCAGGACGGCGGCGCCGAACAGCAGTGCCACGATCCCGATCGGGGCGTTGATGAAGAAGACGGACTCCCAGGAGACCCGCTCGACCAGCACACCGCCGGCGATCGGGCCGAGCGCGGTGGAGACGGCCGAGACCATGGCCCAGATGCCGACGGCCGTACCGAACCGGCGGGGCGGGAAGGCCGCCCGGAGCAGACCGAGGGTGTTCGGCATGAGCAGGCCGCCGAAGAGGCCCTGGGCGGCGCGGAAGACGATCACACCCTCGATGGAGCCGGACACGCCGATGGCGACGGAGGCGAGGGTGAAGCCGGCGACGCCGACGAGGTAGAAGGTGCGGCGGCCGAACCGGTCGCCGAGCTTCCCGCCGAGGATGAGGGAGGCGGCGAGCGCCAGCAGGTAGGAGTTGGTGACCCACTGGAGATCGGCGGTGGAGGCCGAGAGGTCCCGTCCGACCGCGGGGTTGGCGATCGCCACGACGGACGCGTCGAGCTGCACCATGAACAGGCCGAACGCGACGGCGGCCAGGGTGAACCAGGGGTTGGCCCGGAGCGGTCGGCGCGCGGGGGTCCCGGGCGGTGGGGCGGACGCGGGCAGGGCGGAGCGATCCACGGTCGTGGACGACATGGAGATGCCTTGTCTGTGCGGGGGTCTGCGGAGGAGCGGGGCCCGGGGAAGCGGGTCCCGGGGGAGTGGGTCGGGGGAAAGCGCCCGGGGGGAGACGGAGGCCGGTGCCGGGGAAACCCGAACCAGCTACTACGCCGAACGAGTGAAGCGGGCGCGTGGGGAGTGGCCCTCCGCGCCGGCCGGTGGGACGCGCGGGGGCACGCCCGGCCGCGTGCTACTCGGTGGGGGAGGCGGGGCGCAGGTGGCGCGTGAGCGAGTTCAGCGCGCCCACGGCGGAGCCCAGCGCGTCCTGCTCGCCGTCGGTGAGGAACTGCAGCGCCAGCGCGAGGTGCTCGCGCTGGAGGCGGTGCACCTCGGCCAGGTCCCGGCGCGCCCTGGCCGTGGTGTGGAGGTGCGCGATCCGCTTGTCGGAGGGGTCCTGGCGGCGTTCGAGCAGACCCCGGCCGGTGAGCTGCGAGACGAGCGTGCTGACGTTGTTCGCCCGCATGAGGAGCGCGTCGGCGGCCTCGCGGACGGTGATCCCCTCCTGGCGCGCGACGAGGGTCAGCAGGGCGATCTGCGCCTCGGACGGCTTGGGAAGCCCCAGGTCCTGGACGACGCGCCGGTCGAGAGCCCGGTTCAGCGCGGGCAGGCAGACCGCGAGCGCGGAGGCGACGCGGTCGAGGTCCTGGCCGGACGCGGGGGTGGCGGGCATGGAGTGAGGGTAGGTCTCACCGGATAGGTATGTCAAAAGAGGTTTTCGAGCGGGTCGCGAACGGGTTCACTGAGGGCATGGGTGAGCCGTAGGACGTGCGGAGGTGAGGGAACCGGTGGAACACACGGCGGACGGCGACGGCGTGGACCCGGGCCGCAGCGGGGTGCCGGCGGAGGCCGGGACGCCCTCCGACGCGGACCGTTTCCATATGGAGATCGACCGGGTCGGCCCCCCGGGGAAATCCGGGACGGTTGTTCTGGCCCCTGTGGGGGAACTCGATTACGACACCGTGGCACCGTTCCTCGCGGCGCTGGAGGCACACGCCGGGGCGGAACGGGTCGTGGTGGACTGCTCACGGCTTCTGTTCTGTGACTCCACGGGACTGAACGCCCTGTTGCGGGCACGTTCGCGCGTGCTGCCGGAGGGCGGTCGTCTGGACCTCGCGGGCCTGCGCCCTCCGGTGGACCGGATGTTCGAGATCACCGGTGCCCGGACAGTCTTCCGGGTGTACGAGGACGTCGGCGAGGCGCTTGCCGACGCGTGGCCGGGTAACCGGTCCTGAAGGAGCCATGGTGGTGGAGGGAGAGATGGGCGAGGTCACGGAGGGTGGACCGCAGGTGCGCCGGCTGATCCTGTCGGGAACCGGCAGGGTGGTCTCGCGTTGCCGCGGCTTCACCGCCGAGGCCCTGGCCGACTGGGGGTGGATCCCTCCCGACAGCGAGCCGGCGGGGGAGCGGATCGAGGACGTCCTGCTGCTCGTGTCCGAGGTCGTCACCAACGCGTGCCTGCACGCCGGCGGGCCGCAGGAACTGGTGCTGCGGCACGCCCGCGGCGTGCTGCGGGTGGAGGTCAGCGACCGCAGTCCGGACCCCCCGCGCAGGCAGGCCCCCAGGTCGCCCGCCCTGCCGGGCGGTCACGGGCTGATACTGCTGGACCGCCTCGCGGGCGACTGGGGGTCCGAGCCCCGGCCGGACGGGGGCGTCGGCAAGGTCGTGTGGCTGGAGATCAGCCTTCCGGAACGTCCTCGCTGGAACCGTCCTCGGTGAGGCCCTCCCTCAGTTCCGCGAGGATCCGGGAGAGCAGCCGCGAGACGTGCATCTGGGAGAGGCCGATCCGCTTGCCGATCTCCGCCTGGGTGAGCTCCTCGCCGAAGCGGAGCGAGAGGATCTGCCGGTCCCGGTCGTCCAGGCGGGCGATGAGCGGCTTCAGCGACTCCAGGCACTCGATCAGCTCGTAGGCGGGCTCCGCCTCGGCCACCTGGCGCCCTCCGGCACCCGAACCGGGCGAGGAGTCGTCGCCGGCGGGGGCGTCGAGGGAGCGGGCCGCGTAACCGTTGGCCGCGAGCTCGCCCTCCGCCACGGTCTCCTCGCTGAGGTGCAGCTGCTCGGCGAGCTCGGCGCGCGTGGGGTGGTGACCGAGCCGCTGCTCCAGGGCGTCCAGCGCCTTGGCCACGTCGATGCGCAGCTCCTGGAGCCGGCGCGGAACGCGAACCGCCCAGCTGGTGTCGCGGAAGAACCGTTTCATCTCCCCGACGACCGTCGGCAGCGCGAAGGTCGAGAACTCGATGCCGCGACTCGGGTCGAACCGGTCGATCGCCTTGATCAGGCCGATGGTGCCGACCTGGATGATGTCCTCCATCGGCTCCGCGCGGTTACGGAAGCGGCGGGCGGCGAACTTCACCAGGCTGAGGTTCAGCTCCACGAGGGTGTTGCGCACGTACGCGAACTCCAAGGTGCCCTCGTCCAGCTCGCCCAGCCGCTGGAAGAGGGCGACGGAGAGGGTCTGCGCGTCGTCCGTGGAGACGGCCGTCGGCCGCTCCGGCTCGGGCAGCCCGTCGAGCGCCGCCCGGCGCGTCGCCGGGCCCATCGCGCGCGGGTCCGCGGCCGGCCGGCCGGTGGGGGCGGGACGGTCGATCGCCGGGCCGTCGGGGGCGGGGTGCTGTGAGCGGACGGTTTCCATGATCACGCGTTCGGTCGTCGGACGGTGGGCGGTCGTGCGGTCGCTTGTGGTGGACATGGGGCTCCTTCGACGGGGGGCGGGCGGTGGGCCTGCGCCGCGCCGGACGGCGGCGGGGGTCCGTCGGTCGAGCGTCCTGGCAAAAGGATTCCCGTAAATGCCTGCTTTGACACGATTTATCACGAAGAGGGATCCCGCATCCCGGCGTGCTCCGCACCGGCGCGCGCACCCACGTCCGACGCCGGCCGCGGTCCACCCCGCCACGTGCGGGCCGGGCATGTCTGAGCCGCCCGCGAGCGGGTAGCCGCCCGGTCGAGGGGCCCGGCCTCCGGTGGACCGGCTGCCGGAACGGGAGGAGGTGTTCGCGATGGACGACGTGCGGCTCTCCCCGCGCGAACGGCGCATTCTCGCGGAGATCGAGGAGCAGCTCGGCCGTGATGAACCGCCGGCGCGCCGGTTCGGACCGGCCCCGAGCGGCCTCCGGTTGCCGGGGGCGCCCGTCCCCGGTACGTATCGGCTGCGGCCCGCCCTGGCGCTCGCGGCGCTCGGCGCGGCCACCCTCGCCCTGCTCGTGCTCGCCGTCACCACCGAGGCCCCGGCCCTGATCTGGGCCTTCGCCGCCGCCTGGGTCCTCACCCTGGTGGTGCTGCTCCGGCTGGTCGTCCGCTGGTCACAGCGCCGGGCGAAGGACCCGCGTACACCCGGATGAACCACGACCGAACCAGGAGAGGAACCGACATGCCCCGTGGATCGAGCCCCAAGCGGGAACGGCAGTACGAGCACATCAAGGACAGCGCCCGGAAGCGGGGCGAGAGCGAGAAGCGCTCGGAGGAGATCGCCGCGCGCACCGTCAACAAGGAACGCGCCCGCTCGGGGGAGTCCAAGACCGCCAGTAAGAGTTCGACCGAGGACATGTCCTCCTCGCGCCGGGGCGGGAAGCGCTCGCACAGCGGCTCCGAGGGGCCGACGTACGACCAGCTGTACGCCGAGGCGCAGCGTCGCAACGTGCACGGCCGGTCCTCGATGAACAAGGCGGAGCTCAAGCGCTCACTGGACAAGTGACCGCCCGGCCGCCGGCCGCACGCGCACGGAAGGGCCCCCGCCCCGGAGACGTCCGGGACGGGGGCCGTGGATGAGGGGACCGGCGGTGGTGCCGCCGCGGAGGGTCGTTCACCAGCGGTACCAGCGGGAGCCGCTGCCCCTCATGAGGAAGCCGAGGAGCCACAGCACGAGCACCGCGATGGCCACGTACCAGAGCACCTCGAGGGCGAACCCGGCGCCGAACAGGATGAGCACGATCAGCAGGACGAGGAGAAGGGGAACCATCGGGGCCTCCTTGTGCCTCCGGGGCCGGCCGGTGGTTCACGGCCGGGCTCCCGGCTCCCCGCGCCTGCCCCCTCCACTGCGGATCATGCGCCGTCGGAGCGGATCGCCTCCGCGGAGTCCGGCGGCCCGACGACACCGCGGACGATGCCCAGCTCCAGCAGGTCTCCGGGGCGCAGCCGGAGCTGGTCGGCGGTGGTTCCGCTCTCCTGCGGCGCCCGCTTCAGGATGGCGGCGGCCGCCTCGGGGGCGATGACGGAGAAGTAACTGTCCGGGGTGGCCCAGGTGTTGCCGGGCGCGGCCAGGGCGAGCGCCCCGCCGGAGCCGCCCTCGCCGACGAGCAGCGCCGTGACCGGCACCCGGGCGGTCGCCACGGCGCCGAAGAGGTCCGCGATGGCCGGTCCCGCGCCGTCCCGCTCCGCGGCCGGGTCGTTGGCGGCGCCGGGGGTGTCGATCAGGGTCAGGACCGGGATGCCCAGCCGGTCGGCGAGCCGGACGAGCCGTGCGGCGGTACGGAAGCCGGCCGGGCGGGTGGCCGTGCCGAGCTGCGCGGCGTAGGCCACCGTACGGCCGTCCGGACGCCGGCCGAAGCCGCAGAGCATGCCGGGGTCGGTACCGCCGCAGCGGTCACCGGAGATCTCCTCGCGCGCGGTGAAGCAGGCGGCGAGATAGCGGTCGGCCCGCGGCCGGTCCGGGTGACGGGCCCGTGCCACGGCCTCGCGCCCCGATCCGGCGGGCGGCCGCGGCGCGCCCAGGGCGTGCGGGGGCGGCACGGGGCCGTCGGCGGGCCGGGTGAGCAGCGCCAGCCACCGGCCGAGGGTGCCGGCCAGCGCCTTCGGCGGTACGACGGCGTCGACGTGGCCGTGGGCGAACTGCGCCTCCGCGGTGTACGCGGCGGGGTCGGCGCCCGGCGGCCGGACGCGGGAGCCGGCGAAGCCGACCTGCGCGCCCGGCAGGGCGAGGACCACATCGGATCCGGCGCCGAGGGTCGCCCAGCCGCCGCCGGTGGTCGGGTCGCGCAGCACGGCGATCTGCGGCAGGCCGGCGGCCCGGGTGCGGGCCGACTCCCCGGCGAGGCGCTGGAGCTGGAGCAGTGCCCGCATGCCCTCGTGCATCCGGCTCCCGCCGGTGGCGAGGAGGACGACCACCGGCAGCCGGTGGTCACGGGCGTAGGCGTGCGCGGCGGCGGCCCGGGCCCCGGTCCGCTCGCCGATCGACCCGCCGAGGAACCGGAACTCGAACGAGATCAGCACCACCGGCACCCCGCCGACCGAGCCCGTGCCGCACACCACCGACTCCGACTCACCGGTCCGCCCGGCCGCGCGCGCGTGCGCCGCCCCGTAGCCGGGCCAGCCGATCGGGCCGTCGCCGTCCAGCGGGCCCTCCGTGGCGGGGAAGGGGGCGAAGTCGCCGGTGACGAGGGCGAGTGCCTCGCGGGCCGTCAGCGGGTCGGTCATGCGGGCCTCGTCACTCGTCGTTCGTCGGGCTGCCGGGGGAGCGGGGTGCTCATCGTTCGAGGTGCCGTTCCCACCGTACCGCCCGGTCCGTGCCGTCCTCCGTCCGCCTCAAGGCCCCTTCCAGCCGCTCTCCAGCGCCCCGCCCGCCTCCGCGCGTGGGCGGGGCGTGCGGGGCCGGCGCGGTCGGGCGTCCGTGCGGTCAGGAGCCGCCCGGGGCCGCCGGTACGGCCCCGGCGGCGGGCTCCGGCGCGGCGGGGGCGTCCCGGCGCGCCCGGCGCCCGAACAGGCGGCGGGTCCGGGCGGGCCGGTCCGGCAGCCAGCCGAAGGCGAGGGAGCTGCCGATCAGCCCGAGCATCATGCCGATGAAGAAGCCGCCCAGGTTGGAGGTGAGCCAGGTGCCCAGGGAGGCCAGCACGCCGACGACCGAGTAGAACAGCCGCTGGCGCGGGTTGAGGACGATGAGCAGGCCGCAGACCACCATGAGCAGCGGCAGGACGTAGCCCACGAGGCTGTCCGCCCCCGCCGTGAGGATCACGGAGATGCTGGCCCGCTGGCTGAGCAGGATCTCGGCGCCGCCCAGGGCCAGGGCGAGGCCGGCGCCGAACGGCCGCCGGTGCCGCCAGCGCCGGAAGGCCCGCCAGGGGTGCCGACGGCCGGACGCCACGCTCAGCAGCCCTTCGAGCTGAAGCGCATGTGCAGGTCGGGCAGGGTGAACCGGACGGCGGTCGTCGCGTAGTTCTTCTGCCGCAGGTCCTTGAGCTTCACGGTGTCCGCCTGCTGGCCGAAGACGCCCAGGGGGCCCTTGACCGGAGGCTTCTCGAAGGTGCTGGCGTCGCCGCCGATCTCGATGTTGTCGAAGTCGGCGACCTTGCCGGAGATCTCGGTGGAGTCGGTGGTCAGACCGGAGGCCTTGACCGGGGTGCCCTTGTTCCCCGCGGTGATGTGCAGGAAGGTGCCGCCGAGCTCCACGCTCTGGCACAGGTTGGTGAGCTCCGCCTCGCGGATCGCGGTCACGATGGTGAGGATCTGCCCACCGGTCTCGCCGGCGTTGGGGCTGCCCTCGGGCATGTTGTCGATGGCTCCGAACTGCCCGAACCCCCTTCCCTCCAGACGGTCGGCGGTGACGACGAACGGCATGCCGGAGATGGCGAACTGGGCGGCGAGCGCCCCTTGCGCGGTGAGGACGACGAGCGCGGCCGCGGCGGTGAGGGCGGGGACGCCCATCAGTGCGGCGCGCCGGAACCGGACCCCGCCTCGTCTCGCGGAGTCGTCCGCGGGAGAGGGGGTGGGTGTGGGGTCGGGGCTGGTGCCTTCGGACAGGGCCATGCGGTGCTCCTGACATGAGTGAGGAAACAGACCTGCGCGGCTACGTCCTGGCGCGGACGGTCCCCCACCCGCCCGGGTCTTCCTCGTCGTACAGGGAGGCAGACGTGCCGCAGGGAACCGTCGCGACCGTACGACGTAGGTTACCGGCGGGTCAACTCCCGTGCACGGCACGGCTTCTGACGATCAAGCAGGAGTGAACGGAGCCACCACGACGTGGACCAGACTGTCCAGGAGCTTGGGCAGCTCCGCCGTTCGGCCCTCGTCCACCGCGCGGTGGACCGCCGCGTGCACGGCGCCGACCACGGTGTCCACCAGCTCGCGCCGCGGAACCCACGGCGGCCCCGGCGGGGCGTCGACGAAGAACCGTCGAAAACTGGCCAGAAGTTCCGCTCGCGCCCGGCGCCCCGCGGGCCCCACCGACTCCACCTCCACGACCATGGTGGCGAAGGCGGGCGCCTGTGCCAGAACGGTCAGCAGCACCCGTAGCCCGGCCCGTACCGCCGCCGGCCAGTCGGAGGCGCCGCCCTCCTCGCCGTACGCGCGCTCCATCGCCCGCACGACCACCTGCGTGCCGCCCCGGAACGCGGCCAGGACGGCGTCCTCCTTGCCGGAGAACAGCTCGTAGAAGACGGGACGGGTCACTCCGGCCGCCCGGCAGATGTCACTGATCCGCGCTCCCGCGTAGCCGTTCGCGGCGACCGTGCGGGCCACCCCGTCGAGGAGCCGCTCCCGCTGCCGGGAGGCCACCTGCTCGGGCGTGAGCCGGCGCGGGCCCGGGCGCAGCGAGCGCTCCGGTTCGCGTCCCGAGCGGGCCCCCGGCAGGACGAGTTCCTCCTCGGCTCCGCGAGCGCTCGTCATCGGCCACATCCTTCCGGGGTTGTTGACGTCACATACTCGACAGGATTACAACCCTCGTGGGTTTTCCTCTCGAACCGCTCGATGCTCCAGGTGCTCCGGACGGCCGCTCGCCGCAGGGCAGCGCGCTCCGCCCGCGGGCACCGCACCCGAGTATCACGCTCCCGCACAGCGCGCGAACACCGCTGCCGGACATCCGTGGCGCCGGATCCGTTCCGGTGGCGGCCGCGCACCCCTCCGTACCCCCGCGTACCGCCGTACTCCACCCGTACCGCCCGTACCGCCGTACACCCCCGCACACCTTCGCGTACCCACCGCGACCTCGCACGCCCCGCGTGCCCCCACCGCGCTGGGCCGTGCCCCCGTGCGCCCCGGACCGGCCGGCTCCCCGGCAGACCCCGGCGCGCCGCACATCCCCGTACTCCCCCCGAGTACCCACGCGCACCGCCGAGTTCCGCACACCCCCACCTCCATGGAAGGAACCCCCATGCACCAGCGCGCACTCCTCGCCACCGTCGGTCTCGCCGTCGCCGCCACCCTGGCCACCGCCACCCAGGCGGGAGCCGCCGGCAGCGTCCTCACCACCGGCTCCTCCAGCGGCCCGTCCGTCGCCGTCGGCGACGTCCTGACCGCCTCGCTGGTCTCCGGCACCAAGGCGCGGATCGCCACCACGCAGGGCGGCAGCAGCGGCATCACCTGCAGCAGCTCCGGCTTCAGCGCCACCGTCACCGGCAACCCGGCCGCGCCCGGCACCGCCACCGAGACGCTCACCGCTCACACGCTCAGCACCTGCACCACCAACATCACCGGTGCCACGGGCGTCCAGAGCATCACGGTCAACAACCTGCCCTACAACACCGCCGTCACCTCCGGCGGCTCGCTCAGTGTGACGGCCGGCAGCGCGGGCCCGATCCAGACCACCCTCAAGATCAGCACCATCCTCGGCCCGATCACCTGTGTGTACCGCGCGACCGGCCTCACGGCCGCGCCGTCCAACACCGACAACTCCCTCACCTTCACCGACCAGCTGTTCACCAAGGCCAGCGGCCCCGGCACCTGCCCGGCCAACGGCTACTTCTCCGCGAAGTACGGCCCCGTCGTCGACACCACCCAGGGCGGAGCGGCCGTCTTCGTCAACTGAGCGGAAGGGTCCGCCCCGCCCCGGACGCGGGGCGGGGCGGACCCGTCGGCGGCGGCGGGACGACCACCGGCCGGCCCGGTCGCCGGCACCGGGCTCACGCCAGGATCCCGCTCCCGTGCGGCGCGTACAGGTCAAGCAGCCGGACCCGGGTCACCTGCAGCCGGTGGGCCAGGATCGACCCCACCCAGAACATCACCGACGCGCCGAACTCCGGATCGGAGTGGCACATCGACCGGACGGCCGGCGCGTCGAACTCGTACGCCCGGACCGGGGTCATCGCCTCGGCGCCCGACTGGCAGAGGTACGGCGGGAACAGCCACGACAGGCCCACCAGCTCCCCGTGGCGGAGCGTCTCGATCACGGGCGAGCCGCGGCCCGGCACCTTCGCGTCCAGGGTGATCGCGCCCGTCTTCACGATCCAGAACCGGTCCGCGCGCTGCTGCTCCTCGAACAGCCGGTGACCGGACTCGAAGTGCACGTCCTCGGCGAAGGCCATCAGCCGTTCACGGTGCTCCGCGGGCAGCGTGCTGACCTTGGGTGCGGCAGAACTCATGGCGGACCTCCTCGGGCACTCGGCTCCCACCCCCAGTGTCCGCCGACCCGGCCCCCCGCGCAGGCCCGCCCCCGGCCGCCGCCGACCCGGTCGCCCCCGCCAGGCCGCCGCGCACCCGAGCCCGCCGCCCCGCCGGCCGGGCCCGCCCGGGCGGCGGGATCCGAACGGGCGGCGGGATCGGGACGGGCCGCACGATCCGCCCCGAACCGGCCGTCCCCATCCCGGCGTTCATGGGAGAGACTGTGCGGGTGCGTGGACACCTCCCTGACGAGAACCCGGGATTCGTGGGGCGCCGCACGGAACTCAGGCGGATCGCCACCGCGCTGGCCGATCACCGCCTGGTCACCGTGACCGGCGCCGGCGGAGTCGGCAAGACCCGGCTCGCGCTGCGGGCCGCACACCGCGTCGCGGCCTGTTTCCCCGACGGCGCCTGGTGGGCCGACCTGACCCCCCTCGACGGCGAACGGCTCCTCGTCCCGCTCGTCGCCGACGCCGTCGACCTGTCCGACCACACCCCGGGCATGGCCACCACCGCGCTCCACCGCCGGCTCGCCGAGGACCGCCTGCTCCTGGTCCTCGACTCCTGCGACCACCTCGCCGGCCCCTGCGCGCGGCTGGTCACGGAACTCCTGGACGCGGCGCCCGGACTCACCGTCCTCGTCACCGCCCGCCGCCCGCTCGGCGTCCCCGGCGAGCACGTCCTCGCCCTCGACCCGCTGCCGGCCGCCGGCCCCGAGGCCCTGGAGCTGCTGCGCCGCGCCTCCGGCCGGGACCTGCCCGCCGACGGGGCGGGCGGCGAGATCTGCGTACGGCTCGAAGGCATCCCGCTCGCCCTGGAGCTGGCCGCCGCCCAGATCCGCCTCCGGGGCGCCGAGGCCGTCCGCGACCAGCTCGGCACCCGCCTGGACGCCGCTCCCGGGGAGGCGCCCGGAAGGCGTTTCGCGCTGCTCGCCCACCCCGAGCCCGTCTGGCCGCGACGGCACCGGACCCTGCGCGCGGCCATCGGCTGGAGCCACGAGCTGGCCGAACCGCTCGAACGCCTCCTGTGGGCCCGTCTCTCCGTCTTCCGCGGCCCCTTCGACCTCGCCTCGGCCACCGCCGTCTGCGCGGGCGGCCCGCTCACCCCCGCCGCCCTGCCGGCCGCCCTCGACGGCCTCGTCCGCGCCTCCGTGGTCCGGCCCGCCGACCGGGCGGGCCGGCACCGCATGCTCGACACCCTGCGCGAGTACGGCGCCCTGTGGCTGGAGCGGCTCGGCGAGACCGCGGCCGTCGCCGACCGGCACGCCCACCACTTCCGCGCGTACGCCCGCGGCGCCGGACTCCTCGACGGGGACGGCGACGGGGCCGGGGACGGCCGCCCCGGGCCGTACCGCGACCTCGAGGCCCACCACACCGACCTGCGCACCGCCCTCGACCGGCTGCTGCGCACCGACCCCGACGCCGCCCTCGACCTGGCCGGGTCCGTCGCCTTCGCCTGGTCCTGCCGGGGCCGGCTGCGCGAGGCCCGCGACGGACTCGAACAGGCCCTGCTGCTGAGCGGCGCCCGCGGCCGGACCCGCACCCGCGCCCTGTGGGCCCTCGGGGTGACCCTGGTGTTCCAGGGCGACCCCGGAGCGGCGCAGGAGATCAGCGAACGGTGCGCCCGCGAGGCCCGGTACACCGAGTACGCGGAGGCGGGGACGGCCGACGGCCCCCACCGGCCCGGCGAACTCGCCCTCGACGCCGCCGCACTCGCGGGCCTCGTCGCCCTCACCACGGGCCGCGCCAAGGCCGCGGCGGTGGTCGTCGGCCACGTCCTGGACGCCGTGCCGGACGACTCGGCCGCGCGGCTGCGCTGCCGGCTCGTGCGGGTCTTCGCGCTCACCGGTCTCGGCCGGCTCGACGAGGCCGAAGCCGGCGCCCGCGCCCTGCGCGAGCGCAGCGAGGAGCGCGGCGAGCACGGCATCCGCACCGCTCTCGCGTACCACTCGGCCCTCACCTGCCTGCTGGCGGGCGACCCGGGAGCCGCTGCCGGCCACGCCAGGGCGATGCTGGAGGGCAGCCGCCGGCTCGGTGCGCGTCTCGGCGTCGCCCTGGGCCTCGACGTCCTCGCCACGGCGCTCGCCGCCGCCGGCGACGGCGCGAGCGCGGCGGACGTCTCCGGCACGGGCGAGGCCTACTGGCGCGCCACCGGCCGGCCCCGCCGCGGCCTGCCGGGCCTGCGGGCGCTGCGCGAGAAGTACACCGGCACGGCCCGCGCCGCGCTCGGCGACCCCGCCTACGAAGAGATCTTCCTGCGCGCCCTCACCGGAACGCCCCAGGAGGGCCTGGCCCGGGCGCTGCGCACCGGCCCGGGCGGCTGATCACCCCTCGGGGGCGCGGCGGCGGTGCCGTCCGAGGGCTTCGCGTCCCGCCCGTCAGTCCACCGGGGCGGTCTCCGCCACGGGCCACGCCCCGCGGTCCACCAGGTCGAGGACGAGCGCGGCGATGTTCCAGGCGTCGTCCTCGCCCCGGTGGTGACGGCCCTCGAGGGGCAGCCCCGCGACCTCGAGGGCGCGCGCCATGCCGGGGCGCCTGCGCAGCCCGTACGCCCCGGTGAACACGGCCTTGGCGTTGGTGTGACCGCGCTCCGCCGGGCGGCCGAACGGGTAGGGAGCCCCGGTGGCCCGGCACTGCGCCTCGAACTGCCTGCGGTCGTAATCGCCCCAGCTCACCCACGGCCGGCGCCGTGCGTCGTGCTCCTCGGCGAGGATCCGGCAGGCCTCGGCGAAGGAGACGCCCCTCGCCACGTCGGACGGGGTCAGTCCGGTCAACTCGGTGCAGAAGGCGCTCACCTCGGAGCGGGCGGGCCGCACCAGGATCCCGTGCCGGGAGACACGGCGCCGGGCCGAGAGGTCGACGACGGTGAGACCGATCTCGATGATCTCGTGCACCGCGCCGGGCGGGGGCTGCCCGTCCCAGCAGGTGGCCTCGACATCCACGACGTTCACCAGGGCGGGTCCGCTGTCCATGCCGGAAGGCTAGGGGGGAGGCGGACCCCCGGCACCCGAATATTCACCGCCCGCTCCTCGCGGCACCCGCGGCCGGGAGCGGGGGCCGCTCCGCCGGGAGCGCGCGGGTCGGCGCGTACGGAGAGGGGGCGGGCCGCCCGCCACCGGGCGGGTCGACGGCGGCGCCGCCACGGGCGCGGACTCCGGCCGGAGGGAATGCCGGCGGCGGATGCGGGCACGCGGGCAACAGCACCGGGCGGCCGGGGCGGACCGCACGCGACGCGGCGGCTCGCCCTTCGCACGGTGACGGTCGCGCGGCGCCCGCGCCGTACCGGGCCGCCAGCCCGGCCGCGGGACCCGCCGCCCCGGCGGCCCGCCGGCCCCACCCCGTAAAGTCGACCCCGTTGTAGTTGTACGACACCGTCCCACGAGGAGAGTCCCGTGACCGACCCGGCGGCCATCGCCCGGCAGCAGCAGATCGCCCAGGAGCTGGAGGTGTCCGCGAGCTTCGACCCGCGGGCGGAGATCGAGCGCCGGGTGGCGTTCCTGGCCGAGCGCCTCCGGTCCACCGGGCTGCGCTCGCTCGTCCTCGGCATCAGCGGCGGCGTCGACTCCACCACCGCCGGCCGGCTCTGCCAGCTCGCCGTCGAGCGGGTCCGGGAGGCCGGGCAGGAGGCCACCTTCTACGCCATGCGCCTGCCGTACGGCGTGCAGGCCGACGAGAAGGACGCGCGCACCGCCCTGGACTTCATCCGCGCCGACCGGGTCCTCACCGTCGACGTGAAGCCCGCGTCCGACGCCGCCCTGGAGGCCGCGCTCGCCGGTGGGGTCACCTTCCGCGACGCCCACCACCAGGACTTCACGCACGGCAACATCAAGGCCCGTCAGCGGATGATCGCCCAGTACGCCGTCGCCGGCGCCCACGACGGACTCGTCGTCGGCACCGACCACGCCGCCGAGGCCGTCTCCGGCTTCTTCACCAAGTTCGGCGACGGCGCGGCCGACCTCGTACCGCTCACCGGGCTCACCAAGCGACGGGTCCGCGCCGTCGCCGCCGAGCTGGGAGCCCCGGCCGAGCTGGTCTGGAAGATCCCGACCGCCGACCTGGAGACCCTCGACCCCGGCAAGCCCGACGAGGACGCGCTCGGTGTCACCTACGACGACATCGACGACTTCCTGGAGGGCAAGCCGGTCCCGGAGGAGGCCTACGCCGCCATCGTCCGCCGCTACGACCTGACGGCTCACAAGCGGCAGCTGCCGATCGCTCCCTGAGCGCCCGGCGCCGGTCCGGCGGATCCTGGAAGGGGGCCTCGTCGAGGCCCCCGGAAGGGAGCATGCCATGTTCGGCGAAACCCCGGCGTTCAGCGGATTCTCCGTCGACGACCTCGACGCCGCGCGCCGCTTCTACGGCGAGACCCTCGGCCTGCGGGTGGAGGACGAGGGCCCCGACGACATGGGAGCCCTCGTGCTCACCCTGGCGGGCGGCGCCCGGGTGTTCGTCTACGCCAAGGACGACCACGCCCCCGCCTCCTTCACGATCCTCAACTTCGAGGTCGACGACATCGACCGGGCGGTCGACGCCCTCGGCGGGCGCGGGGTGGAGTTCGAGCGCTACCCCGGCTTCGAGGCGGACGGGAAGGGGATCATGCGGAGCGACGGCCGGGGCCCCTCGATCGCCTGGTTCAAGGACCCCGCCGGAAACGTCCTCTCCGTCCTGCAGTCGGGCTGACCGGCCTGCCGGCCGCCGCCCGAATCCGCCCGGGACCGCCACGAACGGACCTGCCCGGATGCGGAGCGCCCCGCCTCCCGGCTCGAATGGGGAGGGTGAGCGCGCCCCCCGACGACTGCCTCGCCCGCAACGAGTGGATCTGCGGGGACTACCTGTCCTCGCGGAGCGAGATCCTCGCCGACGCCGTCGTCCAGCACCTCCGGCTGACCGGTGCCTCCCTCGCCCTCGGAGTCGCCGTCGCCGTCCCGCTCGCCCTCCTGGCCCGCCGTCGGCGCTGGGCCGCGGGGCCCGTGCTCGGCGTCACCACCGTCCTGTACACGATCCCCGCGCTCGCGATGTTCTCGCTGCTTTTGCCCGTGTTCGGGCTGTCCGCCTCCCTCGTCGTCGCCGGACTGGTCCTGTACTCGCTCACCCTGCTCGTCCGGAACCTGCTCGCCGGGCTCGACGCCGTGCCCGACGACATCCGCGGGGCCGCGCGGGGACTCGGATACGGCCCCACCCGGCTCCTCCTCGCCGTCGAACTGCCCCTCGCGCTGCCCGCCGCCATGGCCGGGCTGCGCATCGCCGCGGTCTCCACCGTCTCCCTCGTCACCATCGGCGCGATCGTCGGCCACGGTGGCCTCGGCAACCTCATCTACTCCGGGATGAACACCTACTTCAAGGCGCAGGTTCTCACCGCCTCCGTCCTCTGCGTCCTCCTCGCCGTCGCGGCCGACCTGCTCCTCCTCGGCGCCCAGCGGCTGCTCACCCCCTGGACCCGCGGGCAGGACCGGTGACCGCGCTCGCCGCCGTGTGGGCCTGGCTCACCACCGCCGCCCACTGGTCCGGCGAGGACGGCATCGGACACCGGCTCACCGAGCACCTGCTCCTCACCGGCGCCGGCCTCGCGCTCAGCTGCCTGATCGCGCTGCCCGTCGCCCTCGCCCTCGGGCACCTCGGCCGGGGCGGCGCCCTGGCCGTCAACCTCGCCAACGCCGGCCGGGCCGTCCCCACCTTCGCCGTCCTCGTCCTGCTGCTCCTCGGCCCCCTCGGCCCGTACGACCCCTGGCCGACCGTCGTCGCCCTCGTCCTCTTCGCCGTCCCACCGCTGCTCACCAACGCGTACGTGGGGGTGCGCGGGGTCGACGCCGACGTCGTACGAGCCGCCCGGGGCATGGGCATGACCGGCCGCCAGGTGCTCGCCCGCGTCGAGCTGCCGCTCGCACTGCCCCTGATCCTCACCGGCGTCCGCGTCGCCGCCGTCCAGCTCGTCGCCACCGCCACCGTCGCGGCCCTCGCGGGCGGCGGCGGCCTCGGCCGGATCATCACCGCCGGCTTCAACCTCGCCTCCACCCCGCAGGTGCTGGCGGGCGCCGTCCTCGTCGCCGGACTCGCCCTCCTCGTCGAAGGCCTCTTCGAAGCGGTCCGGGCGCTCGTCCCGGCCGGGCCGCGCCGGGGCCGCCCATGAGGACGGCCCGCCTCGCCGCCGGAGCGCTCGCCGCGCTCCTCGCCCTCGCCGGCTGCGCCACCGGCCCCGCCCTGGAGGACCGGGGCGCCGTCACCGCCCCGCCCGGTGACAGCCACCGGCTCACCGTCGGCTCGGCCGGCTTCACCGAGAGCGAGCTGCTCGCCCGGATGTACGCCCTCCTGCTCGAACAGGCCGGATACCGCACCACCCTCCTCACCGTCACCAACCGCGAGCTGTACGAACCGGCGCTGGAGAACGGACAGATCGACGTCGTGCCCGAGTACGCGGCCACCTTCGCCGACTGGCTGAACGCCAAGGTGAACGGGCCGGACGCGCCGGCCGTCGGCTCACCCGACCTCACCGCCACCATGAGCGCCCTGCGGCGGCTCGCCGGCCCGCGCGGCCTCACCGTCCTCGACCCCGGCCGGGCCGTCGACCAGAACGCCTTCGCCGTCACCGCCGCCTTCGCCGCCGAGCACCGTCTCAGGACCCTCAGCGATCTGGGGGCCCGGGGCGTCCCGGTACGGCTCGCCGCCGGGGACGAGTGCGTCCGCCGCCCCTACTGCGCCCCCGGCCTGCGGAAGGTCTACGGCATCGACGTCACCGCCGTCGACCCCAAGGGCGTCGGCACCACGCAGGCCAAGCAGGCCGTGCGCGACGGCCAGGACCAGCTGGTGCTGACGACGACCACCGACGCCACCCTGGACGACTTCGGCCTCGTGCTGCTCGCCGACGACAGACACCTGCAGAACGCCGACCACATCGTCCCCGTCGTGAACCGGGCCCGTGCCGGAAGCCCGCGCGTCACCCGCGTCCTCGGCCGTCTCAACGACGTCCTCACCACCGCCGACCTCGCGGACCTCAACGAACGCGTCGACAGCTGGCGCCGGCTCCCCGAGGACGTGGCCCGCGCCTATCTCGTCGCGAAGGGCCTTCTGCGGCCCTGAACCGGCGGCAACGGCTGGACCGCCGGCCTCGCCGGCGAGGCCGCCCTCGAACTGTGCGCAGACGGAGTCCTACCCGGCGATGGCGTGTCGCCACGGCCCCCTCGGCATCAGCGACCCCGCCGGCCCGGTCCGGTGCCCGGGCCCCGCGCCGCCGGGGCTGCGGGACGAAGTGGCGGCCACCGGCCCCCTGTGCACCGCCGGCGCCGTCGGCCCGGTCGCCGCGCCCCGTCCGCGCCCAAGGCCTCGCCGTCGCCCGCGCGGACCGGCGTGGCCCCGGCCCCGATCGCGCCCCCGGCACGTCCCGCGCCCGGTCGTCCTCGCCGGAGCGTTCCGCCCCACCGGGGAACCGACCGCCCGTATCCTGCGCTCATGATCACCACGGATGCCACGGACCTGCGGGAGATGCCCGGCGACTGGCGGCGCGCCCTCGCCGTCGTCGCCCATCCCGACGACCTGGAGTACGGCTGCGCCGCCGCCGTCGCCTCCTGGACGGACGCCGGGAAGGAGGTCGTCTACGTCCTCGCCACCCGCGGCGAGGCCGGGATCGACACCCTCGACCCGGAGACGTGCGGGCCGCTGCGCGAACGCGAGCAGCGCGACAGCGCCGCCGTCGTCGGTGTGGACACGGTCGAGTTCCTCGGCCACCGCGACGGCGTGCTGGAGTACGGGGTCCCCCTGCGGCGCGACATCGCGGCCGCGATCCGCCGCCACCGCCCCGAACTCGTCGTGACCCTCAACCACCGCGACACCTGGGGCCCCGGACCCGGCGCCCCCTGGAACACCCCCGACCACCGGGCCGTCGGGCGGGCCACCCTGGACGCCGCGGCCGACGCGGGCAACCGCTGGATCTTCCCCGAACTCGCCGACGAGGGCCTGGAGCCCTGGGACGGCGTCCGCTGGGTCGCCGTCGCGGGGTCCAGCGCCCCGACCCACGCGGTCGACGCGGGCCCCGGCATGGACCGCGCCATCGCGTCGCTGCTCTGCCACCGGGCCTACATCGAGGCGCTGACGGACCAGGACCCGGAGGAGTACGTCCGCGACTTCCTCACCACGACCACCAGGCAGGCCGCCGGCCGCTTCGGCGGACGCCCGGCCGTGACCTTCGAACTCTTCGCCCGCTGACCCGGACGGCCCGGCGCCGCGTCACCCCGTCGGCGCCGGGCCCGGCTCAGCCCATCGGCGACGGCTTCAGGACGGCGAAGGGCGCGCCGAACGGGTCCTCGAACCAGGCCAGCCGGCCCACGTCCGGGATGTCGGCCGGCGGAAGGAGGATCCGCCCGGCGGCCCCCTCCACGGCCCGGGCCGTCGCGTCGGCGTCCCCGACCTCGATGTACGGGATCCAGCGGGGGTTCCCCGGATCCTCCTGGAGCTCGGCCACACCGCCGAACGAGGCCTCCCGCTGGTCCCCGGCCGCGGTGGAGACCACCCGATAGGACATGCCGGGCGCCTCCATCACCGCCCAACGCCAGCCGAACAGGGCCCGGTAGAAGCCGAGCACCCCCTCCGGGTCGGCGGCGTGCAGCTCCACCCACACCAGGGTGTTCGGGGCCGACGTCCGCTCCAGGCCCCGGACCCGTCCCGGCTGCCAGACGGCGAAGTCGGCACCGCCCGGGTCGGTCAGACACGCCATCCGTCCCGCGTCCATCACGTCGAAGGCGGGTACGCGGACGGTGGCGCCGGCCTCCTCTGCGGTCCGCTGCGCGGCGTCCGCGTCCCGCGTGTGGAAGTGGACCGTCCAGGCGCTCGCCGCGCCCTCCTCGGTCAGCGGACCGAGCCCGCCGACCGTGCGGCCGTCCTGCTGGAAGAACCCGTACCCGCCGGATCCCGGCCCCGCCGGGCGGAACTCCCAGCCGAGCACGGCACCGTAGAAGGCCGCCGCGGCCTCCGTGTCGGGGCTGCCGAGATCGATCCAGCAGGGCGACCCCGTCGTGAACTGCGTACCGAGCATGAGCGCCGTCCGTCCTTCCGTCCTCCGCGACCGGCTCCGGCCACCATGGCCGATCCCCACCGCCGCACCGGGACGGCACGGCCGGTCCCTCCGGGGTTCATCCGACCGGCCGACGGCCCGGGCGCCACGCCGCGCCACGTCCGGCCACCGGCCGCGCGGAAGCGTGCGGCCACCGGCCCGGTTCCGCCCACCGGCCCGGGGCGTGTCCGTCGTCGGCCGCCGTCCGTGCGGTCGGGTCGGCGCGCCCGCCTCAGGGCGCGGGCCGGCCGCACCGGCCCTGCCGCGCGCGGCGTCACGCGACCAGCCCGGCCTCCCCGCCCGTCGCCCCCGCCTTCGCCTCCAGGTCCGTCATCAGCAGCTCGCCGTTGAGCGCCACCGCCGCCCGGTAGCCGAGGCTCGCCGCGTTGACGACCTGTTCCGTCGGGCCGGTGACGTTGCCGGCCGCCCAGACACCGGGGACGCTGGTCCGGCCGGTCTCGTCGACCACCACGAACTCCCCGAAGGGGGTCTCGCGCAGATCGGCGCCGAGCTGCCGCAGCACCCCGTCGCGGGCGGCGAGGCGCTTCGCTCCGGCGAAGACGACGGATCGCTCCACGACGCGCCCGTCGGCGAGGCGCACACCGGTCAGCCGGTCGTCCGTGACGACGAGTCCCGCCACCTCCCCGGACACGACCCGTACCCCCGCCGCGTCGAGCAGGGCCGCGTCACGCTCGGAGAGCTCCGCCCCGTGCAGGAAGAGGGTGACGTCGTCGGACAACCGGGAGACGACGAGGGCCTGGTGGGCGGGCATCGCGGGGTGGGCGACGACGCCGAGGGGCTGGTCGCGGGCCTCCCAGCCGTGGCAGTACGGGCAGTGCAGCACGTCCCGTCCCCACCGGTCGGCGAGTCCGTCGATCCCGGGGAGTTCGTCGACGAGCCCGGTGGTCACGACCAGTCGCCGGGCCCGGACCGTACCGCCGTCCGCGAGGGTCAGGACGAAGCCGTCGGCCCCGTCCGGGGCCGCGCCCGTCACCTCGCCCGACCTCCACTCGACCCCGTACGCGGCGATCTCGCGCCGTCCCACGGCGAGGAAGTCGGCCGGGCTCATGCCGTCCCGCGACAGGTACCCCTGCATGTGCGCCGAGGGGGCGTTGCGCGGCTCGCCGGCGTCCACGACCAGCGTCCGCCGGCGCGAGCGGCCGAGGACGAGCGCCGCGCTGAGCCCGGCCGCCCCGCCGCCGACGACCACGGCCTCGTACGCCTCGCCTCCGTGAGCGTCCCCGTGCGCGCCCGTACCCGCGTCACCGACCATGTTCCGCTGTGCGTTCCTGTAGCTGTTCATGCCGCCGAGCTTCGCCGGTTCCGGGAAACATGGCAAGGAATGTTGCCGTTTCTGCAAAGCTGGACCCATGACAGAAGACGACCGCATCGACGCCGTGCTCACCGAGGTCGGCCCCCGGCTCCGCCGGGTCCGCCGCGACCGGGGCGTGACCCTCGCGGAGCTCTCCGCCGCCACCGGCATCTCCGTGAGCACCCTCTCGCGCCTGGAGTCGGGGCAGCGCAGGCCCAGTCTCGAACTGCTGCTGCCGCTCGCCAGGGCCCACCAGGTCCCGCTGGACGAACTGGTCGGCGCCCCGCCCGTGGGCGACCCCAGGATCCGGGCCCGGCCCATCGTGCGCGACGGCCGCACGATGTACCCGCTCACCCGCCAGCCCGGCGGCCTTCAGGCGTACAAGGTCGTCCAGGACCCCTCGGGAGAGGCGCCCGATCCCCGCGTGCACGAGGGCTACGAGTGGCTCTACGTCCTCTCCGGGCGGCTCCGGCTCGTCCTCGGCGAGCACGACGTGGTGCTCGGGGCCGGCGAGGCGGCGGAATTCGACACCCGGGTGCCGCACTGGTTCGGGGCGGCGGGGGAGGGGCGGGTGGAGTTCCTGAGCCTCTTCGGGCCGCAGGGGGAGCGCATGCACGTGCGGGCGCGGCCCAAGAAGTCCGGCGGGACGGTTCCGTAGCGGCAAGCGACCGCTTAGTATGCCACCGACCGCTCGGTACGGACGGAGGCTTCCGGATGCAGGCATGGCGTGTGTACGAGAACGGCGAACCAGGCGCGGTGATGCGCCTGGAGGAGGTGGAGACGCCCCCGCCCGGCCCCGGCCAGGTCCTGGTGAAGGTCCGCGCCGCGAACGTCAACTTCCCCGACGCGCTGCTCTGCCGGGGCCACTACCAGGTGCGCCCTCCGCTGCCCTTCACCCCCGGCGTGGAGATCTGCGCGGAGACGGACGACGGGCGCCGGGTGATCACCACCGCCGCGCTGCCGCACGGCGGCTTCGCCACCCACGCCCTGGCGGACGCCGCCGGGCTGCTCCCCGCGCCCGAGTCCCTGGACGACGCGGAGGCCGCCGCCCTCCACATCGGCTACCAGACCGGCTGGTTCGGCCTCCACCGCAGGGCCGCCCTGAAGGAGGGCGAGACGCTCCTCGTCCACGCGGCCGCCGGCGGCGTCGGCAGCGCCGCCGTCCAGCTCGGCAAGGCGGCCGGCGCCACCGTCATCGGTGTCGTCGGAGGCCCCGCGAAGGCGGCCGTGGCCCGCGCACTCGGCTGCGACCTGGTGATCGACCGTGGCTCCGAGGACGTCGTCGCCGCCGTCAAGGCCGCCACCGGCGGCCGGGGCGCCGACGTCGTCTACGACCCGGTCGGCGGCGAGGCCTACCAGCAGTCCGCCAAGTGCGTCGCCTTCGAGGGCCGGATCGTCGTCGTCGGCTTCGCGAGCGGCACCGTCCCCGCCCCCGCCCTCAACCACGCCCTGGTCAAGAACTACTCCGTCCTCGGCCTCCACTGGGGCCTCTACGCGCAGAAGGACCCGGCCTCGGTCGGCCGCTGCCACGAGACCCTCACCGCCTACGCCGCCAAGGGCCTGATCAAGCCGCTCATCGGCGAGCGCGTCCCCTTCGCCGGCGTCGCCGGCGCGGTCCAGCGCGTCGCCGACGGCACCACCACCGGACGCCTGGTCGTCCTCCCGGAAGGAGTCCACGCGTGACCGACGCCGACGACCTGCGCGCCCGCACCCGGGCGCTGCTCCAGGAGCACCCCCCGGCCACCACCGACCGCACCGCCTTCCTCCAAGCCCGCTTCGACGCCGGGCTCGCCTGGGTCCACTACCCGGTCGGCCTCGGCGGCCTCGACGCCCCGCGCGCCCTCCAGGCCGTGGTGGACGCCGAACTCACCGCCGCCGGAGCCCCGGACAACGACCCGCGCCGCATCGGCATCGGACTCGGCATGGCCGCCCCCACCCTCCTCGCCTACGGCTCCGAGGAGGTCAAGCGGCGCTTCCTGCGGCCTCTCTGGGTCGGCGAGGAGGTCTGGTGCCAGCTGTTCAGCGAACCGGGGGCCGGCTCCGACCTTGCCGCCCTCGGCACCCGTGCCGTACGCGACCCGGAGACGGGCGACTGGATCGTCGACGGGCAGAAGGTGTGGACCTCCAGCGCGCACGTCGCCCGCTGGGCCATCCTCATCGCCCGCACCGACCCGGACGTGCCCAAGCACCGGGGCATCACCTACTTCGTCTGCGACATGACCGACCCCGGCGTGGAGGTCCGGCCGCTGCGCCAGATCACCGGCGAGGCCGAGTTCAACGAGGTCTTCCTCACCGGTGTCCGCATCCCCGACGCCCACCGCCTCGGCGAGGTCGGCGACGGCTGGCGGGTGGCGCAGACGACGCTGATGAACGAGCGCGTCTCCATCGGCGGGGCCCGCATCCCCCGGGAGGGCGGCATGATCGGCAAGCTCGCCGCCACCTGGCGCGAGCGGCCGGAGCTCCGTACCCACGAGCTGCACCGGCGCCTGCTGGAGCTGTGGGTCGACGCCGAGGTGGCCCGGCTCACCGGCGAGCGGCTCCGCCAGCAGCTCGCCGCCGGCCAGCCGGGCCCCGAGGGCAGCGCCATGAAGCTCGGCTTCGCCCGTCTCAACCAGGCCATCAGCGGCCTGGAGGTCGAACTGCTCGGCACCGAAGGCCTGGTGTACGGGGACTGGACGATGCGCCGCCCCGAGCTGGTCGACTTCACCGGCCGTGACGCCGGCTACCGCTATCTGCGCTCCAAGGGCAACTCGATCGAGGGCGGCACCACCGAGGTCCTCCTCAACATCGTGGCCGAACGGGTCCTCGGACTGCCGCCCGAGCCCCGCAACGACAAGGACGTCGCCTGGAAGGACCTGGCCCGATGACCGACCTCCTCTACTCCGACACCGAGGACGACCTGCGCGCCGCCGTCCGCGCCCTCCTCGCCGACCGGGCCGGCCACCGGGCCGTGCTCGACCGGATCGAGACGGACGACCCGTACCTCCCCGGGCTCTGGAAGTCCCTCGCGGCCGACATCGGAGCCGCCGGCCTGCTCGTCCCCGAGAAGCTCGGCGGCCAGGGCGCGACCCACCGAGAGGCGGCCGTCGTCCTGGAGGAGCTGGGCGGCGCGGTCACCCCCGTGCCGTACCTGACGAGCGCGGTCGTCGCCACCGAGACCCTGCTCGCCCTCGCCGGGGGCAGCGACGCGGCGGCGGAACTGCTCGCCGGCCTCGCGGGCGGCCGTACGGTCGCCGTCCTCGCCGTCCCCCTCACCACCGCCCCCGGCGGCGAGCCCCCGCACGGCCCCGAAGCCACCGGCGTCGCCGACGCCACCGCCGCCGACGTCCTGCTCGCCCCGCGCGCCGACGGCCTGTACGCCGTCCCGGCCGCGGAGGCGGTCGTCGAGCCGCTCACGCCGCTCGACCTCACCCGGCCGCTCGCCCGCGTCACCACCGGTCCCGGCACGGGCACCCGGCTCGCCGGGCCCGAGGCCTGTGCCGCCGCGATCGGGCGGGGTCTGCTGGCCGGGGCCGGACTCCTCGCCTCCGAGCAGCTCGGCCTGGCCACCTGGTGCCTGGAGGAGACCGTGCGGCACACCCGCGAGCGCCACCAGTTCAACCGGCCGGTCGGCTCCTTCCAGGCCCTCAAGCACCGCATGGCCCAGCTGTGGCTGGACGTCGTGGGCGCCCGTGCGGCGGCCCGCGCCGCCGCCGACGCGCTCGCCACCGGTGCGCCCGACGCCCCGCTCACCGTCGCGGTCGCCCAGGCCCACTGCTCCCGGGTGGCCGTCCGGGCCGCCGAGGAGTGCGTCCAGCTGCACGGCGGCATCGGCATGACCTGGGAACACCCCGCCCACCTGGCGCTCAAGCGGGCCAAGGCCGATCAGCTCGCCCTCGGCTCGCCCGGCCGCCATCAGGACGCCCTCGCCGCCCTGGCCGACCTCCCCGCGCCCCGCTGACGCGGTCCGGCCGCAGGCCTCGGTAAGGGGCCCGTCTGTCCGCACCCCTTTACATACTGTTTAATTGCATGTTGTTCGCAATAACAGTTGATCTCCAAAAGGGGTGTGGACACGATGGCCGCCCGATCCGTTCGCCGCGCGACCGCCGCGATACTCACCGGGGCGTTCGCCCTGGGCGCCGCGGCCTGCACGAACCCCGGCCCCGCCGGGGGCACCGGCGGCCCCAAGGACTCGGCGGTCGTCGGCATCGCCTACGAGCCCGAGACCCTCAGCCCCCTCCTCGGCTACGGCAAGGACGGCAACTCCAAGATCTTCGACGGGCTCCTCGCCTTCGACGCCGACATGAAGCTGCGGCCCGCCCTCGCCGCGAAGCTCCCCCACATCAGCGACGGCGGCCTCACCTACACCTACACCCTCCGCGACGGCGTCACCTTCAGCGACGGTGTGCCCTTCACGGCCAAGGACGTCGTCTTCACCTACCGGACGATCCTGGACCCGAGGACCAACAACCCCTCGCGCACCGAACTCGACGCCCTCAAGAGCGTCGAGGCGGTCGGTGACGACACCGTCGTCTTCCGGCTCAAGTACCCCTACGCGCCCTTCGCCGAGCGCACCGTCCACGCCATCGCGCCCGAGCACGTCGCCGCGAAGCAGGACGTCAACACGGGCGCCTTCACCACCCGGCCCATCGGCACCGGCCCCTACGTCCTCACCGGCTGGTCCAAGGGCGAGAAGCTCACCTTCAAGGCCAACCCGTCCTACTGGAACGGCGCCCCCGCGGTGAAGAAGTTCACCATGGCGATCATCAAGGACGACGACGTCCGCGCCACCCGGCTGCGCGCCGGCGACCTCGACGGCGCCATCCTGCCGCCCAACCTCGCCGCCGGCTTCTCGGCCGACAAGGGCAAGAAGACGTACGCGGCCAAGACGTACGACTACCGCACCGTCACCCTCCCCACCCACCACCCCGTCACCGGCGACACCGCCGTCCGCCGCGCCCTGGACATCGCCGTCGACCGCCAGGCCATGGTCGACAAGATCCTCGAAGGCGCCGGCAAGCCCGCCTACGGCCCCGTCCCCACCGACAGCCCCTGGTTCACCCGGGGCACCGAGCGCCGCCACGACCTCGCCGGCGCGGCCAAGATCCTGGACGAGGCCGGCTGGAAGCCCGGCCCCGACGGCATCCGCGTCAAGAACGGCGTCCGGGCCTCCTTCCCCCTCTGGTACCTCTCCGGCGACAAGCTCCGCCAGGACCACGCCCTCGCCTACGCCTCCGACGCCAAGAAGGCCGGCGTCGAGATCAAGACCCAGGCCGGCACCTGGGAGGTCATCGAACCCCGCATGAAGACCGACGCCGTCCTCGCCGGCGGCGGCTCGCCCGGCGACCCCGACTTCGACCAGTACCTCCTCCTGAAGTCCTCCCTCGCCGGCGACGGCTTCAACAACATGGCCTGGTACGACAACAAGGCCGTGGACAAGGCCCTGGACGAGGGCCGCAGGACCGACGACCCGGCCAGGCGCAGGGCCGCCTACGACACCGTGCAGCGCGAACTCGTCAAGAACCCCGGCTACACCTTCCTCACCCACATCGACCACCTGTACGTCGTGAACGACTCCTGGACCTCCGACGCCAAGGGCGCCGCGCTCACCACCCAGGTCGAGCCGCACGACCACGGCCTGGCCGCCGGCCCCTGGTGGAACGTCGAGGCCTGGAAGCCCAAGAGCACCGGAGACACGAAGAAGTGAAGCGCCGCCTCCCCTGGGGGGCCATGGCCCGGATGACGGGACGGCGCGCCCTCGCCGCCGTCCCCGTCCTCCTCGCCGTCACCTTCGCGGTCTTCGCCGTCGCGGAGGCCTCCCCCTTCGACCCCGTCAAGGCCTACGCGGGCACCGCCGGACTCACCGCCTCGCAGGAGAACCTCGACCAGCTCCGGGCCAACCTCGGCGTCGACCGGCCCCTTCTCACCCGCTGGTGGGAATGGCTCACCTCCGCCCTCACCGGCGACCTCGGCGACTCCTCGGTCATGCGCCGCCCCGTCGCCGACGTCATCACCGAGCGCCTCGGCTGGTCCGTCCTCCTCGCCGCCACCGCCTTCCTCGTCGCCATCGCGCTCGGCACCGTCCTCGGCGTCCTCGCCGGCCGCCGCCGCGGCGGCCTGATCGACCGGACCGTCAGCTCCCTCGCGTACACCCTGGAAGCGGCCCCCGCCTTCTGGCTCGGGCTCCTCGCCATCTGGTTCTTCGCCCTGAAGCTGGGCGCCCTGCCCGCCGGCGGCCTCACCGACACCGCGAGCGACACCGTCACCTTCGGCCAGGTCGCCCGCCACCTCGTCCTGCCCGCCCTGGTCCTCGGCATCTCCCAGCTGCCCTGGTTCTTCCTGTACGTCCGCCAGGGCGTGGGCGACGCCCTCGACGAGGACCCGGTACGCGGCGCCCGCGCCCGCGGCCTGGGCGAGGGCACCGTCCTCACCGGCCACGCCCTGCGCTCCGGCATGCTGCCGATGCTCACCCTCATCGGCTCCCGCGTCCCCGAGCTCATCACCGGAGCCCTCCTCGTGGAGACCGTCTTCAGCTGGCCCGGCATCGCCGCCGCCACCGTCCAGGCCGCCACCTCCGTCGACTTCCCGCTGCTGGCCGCGCTCACGGTGCTCGCCACCGCAGCCGTCCTCCTCGGCAACCTCCTCTCCGACCTCCTCTACGGCCTTGCCGACCCGAGGGTGGGCTTCGATGGCTGACCCGCGCACCCACCGCCTGCGGCTGTGGACCTCCGCCGTGACCGTCGGCGCCGTCCTGCTCGCCGTCCTCCTCGTCCCCCCGCTGGCCCAGCTCGACGAACAGGCCGTCGACCTGTCCGCCAAGCTCCTGCCGCCGTCCTGGGACCACCCCTTCGGCACCGACGACCTCGGCCGCGACCTGCTGCTGCGCTGCGTCTACGGCCTGCGGATCTCCCTGCTCGTCGGCCTCGTCGCCGCCCTCGTCGCCACCGTCATCGGCACCGCCGTCGGCGCGGCGGCGGGCGCCCTCGGCGGCTGGCTCGACCGGGCCCTGATGAGGCTCGTGGACGCCTTCTCCTCCGTGCCGCACCTGCTGCTCGGCATCTTCGTCGTCGCCCTGTTCCGGCCCGGCGTCTGGCCCGTCATCGTCTCCGTGGCGGTCACCCACTGGCTCTCCACCGCCCGGATCGTCCGCTCCGAGGTCCTCTCCCTGCGCTCCCGGCCCTACGTCGACGCCGCCATCTCGGGCGGGGCCTCCCGCCGCCGCGTCGCCGTCCGGCACCTGCTGCCCGCCGTCCTCCCGCAGGCCGGTCTCGCCGCCGTCCTCATGGTCCCGCACGCCATGTGGCACGAGTCCGCGCTCTCCTTCCTCGGCCTCGGCCTCCCCAGCCACCAGGCCAGCCTCGGCAACCTGGTGCAGACCGCCCGCTCCTCCCTGCTCGCCGGGGACTGGTGGCCCACCCTCTTCCCCGGCCTCTTCCTCATCGTCCCGACCCTCGCCGTCGCCGGACTCGCCGGAGTCTGGCGCGACCGGCTCAACCCGCGCCGCCGATCGGAGCTGATGCTGTGACCGGGAACGTCCTGCGTGCCCTGGAGGCCGTCACCGCGGAACGCGCCGGGACCGCCGTCCTCAGCGTCCGCGGGCTCACCGTCCGCTTCCGCCTGAGCGGCGGCCGGACCGTCGACGCCGTCAGCGACGCCGATCTCGACCTCGTGCCGGGGGAGTGCCTCGCGCTCGTCGGCGAGAGCGGCTGCGGCAAGTCCGTCCTCGCCTCCGCCCTCCTCGGCCTCCTCCCCGGGAACGCCGAGACCTCCGGCACGGCCCTGCTCGCCGGCCCCGACGGCACGGGGCCCACCGACCTGCTGGCCGCCGGTGAGAAGACCCTCGCCCGCACCGTACGGGGACGCCGCGTCGGCCTCGTCCCGCAGAGCCCCGCCGCCCACCTCACCCCGGTCCGCACCGTACGGGCCCACCTGGAGGAGACCGTACGGGCCCTCACCGGCGCCCCCCGGCGCGAGCGGCGGGCCCGCGCCGAGGAGGCCGCCGTACGGGCCGCCTTCCCCGCCACCCATCTCGACCGCCACCCGCACGAACTCTCCGGCGGCCTCGCCCAGCGCGCCGCGACCGCCCTCGCCCTCATCGGCGACGCGCGACTCCTCCTCGCCGACGAACCCACCACGGGCCTCGACCGCGACCTCGTCGACCGCACCGCCGACGAACTGCGCCGCCACGTCGACGAGGGCCGCGCGCTGCTCCTCATCACCCACGACCTCGCCGCCGCCGAACGCATCGCCGACCGGGTCGCCGTCATGTACGCGGGCCGGATCGTGGAGACCGCTCCCGCCCACCGTTTCTTCGGCCCGGCCGGCCCCCGGCACCCCTACGCCCGGGGACTGCTCGACGCCCTCCCCGAGCGGGCCTTCACCCCCATCCCCGGGATGCCGCCGGAACTGACCGCCCTGCCCGACGGCTGCGCCTTCGCCCCCCGCTGCCCCCGCGCCACCGACCTCTGCGCCACCCGCCCCGAGCCCCGCGCCGCGGTCGCCTGCCACCACCCGGAGCACCCCCGTGCTTGAACTGACCGACATCACCGCCGGATACGACCGCCGCGCACCCGTCTTCCGAGGGGCCCGTCTCACCCTCGCCCCCGGCGAGTCCGTCGGCCTCCTCGGCCCCAGCGGCTGCGGCAAGTCCACCCTCGCCCGGGTCGCCGCCCTCCTCCACCGTCCCGACGCGGGCCGCTACGTCCTCGACGGCACCGAGATCCGCGCCTGGCGCCACCGCGCCCCCCGCGAACTGCGCACCGCCGTCGGCGTCGTCTTCCAGCAGCCGCGCACCGCCGCCGACCCCCGGCTCACCCTCGCCGACCTCATCGCCGAACCGCTGCGCGCCACCGGCCGCGGGGCGGAGGCCGCCGCGCGCGTCGCCGACCTCGCCCCCACCGTCGGCCTCACCCCCGAACTGCTCTCCCGCCGCCCGCACGCCGTCAGCGACGGCCAGCTCCAGCGCGCCTGCCTGGCCAGGGCGCTCTGCCTCCACCCCCGCTGGCTGATCTGCGACGAGATGACCGCCATGCTCGACGCCTCCACCACCGCCGCCCTCGTCGCCGCCGTCGAGACCTACCGCGCCGGGACCGGCGCCGGCCTCCTCGCCGTGGGCCACGACCGGGTCCTGCTGGAGCGCTGGTGCGACCGTACGGTGGAGTGGAAGGACTGCCTCACGGGAGGGAACGAGCGGTGACCGGGATCTGGACGCGCGCGGCCGAGGACGACCCGCTCGACGGCCTGCGCACCGCCCTCACCCACGCCGACTGCGGCCTGGAGCCGCGCGGCGGCTTCGAGGACCACTGCTGGCTGCTCCACGCCGTCCACGACGGTCCGGTACGGCTCCGCTGGGACGACGTCCTCGCCCGGGCGGGCCGCCGTTTCGCGGACTGGCCGCTCACCCCCTCGTACCTGGTCTTCGAAGGCGTCGAAGGAGCCGACGACCTCGACGGGCCCGGCGACGCCGAACCCGACGCCACCACCCTGGCCCGGCTCGTCGCCCACCTCGCGCACCACTCCGCCGACGGGCTCGCCACCTGGTGCGGGGCCGCCCAGGCGCCCGTCTCCACCGACGGGACGCTGGTCGCCTGGCGCGGCCGGCTCGGCGACGCCCCCGCCCACCGGGAGGCCCGGCCGGCCGACGTCTTCCCCGCCACCTGGTGGGCCGCGGACGGCAGTTGGCACGTCCTGGCCGACTGGGACCTCAACGCCACCGAGGTCTTCGGCAGCCGCGCCCTGATCGCGGACCTGCTGGCCGATCCGGAGCTGGAAGCGGTCCGCAGGCCGACCATCGCGGAGACCTTCCGGACCTTCCCCGGCTGATCCCGCGCAATCTCACCCGTATGGCCGCCCCGCCGCACATCCGGACGGACCGTACATTCCGCCACACTGTCCGCCGAACGCCGCAATTCCGGTGCGGCGACGGAGGGACGTGAGAGCGATGGCCGTTTCCATTTCTGTCGTGGTGCTGCTGCTGATCCTGGCCGTGGTCTTCCTGCGGAGCGGTGGTCTGAAGGCCACCCATGCCCTCGTCTGCCTCCTGCTCGGCTTCTTCCTCGCCGGTACGAGCATGGCGCCCACCATCCACAACGGCGTGGCGGCCACCGCCGACGTGGTCTCCAGCCTCCGGCCCTGACCGTACGGCGACCGGGGCCGCCCGCCGTACGGCGAGCGGCCCCGGTCGCGACGGGCGGCCGTCAGACCATCTCCGGCATCTCGCCGACCGTCGTCCGCACGTCGATCACGGCGAACGCGGCGCCCTGCGGGTCCACGATCGCCGCGAACCGGCCGAAGGGGCTGTCCATCGGCCCGAACACCTTCCGCCCTCCGAGCCGCCCGGCCGCCTCGACGGTCTTGTCGCAGTTGTCGACGGCGAAGTAGATCTGGATGTACGCCGGGACCTCGGGCGGGAAGTCGTCCGCCGTCATCACCATCCGGCCGAGCAGGGGGCCCTCACCGAGGTCGAAGACCCGGTAGTCCTCCATGTTCTCGTCCTTGATCTTCTTCGAGCCGTACCCGAAGACCGAGGTGTAGAAGGCGTCGGCCCGCTCCGGCTCCCGGGTGAACACCTCGGCCCAGACGTACGAGCCGCTCTCGCCCTCCAGCTCGAAGCCCTCATGGGTGCCCGGCTGCCACAGGCCGAAGGTCACGCCCGTCGGATCCTGCGCGAGGCACATCGAGCCGAAATCGCTCACCTGCATCGGCTCCATCAGCACCGTGCCGCCCGCCGCGCGGATCTTCTCCGCCGTGGCGGCGACGTCGTCCGAGGCGAAGTACAGACACCAGGCCGACTGCGGCGGGGCGTCCTGGCCGGGCATCGGCGGGACGACGGCCGCGACCGCCTTGCCGTTCCGGTACGCCTGCGTGTAGTTCCCGAATTCCGAGGAGGACTCCCCGAAGGTCCAGCCGAGCACGTCACCGTAGAACGCCTTGGCGCCCTCCGCGTCGGTGAACATCGCGTCGGTCCAGATCGGTGTGCCCTCAGGTCGTGCGGCCATGACGGTGACTCTCTCTTCCGTTCGACGACGAGGAGACGTTCCTGACAGCCACGCTAGCCACGCCCGGCCCGCCCCGCGCGGTGACGCGCGACCGGCCCGGCGGCTCATGCCTCCGGTACGGGCGGGACCACCGCGACCGGGCAGTGCGCGTGGTGCAGGACCGCGTGCGCCACCGACCCGATCAGCAGGGAGCCGAAGCGGTGGCGGTGGTGACGGCCCACGACCAGCAGGGCCGCGTCCCGGGACCCCTCCACGAGCCGCCCCGCCGCGTCACCCGGTGCCACCACCGGACGCAGCTCGACCTCCGGCCACCGCTCGGCGAACGGCCGCAGCCGAGCCTCCTGCTCCCGCTCCGTCTCCCGCAGCATCAGCTCCGAGTCGTCCTCCTCCGGCAACGGCCCCGGCACCTGGAGCACCGGCACCGGAGCCACCAGGAGCGCGGCCGGGACCGCCGGCAGCCGCAGCACGGTCACGGCCTCCAGGGGTACGCCACGGAGCCGGGCCGCCTCGAAGGCGAACTCCACCACCTCGTCCGGCGTCTCCTCGGGATGCAGGCCGAGGAGCACCCGCCCCGCCCCCGCCCCCGCCTCCGTCCCCGGCACGGCCGTCCGCGCCTCGTGCGGCACCACCACCAGGGGACACGGCGCCGTCGCCGCCAGCGAGCGGCTGGTGGAACCGAGCAGCAGGCTCGCGAAGCCGCCCCGTCCCCGCGAGCCGGTGACCAGCAGCCGGCAGCCCCGGGCCGCCGCCGGGAGGGCGTCGGTGACGGAACCGTCCAGCGACGCGCAGCGCACCGGTACGGCGGCGCCGTGCTCCTCCACCAGGGCGCGGGCCGCGTCCAGGACGGGATCCGGGTGCGGGGCGTCCGTGCCCGGGGAGGCGGACCGGCCCGGCGCGGGCCCGAGCCCCTCGGGGCGTACGTGGGCCACGATCAGGGGCGCCCCGAGGGCGGTGGCCGCGCCCAGGGCCCACTCGAGGGCCCTCGTTCCGTGCGCGGAGCCGTCGACGCCGACCAGGACCGGCGCGCCCGAGGCGGGCGGTCCCGGGGGAGTGCGGGAATCGCTCATGAGCCCATCACTCCCTCGTCCCGCGGCCCCCCATGCCGGGACGCCGGGGAAGCCCCCCGGCAGGACCACCGGGGCGCGGGGAGGATCAGGCGTTCTGCTCGCGCAGGGCGCGCTCCCGCGCCCGCTGCTCGTCGCGCTCCTTGATGCGGAGGTTCTCCTTGCGGACCTCGGCCTGGGTGGCGCGCTCCTTCACGAGCCACTCCGGGGACTCCTGCTTCAGGGCCTCGATCTGCTCGGTGGTGAGCGCCTCGGTGATCCCGCCGCGGGCGAGACCCGCGATGGAGACGCCGAGCTTCGCCGCGACCACGGGGCGCGGGTGCGGTCCGTTGCGTCGCAGCTCCTGCAGCCAGGCCGGCGGGTTCGCCTGGAGTTCGTTGAGCTCGGTGCGCGAGACGACACCCTCCTGGAATGCGGCGGGCGTGGCCTCGAGGTACACACCCAGCTTCTTCGCCGCGGTGGCGGGCTTCATCGTCTGGGCGTTCTGGTGCGACGTCATGCCTCCAGGGTATCGAGCATGTGGCCGACTTCCGACCACGGCCGCTACCGGTAACCTGGCGGGGTGACAGGCTCGGAAGCTTCCCCCTCGTTCCGGCTCGCGTATGTCCCGGGAGTGACGCCCTCGAAGTGGGTGCGGATCTGGAACGAGCGCCTGCCCGACGTCCCCCTCACCCTTCTCGGCGTGACCCCCGCCGAGGCCTTCGGCGTCCTCCGGGACGGCGGGGCCGACGCGGCGCTGCTGCGGCTCCCCGTCGACGGGGACGACCTCAGCGCGATCCCCCTCTACACGGAGACCACGGTCGTCGTCGTCCCCAAGGACCACCTCTTCGCCGCGGCGGAGGAGGTGTCGGCCGAGGACCTCGCCGACGAGCTGGTCCTGCACCCGCTCGACGACACCCTGGGCTGGGAGCGCCCGCCCGGCCGTCCGGCCCTGGAGCGCCCCGCGACCACCGCGGACGCGATCGAGCTGGTCGCCGCCGGGATCGGCGTCCTCGCCGTCCCCCAGTCGCTGGCGCGCCTCCACCACCGCAAGGACCTGACGTACCGCACCCTCCACGACGTGCCGCAGTCCCGGGTGGCGCTGTCCTGGCCCGCGGCGGAGGAGGCGCCCGACCTGGTGGAGGAGTTCATCGGGATCGTCCGCGGCCGTACCGTCAACAGCACCCGGGGCCGGCGGGCGGAGGAGAGCAAGGGCCGCAAGGCGGAGAAGACCCCCAAGAAGCCGCAGAGCGGCGGGCGGTCCGGAGCGGGCGCTTCGCGTACCGGCGGACGTCAGGCCCCCGGGGGCCGCGGGACCGGTGGCGGCGCCTCCCGGGGCCGCGGCGGCAAGCCCCGCCGCCGTTCCTGAACCCGTTCCGTGCGCGGCCGCCGTCGCGGCCCGGCGTCCCGGCCGTCCGTACGGCGGACGCCCGGTGCCCCGGGACGGCGGGCCTCGGCATACTGACCCCTCCTGATCATCGAACGCACCCAGGAGGAGCATTGGCCGCCAGTTTCAGGACCGTCATCGAGGTGGGTCCCGACCACCTCGACCAGGCCCGGTCCGTCGACCGGCTGTTCCAGGAGGCGATCGCCCCGGCGACCGTCGACTTCGACTTCGAGGCGATCCGACAGGCCGCCGAGGCCGTCCCCGACAGCACGGTCGTGCGGACCGTCCGCGGCTGGGGGCTCCAGGAGCACGCCCCGCTGCTGGTCATGGTCCTCTCCCTCAAGGAGGCCGTGCGCCAGGCCCTCCCGGCCGAGTACGCGGACGCCCGCTTCTGGGAGACCGTCGAGCGCGAGCTGACCGAGGCCTTCACGGACCTCGGCGCGCAGCTCGGGCAGCCGGGCCTGTCCTTCTACGAGGAGACGCCGGAGCGCACCCGCTTCTACCGGGACCTGTTCTTCGCCCTCGGCGACGAGACGGCGGGGGAGTCCCTGCACGCCCTCGCCTTCTGCGTGGACGTCACCCTGCACCTGCCCAAGGACCGGGTCCTCGCCCTCGGCCCGGCCGACACCGCCGCCTTCGCCGTCCGCCTGAACGCCGTGGTGCTCCGCCAGCCGCTGGGCCTCGCCGCCTGAACCGCTGAACCGCCGAACAGCCCTGCCGGCCCGCCGTCCCGGGCCGGACCCCGCCGTACGGGACGCCCCCGCGTCCGGCCCCGGTGTCAGCGCCGGCTTCGGACCGTGATCAGGGGCACCACGAACCAGACGAGCGCGAACCAGAGGGCCATCACCGCGACGAGCCACAGCGCCAGCGCGTCGTGCAGTGCCATCCGCATGATCAGGAGGAACGCCGACGCCATGGTCAGGTACAGCAGCACCAGGCCGACCACCGTGAGCCGCGCCGCCCACCTGACGGCCACCGGCTTGAGCCGCCGCCCCGACACCAGCCGGTGCAGCGACACGGGCCCGATGAGCGCCCCGGTCGCCGCCGCCCCGCAGAACACCGTGACGACGTAGATCGTCTTGTCCACCGACCCCAGGTCCGAGAAGCGCGGCTGGAAGACCACGGCGAGCAGGAAACCGAAGAGGATCTGCACACCCGTCTGCGCCACCCGGAGCTCCTGGAGCAGCTCGCTCCACTGCCTGTCCGCCCGCTCCATGGGGGTCTCGTTGCGGCCGTCGTCCGACGTGGAGCTGTCCGCCGGACGGTCATCGGATCTCTCACTGCTGCTCATGGCAAGCGGGTGCCCCGGAGCCGCATTCGTACACCTGTCTCCCGGGCCCCCGGGGCGGTCTGTCGACGGGTCAGCCGGCCCGCCGCCACCGGCCGGCACCGCGTGCCGCCGCGACCAGTTCGGGCACGGTCGCGAGTTTGACGCGGGGCCGTCCCGCCTCCGCGCCCCGGGCCCGCTCCGTCCGGTCGATGGCGGCGAGGCCCCGGGCGTCGACGAGCGTCCGGCTCCGCTTCCGCACCAGCCGCTCGAAGTCCTTCGCCGAGCCCGTGGGCCGGGGCAGCGCCCCGGCGACCGCGTCCGCGAGGAGACCGCCGACCGTCTCGGCGGCGCAGGCGCGGTTGGCGCCGATGCCCCCGGACGGTCCGCGCTTGATCCAGCCGACGACGTAGGTGCCGGGCATCCCCTCCACCCGACCCCCGGTGTGCGGCACGGTGCCGGTGGTCTCGTCGAAGGGCAGTCCGGGGACCCGTACGCCCCGGTAACCGATGGCCCGCACGAGCAGTCCGGCCGCCAGGTCCACGCCGTCGCCTCCGGCTCCGCCCGCCGCCCCGGCACCCGTGACGCGCACGGCCTCCACCCGCTCGCCGCCGAGGGCCTCGACCGCGGAGGAGTGGAAGCGCAGCACGATCCGGCGCCGCCCCTCGGCCGGGCCCCGGCTCCAGTCCACCGTCTCCCGGGCGATCCCGCGCAGCAGCGCCGCCTTCCCGCCGGGCGCCGCCGCGTCCACCGCCGCCCCCACGCGCGGGTCGTGGTCGTCGACGACGAGGTCGACGCCGGGCAGGCCGGTGAGGGCGAGGAGCTCGGAGGTGGTGTACGCGGCGTGCTCGGGTCCGCGCCGGCCGAGGAGCACGACCTCCCGTACGCGTGAGGCCCGCAGGGCGGCGAGGGCGTGGTCCGCGATGTCGGTCGCGGCGAGCCCCTCCGGGTCGGTGACCAGGATCCGGGCCACGTCGAGGGCGACGTTTCCGTTGCCCACGACGACGACGCGCTCGGCCGCCGACGGCGCGACGGCGTCCGGGCCGGTCTCCGGGTGCGCGTTGTACCAGGAGACGAGGGCGGAGGCCGGCACGCTGCCGGGCAGGTCCTCGCCGGGAATCCCGAGCCGCCGGTCCGAGGGCGCGCCGACCGCGTAGATCACCGCGTCGTGGTGCGCGGCGAGCTCCTCGGCGGAGACGTCCCGGCCGATCTCCACCCCGAGGCGCAGCCGCGCCCGCGGGTGGGTGTGGAAGCGGGCGAAGCCGTCCCCGGCCCCCTTGGTCGACGGATGGTCCGGAGCCACGCCGTACCGGACGAGCCCGCCGGCCACCGGCAGCCGGTCGATCAGCGTCACCTCGGCGTTGGTGTGCAGCAGCAGGTCCTCGGCCGCGTACATGCCGGCCGGACCGGTGCCGACGACCGCGACCCGGATGGGGGCGAAGTCGGAGGGCAGCGAGCGGTCGAAGCGCGGTTCGCCCCAGCTGTGGAAGGTGGGGGAGGCGGCGGCCGGGGCCGGCTCGCGGTCGGTGAAGTGGGCGGCGTTGATGGCCTCGTAGGCGCGCAGCTTCCCGGTGAGCCGGTCCACCGGGAAGATCGCGTCGACCGGGCAGGCGTCGGCACAGGCGCCGCAGTCGATGCAGCTCCTGGGGTCGATGTAGAGCATCTCGGTGGTGCCGAAGTCCGGCTCGTCCGGCGTCGGGTGGATGCAGTTGACCGGGCAGACGGCCACGCAGGTGGCGTCGTTGCAGCAGGTCTGGGTGATGGCGTAGGTCATGGCGGCGGCTCTGCTCGGCTCGGAGGGTCAGAGGAGGTGGGCGCGCTTGTAGAAGAAGACGGCCGGCCGGGTCAGCATGCCGACGTCCGACAGGAACTCCATCAGCCCCGCGCAGCTGGCGCGGAGTTGCGCCTTGTAGTGCTCGTTGGCGGCGGCCTCGCGGCGGGCGCGCTCGGGGTCGAGTCCGGCGCGCACGTACACCTCGGGGCTGACCAGGCTGGTGATGATGTAGTACGCGGCGATGGCGACCACGAGGGACTGGAAGTGCCGCCGGGGCCGGCTCGCGCGGGCCAGGTGGCGCCGCGTCTCGTCCCGCGCGAACTTCATGTGCCGGGACTCCTCGACGACATGGATGTTGTTGATGGTGCGGACGAAGGGCACCACCCGCTCGTCGCGCATCCAGTCGCGCTGCATCACGTCGAGGACCTCCTCGGCGACGAGGATGCCGGCGTAGGCGGCCTCGCCGAAACCGACGGTCTTCATGACCCGGCCGAGCTCCATCACGGCCCGCCGGGGCCGGTACGCCGGCGCGCCGAGCTTCTGGGAGCCGCGGGCGAACATGATCGAGTGCCGGCATTCGTCGGCGATCTCGGTGAGGGCCCACTGGAAGCGCGGGTCGGTGTGGTCCATGCGGTAGATGTCACGGAGGACCATCTGCTGGAGGATCATCTCGAACCAGATGCCGGTGCTGGCCACGGAGGCGGACTCCTGGCGGGTCAGCTCCTTGCGCTGCTCCTCGGTCATCTCGTTCCAGTACGCGGTGCCGTAGAGGCTGTTCCACTCCGGGCTCTGGCCGTGGAAGCCCTTGTCGAGCGGCGTGTCCCAGTCGACCTCGACCGCCGGGTCGTACGACAGCTTCGCGGCCGACCGGAGGAGACGCTCGGCGACGTCGTCGTCCTGGTTGTCCGGGCGAACGGTGCTGCTTGCCATGGTGCGGCTCCTTGGATCGCGCGAATCGGCTCGGAGGCTTGTTAGACGTCCCGTCTAGCAAGCTTGTTAGACGGAACGTATAGCAAGGGGGCGGGGCAGGCCTACCCCCGGTACGCACTTTCTTCCACGGGACGCCCCCGGACCGGGCCGTACGGAACCGGGCCGGGCACGCGAACGGGGCCGGAACCTTTCGGCTCCGGCCCCGTTCCCCGGGTGGGGACGCGTCAGAAGGTCAGGTTCCAGGCGTTGATCCGCCCGGTGTCCTGGGTCGCGTTGTCGTTGACACGCAGCTTCCACACCCCGTTCGCGACCTCCGCCGAGGCGTTGACCGTGTAGCTCTGCACCAGGTTGTCCGTCCCGGCGCCGGTCCGGTTGTGCAGCGTGTACACCGTGCCGTCCGGGGCCACCAGGTCCACCTTCAGGTCACCGATGTAGGTGTGCGTGATGTCCACGCCCACCTTGAGCGTGGCCGGCGCGTTGCCCGCCACCCCGCTCACCGTGATCGGGCTCTCCACCGTGGTGTTGTCCGGGACGGTGACGTCGGTGAGGTTCTCGAAGTACGCGCCGGGCGGCGGGGTCGCACCCCCGACGGCCTTGAGCGCGTCGACCGCGCCCTCACCGAAGAAACCATTCTTCGTGGTCGTGCCGGTGCAACGGCTGTCCGACGGGCACGCCCGGTCGGTCGCCTCCGCCGCGAGCCGGTCGCGCAGCCGCGCCGGGGTGAGCGTCGGGTCCACGCTGAGCATCAGCGCGGCGACCCCGGCCACGTGCGGCGAGGCCATCGACGTACCGCTCTTGCTGCCGTACTTGCCGCCCGGCAGCGTCGAGTACACGCCGGTCGCGCCGTCGCCGCCCGGGGCGGCGATGTCGATGACGCCGTTGCCGAAGTTCGAGTACGAGGCCTTGGCGCCGCCACTGGCCTGCGCGGCGACGGTCACCACGCCCGGCAGCTCGGTCGGGATGTCGACACAGGCGTTGGTGATGGTGCGGGTGACCTTGGTCGAGTCGTTGGGGCTCTCGGAGTCGGTCGTCTTGTTGGCCAGGTCGTAGTTGGAGTTGCCGGCCGCCGCGATCTGCAGCGAGCCCTTGTTCTCCGCGTACTCCTGGGCCCGGCGCACACCCTCGATGATGGCGGCCTGGTCCACGTTGTCCGGGCAGTTGAACTGCCAAGGGTCCGTGTAGTAGCTGTTGTTGGTCACCTTGAAGCCGCGGTCACCGGCCCACATGAACCCGCAGATGGTGTTCTCGGCGAAGAACAGGGCCGTGGTCGGCTCCGCGATGCGCACCGAGGCGATCTTCACGCCCGGGGCGACGCCGACGACGCCCTTGCCGTTCTTCGCCGCGGCGATCGTGCCCGCCACGTGCGTGCCGTGGGTGTCCACGTCCCGCCACGCGCCCGCCCGGGTGTCCGCCTTGCCGTAGGCGCAGGAGACGGAGTCCGCGGCGTTGAAGTTGGGCGCGATGTCCTGGTGCCGGTCGTCCACGCCGGTGTCGAGGACGCCGACCTTCACCGCGGCCGAGCCGGTGGTCACGGCCCAGGCCTGATCGGCCTTGATCTGCGTCATGTCCCAGCGGTTGGACTCGGTGAGCGTCGTCGTCGACTGCGCCGGGTTCGCGGGGAGCGCCGGGTTGTAGGCGTCGGCCGGGACGTCGGAGGTACGGGTCGCGCCGACCTGCTGGACGCCGCTGACCGCGCGCATCGCCGGGGCGAAGGTGGCGGAGGCCGAGTGGGCGACGATCACGCCGATCGCGTCGTACGAGGCGAAGACCGAGCCGCCCTTGGCAGTGACGGCGTCGCGGACCGCCGTGGTGTCACCGGGCGTGGTGATGACCAGGTACGCGCGGGTGCCGGCCGCCCAGGCGGCGGCCGCGGTGCCCGTCGTGGCCGTCGCCGTCGTCTCGCGGGCCGCCGGGGCCGAGCGGGCCGTGACCGGATCGACGTCCGTGGGCACCGCGTGGGCGAGGCCGGCGGGGGCGGCGAGCGCCGCCGCCGTGCCGAGGGCGAGCGCCGCCAGGGCCGGAGTTCTCAGCCGGCCGGATATGTGGGAAAACAATGCGTCCTCCGATGACCCGGTGGCGCGGGTGGCGCCGGCCGGGCCCTGTGATGTGTGGGGTGGACGCAAGATCCCAGACGGCTCCGGCGGAGGGAAGACTTCTGTCCGAGAAGCCCGTTCGTGTTACGGACTGTTGACCTGGCGGCGCCGGGAAGAGGCGTTTTTCCGCCCCTGTGCGCGGTTCGTTCCCCGGGGGTACGGAGCGGGCGCCGGGCCCGCCCCGTACGCCGGTGTCACTTCAGGTACGGTCCCGCCGTGCCGACGCGGCCCGGCCCGTCGAGCACGTACACCCGGAGGTTGCCCTTGCCGGGCGCGGCGACGGAGAGGCGGCCGTCCGAGACGGTCCGCACGTCACCGCTGACGGCGTCGGTGTACGTCCCGTTCGGGACGCCCGTGAACGTGGCGCCGCCCGAGACGGTGACGAGCGCGAAACTGTCCGTCGTACCGCCGGTGTAGCGGCGCTTGAACGCCATCCCGCCCGAGACGCCCTCCGTGGAGTACTGGCCGGTCTGCAGCGCCGGGACCGCCCGCCGGATCTCGTTGAGCCGCTGGACGTGCCGGACCAGGGGCTGCTGGAGGGTCGTGGCGACCGCCCCCGATGCGGCGGACACCTTCGAGAATCCCGAGGCCGTGACCGACCCCGCCAGATGGTCGCCGAAGTAGGCGCGGCCCGTCTCCGCCAGCGGGCAGGACGGCCCGCAGTCGATCTTCCGGCCCTTGCGGAACTCGATCTCGGAGCCGTAGTACAGCGTCGGGATGCCCCGGAAGGTCCACATCAGCGACATGTTCTCCGCCCAGGCGTCGGTCCCGCCCGCGTAGCGCTCGGAGGACTTGTTCGGCCTGTAGTCGTGACTGTCGACGTAGACGACGTTGTACGTGGCGTCGTGGTAACTGTCGTCCGAGTCCTTGCCGTTGGAGAAGGCGTTCTGCGCGTCGCCGAAGTTCATGTGCATCCGCATGTCGATGACGTGCATGCCGGAGAAGCGGCTCGGGTCCGGCGCGTGGTAGGCGTTCCCCGCCAGGAAGGCGTTGGTGGAGGTGGGCTGGTCGCCGGTGCCCCGCTGCTGCTCGTAGGCGTACATCTCCAGGGCCGCCGCACTGTCGTCGGCGGAGAACTCCTTCCGCTCCTTCCAGGTGTAGAACTGCGCGGAGTGGTTGACCGAGCCGCGGTTCCACTTGTCGTTGACGAAGGCGGCCACCTCGCCGAAGACGAAGAAGTTCCGGGCCGCCTCGGCGCCGTGGCGCTGCGTGACGCGCTCCTGGATCGCGGGCAGGAAGCGGCGGTTCCAGGTGGTGCGCGGGATGTGCACGGCGGTGTCGACGCGGAAACCGTCCACCCCCATGTCGATGTACTTGTTGTACGCGCCGATCAGATGGTTCTGCACGGCCGGCTTCTCGGTGTCGAGGTCGGCCAGGTCCTCGTGGATCCAGCAGGAGCGCGCGTCCTCGCCCTCCCAGTTGCCGATCCAGCACTGGTGGTAGAGGTCCTTCGGGAACATGCCCGACGTGGGGCTGGGCCACTGACAGTTGTAGAGCGTGTACCCCTCGGCACTCCGGCCGCCGGTGGGCCTGCCCCAGTGGAGACAGGTGTTGCCGGCCGGCTCGGCCGTGGACCACAGGTCGCCGTTGTAGTACGACTTCCCCGACTTCGGGTCGACCGTCAGCCCGTCGTAGGCGAAGCCCGGCTGCTTCTCGTCGTAGTACCAGCTCCACTGGCTGTCCCGCACGCCGTACACGGTCGGCGTGAACAGGCCCCTCGCCCCCCAGCGGGAGGAGTGGTTGTAGACGACGTCCTGGTAGATCTTCATGCCCTTGGCGTGGGCGGCGTCGATGAGGTCCTGGTAGGAGGCCCCGGCGGACTCCAGGCGCGGATCGACCCGGTGGAAGTCCCAGCCGTGGTAGCCGTGGTAGTCGTAGTCGGAGCGGTTGAGGACGACGGGGGTGATCCAGACGGCGGAGAAGCCGAGCCCCTTGATGTAGTCGAGCCGCTGGATCAGGCCCTTGAAGTCGCCCCGGAACATGGGGTCGTCATGGGCCGCGTTGCCCGACCGGGTGTGCTGGCTGCCGCCGCGGTTGTTCGAGGGGTCGCCGTCGTGGAAGCGGGCGGTCAGGACGAAGTAGATCGGGTCCTTGCGCGGGTCGGTGCCCAGCGGCTTGCCGGGGGCCGGGCCCGCGGGCCGCTCGCCGGTGGTGACGGTCGCCGGGAGGGACGCGACGGAGACGTTCCCGGCGGCGTCGACCGCCCGCACGGTGTAGGCGTACGCGGTCCGTTCGGCGAGGCCCGTGTCGGAGTGGACGGTCGAGCCGACGTCGGTGACGCCGGTGCCGCCGGTGCCGCCCGTCCGGGTCACCTGGTACTTCGTGACGCCCCGGTCGTCGGTGGCCGGGTCCCAGGTGAGGAGGACGGAGGTGCCGTCGGCGACGGCGGTGACCCGCCCCGGGGCGGTCGGCGCGCGGGTGTCGGGCGGGGTGGCGGCGCACGGGTCGGACGCCTGCGGTGTCACCGTGTTCCTCCGGACCGTGGAGACGCCCGCGCCGATGGTGTAGTCGGCGCCGCCGTTGTTGTCCCAGATCCCGTTGCCGTTGTTGAAGGCGGCCTTCATCGAACCGGCCGTTCCGAGGTCGACCTCGCGCTTCCACCAGCCCGCGCACACCTGCTCCATGCCGGCGCCGGGCACGGTGGTCCACGCCCCGCCGGCCGGCTGGTGGTGGATGTTGACCGTCGGCCAGCCCAGGGACTCCGTGGAGTAGTACACGGTCGCCTTGGCGGACGGACCGGGCGGCGGGGTCCCGGCGCAGGGGTCGGAGTGGGCGACTGCTCCGTCCTTGACCGTGATGCTCCCGGTCCCGAGGGCGTAGTTCCGGCCGCCGTTGTTGTCCCAGGTGCCGGCGCCGTCGTTGAAGGTGGCCCGCAGGCCGGTGGCGGCGCCCAGGGGGACGGTCGCCCGCACCCAGTCCGTACAGGCCGGTTCCATCGACACGCCGGGCACCGTGGTCCAGGCGCCCCCGTCGGGGGCGTAGTGCAGTCTGTACGCGGCCCAGTCCTTCGTCCTGGTCCAGTAGAAGACGGTCGCCGTGTTCTCCGCGACGGCGGCCACCGGAGCGGTCCGGTGGAGCGGGGCGGACGGCGGCGGCGTGCCGGACGGCGCGGTGACCGCGCCGAGCAGACCTGCGGCGGCGGCCACCACGGCCACCACGGCGCGGCCGGCCGGCCGCGTGGGGGTACGGGGCATCTGCGGCTCCTGGCGGGATGCTTCCGGCAGGCCGGCGACACGGGGATCGGCGCTGCTGGAAGATCGGTCGGAAAATTTCTGAAATTCCTTGCGTTGCGGGGAAGTTACCGGCGGCCGGTCCGGGTGGGAAGACATCCGGCGAAGACGTCCGGAAGGCGTACGGGGAGGGCCTGTCAGCGGACGTGCGACGCCCGCGCGGTCCCGGACCGGCCGCCGACCAGGGGAGCGGGCCGGGAGGGGCAGGCCGGCCCGGCACGTCCCGCACCCTGGCGAAGGCGCGCCGAGTGGCCGTCAGGAGCGGTGCGCGGCCCAGGCGGTCAGCCCGGCGGCCGGCCGCCGACGGCCCCGAGGCGATGGCAGCCCGGCTTCGGGACGAGCGCCGTCCGCCACCACGAGCCGAGCCCTACCGCCCTGGCCCTCGTCAAGCGGAACGTACCGGTCGACGCACCGCCAGGTGCCGGGCGTCGGGGGTCACGGGCGCGGCGGCAGCCAGCGACGGGCGGCCGCCAGCGTCACGTCGACCTCGTCGCTCCACGAACAGGCCTCCACCCACGACAGGTAGCCGCCCTGCGCGAAGACCAGCACCTCGCCGGGGTACAGGCCGGTCTCCGTGACGAGCTGCGCCTCGGCCACCACGACGGTGCCGGGACCGGTGGGCGCCGGATCCACCTCGCCGGTGCCGCATGCGAAGGAGGCGGTGCCGCACCCGCAGGCGCAGCGCTCTCGCACACTCAGGTGCGGGATCTGCCGCCGGAGTGCGACGTGCACAGGATCGTCCGTGCTCAGCAGGGCGGCGAGCACATCGGCGACATCGGCGGGCAGACTCTCGGACATCCAGGCACCGTATCCGAACGGGCCGCCGCCCCGGCGGGCGCCTCCGGCCGCGGCGCCCGGGACACCGCGCCGACGCGTCGGCAGCGCGGTCGGCACGATCGGGGGACGGTGCCCGGCGCTTCACCGGGGATCCCCCAGGGAGCAGCGCGTGGACAGTTCAGCGGTCCGAAGGGGGCCGGGCGCGCGCTCCCCTCCCGGCACGCGCGCCCCCGGGGCGCCGCCGGTTCTCCCGTCCGCCCGTCACTTCGCGGAGCGCCGTTCCGCCGCATCCGGACGCTCCTCCCACCGGGCGTCCCGCCGGAGCCGGCCCACGGGGCGCGGGCCGCGGGAGCCGCCCGTCACGTCTCCGCCGGACGGCCCCTCCGCTCAGGCCTCCCCGTCGTCCTCCACCTCCAGCGTGAACAGCGCGCCGTCCGGGTCGCGGACCACGACCCGGCGGTCCGTGTCGTCGTCCTCCGGGCGGTGGACGCCGCCCCACTCGCCGCCGGGGACGAGCGAGCCGCCGTGTTCCACCACGGCCGCCTTCGACGCGGCCAGGTCGGGGACCCGGAACCGGACGAGCCAGCGCGGGCGCAGCTGCGGGCGGGGGGAGGCCGATTCGACGGGGCCGCTGTCGAGCCGCGCGACGGCCTGCCCGTTGCGCCGGAGGACCACCCGCTCCTCCTCGTACGAGACGTCGCAGCGGCCGGGATCCGCCTCCGCCCAGCGCAGCACCCCGCCGTAGAAGACGGCCGCGGCGAAGGCGTCCCGGGTGTGCAGCTCCAGCCACGCCGGGGCCTGCCGTTCGCCGACGTGCCAGCGCGAGACCAGCCGTCCCTCCCACACCGCGAAGGCGGCACCCTCCGGGTCGGTGGCCAGCGCCGCCCGGCCGCGCGGCGGAAAGGCGACGGGGCCGACGCCGACCGTGCCGCCGCGCTCACGGATCCGCGCGACCGCCGCGTCCGCGTCGTCGACGGCGAAGAAGACCGTCCAGGCCACCGGCACGGCCAGCTCGGCCGCCACCGCCGCGATCCCGGCCACCGGCACCCCGTCGCGCTCGCCCACCGCGTACGCCTGGCCCAGGGAGGCCGGCCGGAAGGTCCAGCCCAGGACCGCCCCGTAGAACCGCTGCGCCGTGTCCAGGTCGCGTGCCGCCAGGCTCAGCCAGCAGGGCGCACCCGCCGCCTCCGCGGTCATCGGCCCCGTCACCGCCACCACCTCCTCGTCCCGCGCCCGCCGGCCGGACGTCGCCCCGCGCCCCTTCCCGCCCCGGGCCCTTCCCATGCGTGTCCTCACCCGGCTGCCGGTGCCGGCCACCCGCGCGGGTGCCTCGCGGCGCCCCGGACGGCGCGGGTCAGGCCGCCTCGCGGGCCACCTGGTCGCGCAGCGCGAGCGAGAGCCGGTGGTGGAGGGCGCCGACGACGGGCCGGCCGGGCGGGAAGAGGCCGGCCGCCAGTTTCCAGTAGCGGACCGTCGAGGGGCAGGCGCCCCGCGCGAGCGGCTCCAGGAGCCCGCGCCGGAACTCCGGGGTGTCCCGGGCACCGAGCGCCGCGGCGTACGCGGCGACGAAGCCGTCGAGGGCCGCGCCACCGTCCGGCTCCCGGCCCTCGCGGGCCTCGGCCGCGGCGAGCGCGTACGCCTCCGCCAGCCCCTCGTACAGCACGCCCGGCCGGTACGAGCCCTCCGGCAGCGGCGGCGGGACGCGGAACCCGCCGCCGCCCCGCACCGGCCCCGAGACGAGGGCGTGCAGCCGGGCGAAGGCGAGGACCTGCCCGGGATCCGGTGCGGCGGGCGGCTCCGGCACCACGGCGTCGAGCACGGCCGCCACCACCCGGCGCGGCAACCGCGCGGGCAGGGAACGCCGCCAGAACGCGACCAGGGGGGCCGTGCCGGGAGGGGACGGAAGGGCGCCGAGCAGCGCCAGCCGTTCGGCCCGCTCCCCGGCCGGGGAGTCCCGCAGCGCGCACAGCGACGCCTCCTGCCAGCGCAGCGCCGCCAGCCGGGAACCGACCTCCCGCAACCGGCCCGCGAGGACCTCCTCCAGCGCCCCGCCGGGGTCCCGCGACCCGTCGGCCCCGGACAGCACCCGTTCCACCTCGGGCACGGGCACGCCGAGCCCGCGCAGGGACCGGACGAGGCGCAGCCGGTCGAGCGACTCCGGTCCGTAGCGGCGGTGACCGCCCGCGCTGCGACCGGCCTCGGGCAGCAGCCCGCGATCCGAGTAGAACCGCACGGTCTTGACGGTGACACCGGCCCGCGCGGCGAGCTCACCGATGCTCCACCGACCGTCGTCGGACACCACGACTTGAACCTCCCTCAGGGGGAGTTCCTAGCGTAACGGCGTGCGATCACCGACGTGCGAGGAGACGATCATGACGCTGTTCCTGCTGGTGTCCGGGCCCTTCACCGGCGGCTGGGTGTGGGACGAGGTGGCCGCCCGGCTGCGGGCCGAAGGGGCCGCGGCCCACCCGGTCACCCTCACCGGCCCCTCGCCGCGCGGCCCGGGCGCCGGCCCGGCCAATACGGACATCGGCCTGGAGACGCACGTCGACGAGCTGGTACGGCTCATCGACGGCCTCGGCTCCGACGACCCCGGGGACGTGGTGCTCGTCGGCCACGACTACGGCATCCACCCCGTCCTCGGCGCCGCCGGCCGGCGGCCCCGGCGGATCGCCCGGGTCGTGTACGTGGCCGCCGGCATGGCCGGGGACGGCGACCCGGCGCTGCGCCTCGTCCGCGACGAGGCCGTCCGCGACCGGCTGACCGCCACCACCGGCGCGACCCCCGCCGACGTACCGGCCCCGGTGGGGGAGGAGTGGGAGCGCTGGGGGAGCACCGAGGGCCTGTCCCCGGCCGCCCGCGAACGGCTCGACCGGCTGGCCGTCCCCCAGCCCGCCCGTACCCTCACCGAACCGCTCCGCCTTCCGGCCGCCGTCGCGGACATCCCCGCCACCGGCGTCCTGTGCACCGCCGACGGGCCCGGCATCGGCATGCTCGAGACGCTGGCGGAGGCCGGACCGCCCCCGTTCCGGGCCTTGGCGGAGCGCGGTGTGACCTTCTTCGAGCTGGACACCGGCCACTGGCCGATGCTCTCCCGCCCCGACGACCTCGCCGGCGTCCTCCTCGCCGCCGCGGCCGGCCGGGGCCACCGGCTCCCGGCGCCGGGCCCCGGCCCGGACGAGGCGGCCGCCGACCGCCCCTTCCTTCTCGACGTGCCCGTACGGCCCCGCGAGCGCACCGGCCGGATCGACCTCCACCTCCCGGAGGCCGACGGCCCCCGTCCCGCCGTCCTCTTCGTCCACGGCGGACCGGTGGACGCCGACGCACGGCCCACCCCGAGGGACTCCCCGGTCCTCCTCGGCTACGCCCGCCACGCGGCGGACCTGGGCGCCGTCGGCATCACCCTGGACCACCGCCTGCACGCCCTGACCGACTACGGGCGGGCCGCCGGTGACCTGGCCGAGGCCGTGGAGCGGGCCCGCGCGCACCCCCGGGTCGACGAACGGCGGATCGCCCTGTGGTTCTTCTCCGGCGGGGGACTCCTCGCCTCGGACTGGCTCGCCGCGCCGCCGCCCTGGCTGGGCGCCCTCGCCCTCACGTACCCGGTGCTCGCCCCGCCGCCCGGCTGGGAGACGGTCCCGTCCCGCTTCCGGCCCGTGACCGCGGTGGCCTCCGCCGGGCGGCTCCCGCTCGTCCTCACCCGGGCCGGCCGGGAGCACCCCGACTTCGCGCGGACCGTCGCGGACTTCCTGGACGCCGCCCGGACCCACGGGGCCGCCGTCGAGGTGGTCGACGTGCCGCACGGCCGGCACGGCTTCGAGACGCTCGACCCCACGGAGGAGTCCCGGGCGGCGGTCCGCCACGCCATGCGGTCGGTGCTCGCCCACCTGACGGACACACCGGACGGAGACGTCCGGGGAAGACGTCCGGCGGACCCCCTCGGCGAAGGGTCCGGCGGTCACCCCTGACGGGGAGACGTGGCGGCACCGCCTCGCCCGGAGGCCCGGCGGCGACCGGCCGGAACCGCCGGTTCAGGCGGCGTGGACGAGCACGCCTCCCACATAGGTGCGCTCCACCCGGGCGTCCGCGATCTCCTCCGGAGGGCCGGTGAGGATGTCGCGGTCCAGGACGACCAGATCGGCCAGGTTCCCGGCCCGCAGGCTGCCCGCGTCGTCGTGCCCGTTCACGTGGGCCGAGCCGGCGGTGTAGGCGGCCAGGGCGGTGGTGAGGTCCAGCCGCTGCTCCGGCAGGAAGACCCGCTCGTCGTCGGTGCCCGGCGCCCGCCGGTTGACGGCGACGTGCAGGCCCTCCAGGGGGTCCGGGCTGCTCACGGGCCAGTCGCTGCCCGCGGCGAGCGTCGCGCCGGCCCGCAGCAGATCGCCGAACGGGTACTGCCGGGCGGCGCGTTCGGGCCCCAGGAACGGGATCGTCAGCTCGTCCATCTGCGGTTCGTGGGCCGCCCACAGCGGCTGGATGTTCGCGACGGCCCCCAGCCGGGCGAAGCGCGCGAGATCGTCGGGGTGCACCACTTGGAGGTGGGCGAGGTGATGGCGGTTGCCGCGCGGGCCGTTGGCCTCCAGGGCCGCCTCCACCGCGTCCAGCGCCTCCCGGACGGCGCGGTCGCCCAGGGCGTGGAAGTGGACCTGGAAGCCGCGCGCGTCGAGCGCGGTGACATGGCCGCGCAGCGCCTCCGGGTCCACGAAGCTGAGGCCCGCGTTCGCGGTGACGCAGCCGCAGCCGTCGAGGTACGGGGCGGTCATCGCGGCCGTGAAGTTCTCCGCGATGCCGTCCTGCATGATCTTCACCGAGCGCGCCCGGAACCGGCCGTGGCTCAACTCGGCTCGCCGGGCCTCCAATTCGGGTATCTGCTCCGCCCCCCGCTCCCGGTCCCACCAAAGTGCCCCCGTCACCCGCGCGGTCAGCGAGCCGTCACGGGCCGCGGTCGCGTAGGCGTCCGAGGGGTCGGGCCGCCCGCCGAACTCGCCGAGCAGCGCGTCCTGCCAGCCGGTGATGCCCAGCGAGTGCAGCAGCCGCTGCGCCCGCAGCAGCCCGGCCAGCCGGTCGGCGGGCGTGGCGGCCGGGACGAGCCGGCCGACCAGCGCCGCGGCCCCCTCCTGCAGCATGCCGCTGGGCGTGCCGTCGGCCTCCCGCTCGATCCGGCCGTCGGCGGGGTCGGGCGTCGCCGCCGTGATCCCGGCCCGTTCGAGCGCGCGGGTGTTGGCCCACGCGCCGTGGTGATCGCGGTTCGACAGGAGCACCGGCCGGTCGGGGACGACCGAGTCGAGCAGCCGGCGGGTGGGCAGACCGCCCGCGAAGCTCTCCAGGGACCAGCCGCCCCCGGTGATCCACTCGTGGTCCGGATGCGCCCGCGCGTACGCCCGGACGCGCTCCAGGTACTCCGCGACGCCGACCGTCCCGGTCAGATCGCACTCGGCCAGCTCGCTCCCGCCGTAGACCGCGTGCACATGGGCGTCCTGGAAACCGGGCAGCAGCAGCTTCCCGCGCAGGTCGACGACCTCGGTCCCGGGGCCGATCAGCTCGCGGACCTCGTCGTGGCCGACGGCCGTGATCCGTTCACCGGTGACGGCGACCGAGGTGGCCCGGGTGCGGGCGGGATCCAGGGTGAGGACGGGCCCTCCGGTGAGGACGAGATCGGCCTTGGGCATGTGACGGCTCCGGGGCGTGCGGTGAACGGTGGCGGCGAGCTCGGTCGCCGGGCGCCATCGAAGCCCGGCGGACGTACCGCCGTCAACGACTCCCCGCCGGGCGGTCGGTGGCCCCGCGCGGACGGCGTCGGCCCCGGGCGCCCCGAGGGGCGGTCAGCCCGGCGCGACGGGGGAGAAGCGGCCCACGGCGGCGAGGTCCGCGCTGATGAGGGCGGCGGTCTCCCGCAGCGGGGGCAGCAGCGTGGCCAGGCTCTCCTCGGGGGTGGCACGCCCCGCGTGCAGGGCGATGTTGACCGCGGCGACGACCCGGCCCGCCCCGTCCGTGACCGGCACCGCCAGCGACCGCAGGCCCTCCTCCAACTCCCGCTCCACCCAGCCGTGTCCGCGCTCCGCCGTCGCCGTCACGGCCTCCTCCAGGTCGTCGCGCGTGGTGAGGGTGTGCGGTGTCAGCGCCTCCGGCGTGATCCGGCCGAGACGCACGGCCCGTTCCGCCGCCGGCAGCGCGCCGAGCAGGACACGGCCCATCGCCGTGGCGTACGCGGGCAACCGGGTGCCGATGCCGATGTCGATCCGCATGATGCGGCTGCCGGCGACCCGCGCCACGTACCGGATGTCGTCGCCGTCGAGCACCGCCACCGAGGCCGACTCCCGGACCCGGCGCACCAGGTCCACCAGATGCGGGGTCGCGATCTCGGGCAGCGTCAGCTCGGAGAGCCGGGCGTAGCCGAGCTCCAGGACGCGGGGCAGCAGCCGGAAACCCGCCTCCTCCTCCCGTACGTATCCCAGGTGCCGCAGGGTCAGCAGGGAGCGGCGGGCGGTGGCCCGCGGCTGGCCGGTGAGCCGGGCGAGATCGGTCAGCCGGGCCGGGCCCCGTACGGCCCCGAAAGCGCGCAGCACGTCCAGGCCGCGTGCGAGGGACTGCAGGAATCCGGCGCCCAGCTCCTCCCTGAGGGCGTCCTTGCGGGCACCGGCGGCCGAGACCACCGGGGGAGCCGGGTGTGTGGTGGTGGCCGGGGCGGAGGCGAGTGCCTCCTCCATCGCGGCGGCCGTCCGCCGCAGCGCGGGCAGCGCCCGCTCCTCCAGCGAGGCGGCGCTGTGCCGGCTGGTGTGGCTCTCCACCCCGACCGCGCAGACCACCGCGCCGTCCGGGCCGCGCACCGGCACGGCGACCGCGACAAGGCCCGGTTCGACCCCCTGGTCGTCCACCGCGAAGCCCCGCGCGCGGGCCTCCGCCACCCTCCTGTGCCGGTCGGGCGTGCCGGAGCCCCGCGCCGCCCCGTCCTCGTCCCGGCCGGCGGCGAACAGCGCGCCCGCCGCGCAGTGTCCGGCCGGGAGCAGTTCGCCGGGCCGCAGCGAGATCGCCATGGCCCGGCGCCGGGCGGACTGGGTGAGGAAGCGGACCCCGTCGCCGTCCGGGACGGCCAGGGACACCGACTCGTCCAGGGTGGCGGCGAGCGACGCGGCGTGCGGGCCGAGGAGTTCGGGCAGGCCGCAGGAGGCGAGATAGGCGTTGCCCAGCTCCGCCGCCCCGGGGGCGAGCAACAGCTCGCGCCCCTCGGCGCGCAGCACGCCGACGCGGACGAGGGTGGTGGTGATCCGGTCCACCGTCGACCGGGCGAGGCCGGTGACCCGCGCCAGCTCCCCGGGGTGCCGGCGCGGTTCGGGTCCGGTGGCGAGCACCCGCAGCACCTCCAGACCGCGAACCAGCGGCCCCACCGCCCCGGCGGACCCGGCCGCGGACTCGCCGGACACCGCCGGCACCGGCGGCCCGGCCCGGTCGGCGGGCGCGCCGGAGGTCTCCCCGGACGACGCGGTGGTCTGCTCCATCGTCCTGCCTCCTCGGGCGGCGCTGTACGGCGGACGGGGCCGGTCCGGGCGCGGCCCTCGGCCCCGGAGCGGGCAGGAGAACCGTACCGGCCGTCCCCGGCGGCCGCCCGGGCGTCCACGCCTCGGCCCCGGCGGCCCCGGCACCGGGTCGTACCCCGGCCCCCTCACCCGCCCGGTCCGCCGATCCCGCTGCCCAGGTCGAGGGCCCCGCCGCGGCGGAGGGCCCGGCCCGGCCGCGTACCGGTCGGGTCCCCGGTGGACGACCGCCCGGGGCAGCGGGGCCAGCGGGTCGAGCAACTTCCGCCGCGTCCAGGGCGGACGCGGCCGGCTCGGCCTCCCGCGCCGACCACGGCCGGGCGGAAGGCGAGGGCGCCACGCCTCCACGGAAGCCGGTGGCAGCGGGGCCCGCGCCAGGGCATCGCCCGGTCCCGGCCCCCGTGCGGGTCCCGGTCCCCGCCCGCGGGCACGCGTCGACGTACCGCCTGGGCGGGACCGCAGGCCAGGCGTCCCCCGCCCGGACGGCAGCCGGCCGCGGTCCGACCGCCGCCGGGCGTTAGCCGTTCGTGAGCGGGACGGCAGGACCGGGCGGAAAGCTGGGGGACGCGCCGCACGACGGGACCGCGTGCGCGCATTCGCCGATCACGGGAGAACGCATCATGCGACGACGCACGCTTCTGAAGGGCACGCTGCTGGGCGCGGCGTTCGCCGCCGTACCCGCCGCCGTGGGAGGGGCGGCGTCCGCGGCCTTCGCCGCCGAGCGCGTGGTCCCCGTGGCCTCCCTCGCCGAACTCCAGCTCGCGATCGACCGCGCGCTGCCCGGCGACCGGATCGTGCTGGCCGACGGCACCTACACCCTGCCCTCGGACGGGATCAGCTTCGCCGGCAAGCGCGGCACCAGCAGCGCCCCCATCACCGTCGTCGCCGCCTCGCGGGGCGGCGCGGTGCTCCAGGGCACCCGCGGCTTCGTCTTCGACGACTCCAGCGACATCACCATCAGCGGCTTCGCCCTGCGGCAGAGCACCTCGATGGTGATTCCCACCGGCAGCACCCGCATCCGGCTGACCCGCAACGACCTGCGGTTCGCCGACCTCACCGGTCTGGACTGGGTGATCGTCCAGGGCGACGACGTCAAGATCGACCGCAACCACTTCCACCACAAGACCACCGAGGGCATCTTCCTCCGTGTCGACGGGCCGGGCACGACGGGCATGGCGCAGCGGCTCCACGTCCTGCGCAACCACTTCTCCGACCACACCTTCGCCGGGGACAACGGCGGCGAGCCCATCCGCCTGGGCGTCAGTTCCCGTGCCCTCACGCCGGCCCACGCCCTCGTCGAGTACAACCTCTTCGAGCGGTGCGACGGCGACCCGGAGACGGTCTCGGTCAAGTCCTCGGACAACACCGTCCGTTACAACACCGTCCGCGACAGCCTCGGCGGCATCGTCCTGCGCCACGGCAACCGCACGACCGTGGCGGGCAACCACATCGTCGACGGCCACGACGGCATCCGCGTCTACGGCAACGACCACCTGATCGTCAACAACTACGTCGCGGGGCTCACCGGCAAGGCCCTGGTGATCGGCAGCGGCACCACCCGCGACCACCACGAGGGCGAGACCACCGAGGAGCGGCGCGGCAACGACGCCTGCGACCGCGCGGTCGTCGCGCACAACACGCTGTGGGGCAACACCCGCACGCTGCTCGGCGAGACGAAGGACCACGAGCCCCGCGACGTGGTCGTCGCCGACAACCTGCTGGTGGGCGACGCGGGCACGCTCGTCGCGATGGGCGCGACCGGAGGTTTCCGGTGGAGCGGCAACATCCTGTGGGGTGCCGCCGCCAACGGCAACCTGCCGGCGGGTGGCTTCGTCCGCACCGACCCGCGCCTCCAGCGGGGTGCCGACGGGGTGTACCGCCTGACGGGGGGCAGCCCGGCGATCGGCGCGGCGACCCTCGCGAGCCCGGCCGTCACGGAGGACCTCGACGGCCACCCCCGTGGCGCCGCCCGGGACGTGGGCGCCGACCAGTACACGACCGCCGCCCCGCTCCGTTCACCCCTCACCACGGCGGACGTCGGCCCGAACGCCTCCTGAGCGGGCACCCCGGGTTCGCCGGGGCTTCGCTCGCGGCTCCCCCGCCGCGCGCCCGTTTCGGCCTAACCTCGGCATGTGACGGAGAACGAGATCAAGCTGAAGGCCATCGCCGCGCTCACGGCCCTGCGTTCCGACGTGGACGAACGCATCGCCTCGGACCTGCTCGGGGAGGTCATTCCCGAGCAGTTCGAGGTACGGACGGGGGCGACGGCCGAGGAGGCGGGCTTCGCCGTGCTCGCCCAGCTCTCCGAGCCGTTGAGCGCGCTGGTCAACGGCTTCATCCTGGCCTTCGAGACGGTGGCCGACGCGTACGACGGCACGGGCGCCGAGCCGAGGACGGAGGCGATCCTCCAGGAACTGGCGCTGCGCCTGGCGGGCGACGACTTCCAGGAGGAGGGGCCCTGACGCCCCGCCTCACTCGGGGCGGCGGCCGAGCGGCAGGGGGGCGAGGCCGTGGAAGGCGCGCTCGGCCGCCGCGATCAGGCCGTGCACACGGTCGCCCACCTGGGCGGGCTCGTACGCGGGGGCGGTGAAGGGGAGCCGGACGTCGTCGTGCCCGGTGGCGCGCTCCACCCGCAGGGTGAGGCCGTGGCGGTCCACGGCGGCGGGCCGGACGGCGGTCGCGCCCCGGAGCAGGGCCGGGTCGAGCAGCCCGGCGAGGAGGTCCACCACGTCGCCGTGGCCGTCGACCAGGTGGGTGAGCATCCCCGCCTCGTACGGGGCCAGCGCGTCCGGCCGGGCGAGGGCCAGTTCGTCCAGGCCGACCGTGACGGTGCCGCGGGCCGTCTCCAGGGAGACGTGGGCCGTGTCCAGGCGCAGTTCGGTGTCCCGTGCCCCCGGAGTGAGCCAGCCGGCGAAGGTGACCCGGGCGCGCACCCGGTCGCGCAGCGCGACGGGGGCCACGTCGGTGAACTTCAGCAGGGTGGAGAGGACCCCGCAGGGCGCGGTGGCGACCTCGGCGGTGAGCGGGCAGTCCGGAGGGACGTGCAGGAGGAGGCGGCCGTCCTCGTCGACGGTGTGCAGGCCGGCGCCGAGGAGCACGTAGTCGCGGGTGCCGGTGACCACGGTGAGGGAGTCGGCGGCGGCCACGACCGTGCGGACGCGCTCCGCGTCCGTCGGCGCGGTCGAGGAAGGATCGGAGACCATCGGGAAACCCCCTGATCGGTTAGGTAAGGCTCACCTAACTTACCCTAGGGGTTCCCTGAGGGCTTTCCAAGCCCCCTCCTTGGTATGGACCTGTGCGGGGGAGGGGCGGCAAGCTCTCCGCATGGACTTGGAGTTGCGACACCTCAAGACGATCCGGGCCATCGCGGACGCCGGCAGTCTCACCCGCGCCGCGACGGTCCTCGGCCTCGCGCAGCCCGCCCTCAGCGCCCAGCTCAAGCGCATCGAGCGGGCCCTCGGCGGGACGCTGTTCGAGCGGGGCCGGGACGGCGTGCGCGCCACCGCCCTCGGGGACCTCGTCCTCGACCGGGCCCGGGTCGTCCTGCCCGCCGTGTGCGAACTCCAGGAGGAAGCCGTCCGCTTCGCCCGGCAGGGCGCGGACGGTTACCGGCTCGGCGGCACCCACGGTCCGCTCCTCGGCGGCCTCGTGGACCGGCTCGCCCGCACCGAACCCGGCGCCCAGGTCACCACGTACACCTCCTGGTCGGAACGGGAGATCGCCCGCGGGGTCGCCGCCGGACGGCTCGACTTCGCCCTCGTCGGGGTCTGCGGCGAGAGCGGACCCCCCGAGGCGGGGCGGCTCGCCTGGACCGAGGTCGCCCGCGACCCCGTGCACGTCATGCTGGCCGCCGACCACCCGCTCGCGGCCCGCGCGGAGATCGAACTCGCCGAACTGGCCGCGGAGGCGTGGAGCGACGTACCCGGCGACGGCTGCTTCGGCGACTGCTTCGCCGCCGCCTGCGTCCGCGCCGGCTTCACCCCCGCCTGCGTCTACGAGACGGACACCGCCTCCTGCGTCCACCTGGTCCAGGTGGGCCGCGCCGTCGGTCTGTGCCGCGCCACCTTCCCCGCCACCCCCGGCCTGGTGACCCGCCCCCTCGCCGGGACCCCGCTCGTCTGGCGGCACCTCCTCGGCTGGCACCCCGAGGGCCGGGCGGCGGGCCGCGCCGCCGCCGTCCTCGCCCACGCCCGGGCCGCCCACACCGACGCGCTGACCCGCAGCGCCGTCCACACCCCCGCACCGGCCGTGCCCCACGCCTCCGTCCCCGTACGGGCGTCCGGAGCTGTTGGGGCGTCAGGAGCCGGGCGTGAGTAGGGCGTCCACGGCGCGCCGGCGGTGGCCATAACGCCGTGGCAGGGGCCGGTCGGCAGCTCCCGCCGTCCCCCTCGGGGTTCCTACGGTGGCCGCAGATCCCCACCGCAACCCGAGGAGAGCCCCCATGCTCCGACGACACGCCCGCACGGCGTGTACCGTGCTGGCCGCCGCCGGTCTCGCGCTCGCCGGCCTCCAGGCCGGCTCCGCCACCGCCGTCGCCCGGCCCGAAGCCCCGTCCGTCTCCACCGGCGCCACCGCCGGCGCGGCCCGGACGCTCGGCGCCGACGCGGCCCCGCCCGAGCTGCTGCGCGCCATGGAACGCGACCTCGGCCTCACCCGCACCCAGGCGCTGTCCCGCCTCGCCCACGAGGCCGAGGCCGGCGCCACCGCCGCCCGCCTCCGGCACAGCCTGGGCTCCGCCTTCGCCGGCGCCTGGGTCGACGGTCCCGAGGCGCGCACGCTCACCGTCGCCACCACCCGCGCCGCCGACACCGCCGCGATACGGGCCGCGGGCGCCACCGTGCGCGTCGTCCCGAACGACCTCGCCGCCCTCGACCGCGCCAAGGCCGCCCTGGACCGGGCCGCCACCGCCGACGCGCCCGTCCGCTACGTCGACGTCCGCGCCAACGTCCTCGTCGTCGAGGAGGCCCGCGCCGGAGCCGGCGACCGGCTCCTCGCCGCCACCGGCGTCCCCCGCCACCTCGTCCGCGTGGTCCGCACCGCCGAGGCGCCCCGCCCGCTCTACGACATCAGGGGTGGCGACGCCTACCACATGGGCGGCGGAGGCCGCTGCTCGGTCGGCTTCGCCGTCACCCGCGGCACCACCCAGGGCTTCGCCACCGCCGGTCACTGCGGCCGCGCCGGCACCGGCACCAGCGGCTACAACCAGGTAGCCCAGGGCACCTTCCAGGCCTCGGTGTTCCCCGGCAGCGACATGGCCTGGGTCGCCGCCAACTCCAGCTGGACCGCCACTCCGTACGTCAAGGGCGCGGGCGGCGCCCAGGTGCAGGTGACCGGCTCCGTGCTCCAGCCCGTGGGCTCCTCCGTCTGCCGGTCCGGCTCCACCACCGGCTGGCACTGCGGCACCGTCCAGCAGCACAACACCAGCGTCACCTACCCCGAGGGCACCATCAGCGGGGTGACCCGGACGACCGTGTGCGCCGAGCCCGGCGACTCCGGCGGCTCGTACATCTCCGGCAGCCAGGCCCAGGGCGTGACCTCCGGCGGCTCGGGCAACTGCTCCACCGGCGGCACCACCTTCTTCCAGCCGCTCAACCCGATCCTCCAGAACTACGGCCTCACCCTGAGGACCACCGGCACGGACCCCGGCCCCGGCCCGGGCGAACCGCAGCCCGGCGGCACCTGGGCGGTCGGCAAGGTGTACAAGGCCGGTGACGTCGTCACCTACGGCGGCGGCACCTACCGCTGCCTCCAGGGCCACCAGGCCCAGACCGGCTGGGAGCCGCCGACCACCCCGGCGCTCTGGCAGCGCGCCTGACCATCCCCCCGCGCCCCGTGCCGGGAGCCCCATGGGTGGCGGGCTCCCGGCACGGGGCCACTCCCGCGCGGGCCGGAGGCGGGACGCGGGCCGTCACGGGGTGTCGAGGCCGCCCCGCGCGATGACCTCCCCGTACCAGCGGGCGCTGTCCTTGGGCGTACGCCGCTGGGTGGCGAAGTCCACGTGGACGATGCCGAACCGCTTGCTGTAGCCGTACGCCCACTCGAAGTTGTCCAGGAGCGACCAGAGGAAGTAGCCCCGGACGTCCGCCCCGTCGGCGAGCGCGCGGTGCACCGCGGCCAGGTGGGCGTGCAGATAGGCCACCCGCTCCGGGTCCTTCACCCGGCCGGAGGGGTCGGCGTAGTCGTCGTACGCGGCCCCGTTCTCGGTGATGACCAGCGGGACCCCCGGCAGCTCGTCCCGCAGCCGCAGCAGCAGCCCGTGCAGGCCGTCCGCGTCGACGGGCCAGTCCATGGCCGTCCGGGGCCCGGGCACCGTCTCGAACCGCACGTGCCGCTCCGCGCCCGCCCACGGCGACGGGGAGTCGGAGGTGCCGGCCCCGACGAGCGAGGGCGCGTAGTAGTTGATGCCGAGGGAGTCGAGCGGCGCGGAGACCGCCGCCAGGTCGCCGTCCGCGACGAAGCCCCAGTCGGTGACCGCGGAGGTGTCCCGCACCAGGTCCTCCGGGAGCCGGCCGTGGAAGACCGGGTCCAGGAAGATCCGGTTGCCGACCGCGTCGATCCTGCGGGCCGCGTCCACGTCCTCGGGGGCCTGCGAACAGGGCCGTACGGCGTGCAGGTTCAGGGTCAGGGAGACCTCCGCCGTCGCCGGGACCGCCTCCCGCAGCACCCGGGCCGCCAGCCCGTGCGCCAGGTTGAGGTGGTGGGCGGCGCGCAGCGAGGCGACGGCGCCGGTGCGGCCCGGCGCGTGCACCCCGTTGCCGTACCCGAGGAAGGCGGCGCACCAGGGCTCGTTGAGCGTCGTCCAGGTCGCCACCCGGTCGCCGAGGGCCTCCGCGACGAGGCCCGCGTACTCGGCGAAGCGGTACGCGGTCTCCCGGTGCGGCCAGCCGCCCGCGTCCTCCAGTTCCTGCGGCAGGTCCCAGTGGTAGAGCGTGGCCACGGGACGGATGCCGGCCTCCAGGAGCCCGTCGACCAGCCGCCGGTAGAAGTCCAGGCCCGTGCGCACGGCGGGCCCGCGACCGGTGGGCTGGACGCGGGGCCAGGCGACGGAGAAGCGGTAGTCGGTCACCCCGATCCGCCGCATCAGGGCGATGTCCTCGTCGACCCGGTGGTAGTGGTCGGCGGCGATGTCACCGGTGTCGCCGTTGCGTACCTTTCCCGGCGTGCGGCTGAACGTGTCCCAGATGGACGGCGTTCGGCCGCCCTCGGAGGCGGCGCCCTCGATCTGGTAGGCGGCCGTGGCCGTGCCCCAGCGGAAGCCGGGCGGGAAGCGGAGGGCGGGGGCGGTCGTGCCGGGGCGTGCGTCGAGCGTCGTCATGTGAGGAGAACTCCTGAGGGAGAGGAGGTCCGGCGAGGGACGGGGGAGGGGGGTGGGGGAAGGTCAGCCCTTGACAGCACCTTGCATGATCCCGCCGACGATCTGCCTGCCGAGCAGACCGAAGACAAGCAGCACGGGAAGCGTTCCCAGCAGCGTTCCCGCCATGATCACGGACTGGTCGTGGACGTATCCGCCGCCCAGTTGGCGCAGGGCGACCTGCACGGTCGGCTCGGAGGAGGAGAGCGCGACGACGGGCCAGAAGAAGTCGTTCCACGAGGCCATGAAGGTGAGCAGGCCGAGCACGGCCATCCCGGGGCGCGCGATCGGCACCACGATCGACCAGAACACGCGTGCGGTGGACGCCCCGTCCACCCGGGCCGCCTCGATCAGCTCGTCCGGCAGGGACTGCACCAGATACTGGCGCATGAAGAACACCCCGAAGGCGGACACCAGACCCGGCAGGATGACCGACTGGAGCTGGTTCACCCACCCCAGCTCGGCGACCAGCATGAACAGCGGGATCACCCCCAGCTGCGGCGGGATCATCATCGTGCCCACGGTCACCGCGAGCAGCGCCCCCCGGCCCCGGAAGCGGAGCTTGGCGAAGGCGAAGCCGGCCAGCGTGCAGCACAGCACCGTGCCGAGGGTGACCGAACCCGACACGACGAGGGAGTTCAGCAGCGCCTTGCCGATGTCGGCCTCCTCGAGGACCGCCTCGAAGTTCCGGATCAGATGCGGACCGGGCACCAGCGCCGGCGGGGCCTGCGCCAGGTCGGCGTTGGAGCGGCTGGCGGCCACGAGGGTCCAGTAGAACGGGAACGCGGAGACCAGGACGGCGAGGACGAGGATCCCGTACGCCAGCGGGCCGGCGTGCAGGGTCCGGCCGGCGCCGGACGGGCGGCGGCGCGGCGGGCGGCCCCGGCGGCCTTCGGCGGGAGGCCGGGGCGCCGCCGCCGGAGCCGGGGGAGGGGCGGTCGGGTCGGCGAGCGCGGTCATCGGCCGGCCTCCTCGCGGTCGGTGCGGTCGGTGTGAGGACGGGTGGTGCGACGGGCGCGCTCGAGGCGAGGGGCGCGCGTGCCGCGCCCGGTGCGCCCGCTCCGCCCGGCGCCCGAGCTCCCCTCCCGGGGCTCACCGCGTGAACGGCGGCGCGCGATCAGGGCGTTGACCCCCACGAGGACCACGATGAGGAGGAACATGACCCAGGCGATGGCGGCGGCCCGCCCCAGGTGGAAGAAGCCCCAGCCCTGCTCGTACATGTAGAGGCCGAGCGTCTGGTACTGGTGCGAGATGCCGCCCGAGACACTGCCTTCGAGCAGCAGCGGCTCGCCGAACAGCTGGGTCGCACCGATCGTCGAGACGATCACGGTGAAGACGATGGTGGGCCGCAGCCCCGGCAGGGTGACGTGGAAGAACTGGCGCCACCGCGAGGCGCCGTCCATGGCCGCCGCCTCGTACAGCTCGTCGGGGATCGACTGCATCCCCGCCAGGTAGATCAGCGCGTTGTAGCCGGTCCAGCGCCAGATCACGATCGTGGAGACGGCGATCTGCGAGGCGAGCGTGCCGGTCTGCCAGTCGACGGGGTCGATCCCGATCAGCCCGAGCGCGTAGTTGATCAGCCCGAAGTCCCGGCCGAAGAGCTGGGCGAAGACGAGGGTGGCGGCGGCGACGGAGGTCGCGTACGGCAGGAGGATCGCCGTCCGCAGGAACGTGCGCCCGCGCATCCGGTAGTTCAGCAGGTGCGCGAGGCCCAGGGCCATCGCCAGCTGCGGCACCGTGGAGAGCACTCCGATGGTGAAGGTGTTGCGCAGTGAGGTCCAGAAGTAGCTGTCGCCGAACAGGGCGGTGTAGTTGCCCAGTCCCCGCCACTCCATGTCGCCGGGCGTCTGGAGCTCGACGCGGTAGAGCGAGACGAACGCCGTGTAGAGCAGGGGGAAGAGGCCGAAGGCGGCGAAGAGGGTGAAGAACGGGGCGATGTAGGCGTACGGGGAGAGGGTCCGCCAGGCCCGCCGGGCGGACCCCGGCCGTGAGGGCGGGGACGTGGCGGCCCGTCGCGGCGGCGCCGGGGTCTCGGGTGCGGTGAGGGTCACGGGGCGGCCCTTCGGGTGGAGGAGCGGCGGGACGGAGGGGGGTGGGCAGGCGATGGGCCCTGGAGCGCCGGTACGGAGGGGAGCGCGGAGCGGGAGGGGCGGGGCGCGCCGGTACGGAAAGGGGAGCGGTCCCCTGCCCCGTGGCCCGCTGCCGGGGCGGGGCGTCAGCCGAGGGTGTTCTCGACGCCCTTGCGCGCGTTCGACCAGGCCTGCTCGGAGGAGACGCCCTTCCGCTCGACCTCGCTGAGCGCGTTGGTGATCTGCTGGGCGATGTTCTGGTCGTGCGGACCGAGGACCTGCACGGGGGCCGCCTTCGCCGCCTCGCCGAAGATCCGGCCGATGGGGGCGTCGGAGAAGTACGGGTCCTCGGCGTCGGCGACCTGGTCGATCGCCCCGGTGGCGGAGGGGAAGTTGCCCTGCTTGCGGAACAGCTTCGCCTGCTGCTCGGGCGCGGTGAGCCAGGCGATCAGCTCGTACGCCTCCTTCTTGTGCTTCGCCGCCTTCGGCACGGAGAGGTACGAGCCGCCCCAGTTGCCCGCGCCGCCCGGCAGGCGGGCGATGTCCCAGGTGCCCTTGCCGGCCTCGCCCGCCTGGCCCTTGATGTAGCCGAGCATCCAGGCGGGGCACGGGATGGTGGCGAAGGAGCCGCCGGCGAAGGCCTGGTTCCACTGGGGCGACCACTGGTCGAGCCGGGCGCTCAGCCCGTCCTCGGCCGCCTCCACGGCGTGGTCCCACGCCTCGCGGAGGGCCGGGTTGTTCTCCCAGATGAGCTTGCCGGAGGCGTCGTAGTACCGCTCCTTCTGCTGGCCGATCATGATCGAGTAGAGGCTGCCGACGCTGTCGAGCCAGGCGCTCCTGCCGGGCGCCTTCGCCTTGTACTGGCGTCCCAGTTCCAGGTAGCCGTCCCAGGTGGCCCACCGCCGGGCCAGTTCCTCGCGGTCGGTCGGCAGGCCGGCCCGCCGGAACAGGTCCGCGCGGTAGCACATCGCCTCGGGGCCCACGTCGGTGCCGAGGCCGAGGACCTCGCCGTTCCGGCCGGTGGCGGCCGCCCACTTGGCCTCGGCGAACCGGCCCTTGAGCCGGTCGGCGCCGTACGTGCGGAGGTCTTCGAAGCGGTCCGACTGCTGCTGGGTGACGGAGGCGATCCGGCCCACCTCGACACCCTGGACGTCGGCGAGCCCGCCGCCACCCGCCAGCCGCGTCTGGAGCGACTTCCAGTAGTCGGCCTCGTCCTCGGTGTCCGTCTGCTTGATCGTGACACCCGGGTGCAGCTTCTCGTACTCCTCGTAGAGTCCGGCCTCCTTGTACCCGAACGAACCGAACAGGTCGACGGTGATCGTCACCTTCCCGCCGGCGCTGTCCGCGGACGGGGAGTCCGGGGAACCTCCGCAGGCGGTGAGGAGCGCCCCGGTGAGGGCCAGCGCGCCGAGACGGACGGCGGTTCTCCTGGCGGCTCGGGCGATGGGCATGGGAAGCCTCCTTGGCTCCGGTCGAGCGGGAAACGCTTTGAGAGCGCTCTCAGCGATGCGGTTGGAGCGTGCCCGCGCCAAGGGTGTCCCGTCAAGACTTGAAGGCCTGCCGGTCGGGAGCGGTCGTGAACTCCCCGTCATGCACGCTCTCTTGACACCCCGGTTTCGGGAGTTTTACGTTTCCGGCCATCTGAGAGCGCTCTCGAAACCGCTCCGGAGACCCGCCGGAGCCCCGCCGCACCCCCCGAACCCGTCCCCGCCCCGCATGCGCCCCCCACACAGCCCCCCACCCCCGTCCCCATCGAGGTGCCGCACATGCCAGCCCCCCGCCTCCGACCGGCCGCCGCACTGGCCCTGGTCGCCGCGCTCGCCGCCCTGGGACTCGGCCCCGCCGCGACCCCCGCGGCCGCCGCCACCGTTCCCGTCGGCGCCGGAAGCCACTCCGACACCCGGCCCCCGGGAACCTCCGGGCCCACCACCAACACCGGCACGCCCGTCACCCCCAAGGTCACCGCGGCCGCCCAGGGCCGGCCGGTCCCCACCAACGACTGGTGGTCCTCGCTCGCCTTCCAGCGCTACGGCGACAACCCGTACTCCACCCCCATGTACGGCCACCCGCTCACCTACCAGGCCACCGCCGCGGGCCTCGACGTCGGCTACCCCACCAGCCCCGCCGTCGTCGGCGAGGGCCGCCAGTACGAGTACGCCCACAAGCGGGACCTCACCATCGGGCTCACCGGCCTCAACGCTCCCGACACCAAGGTCGACGGCTGGTCCGACTGGACCGTCACCCCCTACTGGTCGGACGGCGCCCGCACCCTGCGCACCACCATCGGCCACGGCATGCCCTTCGTGTACGCCCGCGGCACCGGCGGCGACGCCCGCGTCACCACCGCCACCGCCCCGGCCGTCTTCGCCGACCAGGGAAACGTCCTCGGCATCACCGTCGCGGGCCACCACTACGCCCTCTTCGCCCCCACCGGGGCCGACTGGAACATCGCCGGCTCCACCCTCACCGCCGGCCTCGCCGGCAAGGACTACTTCTCCGTCGCCGTCCTGCCCTCCCCCGAGGCACTCGCGACCTTCCGCACGTACGCGTACAGCTTCGTCACCGGCTCCACCGTCAACTGGAGCACCTCCCAGGGCACCGTCCGCGCCACCTACACCCTCGCCACCGAGGCGAAGGAGGGCACCGAGCGCGGCACCCTCCAGGCGCTCTACCGGCACCAGTGGCTGCACACCACCGACGCCCTCACCCCGTACACGTACGTCTCCCCGCGCGGCACCATGAAGGTGCGCGCGGCCGCCTCCTTCACCACCGCCCAGAAGGCCGCCCCCGTCCTGCCGGCGCTGCCCAGGGCGGCCGGGACGGACACGGCCCGGCTGCGCGGCCACCTGAACGAGGTCGTGAACTCCGCCGACCCGTTCTCCGGAGCGGTCGACACCTACTGGACGGGCAAGGCGCTCGGCAAGCTCGCCCAGCTCGTGCCCGTCGCCGACCAGATCGGCGAGGGCGCCGTCCGCGACCGGCTCCTCGGGCTGATCAAGGGCCGCCTCCAGGAGTGGTTCACCGCGGGCGGGGCGAGCGAGTTCTCGTACGACCGCGTCTGGAAGACCCTCACCGGCTACCCGGCCTCCTACGGCAGCGACACCGAACTCAACGACCACCACTTCCACTACGGCTACTACGTGTACGCCGCCGCGATCGTCGCCCAGTACGACCCGGGCTGGGCCGCCGACTCCGCCTGGGGCGGCATGGTGAAGACCCTCGTCCGCGACACCGCCAACCCCAGCCGCACCGACACCGCCTACCCCTTCCTGCGCGGCTTCGACGTCTACGCCGGACACAGCTGGGCCAGCGGCCACCAGGGCTTCGCCGCCGGCAACAACCAGGAGTCCTCCTCGGAGTCCACCAACCTGAGCGCCGCCCTCGTCCTGTGGGGCTCCGCCACCGGCGACACCGGCCTGCGCGACCTCGGCAGCTATCTGCTCACCACCGAGGGCGAGGCCATCGCCCAGTACTGGTTCGACGCCGACCAGCAGGTCTTCCCCGCCTCCTTCGGCCATGACACCGCCGGCATGGTCTGGGGCAGCGGCGCCGCCTACGCCACCTGGTGGACCGCCAACCCCGAGGAGATCCACGGCATCAACGTCCTGCCGGTGACCGGCGGTTCACTCCACCTCGGCGGCCACAAGGAGGCCGTCCGGCGCAACCTCGCCGAGATGGAACGCGAGAACGGCGGACCCGCCGTCGAATGGCGCGACCTGCTCTGGGAATTCCGCTCCCTCGCCGACCCGGCCGCCGCGAAGGCGCAGTGGGACGCGGGGAACGCCTCCTACACCCCGGAGGCGGGGGAGTCGCGGGCCCACACCTACCACTGGATCACCACCCTCGACACGCTCGGCGCCCCCGACCCCGCCGTGACCGCCGACCTGCCCACCGCGGCCGTCTTCACCAAGGGCACCACCCGCACCTACGCCGCCCACAACCACGGCTCCACGACCCGTACCGTCACCTTCTCCGACGGCCGCACCCTCTCCGTGCCGGCCCGCTCCACGGCCACCGCCACCGGCCCCGGCTCCACCGACCCGGACCCGCAGCCCCCGGCCGGCAACACCTTCCAGTTGCGCTCCGGCGGCACGCTCACCACGGCCACCGGCGGCACCGAGGGCGCCGACGTCCTCGCCTCGGCCCAGGGTGCCAACCACGACGGCACCCCGTACCGTCCGCTCGTCTACGAGGCCAGGGGCGTCCACGCGGCCCTGCGGTCCGGCGCCGCCACCGCCTTCCGCCTCCAGGTCGACGCGGGGACGGCCGTGGGTCTCGGCCAGCAGGCCCGCGTCAGCTACGACCTCACCGGCGACGGCACCTTCGAACGGACCGAGACCTACCACTACTTCGCGACCGACCCCGTCACGGGCTGGGAGGACTACACCGCCGCCCGGGGCCTGAAGTCCGCCACCGGCACCCTCGGCGACCTGCGCGGAGGCACCGTCCGGCTGGAGGTCTGGAGCGCCATCGGGAACGGGGACTCCCGCCTGAGGACCGGCGCGGACCGTTCCGTGGTGGTCATCCCGTACGGCTGACCCGGCCCTGCCGCACGGCGCGGCGGCCCCCCGACACCCCCGGGGCCGCCGCGCCCGTGTCGTGCCTCGGTCAGGCGGAGCCGCGCAGCACCAGCGAGGTGGGGGTGATGACGGACTCCGGGACCCCGGCCCCCGTGCCGTCCAGGAGGCGCATCAGCAGCCGGACCATCAGCCGGCCCATGCCCTCGATGTCCTGGCGCACGGTCGTCAGGGCCGGGTCGGCCCGCCCGACCACCGAGGCCATGTCGTCGAAACCGACCACGGCCACGTCCTCCGGCACCCGCACCCCGCTCTCGCGCAGGGTGCGCAGCGCGCCGAGGGCCATCAGGTCGCTGGCCACGAAGACCCCGTCGAGATCGGGGCGCCGGTCCAGGAGCCCGGCCATCGCCCGGGCCCCGCTCTCCTCCGTGAAGTCGCCCCGGGCGAGCAGCTCCGGATCGGCGTCGATCAGCACGTCGCGGTATCCGTGCAGCCGGTCGAGGGCCGAGGTCTGGTCGGCCGGACCGGAGATGTGGGCCACCGTCCGGCGCCCGGTCGCGACCAGGTGCCGCACCGCCTCGCGGGCCCCGCCCCGGTTGTCGCAGTCCACGAACGGCACGGCCGGGTCCGTCCCCGGGGCGGGCCGCCCGCCCAGGACCAGCGGGACCCGGGCCCGGCCGATCAGGTCCACCAGCGCGTCGTCGCCGTGCAGCGAGAAGGCCAGCGCGCCGTCCACGTGGCCGCCGCCGAGATAGCGGGCGATCCGGTCGTGGTCGCCCGGCCCCTCCACCCACAGCAGGACCAGCTGGGTGTCATGGGCCGTCAGCTCCCGGCTGATGCCCCGCACCTGCTGTTCGAAGAACGGGTCCGAGAAGATCCGGAACTCCGGCTCGGCGATGACCACGGCCACCGCTCCGTTGCGCCGCGTCACCAGGGTGCGCGCCGCGTGGTTGGGCACGTAACCGAGCTCCTCCACCGCTCTGCGCACCTTCTCGACCAGCGGGGCCCGTACGCCCACGCCCCCGTTGACGACCCGGGAGGCGGTGGCGCGGGACACCCCGGCGCGGGCGGCGACGGCTTCCAGCGTGGGGCGGGACCCCGTGGTCTGCTCGGGCAAGGCGGGCGCTCCTCGTCTGGTCTGCCGGTCGTCGTTCATGGTGCCGGTCCGCCGGTCCGCCGGTCACCGGGTCCGGCGGACCGGCACCTCCGGTCGGCGGGCCGCCGGCGACCCGGCCGGGTGGGGACAGGATATCCGCAGACCACGCCTCATGAGAGCGCTCTCAGAAGCCGGGTGCGGAGCGGTCCGTCCCCGCACCCGCCACGGGCCGCCTTCCCGCCGCCTCCGGCCGGCCTGCAGAATGCGGCATGTGACCGATGACGACGACCCGTACCTGTGGCTGGAAGACGTGCTGGGCGAGGAAGCCCTCGCGTGGGTGGCCGAGCGCAACGCGGAGACCGAGGCCGAGCTCGCCGCCGACCCCGGCTTCCCGTCCCTGAAGGAGCGCCTCCGTGACGTCCTCGACGCCTCGGACCGCATCCCGTACACGGCCCGCAGGGGCCCGTACCTCTACAACTTCTGGCGGGACGCCCGTCACGTACGCGGGGTGTGGCGGCGCACCACCCCGGAGCAGTACCGCAAGGACGACCCCGAGTGGGAGGTCCTCCTCGACGTCGACGCGCTCGCCGAGGCCGAGGACGAGAAGTGGGTCTGGGCCGGCGCGCGGGTCCGCCGCCCCGACCTCGACCGGGCCCTGGTCATGCTGTCGCGCGACGGCGGCGACGCCGTCGTGGTGCGCGAGTTCGACCTCACCACCCGGGCCTTCGTCGAGGACGGCTTCCACGTCCCCGAGGCCAAGACGCGGATCGGCTGGATCGACGCCGACACCGTCCTGCTCGGCACCGACCACGGGCCGGGCTCGCTCACCGACGCCGGCTATCCCCGGACGGTCCGCCGATGGCGGCGCGGCACCCCCCTGGAGGAGGCCGTGACCGTCTTCGAGGCCGAGGCCTCGGACGTCTCCGCCTGGGGCCGGTACGACACCACGCCCGGGTACGAGCGCGCGTTCGTCGGCCGCTCCCTGGACTTCTACCGCAGCGAGACCTACCTGCTGCGCGAGGACTCCACCCTCGTCCGCATCGACGTCCCCGAGGACGCCGAGGCGTACGCCCACCGGGACCACCTCGTCGTCACCCTGAAGTCGCCGTGGCTCGGGCAGCCCGCGGGCGCGCTCCTCGCCTTCGGCTTCGACGCCTTCCTCGCCGGCGACCGCACGCCCCGGGTCCTGTTCACGCCGGACGAGCGGACCGCGCTCGCCGGCCACGTGTGGACCCGGCACCACCTCGTCCTGGAGGTGATGCGGGACGTCAGCACCCACATCGAGGTCCTCACCCCCGTCACCGGAGGCGAGTGGACCCGCGAACCCCTCGCGGACGTACCGCCCCTCTCCGCCGTCGGCGTGGTGGACACCGACCCGGACGTCTCCGACGAGTACTTCCTCGACGTGTCCGGCTTCCTCCAGCCGTCCACGCTGTACCACGGGCACATCGGCGGCGGTTCGGAGGTCCTCAAGCAGGCCCCCGCCCGCTTCGACACGACGGGCCTCTCCGTCCGCCAGCACTTCGCGCGCTCCGCCGACGGCACGCGCGTGCCGTACTTCGTGATCGGCCCCGACCCCACCGCCACCGGGCCCGGCCCCACCCTCCTGTACGGCTACGGCGGCTTCGAGGTCTCCCTCACCCCCTCCTACGGGGCGGTCACCGGCCGTGCCTGGCTGGAGCGGGGCGGCACCTACGTCATCGCCAACATCCGGGGCGGCGGCGAGTACGGACCGGCCTGGCACCAGGCCGCGCTCCGCGCCGAACGGCCGCGCGCCTTCGAGGACTTCGCCGCCGTCGCCGCCGACCTCGTCGCCCGCGGGATCACCACCCCGGCCATGCTCGGCGCCCTGGGCGGCAGCAACGGCGGCCTGCTCATGGGCGCGATGCTCACGCGCTACCCCGAGCTGTTCGGCGCGATCGTCGCCCAGGTGCCGCTCCTCGACATGCTGCGGTTCCACAAGCTCCTCGCCGGAGCCTCCTGGACCGCCGAGTACGGCGACCCCGACGTGGCCGCCGACCGTCCGCACCTGCGGGACCTCTCCCCGTACCACCAGCTGTCGGCGGACCGGAGCTGCCCGCCGGTGCTGCTGATGACCTCCACCCGCGACGACCGGGTGCACCCGGGACACGCCCGCAAGGCGGCGGCCCGGCTCCGCGCCCTCGGCCACCCGGTGCTGTTCCACGAGAACACCGGCGGCGGGCACGCGGGAGCGAGCGACAACGAACAGGCCGCCCACAACCGGGCCCTGGTCCACACCTTCCTGTGGCGCCATCTGGCGCCGGCCGGGGAAGCCGGGGTGTAGGGACGGAACCGGCCCCGGGGCGCGAGGGGGGCGGAGGGGCGGACGAGGTCCGACGGCGGAAGGGCTCCCCGGTACCGGGGAGCCCTTCCGCCGTCGGGGCCGTCAGCTCCGCGGCGCCGCGGCCGCGTTCCGCCAGACGGTCAGGTCGAGCGTCAGGTACTTGCTGGGGGAGTCCTTCGAGGAGAAGCCCCTGATCGTGACCAGGCCCATGTGGCCCGAACCCGTCGTGACACAGATCTGGCGCCCCTGGGAGAGGCTCTTGACATAGACGTCCTGCGCGAAGCGGGTCTCCGCGCGGCACGTCGCGAGCGAGCCCTTCTGCCCCGGGTCGAGGAGCACCAGATGGCCGCCGTTGCCCTCCGCGTCGAGGTAGTCGCCGGTGTCGTACGAGAGCTCGTACCCGCCGTCCTCGCCGTCCTCCGGCCGGACGACCTCGTCGCCGAGGTTCAGGTGGTAGCCGGCCGGGAGGTCGATGTCCTTGAACTCGACGGCCTTCGGCGTGGCGGCGGCCGGGGAGGCGGAGGCCGTGGCACCCGGCGTGGCGCCGGTCGCCGGGCCGGTGGAGCCGCCCCGGGAGGCGTCGCCGCCGCGCCCGTCCGGCTGCGCGCCGCCGTCCGCTCCGGTCCGCTGCCCCTGGTCCTTCAGCAGGACGTACGCGGTCACGCCGCCCGCGACGCCGAAGGCGAGGGCGGCGACGAGGGCCACGAGCAGACCGCGCCGCGCCTGCCCCGCCGCGGGTCGGGGGCCGGTACCGGGGGGCGGGAAGCCCGGGGGGTACGGGCCGGGGGACGGGGCTCCGCCCGGACCCCGGTGCTGCGTGGGGGCGTACGCGAAGGCGGGGGAGGGACCGGTCCCCGGCGGCGGCGTGGCCGGGCGCCCCGGCGCGCCGGTGGGCGGCCCGAACCCGGCAGCGGGTGCGGTGACCGGCGCGGCGGGGCCGGCCGGGGCCGTGGGGGAGTAGGCGGGCGCGGTGGGCACCGTGCCGGGGGCGGTCGGCGGTGCGGAGGGCGGGGGAGGGGCCTGGGCGGGAGCCGGGGCCGCCACCCGGGCGGTGATGTCGGCGGAGACCGAGGCCGGCAGCCAGTCCTCGGGGCGCCGCAGCACCGTCGCCTCGTTGGCGGCCTGGCACAGCCGGATCACCTCCCGCACGGACGGCCTGGCCTCCGGGTCCTTCGCCAGGCAGCGCGTCACCAGCTCCGTCAGCCGCTCCGGCAGCCCGCTCAGGTCGGGCTGCTCGTGCACGATGCGGTACAGCACCCCGTGCGAGGTGCCCTCGCCGAAGGCCGGCACCCCCATCGCCGCGTACGCCGCGACCTGACCGAGCGCGAAGACGTCCGTCGCCGGGGTCACCCGCCTCCCCGCCGCCTGCTCGGGAGCCATGAAGGACGGTGTCCCGATGGTGACGCCGCTGCCCGTGAGCGAGGTCGCGTCGGCGGCGTGGGCGATGCCGAAGTCGATGACCCGCGGCCCGTCGGCGGCGAGCAGCACGTTGGACGGCTTGAGGTCGCGGTGCACGATCCCCGCTCCGTGGATGACGTGCAGGGCCTCGGCCATGCCGGCGACCAGCAGCAGCACCGTCTCCACCGGCAGCGCGCCGTGCGCGACGACCGCGTCCGCCAGTGAGGGGCCCGGCACGTAGGCGGTGGCGAGCCACGGGCGGGTCCCGTCCGGATCGGCGTCGATGACGGGGGCGGTGTAGAGGCCCTGGACCCGCTGCGCCGAACGCACCTCCTGGGCGAACCGGCGGCGGAATTCGGCGTCCTCGCCGAACTCCGGCCGGATCACCTTGATCGCCACGGCCCGCCCGCCGGGCGTGTACGACAGGTACACCTTGCCCATGCCGCCCGCGCCCAGGCGGGCGGCGAGCCGGTACCCGGCGACGGTGGTGGGGTCGTCCGCCGCGAGCGGCTGAAAGATCTCGCCCGCTCCGTCCCGCCCCGACTGCTGCCCACTCATGTACTCATGTCTCCCCGTGCGGACCTCTGTTGCCGGACGGCACCCTACCCCCGCACCCGTCCGGCGCGTCCCCCGCCGCCGGCCGGACCCCGCCCGCCTCCTGAGCGCCCGTCAGGCCGTATCCGCCCCCAGGGGTCCGGTGCCGCCCCGGCCGGGGACCCCGCGCCGGCCCCCGTGCGGTGAGAGGGGGAGCGGCGGACCGGTCCGGCCGCCCGGAACGCCCCGGGCCCGCCGGTTCTCCGTGAGCCGTGTCTCACCGGCCCCCGCACCCTTGCTATGCAACTCGTTGCATAGCAAGATCGGGGCCATGGCGCTCGAACACGCGATCCTCGTGTCCCTGCTCGAGAAGCCGGGCTCCGGCTACGAGCTGGCCCGGCGCTTCGAGCGGTCCATCGGATACTTCTGGACCGCCACCCACCAGCAGATCTACCGCGTCCTCAAGCGCATGGAGAACGACGGCTGGATCGACGTGCGCGACGTCCCGCAGCAGGGCAGGCCGGACAAGAAGGAGTACTCCGTCGCCGGCCCCGGACGGGACGCGCTCGCCGCCTGGCTGCACGCGCCCATCGAGCCCGAAAGCGTCCGGCACGACCTCGCCGTCAAGATCCGCGGTGCCGCCTTCGACGACCCGGCCGCCCTGATCCGCGAGGTCGAGCGGCACCGGCAGGCGCACACCGACCGGCTCGCCCACTACCTCTCCGGAGAGGTCCGCGACTTCACCGGCCCCGAGGCCCGGGCGGCGGCGGACCCCGACGGACCCCCCGATCCCGAGCGGGAGCTCCAGCACGTCGTCCTGCGCGGCGGCATCGCCTACGAACGCATGATGATCGCCTGGCTGGACGACGTCCTCACCACCCTCGCCCGCTTCGGCGCCCCCGGCAGCTGACCGGCGGGCCACCGGCCGGGCCCCTCCGCCCTCCCCCTCCATCCGCACCTCCAGCCGAAAGGCGGCGCCATGACCGACCCGCTGCTGTTCAACCCGCGCACCTACGACCCCGCGCACTTCGACCCGGAGACCCGCAGGCTGCTGCGCGCCACCGTCGACTGGTTCGAGTCGCGCGGCAAGCGGCGGATCATCGAGGACTACCGGACCCGCGCGTGGCTCGGCGACTTCCTCGCCTTCGCCGCGGAGGAAGGGCTGTTCGCGACCTTCCTCACCCCCTCCTCCGCCGCCGGCGAGGACGGGACCGACAAGCGCTGGGACACCGCCCGCATCGCCGCCCTGAACGAGGTCCTCGGCTTCTACGGGCTCGACTACTGGTACGCCTGGCAGGTCACCATCCTCGGCCTCGGCCCGGTCTGGCAGAGCGACAACGCCGCCGCCCGCGCCCGCGCCGCGGAACTCCTCTCCCAGGGCGAGGTGTTCGCCTTCGGTCTCTCCGAGAAGACCCACGGCGCCGACATCTACTCCACCGACATGCTCCTGGAGCCCGACGGCCGGGGCGGCTTCCGCGCCACCGGCTCCAAGTACTACATCGGCAACGGGAACGCCGCCGGCCTCGTCTCCGTCTTCGGCCGCCGCACCGACGTCGAGGGCCCCGACGGCTACGTCTTCTTCGCCGCCGACAGCCGTCACCCCGCCTACCACCTCGTGAAGAACGTCGTGGACTCCTCCAAGTACGTCAGCGAGTTCCGCCTGGAGGACTATCCGGTCGCCGCCGAGGACGTCCTGCACACCGGGCGCGCCGCCTTCGACGCCGCCCTCAACACGGTCAACGTCGGCAAGTTCAACCTGTGCACCGCCTCGATCGGCATCTGCGAGCACGCGATGTACGAGGCCGTCACCCACGCGCAGAACCGCATCCTGTACGGCCGCCCCGTCACCGCCTTCCCGCACGTGCGGCGCGAACTCACCGACGCCTACGTCCGCCTCGTCGGCATGAAGCTGTTCAGCGACCGCGCCGTCGACTACTTCCGCACCGCGGGACCGGACGACCGCCGCTACCTCCTCTTCAACCCGATGACGAAGATGAAGGTCACCACCGAGGGCGAGAAGGTCATCGACCTCATGTGGGACGTCATCGCGGCCAAGGGCTTCGAGAAGGACAACTACTTCGCGCAGGCGGCCGTCGAGATCCGAAGCCTGCCCAAGCTGGAGGGCACGGTCCACGTCAACCTGGCGCTGATCCTCAAGTTCATGCGCAACCACCTGCTCGACCCGGTCGCCTACGAGCCCGTCCCCACCCGGCTCGACGCCGCCGACGACACCTTCCTCTTCCGCCAGGGACCGGCCCGCGGCCTCGGCTCGGTGCGCTTCCACGACTGGCGCCCGGCCTTCGACGCGTACGCCCACCTGCCCAACGTGGCGCGCTTCCGCGAGCAGGCCGACGCCCTCTGCGCGTTCGTCGCCACCGCCGCCCCGGACGAGGAGCAGAGCCGCGACCTCGACCTCCTCCTCGCCGTCGGCCAGCTGTTCGCGCTCGTCGTCCACGGCCAGCTCGTCCTGGAGCAGGCCGCCCTGACCGGGCCCGACACGGACGTTCTTGACGAGCTGTTCGCCGTGCTCGTACGGGACTTCTCCGCGCACGCCGTCGAGCTGCACGGCAAGGACTCCGCCACCGAGCAGCAGCAGGAGTGGGCCCTCGGCGCCGTCCGGCGCCCGGTCGTCGACGAGGCCCGCTCGGGCCGCGTCTGGGAGCGCGTCGAAGCCCTCTCCGGCGCCTACGAGATGAAGCCGTAACAGGTCACCCCGCGAGGGCAGGCCGACGGGGCCGGCCGGGACGTCCACCGTCCCGGCCGGCCCCGCCGCGTACACCTCCACTCACCCTTCGCGAAAAGAAGGGTGAGTGCCCCGGAGAAGTGGGGGTACGCGAGGCGTCACAGGCCAACGTTCGGCTATGAACAGGAGGTTGTCCCCGTGCGGACCCAGGTGGCGAAGGCGACGACGACGGACACCGAGCGCGAGACGACCGGCGGCCTGCCCGTGGTCGACGCTCCGCACGAGGTCGCACCGCGCGATGCGCGCGAACTGTCCAAGGTGTTCTTCCGTGAACTCGCGGAACGCGAGGAGGGGACGGCGGAGTACCAGTACGTCCGCAACACCCTCATCGAGATGAACATGTCCCTGGTCCGGTACGTGGCCCGGCGCTTCCGCGGCCGGGGCGACGACATGGAGGACATCGTGCAGGTCGGCCTGGTCGGTCTGATCAGGGCGATCGACCGCTTCGACATCTCGCGCGAGGTGGAGTTCACGACGTTCGCGGTGCCGTGCATCGTGGGGGAGATCAAGCGTTTCTTCCGGGACACGACCTGGGCCGTGCACGTCCCGCGCCGTCTCCAGGAGGCCCGCGTCGAGCTGGCCAGGGCCACCGAGGCGCTCGGCTCGCGCCTGGGCCGCTCCCCCCGCGTCGCCGAACTCGCGGAGCACATGGGCATCTCCGAGGACGAGGTGGTCGAGGCGCAGATCGCCTCGAACGGCTACCACTCCACCTCCCTCGACGCCGCCGTCGGCAACGACTCCGAGGACGTGGACGCCGCCCTCGCCGACTTCATCGGCGAGGAGGACCCGGCTCTCGGCCTCTTCGAGGACTTCCACACCCTCGCCCCGCTGGTCGAGCGCCTCGGCGAACGCGACCGGCGCCTGCTCCACCTCCGGTTCGTGGAGGAACTGACCCAGGCCGAGATAGGAAAGCGCCTCGGCATCTCCCAGATGCACGTCTCCCGGCTCCTGTCGCGCAGCCTGACCCGGCTGCGCGAGGGCATGCTCGCCGGCGACGACGCCTGACGGGGCGGCCGGCCCGCCCGCGCCCGGCCGCCGTCCGCGTCGGAGGGCGGGCACGCGGCCGGTGCCCGGGTGTGCCGCAGCTCCCCGGGAAGCGGTCGGTGGCCCGGCCGAGCGGGGCGGTGTCCAGCACGGTGGCGAACGAGGGACGCCGGTTCACCCCTCGACGGCCATCCGGACACCCAGCAGAAGCAGGACACCCCCGGAGACCTGCTCCAGGCGCCGGCGCACGCCCGCCCGGGACAGCACCGCCCGCAGCCGGCCGACGAACCACACGTACATCCCGTAGTACCCCACCTCGAAGAGCGCCCAGACGGCCGCCAGCGCGATCATGGCGGGCAGCGGGGCCACCCCGGAGGGGACGAACTGCGGAAGGAAGGACATCGCGAAGACCGCGGCCTTCGGATTGGCCAGGTTGAGCAGCAGGCCCGAGCGGTAGGCCGCCCCGCCGGACCGGGCCACCGGTTCCTCCGGTCCGTCCCCCTTCTCCTCCCCGCGCCCCCGCCGGGCGTCCAGCAGGGCCTTGACGCCGAAGACGACGAGGACGACGGCGCCGGCGATCCGCAGGACGTCGTACGCCACCTGGGACGCCGCGAGCAGCGCCGTGAGACCGAGCGCGGCGGCGACTCCCCAGAGGAAGACGCCGGTCTCGTTGCCGAGCACGGTGAGGAAACCGGCGCGCCGGCTCCGCAGCGACTGGCGGATGATCAGCATCGTGCTCGGGCCGGGGGAGGCGGCGATGAGGGCGCAGGCGCCGAGGAACGCGAGGAGAGTGCTCAGCATGCGGTCATCCTCGCGGGCCACCGCCCGTCATGTCCATGCGGTGATGTCACTGCTGACGACGGGGCCCCGCGCCGGCCGTCCACGCCCCGCCGCACCCGCCGCGAACCGGAGCCCTCTCGATTGCGGACACCGGCACCGGAGGGGAGAGTGCGGAGAGGACAAAAAGTGCGCGCCGGGATGTTCGGCGCGCCCATGATCGGGCACGCGGAGAACCACGTGCGCATCCGATCCTCCGCGCGGCGGACCGCCGGACGGACGGCGCGCGCTCGACGCGTCCGATCCCCACTATGTACAGGAGCGACGCCCGTGACCGCGAACCACGCACCTCACGAGCCCACCGAGCCGCACGAGCCCCGCGAACCCCATACGCCGCTGCCCCCGGCGCCGGACCAGGAGGGCCCCGAGACGGTCAGCCCCACCGGCCAGGCCACCGGCGAGGACCCCGCCCGCGTGGCGCAGAGCGGCGCCTACCTCACCACCGCGCAGGGCGCCCGCCTCTACGAGAGCGACCACTCGCTCAAGGCCGGGGCGCGCGGCCCCGTCCTGCTCCAGGACCACCATCTGCGCGAGAAGATCACCCATTTCGACCACGAGCGCATCCCGGAGCGCGTCGTGCACGCCCGTGGCGCGGCGGCCCACGGCGTGTTCCGCAGTTACGGTACGGCCTCCCGGGTGACGAAGGCGGCCTTCCTCGCGCCGGACGCCGAGACGCCGGTCTTCGTCCGGTTCTCCACCGTCCTCGGCTCGCGCGGCTCCGCCGACACCGTCCGGGACACCCGGGGCTTCGCGACGAAGTTCTACACGGAGGAAGGCACCTTCGACCTCGTCGGCAACAACATCCCCGTCTTCTTCATCCAGGACGCGGTCAAGTTCCCCGACATCATCCACGCCGGCAAGCCCCACCCCGACCGCGAGATCCCCCAGGCCCAGAGCGCCCACGACACCTTCTGGGACTTCGTGACCCTCCACACCGAGGCCACCCACCACACCCTGTGGAACATGTCCGACCGGGGCATCCCGCGCTCCTACCGGATGATGGAGGGCTTCGGCGTGCACACCTTCCGCCTGGAGGCGGAGGACGGCGGGACCACCCTGGTGAAGTTCCACTGGAAGCCCCGGCTCGGCGTGCACTCCATGGTCTGGGAAGAGGCCCAGATCGCCGGCGGGGTGGACCCCGACTTCCACCGCCGGGACCTGTACGACGCGATCGAGGCCGGCGCCTTCCCGCAGTGGGAACTCGGCATCCAGACCTTCCCCGACACGCCCGAGCAGACCTTCGAGGGCATCGACCTGCTCGACCCCACGAAGATCGTGCCGGAGGAACTGGCCCCGGTGCAGCCGATCGGCCTGCTCACCCTCAACGCGAACCCCAAGAACTTCTTCGCCGAGACGGAGCAGGTCGCCTTCCACCCCGGTCACCTGGTGCCGGGCATCGACATCACCGACGACCCCCTGCTCGCCGGCCGTCTCTTCTCGTACCTGGACACCCAGATCAGCCGGCTCGGCGGCCCCAACTTCGCCCAGATCCCGATCAACCGGCCGCACGCCCCGGTCAACGACATGCACCGCGACGGCATGCACCAGACGGCCGTCCACACGGGCATCGCCCCGTACCGGCCCAACTCCCTCGACGGCGGCTGCCCCTTCCTCGCGAGCGCCGAACAGGGCGCCTACGTCGAGGTTCCGGCCGCCGTCCCGGAGTCGGCGAAGCGGCGGGTCGCCCCCGAGTCCTTCGGGGACCACTTCAGCCAGCCCCGGCAGTTCTGGCTGAGCATGACGCCGACCGAGCGCGAGCACATCATCGCCGCCTACACCTTCGAACTGGGCAAGTGCACCGTCCAGGCGGTGCGCGAGCGGGCCCTGACGGTCCTCGCCAACATCGACCCGGTCCTCTGCGAGGGAGTCGCCGCCGGACTCGGCCTGCCCGTGCCTCCCGCGACCGTGCCCTTCGCCGACGTCGAACCGAGCCCCGCGCTCTCCCAGCTCGGCGCGGAGTGGCCCCTCGACGGACGTACCGTCGGCATCGTCACCGACGGAACCACCTCCACGGAGACGGTGCGCGCCGTCCACGACGCCGTGCACGCGGCCGGCATGGTGCCCCTGATCGTCGGCCCCACGGGCGGCACACTCGACGCCGAGGGCGCTCCCCTCATGGTGCGGCGCACCTTCGCCACGGCCCGGTCCGTCGAGTTCGACACGCTGTTCCTGGTCGGCGCGCCCACCCCCGGGCTCGACGCGCGCGGCTCCCGCGACGCCAAGGCCGGCCACCTGCCCGCCGACACACCCCCGGTCGACCCCCGCGTGACCCTCCTGCTGAACGAGGCCTACCGCCACGGCAAGGCCATCGGCGGCACCCCCGGCGCCGCCGGCGCCCTGCGGGCCGCCGGCCTGCCGGAGGACGCCCCCGGCGTGGTCCTCGGCGACGACACCGGCGCCGTCCTCGCGACCCTGACCGAACTGCTCGGCAAGCACCGCGTCTGGCAGCGGTTCCCCGCCGCGCTCTGAGCACGGCGGCACCGTGCGACGAGAACTCCGCGACCCCATCAGCCCCGCCCGCGCGGCGGGGGAGAAGGAGGAACACCCATGACCGACTCCGCGCCGGAGGCCGCACCCGGGCGCTTCCGCCCGCTCACCGCCGTCGTCACGGGGTCCGACTCCGGCATCGGCCGGGCGACCGCCGTACGGCTCGCCGAGGCGGGCCTCGACGTCGGCATCACCTGGCACACCGACGAGGAAGGGGCCCGCGCCACCGCGGAGGAGGTGACCCGGCTCGGCCGGCGTGCCGCGGTCGCCCCGCTCGACCTGACGCAGCTGCCCGAGGCGGCGGACGTCGTCGACCGGCTCGCCGACGAACTGGGCCGCATCGACGTCCTCGTCAACAACGCCGGCACGGGGACCGCCACCCCCTTCCTCGACCTCGACCTGGACACGGTCCGCCACGTCCTCGACGTCGACCTCGTGGGGCCGTTCCTCTGCTCCCAGCGGGCGGCCCGGCGCATGATCGACCAGGGGGGCGGGGGCCGGATCGTGAACGTCACCTCCGTGCACGAGCACCAGCCCCGCGTGGGCTCCGGCCCCTACTGCGCCGCCAAGGGCGGCCTCGGCCTCCTCACCCAGGTCATGGCGCTGGAGCTCGCCGAGCACGGCATCACCGTCAACGCCGTCGCCCCCGGCGAGATCGCCACCCCCATGACGGGCCAGGAGGACACCGACGTACGGGACGAGGACAGGCCCGGCATCCCGCTCGGCCGTCCCGGGGACGCGCGGGAGGTCGCCGAGGTCATCGCCTTCCTGGCCGGGCCCGGGTCCTCCTACGTCACCGGCGCCTCCTGGGCCGTGGACGGCGGCATGCTCCGCATGGGCCCCATGGCCGGCTCCCACCTGGACAGGAACGACTGGCGCCGGCCCTGAGACCGGCTTCTGCCGTGCCTCTCCCGGCGTCCCGGGCCGGACGTGACGCCGGACGTGACGAAAGTCGCCCGTGCCCCGGACCTCCGGCGGGCATGACCCGCCGCTTCCCGGGCACGAGCGGCTCAGGAACGAGGGATGACCTTCGCGGGACGGCGGCCAACCGGGCCGGCCGTCCCGGCGGAGGCGGGAGAGCGACCATGCGCACGGTAGGAGTCGAAGAAGAGCTGCTGCTCGTCAGCGAGCGGACCGGGGAGCCCCTGGCGGTGTCCTCGGCCGTCCTGGCGGCGGTCGCCGCGGGGGGCGACGACGCCGCGGAAGAGGTCTTCGAGAAGGAGCTCCACCAGGAGCAGCTGGAGTTCGCCACACGGCCGCTGGCCGACATGAACGCCCTGCGCGAGGAGATCGTCCGCTGGCGCGGGGAGGCCGGACGCCACGCCCAGCAGGCCGGCGCCCGCGTCGCCGCCCTCGCCACCTCGCCCCTGCCGGTGGAGCCGTCCAGGAACCTCGGCCGCCGCTACCGCTGGATGGCCGAACAGTTCGGCCTCACCACCCAGGAACAGCTGACCTGCGGCTGTCACGTCCACGTCTCCGTGGAGTCCGACGAGGAGGGCGTGGCCGTCCTGGACCGCATGCGGCCCTGGCTCTACCTCCTCAACGCGATCAGCGGGAACTCCCCGTTCTGGCAGGGCATGGACAGCGGCTACAGCAGCTACCGGAGCCGCGTCTGGAACCGCTGGCCGTCCGCCGGGCCGTACGAGCCGTTCGGCAACGCGGAGGGCTACCACGCGCGCGTCCGCGACATGCTGGACACCGGCGTCCTGCGTGATCCCGGCATGATCTACTTCGACGCCCGCCTCTCCCACAACTACCCGACCGTGGAGATCCGCGTCGCCGACGTCTGCCTGGAACCCGACACCACGGCCCTGGTGGCGACCCTCGCCCGTGGCCTGGTGGAGACCTCCGCACGCGCCTGGCGCGAGGGCGAACCGGTCCCCGACTTCTCCGCCGGCCTGCTGCGCCTCGCCTCCTGGCGGGCCGCCCGCTCCGGACTCCAGGGACCGCTCCTCCACCCGGTGACGATGCGCGAGACCCCGGCCGAGACGGCCCTCGCCGCCCTCCTCACGCACACCGAGGCCGCGCTGCGGGACAGCGGGGACCACGAGGCGGCCGTCAAGGGCGTGGAGACCCTGCTCGCGCACGGCGGCGGTGCGCAGCGGCAGCGCGAGCTGTACGAGGAGGGCCGCGACCTCGCCGAGGTGGTGCGGGCCTGCGCCCGGATCACCACCGGCGAACTCTGACCCACCGGACCCTTCGGCCGGCCGGGGCACGGCCCGTTTCGGACCGGGCGCGCGGGGCAGCCGCCCGGCGTGCCCCGCCGGCGGCCGGGGCACCCGCGAGGACCGGCCGCCCGACCCGTACGACCCTGCGAGGGAGAGACCATGACCCAGGACGAGACGCGCCACGAGGACGACGGCGAGACGCCGCGCACCACCCCCTCCCAGGCCGTCGGCGAGAGCGGCGACGAGGAGGCGCGGCGCCAGGCGGAGGACGCCGTGCAGCACCGCTCCGTGGAGGACGCGGCGGACGAGGACGGCAGCACCGCCAAGAAGCAGAGTCCCGGCCTCGGCCGCGAGGAACAGCGCGCCCCGCACCCGGACGACGGCACACAGGAACCGACCTCCTGAGCGAAGGCCCGGCCGGCGGGGCGGCGGGCGGCCCCCGCGGTGTCCGGACGAGCCGCACGCCTCGGGGGCGCGCGCCCGCCGGCCCGGCGCCCGGAAACGCCCGCCGCCCGCCTTCCGAGGCCTTCCGCACCCTTGGGGGCGGCCCCCGCCCGGGCGCATACTGGGCTCATGGTCCGGCGGCCGCAGCTCCTCGGCGATCTGCGGGGGCGGGCCGGTGAGAGCCTTCTGCACCGCGTCGCGGGGCCGGACGCCCACCGGACGCGCGCCCGCATCCACGGCACGCCCGGACCCCGCTGGTTCCCTCCCGGAAGCCCGGTGCGGACCGTCCACGCCGACGCCTCGATGTACGTCGGCGGTCTGGCGGCCCTCCTGCTCCAGTCGCTGCACCCCACGGCCATGGCCGCCGTCACCGCGCACTCCGGGTTCCGCTCGGACCCCTGGGGCCGGCTCCAGCGGACCAGTACCTTCCTCGCCGTCACCTCCTTCGGCACCGCCGAGGACGCCGAGCGGGCCGTCGCGCGGGTGCGCGAGACCCACGCGGCGATCCACGGACGCACCCGTGAGGGCGTCCCGTACCGCGCCTCCGACCCGCACCTGCTGACCTGGGTGCACGTCGCCGAGACCGAATGCTTCCTCCGGGCGCACCAGCGCTACGGCCGCCGGCCGCTCGACCCCCGGGAACAGGACGAGTACGTCGCCTCGATGGCCTCGGTCGCCCGGCGGCTCGGCGCCGAGGACCCACCGGTCACCCGCGCCGGACTGACCGCGCGGATCGCCGCGTACCGACCGGAACTCCGCTCCACCCCCGAGGCCCGGGCCACCACCCGCTTCCTCCTCGCCGAACCGCCCCTCCCCGCCCCCGCGCTCGCGCCGTACGCCCTCCTCGCCGCCGCGGCCGTGGAGCTGCTGCCGCCCTGGGCCCGGGGCCCGCTCGAACTGCCGTACCGCACACGGCTCCTGCTGCCCCTCGGCCGGGCCGGTGGCCGCGCGGTCACCTCGGCCGTCCGCTGGGCCGTGCCGCCCCCGCCCGTACACCCGGCCGTCTGACCGTCCCTTCCCCGTGCGCCCGGCCGTTCCCCCGCGTGCTCCTTTCGATGCGATCGCGTCAACTTGAGGCTGGTTCCGGTCGGAAACCCCCTCTGTTCATGGGGTGTTGCCCGGCAGTCCTCACATGCGCGTATTACTCTCCATTGACCTGCTCTTGAACTTGCTTTGGTGAATTCCGGCGCCCGTGCCACCCGAGGGGAGGGGAAACCGTGTCCGCGTCCACCCGCCCCTCCGGCACGTCCCGCGCGACCGTCGCCGTCCTCGTCGGCCTGGTCCTCGCCCTCCTGTGCGGCGGTTCGGCCGTCGCCGCGACCGGACCCGCGCCCGGGGTGCCGCCGCTGCGCGGCGCCCAGCCCGTCCTCGCCCCCGCCCCCTACGAACTCTCCCCGGCCGAGGAACGCGAACTGGCCGCCGCCCACCGGGGCGGCGGCGTCCGCGACGGCGACCGCCGGCGCGCCACCGGCCGGCCCGCCGCCCTCCGCGCCTTCCCGTCCCCGCCCGTCACCGGGGACGGCGCCGTGCCCGAGCCCGCCGTGACGCGCGCACCGCGCCGCCATCCACGGGCCGGTCCCCTCCCTTCGCTCACCCCTTCCGCGCTCCAGGTGTTCCGCTGCTGAGAGACGGCCCGCCCCCCGTCCGTCCCGCCCGTCCGACGCGTCCCCCACGACGCGCCAGGAGGAAACCGCCATGCAGCCCCTCATCGACAACGCCCGTACGTTCGGACACCGCACCGAGGAGTTGGCCCCGCTCGCCGAGGGTCAGTCACCGACCGCTCTCTTCATCACCTGCTCCGACGCGCGGGTCGTCCCCGCGCTCATCACCGGGGCCCGCCCCGGCGAACTCTTCGAACTGCGCACCGCGGGCAGCATCGTCCCGCCGTACGCCTCCGACCGCCCCACCGGCGAAGCGGCCACCATCGAGTACGCCGTCGAGGTCCTCGGCGTCCGGGACGTCGTCGTCTGCGGCCACTCCCACTGCGGAGCCGTCGGCGCCCTCGTCCGGGGTGACGACCTCAGCGGTGTCCCCGCCGTCCGCGACTGGCTCGCCCACGCCGCGCCCGACGGGGTGCCCGGCCGACCCGAGGACCCGGCCGTCGCCGACGCCGTCCGGGCCCACGTCCTCGCCCAGCTGCTCCGCCTGCGCTCCTACCCGTGCGTCGAACGGCGCCTCACGGAAGGCCGGCTGCGTCTGCGCGGCTGGTACTACGAGGTGCACACCGGCGCCGTGCGGGAGTACCGGACGCGGACCGACTCCTTCGAAACCCTCTGAGGGGGGAGATCCGGATGCCGTTCTCCCCTTCCGCCCTCCTGTCCCGGGCGCCCGCCACCCTCCGCCACGACTTCGCCGCCTCGCTCGTGGTGTTCCTCGTCGCCCTGCCGCTCTGCATCGGCGTCGCCGTCGCCTCCGGCGTCCCGGCCGAACTCGGCCTGATCACCGGCATCGTCGGAGGCATCGTCACCGGCCTCATGCGCGGCAGCAGCCTCCAGGTCTCCGGACCGGCCGCCGGCCTCACCGTGCTCGTCCTGGAGGCGGTCCAGGCCTTCGGCCTCGCCGTCCTCGGCGTCATCGTCCTCGCGGCCGGTCTGCTCCAGATCGGCATGGGGGCCCTGAAGTGGGGACGTTGGTTCCGCGCCATCTCCCTCTCGGTCGTCGAGGGCATGCTCGCCGGCATCGGCCTGATCATCGTCGTCGGACAGGTCTACGCCGCCGCGGGTCTCGCCGCCCCCGCCTCCGGCCTCGACAAGATCACCGGACTGCCGGCCGCCGCCGCGGACGCCCTCCGCGACAGCACCGCGCTCACCTCGGCGGCCGTCGCCGTCGCGACGATCGTGGTGATGGTGGGCTGGCGGCGGATGCCCGGCGCCGCCCGCGCCGTGCCCGGCGCCCTCGTCGCGGTCGTCCTCGCCGCCCTGGCCACCGTGCTGTTCGGTCTGCCCGTCGCCACGGTGCGGGTGGGTGCCGTCCTGGACGCCGTCCACCTGCCCGGCGCCGACGCGCTCTCGGCCCTCGCCGAACCGGCGGTGCTCGGCACCGTCCTGGCGTTCGCCCTGATCGCCTCGGCGGAGTCCCTGTTCAGCGCGGCGGCCGTGGACCGGCTGCACGCCGGCCCCCGCACCTCGTACGACAAGGAACTCGTCGCGCAGGGCGTCGGCAACACGCTGTGCGGTGTCCTCGGCGCCCTGCCGATGACGGCCGTCATCGTCCGCAGCTCGGCCAATGTGCAGGCCGGGGCCCGGACCAAGGCCTCCCGCGTCCTGCACGGGGTCTGGCTGCTGCTGTTCGCCGCCCTGCTCCCGGCCACCCTCACCTACGTGCCGCTGCCGGCGCTCGCGGGCGTCCTCATCCACGCCGGCTGGAAACTGATCCCCTTCCGCGGGATCGTCACCCTCTGGCGCGCCCACCGGGGCGAGGCCCTGGTGCTCGCCGCGACCGCCGTCGCGATCGTGACGGTCAACATGTTCGAGGGCGTGCTCATCGGACTCGCCCTCTCCATCGCGAAGGCCGCCTGGGACGCCTCCCACCTGCGGGTGGAGTCCTCCGAGGACGAGTCGGGCACGGTGCGCATACGACTCTCGGGGAACGTCACCTTCCTGCGCCTGCCCAAGGTGCTGGACGCCCTGGAGTCCCTGCCCCGGGACCGGCCGGTCGAGCTGGACCTCTCCGGGATCCAGCACCTCGACCACGCCTGCCGCACGGCCCTGGAGAACTGGGCCGAGCGGCACTCCACGGCGGGCCCGGACGCCATCCGGCTGCACGACGTGCCAGGGCGCCCCGGCGCGGAACGGGTCAGCGCCCCGGCGGGCTGACCGGGCCGGCCCCCGGTCCCGGTGCCCCACCGGCACCGGGACCGGCGGCCGTCAGGCGCGCGGCCTCCCGGAGCAGCCCGGCCCGGTCGATCGCCTCGGTCCTCGTCGCGGGGACGGTGCACGCGTAGGCGCCGGCCACCGCCCCGTAGAGGGCGCAGCGCAGCGGGTCCTCACCCGACAGCCGGCCGAAGAGGAACCCGGCGGCGAAGGCGTCGCCCGCGCCGTTGGAGTCGACCACCGGCCCCGCCGGGGCGACCGCCGGCACCCGGACGAACCCGTCGGCGGTCAGCAGGTACGCGCCCTCGGCGCCCGCCGTCGCGACCACCGTCCCGGCCCGGCCCCGTTCCATGATCCGGCGCATCGTCCGCTCCGGATCGCCGAGCGCGGCGCAGGAGACGAAGACCAGATCCGCGCCGTACGCGAACGGTTCGTGATGGGGATTCTCCCCGTCCCAGTCGTGCAGGTCGGTCGAGATCGTGACGCCCGCGGCGCGCAGCACGGGCAGCGCCTCCGCGCACCCGTGGGTGATCGAGACATGGGCGTGCCGGCTCGACGACGCGAGGGACCCGACCAGCTCACCGGGCAGCCGGTCCTCCGGCGCCGCGCGGCTCCCGTCGTACAGCGAGAGCCGGCGGCCGTCCGGGCCCACGAGGTTGACCGCCCGTTTGGTTCCGGCCGTCGCCGGCACTCCCGTGAAGGGCAGCCCCCGGTTTCGGTGGAAGGCCCGGACGAGGTCACCGAACGGGTCGTCACCCACCAGGTCCAGGTGATGGGTGCGCAGGCCCAGGGCGCTCAGTCCGAGCGCCACGAAGTCACCGGTCTGCCCGGCCCGCGCCTCGATGCCCCGCTCGATCAGATGACTGTCCGCCCAGGGAAGGGGCAGTTCGGGCACGTACACGATCGTGTCGACCCCCGCCCCTCCGAGGACCAGGACGTCGTACGTCTCGTTCATCGCCGTTCCCTCCCACCGGCGGGGCCGGCCCGCCGGCCCACCGCTCGGCCACACCGCCCCGGACCGGCGCGGCGGCGCCGAGTCAAGCAGCCGTGCGCCCGTCCCGCAAGAAGTTGCGGAAGCTTTCGCAAGATCGGCCCGGCGAGGCCGGACAGGAGGGAGGGGCGTCCTCCGCGCGGCGGACGCCCCTCCCTCCTCCGGTCAGCGCAGGTCGAACCGGTCCAGGTTCATCACCTTGTTCCAGGCGGCCACGAAGTCACGGGCGAGCCGCCCGCCGCCGTCGGCCGACGCGTACACCTCCGCGAGGGCCCGGAGCTGCGAGTGGGAACCGAAGACGAGGTCCACGGGGGTGGCCGTCCACCGCGGTTCACCGGAGGCACGGTCGCGGCCCTCGAAGACGTTCTCCTCCTTCTCCGAGGTCCTCCACTCGGTCGACATGTCCAGGAGGTTGACGAAGAAGTCGTTCGTCAGGGTCCCGGGCCGGTCGGTGAACATCCCGTGCGAGGACCCCCGGAACCCGGTGCCCAGCACGCGCATGCCGCCGATCAGCGCCGTCATCTCCGGGGCGGTCAGGGTGAGCAGGTTGGCCCGGTCCAGGAGGAGCGTCTCGGGGGAGAGCTTCTCCCCGTCCTTCACGTAGTTGCGGAAGCCGTCCGCCCGCGGCTCCAGGACCGCGAACGTCTCGGTGTCGGTCTGCTCCTGGGTCGCGTCGGTACGGCCCGGTGCGAACGGCACGGTGAGCTCGTGCCCGGCGGCGCGCGCCGCCTCCTCCACCGCGGCGCAGCCGCCCAGGACGACGAGGTCGGCCAGGGAGATCCGCTTCCCGTCCGTCCGCGCGGCGTTGAACTCCTCCTGGATGCCCTCCAGCGCCCGGAGGGTCTCCTTCACCTCCGACGAGTCGTTGACCTCCCAGTCCTTCTGAGGCGCGAGCCGGATCCGCGCGCCGTTCGCGCCGCCGCGCTTGTCCGTGCCGCGGAAGCTCGCCGCCGAGGCCCACGCGGTGGCGACCAGCTGGGACACCGTCAGACCGGAGGCGAGAACCGTCCGCTGGAGCTCGGCGATCTCCGCCTCCCCGACGAGCTCGTGATCGACCGGCGGCACGGGGTCCTGCCAGAGCTGCGGCTCCGGCACCCACGGGCCGAGGTACCGCGAGACCGGACCCATGTCACGGTGCAGCAGCTTGTACCAGGCCTTGGCGAAGGCCTCCGCGAACTGGTCCGGGTTCTCGTGGAAGCGCCGCGTGATCGGCCCGTAGACGGGGTCCACCTTCAGCGCGAGGTCCGTCGTCAGCATCATCGGCGCGTGCCGCTTCGACGGATCGTGCGCGTCGGGCACGGTGTCCCGCGCGGCGGGATCCGTGGGCTTCCACTGATGCGCCCCGGCGGGACTGGTCGTCAGCTCCCACTCGTACCGGAACAGGTTGTCCAGGTAACCGTTGTCCCACGTGGTCGGATCCGTGGTCCAGGCACCCTCCAGACCGCTGGTGAGCGCGTCGGCGCCCTTGCCGGTGCCGTACGTGTTCCGCCAGCCGAGGCCCTGCTGCTCCATGGGGCAGCCCTCCGGCTCGGGGCCGATGTACTGCGGGTCGACGGCGCCGTGGCACTTGCCGAAGGTGTGCCCGCCGGCGATGAGGGCGACGGTCTCCTCGTCGTTCATCGCCATCCGTCCGAAGGTCTCCCGGATGTCCCGGGCGGCGGCCAGCGGATCGGGATTCCCGTTCGGGCCCTCGGGGTTGACGTAGATGAGGCCCATCTGCACGGCACCGAAAGGACCGGTCAGTTCCCGGTCGCCGCTGTACCGCTCGTCACCGAGCCAGGTGTCCTCCGGTCCCCAGAAGATCTCCTCCGGCTCCCAGGTGTCCTCCCGGCCGAAGGCGAAACCGAAGGTCTTGAACCCCATGGACTCCATGGCGCAGTTGCCCGCGAAGACGAGGAGGTCCGCCCAGGAGATCTTCTGGCCGTACTTCTGCTTGACCGGCCACAGCAGCCGGCGCGCCTTGTCGAGACTGGCGTTGTCCGGCCAGCTGTTCAGCGGGGCGAAACGCTGGGCGCCGGCCCCGGCACCGCCCCGGCCGTCGGCGATGCGGTAGGTCCCCGCGGAGTGCCAGCTCATGCGGATGAACAGGGGCCCGTAGTGACCGTAGTCGGCGGGCCACCAGTCCTGGGACGCCGTCATCACCTCGAAGACGTCCCGCTTCAGGGCCTCGACGTCGAGCGAGGCGAATTCCTTCGCGTAGTCGAAATCCGCGCCGAGCGGATCGGACAGCGGGGAGTGTTGGTGGAGCACCTGGAGGTCCAGCTGATTCGGCCACCAGTCCTGATTCGTCCGGGGACGAGTCGTCGTGGGGGTCGGGGAGGGGATCGCCGGGTTCTCGCTTTCGCTGGCGGACACGTTCGGCCTTCTTCCTGTCTCGGTGTTTCCTTCGGCTTGCCACTTGTCGACGACGGCGTCTGTCCGGCTGTTCACGAGCGCGGTGAACCGCGCCAGGCGTCCGTATGGTCGCGCACCTCGGACCGCACCGCACGGGAACACGCAGAGCGCCGCGCGGAACCGACGGACGAATGCACCGGGCGCCGCTCGCGTCCCCCGGTGCTTTTTCCCGGCCCGCGTTCCCGGATCCGGCGCGCGCATTCCCGGCCGGGCCGGGCGGTGACGGATTTCCCCGCACGGCCACCGGCGGGGCAGGCCCCGCCCGTGCGGGGTCCTCGGCCGTCACGCCGGAGCGGGCGGGCTCGTCGCGCGGCCGGGGGCGGGCCGACGTAAGGTCCGAATATGCGTGACCTGCCCTCCCGCCGCGACCGGGACCGGCCGCAGGGCGCCGGCCCGGCGCGGGGCGGCCGGTGCGGCGCCGCGCGCGCCGGGACGGGGGAGTGAGCGGCATGGACGCCCCGGACGGAGAAGCCGCGCGGCCCGTGGCAGGGACCTCCGCCGACGGCGTCCGCACGGACGTGTTCGAGGACGGCCGGATGGACGCCGTCCTCGCCGACGTCATGCGGGACACCGGCGCCTCGATCGGCCTGCTGTACCTGCTGGTGCCGCAGGAGCGCGCCCTGCGCCTCGCCCTGATCTCCGGCGTCTCTCCCGAGATCGCCGCCCCGTGGGTACGGGTCCCGGCCGACGCGCCCGTCCCCGTCGCGGACGCCGTCCGGGACCGGCGGTTCGTCTGGCTCGGCAGCCGCCAGGAGATCGCCCACCGCTACCCCCGCGTGGGCATCGTCCTGCCGTACGAGTTCATGCTGGCCGCCGCCCCCGTCGCCGACGGCGACACGGGTCCGGTCCACGGCGGCATCGTGCTGCTCTGGCCCGTCTGGCACCCGCCCCGGCTCGACGACCGGGAACGCGCGATGCTCGACGACTGCTGCCGCCGTGCCGCGCGCCTGCTCGCCCCCGTGGCCGGGCAGCCCCCGCCGTCCCTCCCCGCCGAGCCCCGCGCGGTGCACGCGGCGCGCCCCTCCGAGACGGACCCCGCCCTCGGGGCCGCCGCCGTCGAGTTCGCCGAACGGCTGCCGGTGGGCTGCTGCGCCCTCGACCTCGACGGGAGGGTCACCTTCCTCAACAGCGCGGGCGCCCGGCTGGTCAACGCGGGCGCCGCCTTCCTCCTCGGCCGACGGCCGTGGGAGGTGCTGCTGTGGCTGGACGATCCGGCCTTCGAGGACTGCTACCGGGAGGCGGTGATCACCCGCCGCCCGACGTCGGTGACCGTCGTCCGCCGCCCGTCCACATGGCTCCGTTTCGACCTCCATCCCGACCCCACCGGGGTCAGCGTCCACATCACCGAGGTCGCGGGCCCGCCGCCCGGGGGGCCGTACGCGACCCCCGCCCCCGGCGCGGCCGTGAGCCCCGGCGCGGCAGCGGCGGCCGTGGCCGGGGCCGCGGGAGCGGCCGGAGGCGGGGCGCGGGCGCTGCCGGAACCGGTCACCGAGCCCGTCGGCGCCGGCGCGGTGTACCGCCTCATGCACCTGGCGGCCAGCCTGGCCGAGGCGGCCGGGGTCCGCGAGGTCGTGGAACTCGTCGCCGACCAGATCGTCCCCGCCTTCGGACCGCGGGGCCTCGTCATGATGAGCGCCGACCAGGGACGGCTGCGCATCGTCGGCCACCGCGGCTACCGCCAGGACTTCGTCGAGCGCTTCGACAACACGCCCCTGACCGCGGACGTGGCCGACGCCCAGGTGCTCGCCACGGGCGTCCCCCTCTTCTTCACGGACGTCGACGACCTCCTGCGCGTCCACCCGCACGCGCCCCGGTACGAGGGCCGCAACGCCTGGGCGTTCCTCCCCCTGATCGCCTCCGGGCGGCCGGTGGGCTCGCTGATCCTCTCCTACGAGCAGCCGCGGCCCTTCCCGCCCGCCGAACGGGCCCTGCTCACCTCCCTGGCCGGGCTCATCGCCCAGGCCGTGGCCCGCGCGCGCCTCTACGACGCCAAGCAGTCCCTCGCCCACAGCCTCCAGACCGGCCTGCTGCCCCACACCCTGAACCCGCCCCCGGGGGTGAGGGTCGCCGCCCGCTATCTGCCCGCCGGCCACGGCATGGACGTCGGCGGGGACTTCTACGACCTCGTCCGCGCCACCCCCACCACCGCCATCGCGGTCATCGGGGACGTCCAGGGCCACAACACGGCCGCCGCCGCCCTGATGGGGCAGGTCCGCACCGCCGTCCACGCCCACGCCACGGCGGGCGCCTCACCCGGCGACATCCTCGCCCGCACCAACCGGCTGCTCACCGACCTCGACACCGACCGGTTCACCAGCTGCCTCACCGCCGAGCTCGACCTGGCCCACGGCCGCCTCCGGCTGGCCACCGCGGGCCACCCGCCGCCGCTCCTGCGCGGCCCCGACGGCGGCGCCCGCGTCCTCGACGTCGAGCCGGGGCTCGTCCTCGGGATCGCCCCGGACGTCACGTACCGCACCACGGAGATGCCCTGGGAGCCCGGCTCCGTGCTCGCCCTCTACACCGACGGCCTCGTCGAGGCCCCCGGCACCGACCTCGGCACGGCCATGACGGACCTCGCGGACCGGCTGGCCCGGTCACGGTTCGCGGACGACCCCGACCGGCTGGCCGACGAGCTGATCCGCCACGTCGAGGACGCCACGCACCGGGCCGACGACGTCGCGCTGCTGCTCGTGCACCGCGCCTCCTGAGACGCCTTCGCGCACCACAGGGTCACCCCCCCTTGCTATGCCTATCGAAAATCGATAGATTCACATCGCTTCTCGATGGAAAGGTGTCTCGATGGGAAAGTTGGCCGTGCTCGCGCTGCGGGCCGTGCTCGCGCTGCTGTTCACCGGATCGGTCTTCGTGGAGGCGGTGATGGTGCCGCTGCTCGCCTCCGACCTGAACGGGCTGAACGCGACGTACGCCTATCTGCGGACCCCGCTGCTCGTGATCGTCGTCCTGGGCGTCGTGACCGCCCAGGTCGTCCTGGTCTGCGTCTGGCGGCTGGTCACGATGGTCCGGCGCGGGACGGTGTTCTCGCACGCCGCCTTCCGGTACGTGGACGTCATCACCGGCGCCTTCGCCGCGGGCGCCGCCGTGGTCTTCGCCCTCGCGGTCCTGCTCGCGCCCGGCGAGGCGGTGGCACCCGGGGTCGTCCTGCTGATCTGCGGAGCGAGCCTCGCGGTGCTCGGCGTCGCCCTGATCGTCCTCGTCCTGCGCGTGCTGCTCGCCCAGGCCGTCGCCCGGGACATCGAGGCCGCCCGCATGCGGGACGAGCTGGCTGAGGTGATCTGATGCCGATCGTCGTGGAGATCGACGTGATGCTCGCCCGCCGCAAGATGTCCGTCGGCGAACTCGCGGAGCGCGTCGGCATCACCCCCGCCAACCTCGCCGTCCTCAAGAACGGCCGCGCCAAGGCGGTGCGCTTCACCACCCTCGCCGCGCTCTGCCAGGTCCTCGACTGCCAGCCGGGCGACCTCCTGCGCTGGGAGCCGGACGGCCCCGCGCCCGCCGGCGAGGGCTCCGGGACCGGGGCGGAGGACCCCGAGGCCGCGACCGTACCGGCGGGCGGCGGACCGGCCTGAGCCGTACGGGTGAGACGGCGGCCCTCCGCCCCGCGGACACCGTCCCGGCGCGCATGATCCCCCGGCGCGTGGGCAGCGGCGCACATGGCAGCACGCCGCGCACGCGCCGGGGGCGCGGCGCCCGCCGCGTGTGCCGCCAGGGAGGCGATCATGAGTTTTCCGCTGCCCGACAGCGTCGAGGAACTGAAGGACCTCATCGGACGGGAGGTCGCCTCCCTGCGCGCGTCGGTCCGGCGCACGGCGGAACAGCCCTCCACCCCGCCGCCGGGGGACGAGCTCACCTCACCGGTCCAGACGTTCGCCGTCCCGGCCGCCACGCCCTCCGGTGACGGCCGGCCCGCCTGCCTGTGCAGCACCCACGACAAGGGAGCCTCCGGCACGTGCTCCGCGCTCAGCGCGATCCCCGCCTCCGCCGTCCTCCTCGAACCGGTCTACGACGAGCCGACCCGCGGGGTCCGGGACTTCCTGATCGTCGCGGGAAACCGGGTCCGCTCCGCCGACTGGCTGGAGGCCCCCGACCAGCAGGTCGGGCAGCGCTTCCTCGAAGCGCGCCCGGGCGCCGCGAACAGCGGGCTGCTGCCGGCGCTCGCCGACCTCGTCTCACACGGCGGATCGCTGGAGGGCCGGGTCGTCGACTACACCGAGCAGCGCCTCGGCCGCCTGCACCGCGCACCGCTCCTCTACTCGGCCGCGCTCTGCGGCGAACAGGTGCTGCTCACCTGGCGCCCCGTCCAGAGCCAGACCGAACTCCTCACCATCGACGCCCAGTACCTCGCCTCGATGGGGTGGGGACACTGGGACCTGCTGTCCGGGAAGGTGACCTGGTCCGAAGGGCTCTGCCGGATCTTCCACGCCGACGTCCGCATGCCCTGGTCCCTGGAACAGCTCTGCGACGCCCTGCTGCCGGACGACCTGACGGCCCTCGCCGAGTTCCTCACCTCCGTCCTCGCCGGCGAGGAGCCCGCCTGGACCCGCATCCGGTTCGTCGTCCTCGGGGAGGTACGGACCCTCGACCTGCTGGGCCGCCCCGTCACCGGCACCGACGGCAGGCCCTGGGCCCTGAACCTGGTCGCCCGCGACCTCACGCCCCAGATCCGCAGCCGCCGGCGCCTCGCCGAGACCGAGCGCGAGTCGGACCGCCTGCGGCGCCAGACCCAGGCCGAACGCCGGGTCGCCGACGCGCTGCGGGAGGCCCTGCTGCCCACGCACTCCCAGGCCCTCGCCGCCGTCGGACTCACCGTGGCCGCCTCCTACCGCCCCGCCGAGGCCGACGCGGCCGTCGGCGGCGACTGGTACAAGTGCCGGCTCCTGCCCGACGGCCGGGTCCTGGTCGCCATCGGCGACGCCGCCGGACACGGCCTCGACGCGGTGGCCCGCATGTCCCAGCAGCGCCACGCGCTCGCCGGCCTCGCCCAGACCGGCGCCTCCGCCGGGGAGATCACCACCTGGCTCAACGAACTGATCTGCAGCGAGCCCACCGGCCAGACCGCCACCGTCATCGCCGGCCACATCGACGACTCCCACACCCTCCACTGGGCCGACGCCGGACACCCCGCGCCCCTGCTGCTCCGCGACGGCCGCGCCCGGCCGCTCCACACCGGCCGGCGCGGCCCGCTCCTCGGCGCCCTCCCCGGCTACGCGTACGAGACGACCTCCACCCCCCTCCGGTCCGGCGACGTCCTCCTGCTCTACACCGACGGCATGGTGGAACGGCGGGACGAGGACATCAACAAGGGCATCGAGCGCCTCGCCGAGACGATGACGCGCGCCGCCGGCAGCGAGCCGCAGGAGCTCATCGACACCGTCCTCGCCGACCCCGACCAGGCCGGACACGAGGACGACGCCTGCATGCTCGTCATCCGCGTCGACTGACCCCCGCGTCCCACCCGCCCCACGCGCGGCGACCGCCCCGGGTCATGACCCGGTCGTTCAGGGGTAGGCGCGCAGTCCGCGCGGTGCGCCGGGAGCCCTGGCGTCCGCGCGGATGGCAGGCTCGGAGCGGACGGGACACCGTGATCGGAACGAGGGAGCACGTGACGCAGCGCAGCAGTCGGAGCGCCCGGTACGACGATCTCGTGAGGAGGATGCGACGGGACCCGTTCGCGGTCCAGACGCTACGGTCCACGGCGGCGGCGACCCTCTCGTACGTCGCCGCGCTCTGGCTCAGCAGCGAACAGGCGCCCCTGACCGCGCCCCTGACGGCGCTGCTCGTCGTGCAGGTCACCCTCTACTCGACCCTCACCACCAGCCTGCGCCGGGTCAACTCGGTCGTCGTCGGCGTGCTCATCGCCATCGCCTTCAGCGTGCTGGTGGGCCTCTCCTGGTGGAGCCTGGCCCTGGTCATCCTGGCCTCGCTCGTCGTGGGCCGGTTCGTGAAGGTCGAGGAGTTCATCCCCGAGGTCGCGATCAGCGCGATGCTCGTGCTCGGCGTCACCCAGGTCGCGCACACCGCCTGGGACCGGGTCCTGGAGACCCTCATCGGCGCCGTCGTCGGCATGCTGTTCAACCTCCTGCTCGCGCCGCCCGTCTGGGTGGACACCGCCGGCGCCTCCATCGAGGACATGGCCCGCCGCATGCGGCAGCTGCTCCTCGACGTGTCCGAGGAACTGACCGGCGCTCCGCCCGTGGAGCAGGCCGCCGCCCGCCTGCACGAGGCCCGGCGGCTGGACAACGACGTGGCCGACGTGGACGCCGCGCTGCGCACCGCCGAGGACAGCCTGCGGCTCAACCCCCGCGTCAAGGAGGGCCTGCTGCACCGCATCGTGCTGCGCACCGGCCTGGACACCCTGGAGATCTGCGCGGTCGTCCTGCGCGTGCTCACCCGCACCCTGACCGACCTGGCCAAGGAGCGCGACGGCGACGACCTGCTGCCCCGCGACACCGCCCTCGCCGTGCGCGAGACCCTCCAGTACACCGCCGACACCCTCGTCAGCTTCGCCGTCCTCGTCACCGCGCGGGGCAGCGAGGACGCCGAGGCGGCGGAGAGCCGCCTCGCGGGCGAGCTCCGCGCCGCCCGCGCCTGCCGTGAGCGCGCCGCCCCCCTCCTGCTCGCCCTCGCCCTGCGCGAACCGGGGCACTGGCAGCTCTACGGGGCCATGCTCGCCGAGATCGACCGTGTCCTCGACGAACTGGACCCCGAGCACCGGGGCATGCGCCTCATGGAGGAACTCGACCGGCACACCCGCGAACGCGCCGAGCGCCGCCGGCGTCGCCGCCGGCTGCCGCTGCGCCCCGCCCGCGTCCCCGCGGAGAGCTGAGCGGCGCGCTTCCCGGTCTCTCGCCGCGAACCGGTAGGAGACCCTCGCGCGTTACCCGCCGGTAGGGAATGATGGGGCACCATCCACACGGCGGAGGGCGGGGAAGCGGTGACGGTTTTCGAGGAACGGGCCACGGTGCACGCCTTCCGGGACGACGCCCTGGGGGAGCACGACGCCGTCGGGCTCGCCGAGGCCCTGCGCCGGGGTGAGGTCGGCGCCGCCGAGGTCGCCCGGGACGCCGCCGAGCGCGTACGGGCGGTCGAGGATCGGCTCCACGCCGTCCACAGTTTCCTCGACGCGCCGGCCGCCGCCACCGGGACCGGCGGCCCTCTCGCCGGAGTCCCCACGTTCGTCAAGGACAACACCGACTACCGGGGGCTGGCCACCGGCCACGGCAGCGCCGCCTTCACCCCGAGGCCGGCGCGGCGGCACGCCCCCTTCACCCGGCAGCTCCTCGGTACCGGCGTCACGGTGCTGGGCAAGACCCGGCTGCCGGAGTTCGGCTTCAGCCCGAGCACGGAGTACGAGGCCGCCCCACCCGTCCGCAACCCGTGGAACACCGGCCACTCGGCGGGCGGTTCCTCCGGCGGCGCCGCCGCGCTCGTCGCCGCGGGCGCGGTCCCGATCGCCCACGCCAACGACGGCGGCGGTTCGATCCGCATCCCGGCCGCCTGCTGCGGTCTCGTCGGCCTGAAGCCGACCCGCGGCCGGCTCGTGAGCAACGAACAGAGCCGCCGGCTCCCGGTGGACATCGTCTGCGAGGGCGTCGTGAGCCGTTCGGTGCGCGACACCGCCGCCTTCCTGGCCGCGGCGGAGACGTACTGGCGCAACCCGGCGCTGCCACCGGTGGGTCTGGTCGAGGGGCCGTCGGAGCGGCGCCTGCGCGTCGGGTTCCTGCTCGACTCCCCGAACGGCGTCCCCTGCGACCCCACCACCCGCGCGGCCGTCACGGAGACGGTGGCGGCGCTCGAACGGCTCGGCCACACCGTGGAACCGGTGACGCCCGCCATCGACCCCCGCTTCACCGACGACTTCCTCACCTACTGGGGCCTGCTGTCCTTCCTCCTCGGCGCCACCGGCCGCGGCCTGGGGGCCGACTTCGACCGGCGCCGGATGGACGGACTCAGCCGCGGCTTGCGCGAGACGTACCTGGAGAACTGGCGCTCCACCCCGGCCGTGCTGCGGCGGCTGCGGCGGACCAAGGCGGCCTACGCGGCGGCCTTCCGCGGCCTGGACGTCCTGCTGTCCCCCGTCCTGGCTCACACCACCCCTCCGCTCGGGCACCTCGCGCCGACCGTGCCGTACCCGGACCTGCTCGCCCGCGTCCTCGCGTACGTCGCGTTCACCCCGGTCGACAACGTGGTGGGGACCCCCTCGATCTCGCTCCCTTCCCCGGTCACCACCGGCGAAGGCCTGCCGGTCGGCGTCATGTTCGCGGGCCGCCCCGGACATGAGCGCACGCTCCTCGAACTGGCCTTCGCCCTGGAGGCGAACCGTCCCTTCCGGCGCCTCCAGGACGCGTGACGCGGCCCCCGCCGGTCATGATGTGAAGCTCCTGTGGAGATCTCATAGAGGAGTTCCGATGTGATGGTGAGTTTTTGACGCCGATTCACGACGACCGACAGGGCGGGAAACGAGCCGCCGTCGCGCGAACTGATCAGTAACCCCGTCCTGACCTGGCGAGATGCCCAGGCGGCGGTCCCGTGGTCCTCCGAGGGGCGTCACGGGTCCGGGGTATGGTCGGCCGCGTTCACTCATCCGGGTGAACATCGTGCGGGGGAGGTGACCAGGCTCACCGGCTTCGATGGAAAATGCGGTGACTCATTTCCCTCCCGATGGGTACGCGGCGATCGGGCGGCGGGGTCTCCCGCGCGCCGAGACCGACCGAAACGTTCGAGGCGAGGCACAACGATGGATGGTCCGACCACCACGTCCGCCGACGGCGGCAGTCGGGGCGGAGGCTGGTTCGACGGCGGCCCCAAGGCGCAGGACGGGGCACGCACCGACCAGCCGGGCGACGCGGGCTGGTTCGGACGGAGCCCCCAGGCCGACCGGGTCCCCCAGCAGAGGCAGAACGCGGGGGAGGCGTCCCCCGGTCCCGTCCAGGGCCCCGCACCCGCCCCTACGCAGGCCCCGGCACCGGCGCCGGCCCGGACCCCCGCACCGCCCGCCCCGGCACCCGAGGACACCTCCGACGTCGCGCTCCTGCGCCGCACGATGGCCGAGATCGAGCCCATCGCCGACAAGGTGACCTCCTACTTCTACGCCCGGCTGTTCCTGGGCCACCCCGAGGTGCGCGACCTCTTCCCGGCCGCCATGGACGCCCAGCGCGACCGCCTCTTCAAGGCACTGCTGACCGCCGCCACACATGCCGACGACACGGCCACGCTGACCGCCTACCTCACCCGGCTCGGTCGCGGTCACCGGAAGTACGGCACCCTCCCCGCGCACTACCCGGCCGTCGGCGAGGCCCTCATCGGCGCCCTCTCCCGGTACGCCACCGGGACCTGGGGGCCGCGCACCGAGGCCGCCTGGGTCAGCGCCTACACCACGATCTCCCAGATCATGATCGACGCCGCCGCCGAGGACGAGCTCCGCTCACCCGCCTGGTGGCAGGCCGAAGTGGTCGCGCACGAGATGCGCACCCCGGACATCGCCGTCGTCACGGTCCGGCCCGATCAGCCGTACCCCTTCCTCGCCGGCCAGTACGCCGCCCTGGAGACCCCCTGGTGGCCGCGCGTCTGGCGGCACTACTCCTTCGCGTCCGCCCCCCGCTCCGACGGGCTGCTCTCCTTCCACGTGAAGGCCGTGCCGGCCGGCTGGGTCTCCAACGCCCTCGTCCACCGCGCGCGGCCGGGCGACGTCATCCGGCTCGGACCGCCCTCGGGTTCCATGACCGTCGACCACGCCACCGACACCGGCCTGCTCTGCCTCGGCGGCGGCACCGGCATCGCCCCCATCAGGGCGCTCGTCGAGGACGTGGCCCGGCACGGCCGCCGGCGGACCGTGGACGTGTTCTACGGCGCCCGCCGCGACGACGACCTGTACGACATCGACAGCATGCTGCGCCTCAAGCAGTCGTACCCCTGGCTCTCGGTCCACCCCGTCGTGGACGACGGTCCCGCCGGCCTCCCCACCGACGGTCTGCCGCGGGCCGTCCGCGAGGCCGGCCCCTGGCACGCGCACGACGCCTACCTGTCCGGCCCGCCCGGCATGATCCGCCGCGGCGTCGACGCCCTCGTCGACCTCGGCATTCCCGCGCACCGCATACGGCACGACTCCATCGACGAACTGGTCGGGGCAACCAATTGAGCACTTTCGAACAGACCGGGCACCTCTACGCGCCGCCCGTCCGCACCACCCGCCCCGGCAGCGACGGCGAACACCACGTCCAGCAGCGCATGGGCACCACCGAACGCGCCGACAAGTTCTACGCCGACCAGGTCCTGGACCGGCTGAACACCCGGATGCGCGCGTTCGTGGCGCGCCAGGAGATGTTCTTCCTCGCCACGGCCGACCGGCACGGCGAATGCGACAACACCTTCCGCGCCGGGCCGCCCGGCTTCCTGCACGTCCTCGACGAGACGACCCTCGCCTACCCCGAGTACCGGGGCAACGGCGTCCACGCCAGCCTCGGCAACATCGAGGAGAACCCGCACGTCGGCATCCTCATGGTCGACTTCCTCCAGGACCGCATCGGCCTCCACGTCAACGGCCGCGCCCGCATCGTCGGCGACGAGGAGATGCGCCGCGCCCACCCCGGACTGGCGGCCGACCCCGTCCCGGGCCGCCGCGCGCTGGTGTGGGTGGAGATCGACGTCGAGGAGGCGTACGTCCACTGCGCCAAGCACATCCCGCACCTCCAGAAGGTGCCCCGGCAGAGCCGCGGCGAGGGACGCCCCTGGGGCACCGACGACTTCCGGCGCAAGGGCGGCGACTTCTTCGGCGCCGCGGCCGAGGCGTCCGAGCGGGGGCCCTTCCTGCCGCCGCCCCGCGCCGACGCCGGAACGTGGCGGGCCGAGGCCCAGCGGATGCTGGAGAGGGCCGAGCGGCGCCCCCGCACCACGGCCACCGCCACCGACAGCGGCAGCCCGGACCCGGAATCCCCCGCTTTCAGCGGCTGGTTCAGCCGGAGCGACAGCGCCTGAGCCGACGGGGCACCCCGGTCCCCGGCGGCGTCGGCCCCATGACCATCGCCGTGCTCCTCGCGCAGACGGTCGAGGCGGCGGAGCGCCGGCTCGGCCTCTGAAAGGTGTTGTGTCGGCCGGGCGGGACCGGGGAGTGCCCTCCGGTGCACGGGTCCTGCCGGGCACCGGACGCCGCTCCGATCCGGACAGGGCGTAGCACGTCGGGCGGCGGGGGAGGGACACGTCCGCCGCCGGAGTTGGTCACGATTCGGTACAGGGCCCGGTCAACGGCCCGATATGGCTCGCCACATGGCCGGGAACAGGCGACGCTGGTCCTGTGCCGCACCAGCCGATCGTTCCTCCGCCGCCGGGCCGCCGGCCGGGCGTGTCGGACGCCTCCGCTCCGACACCTCCCGTCCCGCACGCGCCGCACCGCGTCTTCGCGCCTGACGGCGTGTCCGTCCCCGGCGCGACACCCGCCACCCCCTCCCGCGCCGCCCGTCGGGCGCGTCGCATCGGCGTTCCCCTCGTCCCGATCCTCGTGGCGGGTCTGGTCGTGACGGCCTTCACGGCGGTCGGCGGCGAGGCGGAGCGGGTCCCGGCGGCCGCGCCGCCGACGGCCGGCGACGCGCCCGCCCCGGCCACCGGCCGGGCGGAGGCCGACACGCCGACGGCCGGTGCCCCCGTCCCGCCGCCGGCGGACCGGCGCGCCGACCCGCACGAGGAAGGGGCCGTCCTGGTGCCCTCCCCGTCGCCCGCCGTCACCGCCACGGCCTCGGCCCGTGCCACGACCGCCCCGGCGACCGGCCGGCCGCGTCAGGGCGGTCCCGCACCGGCGCCCCGGACCGGCACCCCCGCACCGGCTCGCCCGACGCACCGCGCCCCGGCCGACGTCTCCGCACCCGCCGGCGGCGTCTCCTTCGAGGAACTGCGGGTCGGCGACTGCTTCGACATCGACCGCGCCGCGCCCGGCACCGTCGTCCGCCGCGCCTGCGACACGCCCCACGATGCCGAGGTCGTCGCGCGCCCCCTCCTGCCCAGCCCGTACGCCGACGACCGCGCGGTACGGGAGGCGGCGACCGCGCTCTGCCGCCTCCCCCTGCGCCACAAGGCCGACCTCCAGCCGGTGGGCACCCGCTGGACCACCTTCGTCCAGTACCCCTACCGCACCAGCCACCTCCTGGGCTCGGACCGGGCGGCCTGCAGTCTCGCCACCCCCGCGGGCACCGGGACCCGCCTCACACGACCGCTCCAATAGCCGGGCGGGGGCCGGACGCCGCCGCCCCCCGGGGCCGGCCCCGGCCCTCAGCCCGTCCCCGGCTCCCCCGCCAACACGCCGAAGGCGGCGGCCGGATCGTGGTCCGGCGGGCCCACGGGGGCCCAGCGCGTCCCGGTCCTCCGGTACGGCCACCAGCGGCCGTCCGGGGCAAGGCGGAGCTGCGCGTCCGTGCCGGGCACCGTCCAGCGGGCGCCGCCCGTCCGGCGCAGGGACGGGCGCTCACCGTCGTCCCAGGCCCGCGCCAGCCGCGCCGCGGCCGAGGCCAAGGTGTCCGGGTCCGGGTTCCACTCCTCCTCCAGCACGGCGAGGCCGGCCGCGCCACCGAACCGCCAGGCCCGCGCGGCCAGGTCCAGTTCCGCCCGGGTCCGGCCCGAACCGGCGGCGAGCCTCGCCGCCGCCCACGGCGCGGGGGAGGCGGCGGCCAGGCGGGCCGCGTCCTGGGCCACCGTCAGCCCCGCCACGCCGCCCGTGCCCTCGGCGTCCGCGGGGGCGCCGCCGAGGAGTTCCCCGAGCAGACGGTGCGCCCGGGCCGCCGCGTCCGCCGCGAGGAACTCCAGGGCGGCGGGTTCGACGCACGGCTCCGGGTCGGTCCCGGTGTCGAGCGACGGAGGCTCGCCCGGTTCCGCGCGTACGGCCGGCGGGGCGGGCAGCGGCGGCAGGATGTCCCGCGCCGCGTACGCCTCCGCGGCCGGCACACCGGGTGGGCCGGCCGGGTCGGCCGCGGGGCCCGCCCCCTCAGCCGCGGAGGCCGCCGCTGCCGCACGGCGCGTGCCCCGGGCCTGGAGTTCGCCGAGGACGGACCGCTCCCCGCGCCCGCGCATCAGGAGCAGGACGAACGGGTCCTCGTCGAGCAGCCGCGCCACCTGGTAGCAGAGCGCCGAGGTGTGCGCGCAGTGGTCCCACGCCTCGCACCCGCACTCCGGTTCCAGGTCGCCGATGCCCGGCAGCAATTCCAGGCCGGCCGCCGCCGCGTCCTCCACGAGGTGCGGCGGCATCTCCCGTTCGAGCAGCGCCGCGACGTGCCCCGCGCTGTCCACGGCCAGGTCGAGCAGCCGCTCCCACTCCTCCTCGGAGAGCTCCCGCACCAGCACGTCGGCGCGGTGCGCCGTGCCGTCGCGGTCCTGCACCAGCGCGGTGATCCGCCCCGGCCGCACCGACACCGCGCCGACCGCCCCGGCCCGGGCGTGCCGCCGCCCGGCCTTGAGCTGCTGTCCGTCGAGCGCCGTGTCCTCCAGCGCCTTCAGCCAGGCCCGGCCCCACCAGGTGCGGGCGAACGCGGCACCCCGCGCGGCAGGCAGCGCCGCGAACGTCCGCTCGTCGCCCTCGTTCCCGTACGCGCTCATCGCCCGTCCCCTCCGTCCTCTCGCAGTCGTACGAGCTCCGCCAGTTCGGCGTCGGTCAGTTCGGTCAGCTCGGGCGGCGTGTCGCCGCCGCCGAGCACGGCGTCGGCCAGTCGGCGCTTCCGGTCGAGCATCGCGGCGATCCGGTCCTCGACCGTCCCCTCCGCGATCAGCCGGTGGACCTGGACCGGCCGGTCCTGACCGATCCGGTAGGCCCGGTCGGTGGCCTGCGCCTCCACGGCCGGGTTCCACCAGCGGTCGTAGTGCACGACGTGCTCCGCCCTGGTCAGGTTGAGCCCCGTGCCGGCCGCCTTCAGGGAGAGCAGGAAGACCGGCACCTCTCCGTCCTGGAAGCGGGCGACCATCGCCTCCCGCTCGGCCACCGGCGTACCACCGTGCAGGAACTGGGTGCGCACACCGCGCGTGGCGAGATGCGCCTGCAGAAGCCTCCCCATCGCCACGTACTGCGTGAAGACGAGGGTGCTCGCCCCTTCGGCGAGGATCGTGCCGAGCAGTTCGTCGAGCAGTTCGAGCTTGCCCGACCGGCCCTCGATGCGCGGATCGTCCTCCTTCAGGTACTGGGCGGGATGGTTGCAGATCTGCTTGAGCGCGGTGAGCAGTTTCACGACCAGGCCGCGCCGTTCCATGCCCTCGGCGGCGGCGATCGCCTCCAGGTTCTCCCGGACGACCGCCTCGTACAGGCCGGCCTGCTCGGGCGTGAGCGAGACGGTCCGGTCGGTCTCCGTCTTCGGCGGCAGCTCGGGCGCGATGCCCGGGTCCGACTTGCGCCGGCGCAGGAGGAAGGGGCGGACGAGCGCGCCGAGCCGCTCGGCGGCGGCCGGATCGCGGCCGCCCTCGACGGCGGAGGCGAAGCGGGTGCGGAAGGCGCCGAGGGAGCCGAGCAGTCCCGGTGTCGTCCAGTCGAGGATCGCCCACAGCTCGGAGAGGTTGTTCTCCACCGGCGTGCCGGACAGCGCCACGCGCGCGCGTGCCCGGAGGGTGCGCAGCTGCCGGGCGGTCGCCGAGTAGGGGTTCTTGACGTGCTGGGCCTCGTCCGCGACGACGAGCCCCCAGTCCTGCCGGGCCAGCCGCTCGGCGTCCAGCCGCATGGTGCCGTACGTGGTGAGGACGACGGTGCCGGGCGTGAGGCCGTCGAGGTCGCGCGTGGTGCCGTGGAAGCGGCGCACCGGCGTCCCGGGCGCGAACTTCTCGATCTCCCGCTGCCAGTTGCCCATGAGGGACGTCGGACAGACGACGAGCGTCGGACCCGCCGAGGCGGGATCGGTCTGCCGGTGCAGGTGCAGGGCGATGACCGTGATCGTCTTGCCGAGGCCCATGTCGTCGGCGAGACAGCCGCCGAGACCCAGGGAGGTCATGCGGTGCAGCCAGTTGAGGCCGCGCAGCTGGTAGTCGCGCAGGGTGGCCGCGAGCGCGGCGGGCTGCTCGATCTCCCGCGCGCCGCCCTCCGGGTCGGCGAGGCGTTCCCTCAGCCGCTCCAGCCAGCCGGTCGCGGCCACCTCGACGGTCCGGCCGTCGACCTCGGTGGTCCCGGTGAGCACGGCCGCGAGGGCGTCGACCGGGGTCACCTTCCGGTCCCGCCGGCCGACGGCGCGCCGTACCTCGCCGGGGTCGACGAGGACCCACCGGTCGCGGAGCCGTACCAGGGGCCGCCCCGCCTCGGCGAGCCGGTCGAGCTCGGCACGGCTGAGCCGGTGGCCGCCCACGGCGAAGCGCCAGTTGAAGGCGAGCAGCGCGTCGGCGGAGAGCAGCGGGGGCGGACCGGAGGAGGGTCCGGACCCGGACCCGGCGCCGCCGTCGCCTCCACCGGCCCGGTCGTACGGTTCCCCGGCCGCGTCCCACGCCCCGGGGCCGGCCGCTCCGTCGGCTCCGTCGCCCTCCCCTTCCGGGGGGCCGATGACCGCCACCGAGGTGAGACGGTCCGTCAGTCCGCGCGGCCAGTGGACCCGGACCCCCGCCGCGGCGAGCGCGTGCGACGCCGGCCCGAGAAGCTCCGCGACCTCCTCGTCGGCCAGTTCGACGGCGTCGGGCACGGCCGCCGCGAGCAGCGGGGACAGCGGCGCCCAGGCCCGCGCGGCCCGGCGCAGTGCGAGCAGGGCGTCCATGCGGGCGCGGGGACCGAACGACGCGGCGGCCCGGCCGGAGCCCGCCCACAGGTCGGCCGCGTCCGCGACGAGGGCGGGGTCGGCCGCGGCGTGGACCTGGAGGACGGCCCGGAAAGCGGGTGCCTCCCGCGACGCGTCGGTGAATCCGGGCAGTTCGAGGCGGAGGGACAGCCGTACGCCCGCGTCGTGGACGGCCGCCACCTCGGCGGCCCACGCCCGCTGTCCGGGGACGGCCTGCGGGGCTTCGCCCGCGAAGGCCGGACCGCCGGCCACCAGCGGGGCGGCGGGGGTACGGGGGAGGGTGTCGGCGACCGCGTCCGCGAAGGCGCGCAGGAGCGCCTCGGGTTCGGGCAGCAGCGGCGGCCCGTCGGCCGTCAGGGGGACGGCGTGCGCGTCCGGCGGCATCGAGGCGGCGAGCGTCCGCAGCTCCGCCAGCTGGCCGGGGCCGAGCGGTCCGGCCCGCCAGGCGTCGAGGTCCCCGGGGCTCAGACCCGGGAGGACGAGGCCCCGGGCCACGAGGTCCAGGGCGAGGAGGGCGGCGGCTCCCCAGAAGGCGGTCGCGGCCGGCGCGCCGCCGGCGAGGCGGGCGGAGGCGAGGAGCGGCAGCGCGTCCCGGACCGCGAGGAAGCGGGCGGGTACGGTCACCCGGCGCAGGTCGTCCCCGTCCACGACCGTGATCTCACCGGCGGTGAACGGCGCCGGAAGCGCGGGGACGTGCGCGGGGGAGTCCGTGCGGGCGTCCGGCGCGGGCGACGGGACCGGTACGTCGGGCAGGGCCTCTCCGCTTGGTGACCAGAAGGCGATCAGGCCGGCGCGCGGCGGGTCGGAGGGCAGGAAAACGGCGGAGTGGCAAGCGAGTTCGCGGGCGGATGCGAGGGGACCGTGCGACAGCGACAACGCATTCCTCAAATTTGACTACTGGGCGGAGCGGCCGACCTTACCCCACCCGCGACGCGCATGGGCGCACTCGGGTGGTGATCCGCGCCACACTCCGGGGGCGGGGGTGGGGTGAACCCCACCCCCGTCCCCGGGCGCGCCCCCCGCCGGTGCCGGGTGGTGCCGTCATGGCCCCGGCCGGGCCGGGGTCCGTACGTTCTGAGGAGACGGCGCACCGCGGTGCGGACCGCCACCCCAGCCACAGAAACCGGAGCCCGTCCATGTCCCAGGCCACCGCCCCGCCCCCGCTCCCGGCACCCGCCCCGCCCCGGGACGGCCCCCGCGTGCCGTCCCCGCCCGCCGCCGCGGCGGGCACCGCGCGCGGCAGCGAGTTCGCCCCGCTGCTGCGCGCCGTCAGGGAACAGGGGCTCCTGGAGCACCGGCCCGGCTGGTACGCCCGCGGCATCGCGGTCAACCTCCTCGGCATCGCCGCCGTCGTCGCCGGGCTCGCTCTCCTCGGCCCGTCCTGGTGGACCCTCCCGCTCGCCGTCCCCCTCGCCCTGCTCTCCGCCCGCGCCGCCTTCGTCGCCCACGACGCCGGCCACGCGCAGATCACGGCCGACCGGCGCACCGGCAGGATCATCCAGCTCGTCCACGCCAACCTGCTCCTGGGCATGAGCCGGGAGTGGTGGAACGACAAGCACAACCGCCACCACGCCCACCCCAACCACCTCGACAAGGACCCCGACGTCGCCGCCGACGTGCTGGTCTTCGCCGCCCACCAGGCCGCCGGCCGCCGCACCGCCCTGCGCCGCTTCCTCACGCGTCACCAGGCGTGGCTGTTCTTCCCACTGACGACGCTGGAGGGCATCGCGCTCAAGGTGTACGGCATCCAGGCCCTGCTCGCGAAGGACGGCCCCTGGCGCAGCGCGCGTGAGCGCCGCGTCGAAGGAGCCCTCGTCGCCGCCCACCTCCTCGGCGGCGCGGCCCTGCTCCTGTTCCTGCTCACCCCTGCCCAGGCGCTCGTCTTCGCGCTTCTCCACCACATGGTGCTCGGTGTCCACCTCGGCCTGGCCTTCGCCCCGAACCACAAGGGCATGGACCGGCCCGACGAACACGCCGACGGGGACAGCTGGGGCCATCTGCGCCGCCAGGTGCTGACCTCGCGCAACATCCGCGGCGGCGCCCTGACCGACTGGTTCCTCGGCGGCCTCAACTACCAGATCGAGCACCACCTCTTCCCCAGCATGCCGCGCCCCCACCTGCGCCTCGCCCGGCCCGCCGTTCGCGCCCACTGCCGGGCACTCGGCGTCCCGTACACCGAGACCGGCTTCGTCGACTCCTACCGGCAGGCCCTCGGGCATCTCCACGAGGTGGGCGCGCCGCTCCGCGCGGACCGTGGCGAGTAGGGTGCGAAGGGATCACATGAGGTGATCATCGAACCGGGGGAGGGGTGCGGTACGCACGCGCCCCCGGACAGGGGAGAAGGGGACTCCGACATGAGCGACGCCATCGTCCTGACGGTCAGCAGCAACGGCACGTACTCGTTCACCAAGCCCAACCGGGAGGCCGTCACCCTCCTCGCCGGGCTCGGCGTCGAGGGCGACGTCCACGCGGGCGAGACGGTCAGGCACCGGTCCCGCGTCGCGCAGGACCCGACGCAGCCGAACCTCCGTCAGGTCCACCTCATCCACGCCGAACTCTTCGAGGAGGTCGCGGGCGCCGGCTTCGAGGTGGCTCCCGGCGACCTCGGCGAGAACATCACCACCCGCGGCGTCGACCTGCTCGCGCTGCCCACCGGCACCCGGCTCCACCTCGGCGAGGAGGCCGTGGTGGAGGTCACCGGCCTGCGCAACCCGTGCGTGCAGATCGACCGCTTCCGCAGCGGACTGCTCAAGCAGGTCCTCGGCCGTGACGAGAACGGCGAGGTCGTCCGCAAGGCCGGGATCATGAGCGTCGTCCTGACCGGCGGGGAGGTGCGTCCCGGCGACCCGATCCGGGTCGAACTGCCGGCGGGCCCGCACCGTCCCCTCGAACGGGTCTGACCCCCGTCCCGTAGGTCAGGAAGGGCGTATCGCGATCGCGTCCAGGGCTTGCAGGAGCGAGGGGAGCCGTGGTCCCCGGGCCACCGGGAAGACCTCGCGGGGCCGGTCGTCCAGGAGCACGAAGGCCATGTCGTCGGTCCGGGCGACGAACGACCAGCCCGGCCCGTCCGCGCGCAGGACGCGGGCGTCCGCCGTGGCGAAGGAGGACCTCACCCGCCCCACCGGAGGGGGCGCCTCCAGATAGCCGCGCAACTCGGCCAGCGCCCGCCGCACCCCGTCGTACGGATCGGGGGAAGCGACACCCGGCGCGGAGCCGTCCCTCGTACCGCCCTGCGCCCCACCGCCCGCGTCCGGGACCGTCTCGGGGCCGTCCGCCTCCGAGCCGGTACGGGGGCCGTCCTCCGCGCCCGGGCCGAAGGCCGTGGTGACGCCGGCCCGCCAGTCCGCCCACCGCAGCGCCACCTCGTCGGCTCCCAGCCGCCGCTGGGCCGGTCCCCACGCGTCACCGGACGGCGGGACGAGCGGCGGCGGATCGCCCTCCTCCGGTTCCGGGTCGTGCGGCGCGGGAACCCCCGGCGCGCGGGAGACGACCGCCAGCGGCCAGCCGGGAAGTCCGGCCACCACGGAATCCCCGTCGGGGGAGAGGTCGTAGGGCATGCCGCAGTCCCACGCGGAGATGGCCGTCGCGACCAGCGACACGTCCTCCACGACCACCGTCCACCGCGCCCCGAGCCCGTCCTGGCCCAGGACGAGCCCGTAGCCCTCCTGGTACGGCTCCAGGCCGAGTGCCGCACAGGCGGCCGGGTAGTCGTCGCCCAGGACGCTCGGGAAACGGGCGGGCGTGAGCAGCGCCGCGGTCAGCACGAACAGCGCGTCGGCGTCCGCCTCGGCGACCGCCTCGGCGGTCGGTTCCGTCCCTGCCACGGTGGCCTCCCCTCGGGTCGTCGGCGCACCTTAACCAGTGAGTAACCCGCGCGTCGAGAGGTCTTCGGCGACCGGCGGGACCCGTCCCGCGCGGCGGCGGAGATCATCCGGGCGGACGGCGAGCCTCCCGGGGGCGCGCGGCCCCTCATCCCTCCCGCACTCCGAGGAGCGAGCGGGCCACCGTTCCGGGCGATTCGTTCCGTTCCCGGGCGAGCGCGATGACCGCCCGGCAGGCCAGCTCGTTCACGCCGAAGGAGAGCGCACCCGGTGAGACCCGGCCGGCGGCCTCCTCCGCCCGCGCCTGATCGTCCTCGGCGCACGCCGCCACGTACGCGGCCGCCGCCTCGAACAGGTTGTGCCCCTGCCGGGCACGGGGCGCGGGCGCCGGACGGGACGGGCCCGCGGCCCGCCGCGCGGAGGGAAGGAGCCGGCGGAGCCGCTCCGGGAGCAGTCGTTCCTGTATGCCTGCCACGACCTGCCGCCTTTCCCCGGGCACGACTGCCCGGCACTTCCACGGTAGGTGGCGAAGTGCCGGGGCAGAAGGGGGCGTTGAGGAGTCCCGGCTCCTGCCGGCCGGAGGAGGCCGCCGAGTCCGGCACACCCCTGGCGGGAGCGGTGTCCGACGGCTTCCGGCGGGGTGCCGGCGCCGGTACGAGGAGGTACCCGCCGCCGGGGTTCCGGCGCCGTACGGCGAAGCGGGCCGTTCGCCGGGCAGAGGCCCATGTCCGTGGGGTCCGGTGTCCGGCGGAGGCCCGTGTCGGTTGGGGTCCGCTGTCCGGCGGAGGCCCCTCCCGCCTCAGCCCGCCCTCGATGTCATCGCTCCGCCCCCGGGCGCCCCCGGCCCTCGCGGACGGCGAGGGCCAGGTACCGCTCGTCCTCGTCCACGTACTCCGTGAGGCGCCAGCCCGCGGCGGCGAGCAGGGGGCGCAGCCGGGGTTCGGCCCGGAGGTCGTCCGGTGTGATCCGGCGGCCGTGACGGGCCGCGAGGGCGGCGCGGCCGACCGGGTGGAACAGCGCGAGCCGGCCTCCGGCCCGCACCACGCGGGCGAGTTCGCGCAGGTCGGCGGCGGGGTCGGCCAGGTGGGAGATGAGACCGGCGCCGAAGACCGCGTCGAGGGCCCCGTCGCGCAGAGGCAGGCGCGCCACATCGGTGAGCAGGAGGGCGGCCGGGCCACCGGGTCCGCCGCGCCCGGCCCGTACCGCCTGGTCGAGCATCTCCGGCGTGAGGTCCGCCCCGATCACCGTTCCCCCCGGGCCGACCGCCGCGCGCAGCGGCGGCAGGGCGCGGCCGGTCCCGCAGCCGGCGTCGAGCACGGCGTCACCGGGGCGCAGTCCGAGCCCGGCGACGGCGGCCGCGTAGGCCGGACCGTCGTCGGGGAAACGGCCGTCCCATCCGGCCGCGCGGACGCCGAAGAAGGCTCGGACATGTGTGGGGTCATCGCTCATGACGTCATGATGGCCCACTCGGAGGAGTGAACCATCGGCGCACACGTTCGAGCGCGGCGTGATCGTTCAGGATCATCTCTCTGTCATATTCCAACAGCTTTCGAAATGCGCCCCCGGTGCGCCCCCTTGTGCGCACTAGCGTCCCGAGGCCATGGGACACCTGGACCACGCCACCTTCGGCTGGCTAACACCTGTGCTGTCGTACGCGATGGCCTGCACCGGCGCGGCCCTCGGCCTGCGCTGCACCGTACGCGCCCTCGACGCGACCGGCCGGTCCCGGCGGAACTGGCTCATCACCGCCGCGTCCGCCATCGGCACCGGCATCTGGACGATGCACTTCGTCGCGATGCTCGGTTTCGGCGTCACGGGCACCGACATCCGCTTCGACGTCCCCCTCACCCTCCTCAGCCTGCTCGTGGCCGTCGGGGTCGTGGGCGTCGGCGTCTTCGCCGTCGGTCACGGACGCGACCGCATGCGTGCACTCCTGATCGGTGGAGCGACCACCGGGGTCGGGGTGGCGAGCATGCACTACATGGGCATGGCGGCACTTCACCTCCATGGCCGGATCACGTACGACCCGCTGTACGTGGCCCTGTCGGTCCTCATCGCGGTCGTCGCCGCCACGGCGGCCCTCTGGGCGGCCCTCAACATCCACGCGCCGGTGGCCGGAGTCGCCGCCTCGCTGGTGATGGGCGCGGCCGTCACGAGCATGCACTACACCGGCATGCTCGCGGTACGGGTCGAGGTCGTGCCGTCCACGACTCCGCTGGCGGGGGCCACGGTCATGCAGTTCATCTTCCCGCTCGCCGTGGGCCTCGGCTCCTACCTCTTCATCACCTCCGCGTTCGTGGCGCTCTCCCCGACGGCCTCCGAGCGGGCGGCGTACGCCTCCGCCGGGCTCCTCACGGAGCCGGACGAACGAGCCGTGGACGTCGCCCCGCCCGGCTTCCGTGCCCGCGGCGGCACGGTGAAGGCCGCGGGCGTCCCCGGTGGGCCCTGACCCGTGACCGGACAGCGGCGGGAGCGCCGCCCACCCCCCGGGTCCGGACCACTTCGTCCCTGACGGCCTCGCCCCGGACCCCGGCCCACATCCGCCCCGGCACCGCCCCCTCGGCCGCCTGGACGCGCAAGCCACGCGCCGGGGGCCCGGAGCGGCCCCCACCCACCCCACCGACGACCGATACAGAACCAGCCGGAACGAGGAGGCCATGCGAACTCCGCGCACACCCCAGGACGCCGGGGCGCCACCGCCCGTACCGCCGGCGGCGGCCGCGCGCGGGCGGCGCGCCCACGCCGGGCCGCCCGCCGGGGAACCACGCGAGCGGCCCTCCGGAGGCCCGGCTTCCACGGAATCCTCCGCCGGCCCCGGCCCCGGCCCCGGCCCCGGCCCCGGCCCCGTCGCCCGGCCCCGCGTCCCACGGCTCTTGCGCCTGCGGCCCCGTACCGTCCGTGCCAAGATCGTTTCGCTCCTGATGGTCCCGGTCGTCTCGCTCCTCGCCCTGTGGGGCTTCGCCACCGTCACCACCGCCCAGGACGTCGCCCACCTCCGCCGCCTCCAGCGGGTCGACGCCGAGATCCGCGAACCGGTGACCGCCGCCCTGACCGCGCTCCAGACGGAACGGCGCGCCGCCGCCCACCAGGCGGCCGCCCCCGCGACTGCGCGGGCCGCCGCCCTCGAGGAGCGGATCCGGCACACGGACGAAGCCGTCGACCGCCTCCGGCTCGACGCCACGCACACCGTCGCCGACACCGGCCACCTCCCCGGCGACCTCGCCGCCCGGGTGAACGGATTCGTCGGCTCGGTCGAGGGCCTCACCCGTCTTCGCGCCGCCACCGTCGCAGGCCGCGCGGACGCGGACCAGGTCCACGCGGCCTACACCGACACCGTCTCCGCCGCGTTCGCCGTCCACGGCGCCCTCACCGGCATGCAGGACGCCCGGCAGGGCGCGCAGGCCCGGGTGCTCCTGGAGCTCGGCCGGGCCGGGGAGATGCTGGCCCGCGAGGACGCCCTCCTCGGCGCGGCGCGGCTCACCGGCCGCCTCGCCCCGGAGCACCTCCGTGCCTTCGCGGCCGCCGCCGATACCCGCCGTGCCCTCACGGCCTCGGCCACCACCGATCTGCCCGCCGCCGAGAGGGCCGTCTGGGAGCGGTTCGCCGCCGGGGGCGAACTCGCCGCACTGACCCGGGCCGAGGACCGGATCCTCACCGCCGCCCCGGGCCGCCCGGCCGCCCTGGCGGTCCCCGCCGCCGAATGGGACGCGGCCGTGACGGCCGTACGCGGCGGTCTCGCCACCGTGGAGTCCGACGCGCGTGCCGCCGCGGCCGACCGCACCGATCCGTTCGCCGGAGGAGCCCTCACCACGGGCGGAGCGGCCGTCGTCCTCGGTCTCGTGGCCGTCGCCTCCTCCCTCGTCATCTCCGTCCGCGTCGGCCGCGGCCTCGTCGTGGAACTCGTCGGCCTCCGCAACACCGCCCTCCGCATCGCCCGACGCGAACTCCCCGACGCGATACGCCGACTGCGCGCCGGCGAGGAGATCGACATCAGGTCCGAGGCACCCGCCGGGCCGGACTCCCCGGACGAGGTCGGCCAGGTCCACGAGGCCCTCACCACCGTCCACCGCGCCGCCCTCGAAGCGGCCGTGGAACGCGCCGAACTCGCCGACGGCATCTCCGGCGTGTTCGTGAACCTCGCCCGCCGCAGCCAGGTCCTCGTCCACCGCCAGCTGAACCTCCTCGACAGCATGGAACGACGCGTCGACGATCCCGACGAACTCGGCGATCTGTTCCGGCTGGACCACCTCACCACCCGCATGCGCCGCCACGCCGAGAGCCTCATCATCCTGTCCGGCGCCGCGCCCGGCCGCGCCTGGCGCATGCCGGTCCCGCTCACCGACGTCGTCCGCGCCGCCGTCTCCGAAATCGAGGACTACGCGCGCGTGGAGGTGCGCCGGCTGCCCGAGACGGCAGTCGTCGGCGGCGCCGTCGCCGACCTGACCCACCTCCTCGCCGAACTGATCGAGAACGCCGCCCAGTTCTCCCCGCCGCACACCAAGGTCCGCGTCAGCGGCGAACCCGTCGGCAACGGCTACGCCCTGGAGATCGAGGACCGGGGACTCGGCATGGGCGGCGCGTCCCTCGCCGAGGCCAACGCCCGCATCGCCCGGGCGGAGGCGCTCGACCTCTTCGACAGCGACCGGCTCGGCCTCTTCGTCGTCAGCCGCCTCTCCGCCCGGCACGACATCAGGGTCCACCTGCGGGCCTCGCCCTACGGCGGCACCACGGCCGTCGTCCTGCTCCCCACGGACCTGCTCCAGAGCGTCCCGCCCGAGGGCGACGACGCCCGGCGCACCGACGCCACCCGAACCGCCGGCGAGCCCGCCCCGGGACCCGAAGGGGCCGCCGGCCTCCGCGCCGGCGCGCGTACGGACCGCGGAGGGGTCGGAGAGCCGGGCGGCGGTACGGGGCAGGCCCGGCGCGCCGCACAGGAACACGCGGAGGCCCGCCGCGCCGGGGCGCGCCGCTTCGCCCGCGCGCAGGACCCGGCACCGTCCCTCGGGACGTCCGACGCCCCGCCGCCCCGGACGGGCCCCCGGCCCCTGCCGCGGCCCGCCGCCGTCCCCGCACCACCCGCACCGGAACCCGCCTCCCCGCGCCCCGCCCGGCCGAACGCCACGGCCGGGGTCACGGCCCTGCGCCGGCCCGGCTCCTCCGTCCCGGCGCCTCCGGAGCACCCGCCCGCCGCGGTGGCTCCCTCCGACGCCGAAACGGAACTGCCCCGACGCGTACGGCAGGCGAGCCTCGTCCCGCAGCTGCGGGAGGCCCCCGTCCCGGCCGCTCCGCCCGTCCCCCCGGCGACGGTGGCGCTCGAGCGCACACCGGAACGGGTCAGGGAGCGGATGACCGCCTACCACCACGGCTGGCGGCGCGGCGGCGGCCCCACCCCGGGCAGCAGCCGCCCTCCGGCCGCCGACCCCGACCCGTACGAGAGCCCGGACCCCGACCCGTACGAGAGCCCGGACCCCGACCCGTACGAGAGGCCGGGCCGCGACCCGTACGTGAACCGGTACTCCGACCCCTACGGGGACGCGGCCCCGGCCCCGTACGCGGGCCCCGCCTCCGCCCCGTCCGAGGGTGTCAACCCCGGCGCGCACGGAAGCACGGATTCCACCCCGCGCGACGGCCTCGCCCCCGCCCTCGACACCCCGGCAAACCGCGGCCGGCCGGGCGGCCGGGTGACCGGCAGCGCCTCCGCCCCCCACCCGCGATCCGCGCGACCCGAAGGAGACGACGCATGATCGACCATCAGACGACCGCCACCCCGCACCGCTCCGGCGAACTCGACTGGCTCCTCGACGACCTGGTCACGCGCGTGAGGGAGGTCCACCACACCGTGGTCCTCTCCGGCGACGGCCTGGCCGTCGGCACCTCCAGCGGGCTCAGCAGGGAGGACGCCGAGCACCTGGCCGCCATCGCCTCCGGATTCCACAGCCTCGCCAAGGGCGCCGGACGCCACTTCGGGACCGGCGGCGTCCGGCAGACCATGGTCGAGATGGACGACGGCTTCCTCTTCGTCGCCGCGGCGGGCGACGGCTCCTGCCTCGCCGTCCTCAGCTCCGCGGGCGCCGACATCGGCCTCGTCGCCTACGAGATGGCCCGCCTCGTCAAACGCGTCGGCGAGCACCTCCACACCCCGCCGCGGGTCACCGCGGCACCGCCCGCCGCCGGCTGAGCGGAGACCCCGTGAACGAGGACATCACCGGCGAGGACACGCCCGGCGCCGACAGGCCGGGCGAGGGCACCGCCGCGCCGGGCCGCCACTGGTACGACTCCGAGGCGGGCCCGCTCGTCCGCCCGTACGCGATGACCGGGGGCCGGACCAAACCGGGACCCAGCAACGTACGGTTCGACCTCATCGCGCTGGTCGTCTTCGACGACGACCCGCCCGGCCCCGCCGAGGAGTCCCTCCTCGGCCCCGAACACCGGTCCCTGCTCGCCCGCTGCCGGGCCGAGACCCAGTCCGTCGCCGAGCTCGCCGCCGACGCCGACCTGCCCGTCGGCGTCGTCCGGGTCCTCCTCGGCGACCTCCTCGAGTCGGGCTTCGTCCGCGTCAGCAGGCCCGTACCCCCCGCGCAGCTCCCCGACGAACGCATCCTGAGAGAAGTCATCGATGGCCTACGAGCGCTCTGAGAGCACCGGGGACGGCAGCGCCGACACCACCGCTCTCGCCCTGAAGATCCTGGTCGCCGGAGGCTTCGGCGTCGGAAAGACCACGCTGGTGGGCGCGGTGAGCGAGATCCGGCCGCTCCGCACGGAGGAGCGGCTCAGCCGGGCCGGGGAACTCGTCGACGACACCGGGGGAGTGGACCGCAAGAGCACCACGACCGTCGCCATGGACTTCGGCCGCATCACCATCCGCTCCGGCCTCTCCCTCTACCTCTTCGGGACCCCCGGCCAGGACCGCTTCTGGTTCCTCTGGGACGAACTCTCCCACGGGGCCCTGGGGGCCGTCGTCCTCGCGGACACCCGGCGCCTGGAGCACTGTTTCCCGGCGGTCGACTACTTCGAGCACCGCGACATCCCCTTCGTCGTGGCCGTCAACTGCTTCGCGGGCGCACGCGCGTACGGCGCGCACGACGTCTCCCGCGCGCTCGACCTGGATCCGGGCACCCCGGTGGTGCTCTGCGACGCCCGTGACCGGGACTCCGGGAAGGAGGTGCTGATCCGGCTCGTCGAACACGCGGGGCGGACCTACACCGCGCGGCTCCTCAACAGCGTCGGCTGAGCCGGCGGCCCCCGCGCCCCGCGTGGCGCGCGGGGCCGACCGGATGCTTGCCCTGTCCACGACAGTGCGTAAGGCTTGCCGCGACACGCGGACCGCGACGGTACGGGCGACACGCCGCACACGGCACGGAGCACGGGGCTCTTGGTCGACGGCCTTCGGGGGACGCACCATCGAGGGGGAGGACCAACATGGCGCTGGACAAGGAACTCGACTGGCTCCTGGACGACCTGACCCAGCGGGTCGGCTCCATACGGCACGCGCTCGTGCTGTCCAACGACGGCCTGGTGACGGGCGCGAGCAGTGCACTCCCGAGGGAGGACGCCGAGCACCTCGCGGCCGTGTCCTCCGGACTCCACAGCCTCGCCCGCGGGGCGGGCCGGCACTTCAAGGCGGGCCGGGCCCGGCAGACGATGGTGGAGTTCGACGACGCGCTGCTGTTCGTGACGGCGGCGGGCGAGGGCAGCTGCCTCTGCGTGCTGAGCGCCGCCGAGGCGGATGTCGGCCAGGTGGCGTACGAGATGACGCTCCTGGTCAACCGCGTCGGTGAGCACCTCGGCGTGGCCGCCCGGCATCCCGGCGGGCCGGCCGACGACCTGTTCTGACCGGCCCGGGCGGATCGCCGCCTCGGCGGTTGTCCACAGGCGGTTGTCCACAGGGCGCCCCCCGAATTGTCACGCTGCGTTACTGTCCCGGTGGAGGGTTGAAGGGCCGATCGGGCCCGGAGCCCTCCACCGAGACATACGGACGCACGGGGGAGGACCGGGACGATGGCCGGTGAGGAAAGCGGTAGCCGCACGGTGACGGCGGCACAGGCCGCACGGCACCTGGAGCTGAGGCGCGACGAGTTCCGCCTCGCGACACAACTGGGTCTGGTACGGACGGTGGCGCCAGGTGCCGCCGCCGGTAGGGGAGCGGGCGGCGGGGCGGCGGTCGGGGCCGGGCCGCCGGAGCGCGGGAGGGTCGAGATGAGCGAGCTCGACCGGCTGAAAGGCGCCCCGGACTTCCCGGACGGCCTGCGGGAGCGCGTCCGGGCGGTGGGGACGAGGGAGGCCGCCACCCTCCTGTCGGTCACACCCGAGCGGTTCACCAAGCTGGCCAGGACCGGGCATGTGAGTCCGGTGCGTTTCTACCTGAACCGCTACCGCGCCGTCGTGTGGCTCTATCTCGCCGGTGAGGTGGGCGAGTTCGCCCGCGCCCACCCGGAGCTGCTCACCGGACGGCTGCCGCCGGACGTCCGTGAGCGGCTGGCGGCGGGCCAGGACACCCGCGCGAGGAACTGTCGGTCCCGGCGGCTCTCCCTCCTCCTGCGGACCACCACCGACGCGTGGGGGCGGGCCGCGGCCGTCGCCTCGCTGCTCGACCCGGACGAGCTGCCCGTGCTCGTCGCCGACCCGTACGAGCGCTCCCACCTGGACCGGCTGCGCCCTTCCCCGTCGTCCTCCGGTCTCCCCGCCTCCCCGGCCGCCCGCGACATCGTGCGGCACCTGTCCCTCGCCGACGAGGCGGACGAGATTTTGTGGCTTCGAGGCGCCCTGACCGACGCCCTGGCGGAGGCCCGCGCCGTCGCTCCCCTCGCAGGCCCCGCCGCGCCCGGGCCGGTGCCCTCGCCGGGGCCCCTGCGGGCGGGCCCGCACGATCCGCTCCCGGCGGAGTCCCTGCCGTGGGCGGCGACCGATCGGGTTCCGACGACGCCTCCGAGGCGGCTCGTCCCGGGCGCGGTCCCCCGGACCGTGCCTCCGCCCGGGGCCACGCCCGAACCCGTCCGGGCGATGGCCCGGCCGGGAGCCGAACCCCATGGCGCCCCGCCGGTCCACCCGCCCCCTCCCGCGTCATCGCCGACGGGTCGCCGGAGCGACCGCACCCGCCCGCCGGGGCGCCGGGCCGGAAACCGGCTGCGTGAACTGCTGCGCCGCCGGGGGACGAGGGCCCGGGTGGGAGAGCGGGGGTGGGGGCGGCCCTCGGCCTGGCCCTGACGACGGGACCCGCGACCCGGGTCCGGAGTGACGGTCCCGGGGGGCGCGTACCCGCCGGCCCCCGCGATGCGCCGGTCGGGGTGCGGCACGGGTGCGGCGCGGGCAGGATGGGCGCATGCTGCTCGCCCGTGTCGCCGAGGTCTCCCAGGAGGTGACGGCCGCGTCCGCGCGGTCGCGGAAGACGGCTCTGCTCGCGGGCCTCTTCGCCGAGGCCGGCCCCGAGGAGAGCCCGCTCGTCATCGCCTACCTGTCGGGCCGGCTCCCGCAGGGACGGATCGGCGTCGGGTGGAGCACCCTCAAGGAGGTCGCTCCACCTTCCGTCCCGCCCGCGGCGGAACCCGCGCTCACCCTCGAAGAGGTGGACCGGGCGATGACCGGCCTTGCGGCGGTCGGGGGAGCGGGGGCGCAGGCCGAGCGGACCCGCCGTCTCCGCGCCCTCTTCGCCGCCGCCACCCTGGACGAGCAGCAGCTCCTGCTGCGGCTCCTCTCCGGAGAGGTCCGCCAGGGTGCCCTCGACGCCATCGCGCTGGAAGGGGTGGCGAAGGCGGCCGGAGTGCCGGCGACCGAGTTGCGGCGTGCCGTCATGCTCGCGGGTGCCCTGCCGCTGGTCGCCCAGGCCGTTCTCGCGGAGGGAGCGGAAGCCCTCGCCCGGTTCACTCTGCGGGTCGGCAGCCCCGTCCAGCCCATGCTGGCCCACAGCGCGGGCACCGTCGCCGCGGCGATCGCGGCGCTCGGCCCCTGCGCCGTCGAGGAGAAGCTCGACGGCGTCCGTATCCAGGTGCACCGGCTCGGGGAGGAGGTCCGCGTCCACACCCGTTCGCTCGACGACATCACCGACCGGCTCCCCGAGGTGGTCGCGGCGGCCAGGTCCGTTCCGGCCGACGCGTTCGTCCTCGACGGGGAGGTGCTCGCCCTGGATCCGGACACCGGCCGCCCGCTTCCCTTCCAGGTCACCGCCGCCCGCGTCGGTTCCCGCACCGACGTGGCCACCGCTCACGCCGCGCTGCCCCTCACGCCGGTCTTCTTCGACGTCCTCGCCGTGGACGGCGAGCCCCTGATCGACCGGCCCGGCCGTGAACGGCACACCGTCCTCACCCGGCTCCTCCCCGAGGCCCGGCGGGTCCGGCGGATCCTGGTCACGGACCCCGACGACCCCGCACAGATCGAGGCGGCCGAGCGGTTCTCCACCGAGACCCTCGACCGCGGGCACGAGGGCGTCCTCGTCAAAGGACTCGACGCCCCCTACGTGGCGGGGCGGCGCGGCCGGGCATGGCTGAAGGTGAAGCCCGTCCACACCGTCGACCTCGTCGTCCTCGCCGCCGAACGAGGCCACGGGCGCAGGACCGGAACGCTCTCCAACCTCCACCTGGGCGCCCGTGACGCGGACGGCGGCTTCGTCATGCTGGGCAAGACGTTCAAGGGGCTCACCGACGAGATGCTGCGCTGGCAGACCGAGCGGCTGCGGGAACTCGCCGTCTCCGACGACGGCTTCACCGTGCGGGTGCGGCCCGAACTCGTCGTGGAGATCGCGTACGACGGACTGCAGCGGTCCCCCCGCTATCCGGCGGGCATCACGCTCCGCTTCGCACGGGTCGTCCGCCACCGCCCCGACAAGCCGGCGGCCGAGGCCGACACCGTCGAGCGGATCGCCGGTACCGGCTGAAGCGGTCACCGGACATCGCGGGACCGGGCGTCAGGGAGGATGCTGGATACGTGCCCCGACCGGCGCGTGGCACGACGAGCGACCTCGGGACACGAGGAGATGAGCGACCGTGTACGACTTGCACATCGACACCGACGTCACCGTGCAGCTGAGCGACTGCTGCCGGGAGGACGCCAAGGCGGTCCTGGACGTCCTCGACCGCTTCTACCAGCTCGAGGACGTGACGGTTCCCGGCTCCGGCGACGCGCCCGGACCCGTCCCGACCGTCTGGACCGCCACCTTCGACACGGCGGGCGGCCGGCGCCAGGAGGTACGGCCTCCCCACCTCACGGACAAGGTGGGGGCGGTCCTCACCGGTGGCTACCACGCCGTCGCCGAGGTCGAGAAGGTCCTCGCCGAAGGCTTCGACATCCAGTCCCTGCAGTCGGTCTCCGGAGACCAGGAGACCGAGGCCAGACTCCTGCTCGCCTCCCGCTGAGCGGAAGGCGCCCCGGCCCCCGGGCGGAGCGGACGGGCCCCGCCCGGGGTCCTCCACGCCCGCCCCGACCCCGGCCCGCTCCCCGGCCCCGCACGCGTCCGGCCCCTGCCCCCGACCGTCTCCGACTCCCCGGCCCGCACGCGCCCCGCCCCCCGCCCCCGGCCCGCACGCGCGCCCCAGTCCCGCACGCGTCCCGGCCCGTGTGCCTCACGGGCCGGACCACAGCCCCGCGCATCCCCACAGCGCCTCGCGCGCCCCCGGCGCACCCCGCCCGCGCCCCCGGTATACACCGTGTGTAGAGTGCCGGGAGCGGCCGGACGGCACCGCCCTGACCAGGCGGTGGGCAGCCGCCGGCGAAGCCACCACCGGGGAAAGCGGGTACCACATGTTCCGATCCAGGACGGGCCGTCGCAGGGGCGCTCTCGCCGCGCTCGCCGCGGCGTCACTGATGCTGACGCTCGGCGGCTGCGGCGTCGACGCCGTCACGCCCCAGGACGCGCGGGAGGACGCGCGGGAATCGGCCGGAGCGGACGGCAAGGCGGGCTCGGCGGCGCGCCGCGTCGACTGCGAGAAGGTGAAGTGCATCGCCCTCACCTTCGACGCGGGCCCCGGCAAGGACACCCCCCGGCTCCTCGACATCCTCAAGGAGAAGGACGTTCCCGCCACCTTCTTCCTCCTCGGCAGGAAGCACGTGGACCGCTACCCCAAGGTGGTCAAGCGCATCGCGGACGAGGGTCACGAGGTCGCCAACCACACCTGGACCCACCGGATCCTCACCGACCTCGACGAGGCCGAGGTGCGCGAGGAGCTGTCCCGCACCCAGGACGCCGTCGAGCGGATCACCGGCCGCAAGCCCACCCTCATGCGCCCGCCCCAGGGCCGTACCGACGACACGGTCTCCGAGGTCAGCCGGGAGCTCGGGCTCGCCCAGATCCTCTGGAGCATCACCGCCAAGGACTACGCGACGACCGACACCGCGCTCATACGTCAGCGGGTGCTCGACCAGGCCCACGGGGACGGCATCATCCTCCTGCACGACATCTACGACGGCACCGTCCCCGCTGTCCCCGGCATCATCGACGAACTCAAGAAGCGGGGCTTCACGTTCGTGACGGTGCCCGAACTGCTGGCCCCCGGCACCGCGGAGCCGGGCACCGTCTACCGGCCCGAGAAGGACTGACAGACCCACCGAAAAGGCGTGAGGTGACTCACACCGGGCGTGGCCGGTACGCGGAACACCCGGAAAAGGTTTATCGTTCATCTGTATGTGACTGCGAAGGGGTCCGGTCCCCAGGTCCCCCCTCGAGGTGACCGCCCTCGCGTCACACCGCCGAGTCCCGGTTGGAACCCCCCGTCCACCCGGGGCTCGGCCTTTTCCGTCGGCTCACACGGCGCACGAACGGCGCGCACGACGGCGCATGGGACACCTTCGGGTGACTCCCCGCATGACGGACCCTCCCTCGGGCAGTGATCACCCGGGTCGGCGAAGAACTCCCGCCGGCCCCTCTGACCAGGCACGACCGTAGGGGCGTCCATGCACCACCCCACCCCGCCCACCCGCCGGGCCCTCCTGACCGCCGCCTCCGCGCTGATCCCCGCCCGCTGCGCCTCCGTGACCCCCGCCGGCCCCGGCGTGCCGGCGGACTTTGCCGGCCGGACCGCCGGGGACCGTCTCCTCAAGGCCGCCGCACACCGCCCCGTGGCCGAGCGGCCGGCCCGGCGGCCCCTCACCTTCCCGGTCAGGGCCCGTGCGCCGGGCGAAGACCCGATCCTCCCGGCCGGCCGCCTCGGCGCCGGCCCCGGCGAGCCGTCTCCCGCGCTCGCCACGGGCGCGACCTTCCGCGCCCACGGCGACGGCTGCCCCGCTGTCGCCCGCGACCCGCTCCCCGGCGACCGGCACCACCGGCCCGGGGCCGGTGGTGCCGTCGACACCGCCCACGCCGAGGCCCGGACGCCCCCGTCCGGGCCTCGCCCGCCGGGCTCCACCGCTCCACGCCGCCACCCCTCCCGGCAGGCCCCCGACGCAACCCTGCACGGCACGCGGCATTGGATAGGGTGGCGGCGTGGAGCGGGTTGGGAAGGCAGGGCGGCAGTGACGGACTTCGACGCGGTCGACGCGCTTCTCGCGGCAGTCGCCCCCGAGGCGGAGCTGCCCGCCCCCGAGGAACGCATCCGGCTGAGGGAGAGCGCCCGGCTCACCAAGGCCCAGGTGGCGCGTGCCCTCGGCGTGAGCCCCACCACCCTCGCCGGCTGGGAAGCGGGCCGCGAACCCTCCGGGGAGACCCGCACCCGCTACGCCTACCTGCTCGACGGACTCCGCGCCAAGCTGGACATCCCCGCCGCACCGGCCCCCGCCCCGCCCGCCCCGGAACGCGACCCCGCCCCGGCGGGAGGGCCCTCGCCGGAACGGGCGCCCGCCGCGGACGACGGCGAACGGCTCGCCGAGCCCCGTCCGTGCGTCCTGTGCGGACACCCCGCCCACCATGAGGTCGCCGGCTTCGCCCAGCACCTCGACCCCGCCGACTGCGAGGCCGCGTCGGCCCCCCGGGCCGTCCCCGCCCCGGCCACCGCGTCCCCCGCGGGACCGCGATCCACCGCCCCGGCGGCCCCGCCGGCGCGCCCGGCCGGGCCGGCACCGCGCCGTAACCCGGCCGCGTCCGCCGGAACCGCCACGACCGCACCCGCCCCTCGCGCGGGAAAGGCGGCGGGCCGGACGCCGAGCAAGCGCGCGTTCCAGGAGCCGGCGCCCACCCCGCTCGGTACCCTCCAGGACTCCGTCCGCGCCGCCCTGGAGCGGCACGGCGGCGACACCGAGGCCGCCACCGCCGACCTCGTCCGCACCGCCATCCCGGACGCCATGGCGCTGCTCGACCAGTGCCGCACCGGAGCGCGCTACGAGATCGTCGCCCACCCGCCGCTCCCCGGCATCCTCCGCAAGAAGACCTCGCGCGGGGCGGACGAGATCTGGGAGGCGCGACCCAAGTGGACGCGCCCCGCCCTGCCCCCGGGACCGCAGGAGGTCACGGCCCTCGACATCAACGGGGCCTACCTCAGCGCCCTCAAGACCCATCTGCCGCTCGGCGCGCTGGAGCACCACACCGGCGGCGCCCACGACCGGCGCCGGGCGGGCGTCCATCTCATCACCCCGCCCGAGTGGCACCACGAGCACGAGCTGCCCAACCCCCTCGGCTCCCGCGACGAACCGGGACCGCTCTGGGTCACCGAGCCGACTCTCCGATTGCTCCTGCGGCTCTCCTCGCCCGCGTACGGGCTGTGCGAACCGCCCGTCATCCACGAGTCCTTCACCTCGGGCTCGACCGAGAACCTCCTGGAGAAGTTCCGCACCACACTGCGCGAGGCCCGGGCCGAGGCCCTGGAGGCCGGGGACGACATCACCCTCGAATACGTGAAGGCGATGTACTCCAAGTTCGTCGCCACCATGGGCGAGTCCAACTACAACCGGGAGCTGTACCGCCCGGACTGGATGCACATCATCCGGTCCCAGGCCTTCGCCAACCTGTGGACGAAGGCCTACAAGGCGTACGAGTCGGGTCTGACCGTGGTGCGGGCCATGGGCACCGACGAGCTGCACGTCATCGGGGACTGGCGGCGGGTCTTCCCGGAGGGACGGGGCGTCACCGAGGTCAAGGTCAAGGACGTGTACACGGCCCAGGACGACGAGGGCTGACACCCGCGCCGGCTCCCGCCGTCAGCCTTCCGCGCCGAGCCACAGGTCAGGGCCGAAGACCTCGTAGTGCACGTCGGCCGGGGCCGTGCCGAGCGCCAGCAGGTCCCCGCGGACCGCGCGCAGGAAGGGCAGCGGCCCGCACAGGTAGGCGGTGAGCCCGCCCGGAAGGTCCAGCGCCCGCACGTCGGCCCGGCCCGCACGGGCCCCGGACCCGCCCGGCTCCTCGTACCAGAGGTGCAGCGAGCCGTGCGGGAGCGCGCCGACGTGGCGGCGCAGTTCCCCCGCGTGCGCGTGCGCCGCGGGGGAGCGGTCCGCGTGCACGACCACCACCCGCCGGGTCGATCCCGTGGCCGCGAGCCGGCCGAGCATCGCGAGGAAGGGGGTGCTGCCGATGCCGGCGGAGGCGAACAGCAGGGGCCCGTCGCCCTCAGGCAGGACCAGGTCGCCGAACGGAACCGACACCTCCAGCGAGTCACCGGCCCGCGCGTGGGCGTGCAGCCACGAGGAGACCTCGCCCGCCGGGTCGCCGCCGGCCCGCTTCACCGTGATCCGCCACCGCGGCAGGCCGGGCGCCGAGGAGAGGCTGTACTGCCGTATCTGCCGGGCGCCGTCGGGAAGCGCCACCCGCACGCCGACGTACTGCCCCGGACGGAAGGCCCCCGGGGCCGAGCCGTCGGGGTGTTCCAGGAAGAAGGAGACGGTGTCGGCGGTCTCCTCCCGGCGCGCGGCGATCCGCTGGGTGCGCCACACCTCGCCCTCGGTGGTCCCCGCCTCCTGGTACAGCCGGCTCTCCACGGCGACGAGCGCGTTGGCCATGAGCCAGTACACCTCGTCCCACGCGCGGGCCACCTCCGGGGTGACCGCGTCGCCGAGGACCTCGGCGATCGCGGCGAAGAGGTGCTCGTGAACGGTCTTGTACTGCTCCGAGGTGACGCCCAGCGAGGCGTGCTTGTGCGCGATGCGGCCCAACAGCGCGTCGGGGCGCGTGTCCGGCCGGTCGAGCAGCGCCACGGCGAAGGCGGCGATGGAGCCGGCGAGGGCGCGGCGCTGTTCGCCGTTGGCCTGGTTGCCCCGGTTGAAGAGGTCCCGCAGCAGTTCGGGGTGGGCGTCGAAGAGGCGCGCGTAGAACCGCTCGGTGATCCGGTCGAGCGCTCCGCCGACGGCGGGCAGGGTGGCGCGGACGACCGGGACGGCCTGCTCGGACAGCATCGGACTTCCTATCAGGTAGATGATCTACGTGTTTTGAGGAGTGCACTCGCCGACGAGGGGGACAGGAGGTGCGCGTCGGGCCGGCGCTCTCAGAGGGGGCGGCGGGTCACGGAGAGAAGAAGGGGTCCCGTCGGGGATTCCACGAGGTCCGCCACCGTCAGCGGGTCGAGCGTCCGGTGGAAGGCCTCCTGCGCCTCGCGCAACGCTCCGCGCAGCCGGCAGGCGGCGCGCAGCGGGCACGGCGGATCGGCCTCACAGGCCACGACCTCCTCCTCGCCCTCCAGGGTCCGGACGAGCCAGCCCACCGACGAACGACGGCCGGACTCGGTCAGCAGCAGACCGCCGCCCCGCCCGCGCCGGGCCTCCACCACCCCCAGATGCTGAAGGCGCGTGACCACCTTCGCCATGTGGGCGTGCGGGACGTCCATCGCCTCCGCGACCGCGCGCGTGGTGACGGACTCCTCGGGCCCGGTGACCGCCAGGCGCATCACGGCACGCAGCGCCAGGTCGGTGAATTTGGTCAGCCTCACGGGGGCCGACCGTACCAAAGGCGAATGTGGGTGACGTATTTGGGTCAGGGGCGGCGGAGCGCGGCGAGCGCCCGGTCGGCGTGTGCGCTCATCCGCAGCTCGCTGCGCACGGCTTCCCGCACCCGCCGGTCCTGTCCGATCACGAAGGTCACCCGCTTCGTCGGTGCGAGGGAGAAGCCGCGCTTCACCCCGAACCGGGCGCGCAGAGCGCCGTCCGGGTCGGAGAGCAGGGGGAATCCGAGCGAGTGCCGTTCGGCGAACTCCCGCTGCCGGTCGACCTCGTCGGCGCTGACGCCGACCGGTCGCGCCCCCACCGCGTGGAACTCGGCCGCCAGATCCCGGAAGTGGCAGGCCTCGGCGGTGCAGCCCGGAGTGAGCGCCGCCGGGTAGAAGAAGAGGACGACCGGCCCGCCGGCCAGCAGCCCCGTCAGGGAACGGGGCGTCCCCGTCTCGTCCGGAAGGGTGAAGTCCTCGACGAGGTCACCGATGTTCATGCAGTCCGTCCCCGATCCGTGCCCGCCGCGCACCGGTGAGTCCGGTGGCCGGCCGGAGACGTTACCGCAGAGTACGTTCGGTGGGGACCCCGGCCGGGGCGCCGGCGGCGCGGGCGTCCAGGACGGCGAGCACCCGCTCGCCCCACCGCAGGTTCTCCTCCTCCAGGAGCCGGCCCCGCAGGAGCGTCAGATACGGTCCGACCCGCTCCGCCTCCCGCAGGTACGTCTCCTCGTCCCTGCCGTCCAGCAGCCACTCCCGCAGCCGTTCGTACCGCGCCAGCTTGCCCCGCGCGGTCTCCATCCGGTCCGCCACGAAACCCCGGACCGCCTCCGTGTCCCCGCTGTCGCACGCCTGGACCTGCACCATCAGCTCGTCACGGACGGCGGTCGGGCGCGGCGCCGTCGTCGTGTACGCGTACAGGTCCGCGCGTCCGGCCTCCGTGAGGCGGAACATCCGCTTGTTGGGACGCCGTTCCTGCTCGACCACCCGGGCCGTGATGAGTCCGGCCTCGGAGAGCCGGTCCAGTTCGCGGTAGAGCTGCTGCGGGGTCGACGCCCAGAAGTTGGCGACGGACACGTCGAAGATCTTGGCGAGGTCGTACCCGGATGCCTCACCCTCCAGGAGAGCGGCGAGAACGGCGTGCTTGAGCGACATCCCGACACGCTAGCAGTCCGTTGAATAGTTTCCTCCGCACCTATTCAACGCAGGCCCCACCCCGGGAGCCGGGGTGACGGCCGCTCCCCCGGGCGGGGGCGCTTCGCTGGCAGCGTGCGGCGGGGCCCGCCTACTGTGGAGGAGGGAGGAGAGGCCAGAGCGCGCGGGGGCAGACCCGGAGGAACGGCACGATGGACAGCGACGCCTTCGTCTACACCACGTACATCCGGACCACGCCCGACGACCTCTGGAAGGCCCTCACCGAACCCGAGCTCACCCGCCGGTACTGGGGCGTCGCCTTCGAGACGGAGTGGACGCCGGGCGCCGCCATGGTCTGGGACGAGGGCGGCCGGCGGACCTCCGACCCCGAGCAGATGGTCCTCGAGGCCGTGCCGGGCCGCCTCCTCTCCTACACCTGGCACACCATCACCCCCGCCTGGGCCGAGGCCGTCGGCATAGGTGACGAGGTCTACGCGCGGCTCGCGGCGGAACGCCGGTCCAAGGTCACCTTCGCCCTCGAACCCGCGGGGGACATGGTCCGGCTCACCGTCACCCACGACGACCTGGAACCCGGCGGCACGATCCGCGAACTGATCGGCGAGGGCTGGCCGGCCCTGATCTCCAGCCTGAAGTCGCTCCTGGAGACCGGCGAGGAACTCCCGCAGCCCCCACGCTGACAGCCCCCTCACCACCCCCGCCACCCGAAGGAGTCGCCGTGCCGGACGTCACCGAGGTCGAGGTCGGCGCGGGTGGCGCCACGCTCCGGGTGGAAGCGCGGCGCCTCGCCCCCGACGAGGGCCTGGAGGGGTTCGGCGGCCGGCTGCCCGACCTCTCCGCCGTCACCGAGGCCCTGTCCGCCTTCGCCGAACAGATCGGACAGGCCCTCGACCGGGCGGCCCCCGACCGGGCCACCGTCGAGTTCGGCTGCCAGCTCTGCCTGGACGCCGGCCGCCTCACCGCGCTCGTCGTCCAGGGCAGTGCCCAGGCCAGCCTCCGCGTCACCCTCGAATGGGACAGGACCGGCCGCTGAACCCCCGGCCCACCCGCGGATCACTTCCTCACGGGCTCGTCCGGTACTCCACCGTCAGCGTCACCGGCGCGTCCCGGTTCACGAAGAGGTACGCCGTCCCGGCCGGAGCCGCCGCGAACCCGAGCCGCATCTGGGTGGTCCCGCCCCGGTTCAGCGCCGCGACCGCCGCGGCCGACAGCTCCGACGACACCGCGCTCCCCGAGAAGAAGGCCGGCACCTCCGCCCCGCCCGCGACCGTCGCCGGCGCCGACCAGTCCGTGGCCTCGACCGCGCAGCCGCCGAAGCAGCCCGACCGGACGTCCACCAGCAGCCGGTTCCCCGCCGGCGAGGCCCACGGGTCGCCCGAGCCACCGCTGCGCGCGACCGTCAGCCAGGCCCGGGCGACCTCCGCCCCCGCCGGAATCCGGGAGGTGTCGAAGGAGACCACCGACCGGTTCACGCGGCCGTCCGCGCCCCGCCCCACCGCGAGCCCGTACGAATCCTCCAACGTGCCGACCACCGCGCCCGACCCGTCGGCCGCCGCCTTCACGTACCCGTCCTCGGCGTCCGCGCTGGACAGGACGGCCCGCCCCGGCGCGGGCGGCGGCGTGCCCACGCCGCGCAGCGCCCGCACCATCGCCATCACGGCCTCGATCTGCTTCCCACCGTGCCGCGCGTACGCCCGGTCACCGAGGTAACCCCACCAGTTCCAGCACCCGTTGGGGTTCTCCAGGGTCGCGGTCGGCGCCGCCTGCGGGTAGAGCACGATCAGGTCGTTGGTGTCGGCGTACTCGTTGAGGTAGGCGCCCTCCACGAACCGCGTCCCGAACCCCTGGTACGCGTACCCCTGCTTGCAGCCGTGCAGGGCGACCAGCAGCCGGCAGCGGGCCCCGGCCGCGCAGGACGACGGCACGTACGCGAACCCTTCCGCACCCATGGACAGGGCCGCCGCCGAACCACCGGGGGCGTACGCGTTCTGGTCGAACCGGATGAGCGAACCACCCGTCCCCGACCCCGGCGCGGCCACCGGACCGAGCAGATGCCCGAGCAGCGCGCCCGGCGCGTCGATCCCGCAGTCGTTGAGGTACGGACTCGCCGTCACCGCGCACGCGTTGGGGCCGAGCGGCGTGACCCACGCGTGCCCGGCCGCCGAGGACCGGTCGTGGCGCACGCGGGCGCCGAACCGCCCGAAGTGGTCCGCCAGCGCGTCCACCACCGGCCGCTTCACCGTCGTGTCGTTCGCACCGCCGAAGACGTACACCGGGTCCCCGGCCAGCTGCTCCACCGGATCGATCAGCCCCTGCGCCGAGCGTTCCCGCGTCAGCCGCTCCAGGGCCGCGGGATCCAGCGGCTGCGTGGTGTCCATGCAGGCGTTGAGCGCGGTGGACAGCGAGCCACGCGCGCAGTCGTACGGCCCCGAGGCGAAGGACGCCGAACCCTCGAACGTACCGGAGTACGCCACGTGCAGTTGTGTGGCCATGTAGCCGCCGGACGACACGCCCGCGCTGAACACGGCGCCGACGTCGTACGCCCGCAGGGTGCCGGGCACCGGCGGGGGAGCGGCGGCCCCCGCCGTTCCGGCGGACGGCGCGAGGACGGCCGCCACGCTCAGCAGCAGCGCCGCGAGACGGCGCCGCCGGCGAGGGCGGGGCAAGGAGAAGGGACGCATGCGGACTCCCGGTGGCTCGTTCCTGACGGAGGGTCGGCCGGGAGGCTACGACCGGCGCCCGCCCCGCTCCATGGCCCCGGACGCCACAACCCGCCCCGCGCGGTGTGGCGGCCCGTCACCTGGCGTCCCGCGCCACCGGGGGCAGGGTCAGTCGTTGACGGCCGTCAGGAGGACCACCGCGTCCTCCAGGGCGGTCAGCCCGTGCCGCTCCTTGGGGATCATCCGCAGCTCACCGGCGGACATGTCCGCCGACCGCTCCGCCGCCGTCAGCCGCACCCGGCCCCGCAGCACCTGGAGGCTCGCGGCGGGCGGCGCGTTGTGCTCGTCCAGGGCGGTGCCCGAGGTCAGGGCGATCACCGTCTGCCGGAGCACGCCGTCGTGCACCACCAGGTGGGCGCTGCGGCCGTGCTCCGCGGTCCGGGCCGCGGCCAGGTGCTCGTCGGCGAGGGCGCTGAGGTCCAGGTTCATGTCTCTCCCTACGGCATCCGCCGCTCCGAGGTGACCGGGCGGCTACCCCCAAGCCTCTCGTGCGGCGCGCGCGGCGCAACTCGGCGCGTGGGGGCGACGGGCGGCGCGCCGGGGACGGCCCCGCCCCCGGTGCGCCGCCCGCTCCGTACCTCCGGCCGCGTCGCCGGCCACCCGCTCAGGCCCCGGCCGGCCCCGGGTCGCGGGAGCCGCATCCCCCCGCGCACGGGTGCGGCCGGCTCCGCGCCCCGCCTGCCGGGGAGAGCGGCGGCCACCCGCCCCGCCCACCCGCTCAGGCGGCGGTACCGGTCTCCGCGTCCGGCACGCTCCGCGCGAGGATCGCCGCCGTGTCCACCCCGCCCGGCAGGGTGCCGAAGGCCAGCCCCCGGTCGCCGTCCAGCCGCGAGGCGCAGAACGCGTCCGCCACCGCCGGATGCCCGTGCCGGACCAGCAGCGAGCCCTGGAACACCAGCGCCATCCGCTCCACGAGCCGCCGCGCGCCGAACTCCACCGCAGCCGGGTCACCGAGCCCCGCCAGGTCCTTGCGCAGCCCCGCCACGGCCGCGTCCAGGCGCCGGTCCGCACCCGCGGCCCGCTCAATCTCCGCGAAGAACGCCTCGACGGCCCGCGGCTGCCGGCCCATCGCCCGCAGCACGTCGAGCGCGGCCACGTTCCCCGAGCCTTCCCAGATGGACGGCAGGGGCGACTCCCGGTACAGCCGCGGCAGCCCCGAGTCCTCGACGTAGCCGTTGCCGCCCAGGCACTCCAGCGCCTCCGCCGCGTGCGCGGGCGCCCGCTTGCAGACCCAGTACTTGGTGACCGCGAGGCCGAGCCGCCGCAGCTGCTCCTCCTCCGCGTCGCCGCGCGCCGCCCGGTCCACCGCCCCGGCCAGCCGCAGCGCGGCGACGGTGGCCGCCTCGGCCTCCACGGCCAGGTCCGCGAGGACGTTCCGCATCAGCGGCTGGTCGGCGAGGCGGGCCCCGAACGCACGGCGGTGCGTGGTGTGGTGCGCCGCCTGCACCAGGCCGTACCGCATCCCGGAGGCGGAGCTGACGGCGCAGTCGAGCCGGGTCATGTTCACCATGCGGATGATGGTGGCGACCCCGCGCCCCTCTTCCCCGACGAGCCGGCCGAGGGCGCCCTCGTACTCGATCTCGGAGGAGGCGTTCGACCGGTTGCCCAGTTTGTCCTTGAGCCGCTGGAGGCGGATCGCGTTGCGGGCGCCGTCCGGCAGGACGCGCGGCACCAGGAAGCAGGACAGCCCGCCGGGTGCCTGCGCGAGGGTCAGGAAGACGTCCGACATGGGCGCGGAGGTGAACCACTTGTGCCCGGTCAGCGCGTACAGGCCGGGCTCTCCGGTGGGGACGGCCCGCGTGGTGTTCGCCCGGACGTCCGAACCGCCCTGCTTCTCGGTCATCGACATCCCGGCGATGATCCCGCGCTTCTCCGCCGGCACCCGCAGGCCGAACTCGTACGCGGGGGAGGAGAGCAGCGGCTCGTACACCTCGGCCAGCTCGGGCTGGACGCGCAGCGCCGGGACGGCGGCGTACGTCATCGAGACCGGGCACAGGTGCCCGGCGTCGGCCTGCCCCCACACGAACACCTTCGCGGCACGCGCCACGTGCGCGCCCGGCCGCTCGTCGCGCCAGGGGGCGCCGTGCAGCCCGTGGCGGACCGCCACGCCCATCAGCTCGTGCCAGTACGGGTGGAACTCGACCTCGTCGATCCGGTGGCCGAACCGGTCGTGCGTGTGCAGCACGGGGGAGTGGCGCTCCGCGAGCCGGCCCCACTCCTGGGCCTCGGCCCCGCCCGCCCGCACCCCCAGCTCGCGCACCTCGGGCTCCGCCCAGCCGGCGCCCTCACGGCGCAGCGCCTCCAGGAGAGCGGGGTCCGCGGAGACGTCGTAACCGGTCAGGGGCGGTACCTGGTTGGTGACCTCATGCGTGGTCGGCATCGGGAACTCCCAGTGCTCGCAGGGTGAAGGTGACGAGTGCGGGTACGGTGCCGGGCCCGACGGACCCCGTCGCCAGCGGCCCGACGAGCGCCTCGGCACCGGCGCCGACGAGCGCCGAGGCCGTGAGGGCCGGGTCCTGCGGGGGCAGCTCGCCCGCGCGCACGCCGTCCCGCACGTGCGCGGCGAACACATCGCGGAAGGCACGCCGGAAGACGAGCCGCTCGGCGTCCACGGCCGGGTCGACGGGCTCCGCGAGCAGGGCGTAGGCGAGCCGCGGCGACTTGAGGGCGCGCTGCGCGAAGGTCTCGATCACGGCCACCACCCGCTCGGCTGCCGAGGCGTGTCCGGGGTGCGCGGCCGCCGTGGAGACCGCGGCGACCTCCCGGCGTACGACGGTCCTGAAGAGTTCGACGGCGAGTGCGGACTTGCCGTCGAAGTGGCGGTACACGCTGCCGGTGGCGATACCGGCCCGGGCGGCGACGGCCGCCATCGTGCAGCCGGCGTAGCCGTGCTCGGCCAGCAGCCCGAGCGCCGCCTCGACGACGGCGGCGCGCTGGGCGTCCAGCCGGGCCTGGACGGCGGGGGTGCGTCGGTAGGGCATGAAAGGAGTGAAGCAGTGATTCACTTCTTCATCAAGGGGACGGACGAAGGGCGCCTCCCCGGGGTGGGGAGGCGCCCTTCGCCCGCGTTCGGCGCGCTCGGTCCGGCGGGACCGGTCAGCCGGTGAAGACCTCCGTCAGCGACCAGATCGCCAGGCCTGCCATGCAGACACCGCCGATCCGCTGCACGGTCTTGAGCGGGACGCGCTTGGCGATGAAACGCCCGGCGACCAGAGCCAGGGCGGAGACGCTCGTGAGGGCGGCGAAGGAGCCGATCGCCGTGGACCAGGTGCCGTTGGTGGCCGCCAGGTTCGCCGTGGTGATCTGCGTCAGGTCGCCCCACTCGCTGATGAACACGGCCGTGAAGGCGGTCGAGAAGACCGGCCAGAAGCCGGTGACCGTACGGCCGCCCGCGTCGTCCTCCTCGTCGTCGTCCCCGCCGCGCAGCAGGACGTACGCGCCGAAGCCGAACAGCAGCGCCGATACGAGCTTGACGGTCCAGCCGGGCAGCAGTCCCAGCAGACTGCCGGCGCCGACGGCGATGGCGACGTGCGCCAGGAAGGCGGTCGACGTGCCGAACCAGACGTACAGGGGACGCATCCGCGTGCCCATGGCGAGGGACGCGAACATCGTCTTGTCGGGAAGCTCGGCGAGGAAGATCAGCCCGAAGGCGGTGAGGATCGCCAAGGGGTCGAGGTGCATACCGGGGCTCTCTGCTCGGTCCGGGCCCGTGGACCGGCACGGCGCCTCGGTGGGCGGCGGGAGGACCACTCGGCCCGGCATGACGGACCACGCCCGCACGGACGCGGACGCGGTTGTTGCCTGGCCGAAGGTCTCGCCCGTCCGCGCCGCACTCGGCGTACGCGGACCCGGTCACCGGGAACCCGGGGGCTCCAGTGTGTCGACGACCGGTTCGCGGGGCTACTCCCCTTCGCTGACCCCGAGTGTAGCCGACCTGGTCACCGGGGCCCGGACCCGATCACGGCCTGCGACGCGCCACCCCGGCCGGGACCCTTCGCCACCCCGGCGAAGACCCCGCGCCACCCCGCGCGGGCCGCCCGGCGGGGACACGCCCGGCGCCGGCGGCCGCCCCGGGACGCCCGGCGTCCTTGCGTACGATCACCGAATGTCCACGGCCCGTCACCGGCGCCCGCACGGCGCGGCGACGCGCACCCAGTTCCACCTCGGTCGCGCTCTGCCCCTCCTGGTGCTGCTCCTCACCGTCCTCGTCGACCTGCTGACCCCCGACCGGGAGCGTTTCGACCGCTTCCTCGTCGCCGCGCCCGCGCTCGCCGCCGTCACCTGGAGCGTGCCCTGGACGATCGGCTTCGGCCTCGCGTCGATGGCCCTGCGCGCCCTGCTGGGCGTCCAGCGCGGCGAGGGCCTCGCCCCCGAGTTCCTCGTCTCCGAGGCGACGCTCGCGGGCGTGACCGCCGCCGCGGCGTGGGTCAGCCGGGTCCGCACCCGCTACGAGCAGGACCTGGCCGAGGTCACGGCCGTCGCCGAGGTCGTCCAGCGCGTCGTCCTGCGCCCGCTGCCGCCCCGGCTCGGGCCCGTGGAACTGCACCTGCTGTACGTGGCGGCCGCCGCCAAGGCCAGGATCGGCGGCGATTTCTACGAGGCCGTACGGGTGCCCGGCGGTGTGCGCCTCATGCTCGGGGACGTCCAGGGCAAGGGCCTCGGGGCGGTCGAGACCGCCTCCGTCCTCCTCGGCGCCTTCCGCGCGGCGGCCGACGAGGCCCCCGGCCTTCCCGAGCTCGCCGACCGGCTCGACGAGGGGCTCGCCCGCTTCGGAGCCCTCGCCCCGGCCTCCGAGGCCACCGAACGCTTCGCCACGGTCCTCCTCCTGGAACTCCCCGAAGGCCGCGACGTCGTCCGGCTCCTCAGCCGCGGCCATCCGCCGCCGCTGCTCCAGCACGGGACGACCGTCACCCCGGTTCCCTTCGCCGAGCCGTCCCTGCCGGTCAACCTGGCCGGCCTGGCCGACACCGTCCACCGGGTGGAGGAAATTCCCTTCGGTCCCGGCGACCGGCTGCTCCTCTACACCGACGGCGTCAGCGAGTGCCGCGACCGGGCCGGCGCGTTCTACCCGCTGGAGGTCCGGCTGCGGGCGTGGACGGACAGACCGGCCGGCGAGGTGCTCACCCTCCTCCACCGGGACCTCGTCACCCACTGCTCCGACCGCATCGACGACGACGTGGCCGCGCTGCTGGTGGTCCGCCCGCCCTAGGCCGCCCGACCCCCGGCCGCACGCTGACCGGGCCGGTCCGCGTCAGGAGCGGTACGGGGTGTTCGCCTCGGCCCAGTCCGCGAGGGCCCGCGCGCACCCGGCCACCGATTCGCGCCAGGTGCGTCCCGCGCCCTCGCCCGCTTCGTCGCTGACGTGCTTCACGATCCGCAGCGGCACGCCCGCGCGCTCCGCCGCCACGGCGAGGGCGTACCCCTCCATGTCGACCAGCGGCGCCAGCTCCGCGAGCCGGGCCCGGGCCGCCTCGTCCGAGACGAACAGGTCACCGGTGGCGAGCACGACGTCACCCCCGTCCGGGAGCGTCATCGGAGGACCGTACGTGCCGCCGTCGGTCAGCGCGGCGAGCGTCGCGCCGTCCAGGTCGTGCTGGATCACGGTGCCCACCACGTGGGTCCCGCTCCAGCCCGGCCGCAGCGCACCGGCCGTCCCCAGGTTCACGACCCCGGACGGCCGCGGACCCCGGGCGAGGACGGTCGCCAGCGCGGTCGCCGCGTTCACCTTGCCCATGCCGGTCAGCAGCACCGGCAGGTCGGTGTCCAGGTGCTGGGCCTCCTCCTTGACGGCGAGGACGAGCAGGGGACGGTCGGCCGCTATCTCTCCGATGAGTTCCATGGGGTCACCGTAGTTCTCCCGCCCCCGCGGCCCGTCACCGGGACCGTCGCGGGCGCCCCCCGGCCAGGGCCGGCCGCAGCGCCGCCACGCCGGGACCGGCGCCGTCGGTTCGGGCGTCACCGAGGACGAGGACCGCCGGACGCGGCCCGACGGCCCGCGCGTATCCCTGAGCGAACTCGCCGAACGCGGTCCCGTGGTCGTACCAGGGTCGTCGCACAACCGTTCCGTGCCCGCCGGCCCGTGCGTGACCGCCCTTCCGCGAGGTGACCGACGGCCACCCCGGCACCACCCACCGTCGTGACGGAACGTCACTTCGCCCCGGGCGACCACCGGATTCACGCCTCGGCCGGATTCTTTCGCCCGGATGCTTGTGCCGGACCCCGGGGCCCGGCACGCTCCTCGGTATGAACACGGCCCGGCACGCCAGTGAACGTTTGATGAGCTGGCCCTCGCTGAACCCGAGCCCCGCCCAGTGCGGCGCCGAACTCGGACTGCGCACCCCGACGCACGAGATCGTGCACTTCCACGGCGAGCACGAGGCCGACGTCCACCTGACCCGCGCCATGATCGCCAGACTCCGCCCGGCCCTCCTCGGATCGAGCGCGGTCCGTCTGCGCGCGGGCTCCGGCTGGGTGACGGTCCGTCTGGACACGGGCTCCGACATCGACCTGCTCGCCACGCTGGTGAGCGCGGCCCTCCAGGCCCACGGCGTCCCGGACACCGCCCCGGACGGCTGCACCCGCACCCTTCCGGTCCCCGGCCTCCGCTGACCTTCCCGGCCTCCGGGCGACGTCCCGTGGACCGCTCCGGCAGCCCGCCCGGGGGAGCGCCGCGCCACCCGATCGGCCGCATCCCGGAGAGGTCCCGGCGCCCCGCCGGGTACCCCACCGGACATGCCCCCCATCCCCGGCGCACCGCACGACGAGACCCCCACCGGACCCGGCCACGGGAGCCACCGGTTCCGGCGGCTCCACGAGCGCGTCCTCGACTCGCCCGCGGCCCTCGCCTGGAACCGGGGCCGCGCCATGGAACTCATGCACCGCGCCATGGGCTTCGCGGCGCTCTGCCTGCTCACCCTCGTCCCCCTGCTCATCGTGGTCGCCGCCGCCGACCTCGCCAGCGGCCAGGGCTTCGCCCGCTGGCTCGTCCAGGGACTGGGCGTCTCCCAGGTGTCCCAGGAGGAGGTCGAAGGCCTCTTCGGACGACCGGGTCAGGCCCTCCAGCGCACCACCGCCTTCGGCCTCGCCGCGCTCGCCGCCTTCGGCGTCACCCTCGGCTCGGCCGTCCAGACCGGGTACGAGCGGGTCTGGGACCTCCCCACGGCCCGCTGGCACACCATGTGGCGTCACGTCGTCTGGCTCGCCGTCCTCGTCGCCGCCCTCCTCCTCTTCGTCGCCTTCCCCGCCCCCGCGAACGCCTCCGCCGCCGTCACCGCCCTCGTCGCCCTCGGTGACCTCACCGGCACCTTCGCGTTCTTCTGGTGGTCCCAGCGCTTCCTCCTCTGCGGCCGCCTCCGCTGGCGGGCCCTTGCCCCCGGCGCCGCCCTCACCGCCTGCGGCCTGCTCGGCCTGCGCGTCTTCTCCCAACTGGTGTTCTCCCCGCTCATCGCCTCCAACGCCGTGACGTACGGCCAGTTCGGCACCGTGCTCGTCCTCCAGTCCTGGCTCGTCGGCGTCGGCTTCGTCGTCTACGGGGGCGCCCTCGCCGGCCGCCTCGTCCACGAGCACCGCGTCCGCCGCCGCCTCGACCGCCCCGGCCCGCCGCCCGGCAACTGACGCACAGCGCGGGCGGCCAGGGGCCCCGTCGCACCCCGCTCACTGGTCCCGGCGCCGCACCACCAGCGCCGTCACGACCGCCGCGGCCACCGGCCAGATCCCGTACACCAGCCACGCCCCGCCCGTGCTCCACGGGTGGGGGACCGCCTCCGCGGGGCCCGTCGCGACCAGCCGCTCCCAGGCCCGCAGCGGGGTCGTGTGCGCGAGCACCGCTGTGAGATGCCGCCGCTCGCCCAGCGCCATGGGCAGGAACAGCAGCAGCACCACCGCCGCGACCACCGACAGCGACCCGCGTCGCACCACGGCCGCGAGCGCCATCCCGGTCACCGCGCAGACCGGTGCCAGCAGCGCCGACGCCACGACGATCCGCAGCGCCCCGGGATGCGCGAGCGACACCCCCGCGCCCCGTACCGCCAGCACCGCCTGCGTCAGCCAGAACGACAGCCCCGCGACCGCCGCCCCGAACAGGGTCTGCACCGCCGCCACGACCAGGACCTTCGCGGACATCACCGCCCCCCGCTCAGGCACCGCGGCGAAGGTCGTGCGGATCGACCCGCCGGCGTACTCGCCGGTCACCGCCACCGCCCCCATGGCCGCCGCGCACAGCACCAGCACGGTGGCGGCGTTTCCCGTGAACGCGTCGCGCAGCGCCATGCCGTGGGCCACGAAATCCGCCCGGCCGGCCGGGCCGTACGCGTGCCAGTACCGGTAGTGGTCCCAGGCGGTCCCCACGTTGAACGCCACCACGGCCACCATCGCCGCCGGCAGCGACCAGAACGTGGACCGCAGGGACCACAGCTTCAGCCACTCGGCGGCGAACAGGTCACGGAACCGGGCCCGCGGCTCCCGCGCGGCCAGGACGGCCCCGGTCACCGGGGGTCTCCCGCCGGGTACTCGACACTGCCGGCGGTGAGTTCCATGAACGCCTCCTCCAGGGACGCGGTCCGCGTCGTCAGCTCGTGCAGCGGCACCCGGTGACGCAGCGCCAGTTCCCCGATGCGCGCGGCCGGCAGTCCGGAGACCGTCAGCCGCCCGGCCTCCTCCACGACGACGGCCCCGGCAGCGAGCAGAGGACCGGCCAGCGCCGCCGGGTCGGACGTCCCGACCAGCACGTCCGGCCCGCCCGCCCGTCCGGCGAACGCGGCCAGGCTCTCCGCCGCGATCAGCCGCCCCCGCCCGATCACCACCAGCTCGTCCGCCGTGTGCTCCATCTCCGTCATCAGATGGCTGGAGACGAAGACCGCACGGCCCTCGTCCGCCAGCCGCCGGAACAGCCCCCGCACCCACCGCACGCCCTCCGGGTCGAGACCGTTGAGCGGCTCGTCGAACAGCAGCACCGGCGGATCACCGAGAAGCGCCCCCGCGATCCCGAGCCGCTGCCGCATGCCCAGCGAGAAGCCGCCGATCCGGCGCCGTGCCGCAGCCGCCAGGCCCACCTCCTCCAGGACGGCGTCGACCCGGGCGAGCGGCAGCCTGTTGCTCCGGGCGAGCACCGCGAGATGCGCCCGTGCGGTCAGACCGCCGTGCGCGTCCCCGGCGTCGAGGAGCGCCCCGACGTGCCGCAGCCCCCGGGAGCGCTCCGCGAAGGGCCGCCCGCCGACCGTGACGGAGCCGCTCGTCGGGGCGTGCAGCCCGAGGATCATGCGCAGCGTCGTGCTCTTGCCCGCCCCGTTGGGCCCCAGGAAGCCGGTGACCCGGCCCGGCCGGACCGTGAACGTGAGCGTCCGTACGGCGGTTCTGTCGCCGTACCGCTTGGTGAGTTCCCTGACATCGATCATGACCACCACGGTGCCGCCCGCGGCCCGGCGGGACATCGGACCGGCGCGGACAATCCGCCGGCCGCCGTGTCACCCCCGGTCGTACATCCCCGGTCCGACGACCGCCGGCCCCGGGGCCCCTACGATCGCGGCATGTCTGTCATCCCGTCGGCCCCTTACCTCAGGAGGATCACCCCGGCCGGGTGGGCGGTGACGGCCTGGCTCGCCGGGCTGGCCTTCACCTTCCTCCTCCGCGTACGTCTGCCCGGCCAGGAGCGGGCGGACATCCTGGCCGGTGTGGCGTTCCTCCGCTGGGACGGCCTCACCCTGCTGGCCCTCGCCACCGCCCTCGCCGTCCGGGGCGGCGCGCTGCTGGCCCGCCGTCCGGCCGCCGCACTGCGCCACCTCCTCGCCGCCGCCGTCGTGGGCACCACGCCCCTGTCCGTCACCGCCATCCCCCTCGCCCAGTACCTGGCCGTCGACGTGGCCCTGTACGTCGTCGCCGCCTCCCGGCCGGCCCGCGAGGCGAACCGGGCCCTGCTGCTGGCCCTCGGCGTCCTCGTGGCGTACCTCGCCGTCCGGCTCCTCTCCGGTTGGAGCGTGGGCACCACCGGCGCTCTGGCCGCGGGGCTCACCGCCGCCGTCGCCTGGCTGCTCGGCCGCTTCGAGCGGCAGAGCCGTACGCACGCGGAGGAGACCCGCGTCCAGGCCGCCGAACGCGCCGCCGAACGGGCCGTCGCCGCCGAGCGCCTCCGCGTCGCCCGCGAGATGCACGACACGGTCGCCCACAGCATCGGCATCGTCGCCCTCCAGGCCGGCGCCGCCCGCCGGGTCATCACGACGCAGCCCGACGCGGCCCGCCAGGCCCTCGCCGAGATCGAGACCGCGAGCCGGGACACCCTGGCGGGTCTGCGCCGGATGGTGGGCGCCCTGCGCACCCCGGACACCGGACCGGAACCTCCCGCGCCCGGCGAGCCGCACCGCGCGGGACACCCGGGGCTGCCCGACATGCCCGGGCTGACGGCGCTCGACCGGCTCACCGCGCTCACCGCCGCCGCGGGCGTCCACGTCGCCGTCCGCCGCACCGGCACCTCCCGCCCCCTGCCCCCCGACCTCGACCTCTCGGCCTTCCGTATCGTCCAGGAGTCCGTCACCAACGTCGTACGCCACTCGGGCGCGGACTCCTGCACGGTCACCGTCGACCACCGGGACCCCGCGTCCCTCACCGTCACCGTCGAGGACCCCGGGCCGCGCCCCGGCCACGAGCGCGCCCGCACCGGCGGAGGCTCCGGCCACGGCCTGATCGGCATGCGCGAGCGCGTCGGCCTGCTGCACGGACGGTTCGAGGCGGGCCCCCGCCCCGCCGGTGGATTCCGCGTCACCGCCCGCCTGCCGCTGCCCTCACCCTCCACCCCGGCTTCACCCTCACCCTCCACCTCACCTTCACCCCCGCCCGCCACCCCGCGCCCCGGAGCCACCACACCATGAGCCCCGCCACCCCCGCACCACCCGCAGGCCCCACGCCCGGCCCCGGGCACGCGTCCCCGATCCGCGTCGTCCTCGCCGACGACCAGCCCCTCGTCCGCACCGCGCTCCGCATGGTCATCGCCGACACCTCCGACCTCCTCGTGGTCGGGGAGGCCGCCGACGGGGCCGAAGCCGTCCGGCTCACCGAGGAGACCGGCGCCGACGTCGTGCTCATGGACCTCCGCATGCCCGGCACCGACGGCATCGAGGCCACCCGCCGCGTCACCGCGGGCCCGAGCGGTGCCCGGGTCGTCGTCCTGACCACCTTCGACGACGACGAGCACGTCTACGGGGCGCTGCACGCCGGAGCCTCCGGCTTCCTCGTCAAGGACATGGCCCTCGACGACATCCTCGCCGCCGTCCGGATCGTCGCCTCGGGCGACGCGCTCCTCGCGCCCGGGGTCACCCGCCGCCTCATCAAGGACTTCGCCGGCCGCCCCCGCCGGCCCGCCACCGGGCCCCGCCGGGGACCCGCCGGCATCACCGACCGCGAACGCGAGGTCCTCACCCTCGTCGGCCGTGGCCTGTCCAACACCGAGATCGCCCAGGAGCTCCACCTCAGCGTCGCCACCGCCAAGACCTACCTCACCCGGCTCCTGTCCAAGCTCGGCGCCCGCGACCGCGTGCACCTCGTCATCCTCGCCTACGAGACCGGACTCGTCTCCACGGACTGACCGGCCCCGCCCCGTACCGCCCCGGCGGACTCACACGATCCGGTGATCCACTCCGGAGCGGCCGGACGTCCCGCCCCCGACCGCTTGGATGGAGGAGTCCCATCGGCCCGTCGAGAGAGAGCCGCCCATGACGCACACCTGGCTGCCGCCCGCCGAGTACGTCGAGACCCTGCCGAGAGCGACGGCCTACGCCTGCCTGTACTTCACCGACACGGCGGGGCGCCCCTTCCAGCTGCGCGCCGGCTACGGAGCCGAGTCCGGCCGCTGGCAGTGGCCCGGCGGCAACATGGACCCGGGGGAGACGCCCTGGCAGACCGCGCTGCGCGAGTGCCGGGAGGAGACCGGGATCGTCTTCACCGGTCCGCCGCGTCTCCTGGGCACCGACTTCACCACCGACCGGGGCGCCGCGTGGCCGGCGAACCACATCGGATTCGTCTTCGACGGCGGCGAGCTGACTGACGATCAGATCGCCGGGGTCGTCCTCGACCCCGGCGAGCACAGCGAGTACCGGGTGCGGACCCTGGAGGAGTGGGCACGCGAGATGGACCCCGGCGCGTTCCGCCGCCTCGCCGCGATCGACCGCGCCCGCAGGACCGGGACGACCGTGTACGTGGAGTCGGGCCCCGCCGGCGCCTGATCCGCGGCCCTCCGGGGCCGCAGCATCCCTCCCCTGGTGTCGCGGGCGCGCCGCCGGGGCGGACGCGGTACACATCGGACATGTGCTGGAGCGCGACGGCGGACCTCTGGGCGGGCCTCGGGATCGGAACGGCGGGGGTGGCGGCCCTCGCCTCGGTGCGCCGCCCGGGCGACGCACCGCTCGCGGCCCTGCCCCTGCTCCTCGGCGCCCACCAGGTCGTGGAGGCCGCCGTGTGGCGCGGCGGCGGGGGAGCCGGACCGGCCACCCTGCTCTGGGCGGTGATCGCCCTGCCCCTGCTGCCGCTCTGGCTCCCGCTCGGCGTCCTCACGGCCGTCCGCCCCGCCGACCGGCCACGCCTGTACGTGCCGCTCGCCGCAGGACTCGGGACCGCCGCGTTCCTCGCCCACCGGCTCGCCACCGCCCCCGTCACCGCCGAGATCCACGGACGCACCGTCGGATACGCGGTCGGCCTGCCGTACGCCCCCGTGGTGCTCGGCGGCTACTTCCTCGCGACCGTCGGCGCCCTGCTCCTCGCCCGCGACCGGGGGCTGCGCCTCCTCGGCCTGGCCACCGGCGCGGGCGCCGCGCTCTGCGCGCTGCTGTGGCGCACGGCGTTCGTCTCCACCTGGTGCGCCCTGGCCGCCGTCGCCTCGCTGCTGCTCCTCGGCTGGATCCGTGGCCGGCGAACCGTAACCCCCCGGCCGCTCAGCAGTTGACCAGGGCATGAAGAAGCGCAGCATGCTCGCCATCGCCTCCCTCGCCGCAGGCGTCGTCACCGCCCTCGTCACCCCGCCCCCGCAGGCCGACGCCGCCGAAGCACCCCTCGGTGGCGTCACCGGCCTGCTCCAGGAGGACCAGGCCGTCGAGACCGTCGTCCACGAGGCCGGCCAGGCCGCCGAGGGCGCCCTGGACCAGCAGCGGGGCGGCGGGCTGCTCTGATCCGAAGGGCCGGATTCGGTCGCGGGTGCCTCGCCCCTCCCCGGGCGGCGGGGCACCCGCGACCTGACACGGCGGGAGGCAGCCCGTGCGCGTGCGGCGCGGGGGTAATGACAGGATGTCCCCATGAGCAACAACAACGTGTTCTTCGACATCACCATCAACGACGAGCCGGCCGGCCGGATCGTCTTCAAGCTGTTCGACGACGTCGTCCCGAAGACGGCGCGCAACTTCCGTGAGCTCGCCACCGGTGAGCACGGCTTCGGCTACGCGGGGTCCCCGTTCCACCGCGTCATCCCGGAGTTCATGCTGCAGGGCGGTGACTTCACCAACGGCAACGGCACCGGCGGCAAGAGCATCTACGGCGAGAAGTTCGCCGACGAGAACTTCACGCTGAAGCACGACCGCCCGTACCTGCTGTCGATGGCGAACGCGGGCCGCAACACCAACGGTTCGCAGTTCTTCATCACCACGATCGTCACCAGCTGGCTCGACGGCAAGCACGTCGTCTTCGGCGAGGTCGTCGAGGGCCAGGACCTGGTCAAGAAGATCGAGTCCCTCGGCTCCCAGTCCGGCCGCACCAGCGCCAGCGTCAAGGTCGCCGCGTCCGGCGTCGTCGAGGGCTGAGCCCTCTCCCCGCCGGCCGGGGTCGGGCGCGCCGTCCGCGACGCGCACCCGCCCCGGCCGGGACCCGCCGCACGGCCCGTCGCGGAGGCTCAGCCCTGCTCGCCGTACCGGCGCTCGAACTTCGCGATCCGGCCCTCCGTGTCGACGGTCCGCGCCTTGCCCGTGTAGAACGGGTGGCTCTCCGACGAGATCTCCACGTCGATCACCGGATACGTGTTCCCGTCGTCCCACTCGATGGTGGTGTCGCTGGTCGCCGTCGACCGCGTCAGAAACGCGTACCCCGCCGAGCGGTCCCGGAAGACCACCGGCCGGTACTCGGGCTGCTTGTCCTGCTGCACGTGTCCTCCTCCGGGGCTGACGCCCTGACTCCTCCGGCCTGACCGACAGGCCACCCCCAGCCTCGCCGCGCCCGGCCGGGGCGACCAGCGCCACGCGACCGACCGGGTGACACGCCGCGCGCACGCCCCCGGCACCCCTTTGACTGTGCGCGACCGGGACGCCACACTCGGTCGTCGGGCGCCGCCGAGAGGACGCGGGCCCCTTCCCAGGCCACCAGGGGGCGCGATGACCGGCAGGGTTCTTCCGTACGAGGTGCACGGCGAGGGGCCGGGGCGCGCCCTCGTGCTCCACAACTGGTTCGGCGACCGCACCAGCTTCGCCCCGCTCCGCGACCACCTCGACGGGGCCGCCGGACAGTACGCCTTCCTCGACTGCCGTGGGTACGGCGAGGCCCGCGACACCCCCGGCGACTACACGATGGAGGAGATCGCCGCCGACGCCCTCGCCGTCGCCGACGACCTGGGCTGGGACTCCTTCACCGTCATCGGCCACTCCATGGGCGCGAAGGCCGCCCAGGTGATGCTCCTCGACGCTCCCGGTCGCGTCCGGTCCCTCGTGGGCATCTCACCGGTCTCCGCCGCGGGCTTCCCGCTGGACGCCGAGACCTGGGAACTCTTCGCCGGTGCCGCCTCCGAACCCGCGAACCGGCGCGCCATCATCGACCGCACCACCGGCGGACGGTACGACGACACCTGGCTCGGCGCGCGCGTCGAACGGTCCCTGAACCGCTCCTCGGCCACCGCCTTCCGTGCCTATCTGGACTCCTGGGCACGCGCCGACTTCCACGAGCGCGTCCGCGACAACCCGGTGCCCGTCCTGCTCGTCGTGGGCGCTCACGACCCCGCCCTCGGCGCGGACGCGATGGAGGCCACCTGGCTGCGCTGGTACCCCAACGCCCGCCTCCAGGTCCTCGAGGACGCGGGCCACTACGCGCCCGAGGAGACTCCGGAAGCCCTCGCCGAGGCCATCGAGGCCTTCCTCGCCGCCTGACCGGCCTCCCGCCCCACCGGGGATGCGGAAGCCGGTGGGGACGTGCCTACCCTGGAGAACGGGCGGGGAGGCCGACCCGGCCCCGCCCGGCAGCCGCGGCGCACGCGGACGGCGGAAGGCGGCCGAGCATGTACTTCACGGACCGGACCGACGCGGGACGGCGGCTCGCCGCCCGCCTCGGCCACCTCGCGGCCCTCGACGTCACCGTCCTCGGGCTGCCCCGGGGCGGGGTGCCGGTGGCCGCCGAGGTCGCCGACGCCCTCGGCGCACCGCTCGACCTCTGCGTGGTACGGAAGCTGGGCGTGCCGTACCGGCCCGAGGTCGCGATGGGCGCCCTCGGTGAGGGCGGCATCAGGGTCCTGAACGACCAGGTGCTCCGTGACGCCCGGGTGGGACCGGGCGACCTCGCGGCGGTGGAGGAGCGCGAGCGCGCCGAGCTGGAGCGGCGCGCGCGCCGCTACCGGGGCGGGCACCGGCCCGCACCGCTCGACGGCAGGACGGTTCTCGTGGTCGACGACGGGCTCGCGACCGGGGCCACCGCGCTCGCGGCCTGCCGGGTGGTCCGTGCCCGGGGCGCGGCACGGATCGTGTTCGCCGTCCCGGTCGCCCCGCGCGGCTGGACCACCCGCCTCGGCGGGGAGGCGGACGAGACCGTCTGCGTCCACACGCCCGACGGGTTCACCGCCGTCGGCCAGTTCTACGAGGACTTCTCCCCGACCTCCGACGAGGAGGTCGTCGCCCGGCTCGCGCGCAACCGGGCGGTGCACGGACCCGTCGTCCAGGAGACGGACGTGCGGATCCCCCTGCCGGAGGGCGGGGGCGCCCTCGCCGGGCGGCTGGCCGTCCCCGAGGACGCACGTGGCATCGTCGTGTTCGCCCACGGCAGCGGCAGCGGCCGGCACAGCTCCCGCAATCGCGCGGTGGCCGGGGCCCTGAACCGGGCGGGGCTCGGCACGCTCCTCTTCGACCTGCTCACGGAGGAGGAGGCGGCCGACCGGCGGCTCGTCTTCGACACCCCGATGCTCGCCGGACGCCTGTCCAGGGCCACGGAGTGGCTCGCGGCGGAGCCGGTGGCCCTGGGGCTGCCGCTCGGCTGGTTCGGCGCGAGCACGGGAGCGGCCGCCGCCCTGTGGGCGGCGGCCGAGCCGGGCGGTGAGGGCGGCGGGGCCGGGGCCCGGCCCGTGGCGATCGTCTCGCGCGGGGGCCGGCCCGACCTGGCCCACGAACGGCTGGCCCGGGTCGACACCCCCACCCTCCTGGTGGTGGGCGGGCGCGACACGCTCGTCCTGGACCTGAACCGCACAGCTCGGACGATGCTGCGCTGTGAGAACCGGCTGGAGGTCGTGCCCGGCGCCACCCACCTCTTCGAGGAGCCGGGTGCCCTGGAGGAGGTGGCGGAGCTCGCCACCTCCTGGTTCACCGGGCACTTCGGACGCCGGACGGGCGCTCCGGTCAGTACGGGCCGTTGACGTTGTCGATGGAGCCGTAGCGGTCCGCCGCGTAGTTGCAGGCGGCGGTGATGTTCGCGACCGGGTCGAAGAGGTCCATGGACGTGCCCGGCACGTGGTAGGCCATGAAGGTCGGCTCGATGACCTGGAGCAGGCCCTTCGACGGGGTGCCGGCCGCGGCGTTGGAGTCCCACAGGTTGATGGCCCGCGGATTGCCGGAAGACTCGCGCATCACATTGCGCAGGATGCCGTCGTACGAACCGGGGATGCCGTACCGGGCCATGACGTCGAGCGACTCGCGGATCCAGCCGTCCAGGTTGTCGGCGTAGGCCGTCGTGGCGGCCCGGGCGGCAGGGGCCGCGGGAGCGGCGGCCGGAGTCGCGGCGGCACCGGAGGAGCCGGGAGCCGCTCGCCGCTCGCCGCGGCTCGCCCGCTCGGTGGCGCCGGCCGGGGACTTCGCCGCGGGAGCCTTCGCGGAATCCCGACGAATCGTCAGTTCGAGTCCGGGGTGAATGAGTGACGGATTGTCACCCACCACGGTCCGGTTGACCCGGTAAAGAGCCTTCCAGCCGCCTTGAATTCCCTTCTCCCGTGCGATGCCGGAAAGGGAGTCGCCCTTCACGACGGTATAGGTGCGGGTCGCGGCGGGGGCGGCGGGGGCGGTGGGAAGCGCGGCGGGGGCGGCCGCGGCAGGGAGCGCGTGGGCGGCGGTCTGTGGGGCCCCGGAGACCGGCTGGGCGCCGGCCGAGGCGGGCACGACCAGCGGCAGGGCCAGCGCCGCGCCGCCCGAACCGGCGAGGGCGAGACCACGGGGGACGGTGCGGCGCCGAGGGCGGCGGTGCTTACCGTGTGCAGGCATGACGGGTTCCTCTCCGGCGCCTGCGGGGTGAGCTGTCGGGTTCGGACGGGAGGTGTCCGGCCGCGCGCACGCGGCTTCACCCCGAGCCGTTCCGGAAGTCCGGACCGGCGTGTTCGTGGGTCCCCCGCTCCTGCCGTCGGGTGAAAAGGGAGGTTTTCAGGCGGTGGCAGGATTCGGCGGTCCGCCTGAATGGGGGTGACCGTAGGCCAGAAAGGGGGCCCGGAACAAGGCGTCGCGTCACGCATGCGCGGAAAAGAAGTTCCCGGAATTCCCGTATTCAAGATCCTGTTTCCCGGCGGTCTGCCGAACGGCCTTGCGGCACCGGGCCCGGCGGTCCCCGGCACCCGATCGGGCGGGCCGGGAAGTGAAACGCGTCACCCGGAACGCAATGTCCGCATATGCGCTGTAATTCCGATCGAAAGAGAAGGGGGCGAAATACCCCCACTCGCGACGGCGCGAAAGGGGTGGAAGGATGCCGCGCCCACGAATGGAGCAAATATCGCGAAGTCGACATTTGGGATGCAGGATGAGCTCCTCCGACCTCGGGAGCCGCCCATGCCCTCCGCCCCTTCCCTCCTCGGCCCCGACGCCCTGGACCGCGAGGCCGCCGCGCTGTACGAGAGCGCGACCTGGCGGCGGATCGTCGAGAACTGGCACAGCCCCGCTCCCGCTTCCCCCGGCGAGGACGCGGGCCCGGGGGACTGGCGTGCCCTCCTGTCCGTCCCCGTGGACCGGCTCGTCGCCGAGGCGCTCGACGCGCTGCCGCCCGCCCTGCCCGCCGAGCGCCGGCTGCCCGGCCGGGTCGGAGCCGTGCTCCCGGACCGCCTGCACGCGTGGCGCCGGATCGGCCAGGGCGATCTGCGCCCCTCGGTGCACCTCGGCTACGCCCGTCAGGTTCTGGAGGAATGGGGCTGGCAGAACGCTCCGTACAGGCTCCGCGACGCCCGGGGCGCCCGCTGCGTCTGCGGCGCCCTGCTCGCCGCCCACCGTCTGGGCTACGGCAGCGCCGACACCATGAACCACGCCGCCGCCTGGATCGTCACCGAGCTGCGCGCCCGGGGCTGGACCGGGCTGATCGGCCCCTGGAACCGCGCACCCGGCCGGACCGCCTCCGACGCCCTGGCCCTGCTGGACGCCACGGCCCGCCGGGCCGCCCGCGCCGGCCACTGAGCGGCCGCCCGTCCTCGCGGCCGTGATGCCAAGGGCGGGCGGTGGCGCGGCCGGTCAGACGGTCAGCACCTTCACGCCCGCCTCACCGAACCGCGTGACCGCCTCCGCCGGGACGGCGGTGTCCGTGACGAGGAGGTCGACACGGTCGATCCCGCAGATGCGGGCGAACGCCCGCCGGCCCAGTTTCGAGGAGTCCGTCACGACCACGACCCGGCTCGCGCGCTCGGCGAACAGGCGGCTGACGGCCGCCTCCTCCTCCTGATGGGCCATCACGCCCAGCTCGGCGTCGATGCCGTCCACACCGAGCACCACGGTGTCCAGCACGACCTCGCTGAGGACACCGGCCGTCAGGGGCCCCACCAGCTCGTACGTCTGCGGACGCGCCACCCCGCCCGTCGTGACCAGCTTGACCGCCGGCCGCACGGCCAGCTCGCCGGCGATGTTCAGGGCGTTGGTGACCACGGTCAGCGCCGGTGCGGCGGGGACGGCACCCGGTGTCTCCGCCCGCTCGCCCGCGAACCGCACCGCGAGCGCCCGCGCCACCTCCGTCGTCGTCGTACCCCCGTTGAGTCCCACGACCTCGCCGGGGGCGATCAGATCCGCCACGGCCGCCGCGATGCGCCGCTTCTCCGGCGCGTGCCGCGTGGACTTGTAGCGCAGCGGCAGCTCGTACGAGACGCCGTGGGCGACCGCGCCGCCCCGGGTCCGCACCAGGAGCCGCTGCTCGGCGAGTTCGTCCAGGTCGCGGCGGATCGTGGCGGCGGAGACGTCCAGCGCCGCGGCGGCCTCCTCGACCTCCACCCTGCCGGAGCCGGCGAGCAGTTCGAGGAGCGCGTTCCACCGCTCGTGCTTGGCCATGTGTGCCGTTCCTCCCGCTCGTCCGCGCGTCCGATTCTAACCGCCGCGCTGCGCGGGACCTGGAAAGTGGTTGCGTGCATCTGCTTGAATCCGACTTGATACGAGCAACTTCAATCATCTCCCTGTCTCTCTGTCGCAAGGAGCGCCGCATGACCTCCCGTACCTCCGCGGAGATCGCCTCCCAGCCCGTCACCTGGCGCCAGGCGGCCCGCAGCCTCGGCCGGCACACCACGGCCCTGCCCCGGCGCGGCGAGCGCGTCGCCGTCATCGGCTGCGGCACCTCCTGGTTCATGGCCCTGGCCTACGCGGAGCTGCGCGAGGCCGGCGGCCACGGGGAGACCGACGCCTTCGCCGCCTCCGCCTTCCCGTACGGCCGCCGCTACGACCGGGTCCTCGCGATCACCCGCTCCGGCACGACGAGCGAGGTCCTCGCCGTCCTCGCCCGGCTCCGGGGCGACGTGCCGACCGGAGCCCTGACGGCCGACCCCACCACCCCCGTCATGGACCTCGCCGACGCGGTCGCCGTCCTGGACTTCGCCGACGAGGAATCGGTCGTGCAGACGCGGTTCGCCACCACCGCCCTGGCGCTCCTCCGTGCCCACCTGGAGTCCGAGGGCGCCCTGCCCGAGGGCGTCGCCACCGTGGAGGAGGCGGCGGGCGACGCCGAACGGGCCCTCGGCCTCCCCCTGGACGAGGCGCTCGTCTCCGCCGAGCAGCTCACCTTCCTGGGCACCGGCTGGACCTACGGACTCGCCCTGGAGGCCGGCCTCAAGATGCGCGAGGCGGCGGGCGCCTGGACCGAGGCGTATCCGGCGATGGAGTACCGCCACGGGCCCATCAGCATCACCGGCCCCGGCCGGGTGGCCTGGGGCTTCGGCGCCCTGCCCGCCGGGCTCGCGGACGAGGTCCGCAAGGTCGGCGGCACCGTGGAGGAGAGCGACCTCGACCCCATGGCCGACCTCGTACGCGCCCAGCGCCTGGCCGTCGCGTTCGCCGAGGCGCGCGGCCTCGACCCCGACACCCCCCGGAACCTGACCCGCTCGGTCGTCCTGGCGGACCTCGATGGCTGACCGCCCCTCCGGCCGACCGCCCCTCCGGCCGGCCGCCACCCCCGCCGCACCCACCGTCCCCACGGGAGAAGGACCATGCCGCTGACGCCCACCGACGAGATCGTCCGCCGGGCCCGCACCGCCGGCCGGGGCGTCGGCGCCTTCAACGTCCTCCAACTGGAGCACGCCCAGGCGATCGTGGCCGGGGCGGAGAGCGCCGACCGGCCGGTCGTCCTCCAGATCAGCGAGAACACGGTCCGCTACCACGGCGCCCTGGAACCGGTCGCCCTCGCCTCCCTCGCCGTGGCCAGGGCGGCGAAGGTGCCCGTCGCCGTCCACCTCGACCACGCGGAGAACGCCGAGCTGGTGCACGAGGCGGTCGCCCTCGGCCTCGGATCCGTCATGTTCGACGCCTCCACGCTCCCGTACGCGGAGAACGTCGCCGCGACCCGCGAGGTCGTGGAGTTCTGTCACCGGCACGGCGTGTGGGTGGAGGCCGAACTCGGCGAGATCGGGGGCAAGGGCGGGGCGCACACCCCCGGGGTCCGCACCGATCCCGACGAGGCCCGCGCCTTCGTCTCGGCCACGGGGGTCGACGCGCTCGCGGTGGCGGTGGGCAGCTCCCACCAGATGCTCACCCGTGACGCGGTCCTGGACTTCACGCTGATCACCCGGCTGCGCGCGGCGATCGACACCCCGCTGGTGCTGCACGGCTCCTCGGGTGTCGCGGACGCCGACCTCACCGCCGCGGTCGCCGCGGGCATGACGAAGGTGAACGTCTCCACGCATCTCAACAAGGCCTTCACCCGGGCCGTACGGGCGCACCTCGCGGAGCACCCGGAGACGGTCGACCCCCGCCGCTACCTCGGCCCGGCCCGCACGGCGGTGGCCGCCGCCGTCGCCCACCTGCTGGCGGTGCTCTCCCCGGCCTGACGCCCGGCGCCGCCCCGGACGCGCTGTCGGTGCCCCCTTCTAAGGTGGGTGCCGACCGTGCGCGAGGGCGTACGGCGTCGGAACGGGGAGCGGGCAGGCATGCGGGAGCTGTACCTGGAGGACGAGCGGGCCCACATCCGGTGGATCGACCTGCCGGGCGAGGGGCCCGTGCGTGTCTTCGTCCACGGGCTGGGCTGCACGGGAGCCTCGGACTTCGCGCACATCGCGACGCACCCGGCCCTCGGAGGCGGCCGAGCGCTGCTGGTGGACCTCCTCGGGTACGGCCTGAGCGACCGACCCGCCGGCTTCGACTACCGCATGGAGTCCCAGGCGGCGGCGGTCGCCGCGATTCTCGACCACCTCGGAGTCGCCGGTGTGGATGTGGTCGGGCACTCGATGGGCGGCGCCGTCGCGATCCAGCTGGCCGCGGCGCGTCCGGACCTCGTGGCCCGGCTCGTCGTGGCCGAGCCCAACCTCCGGGCCGGGGAAGGCGCGTTCAGCGGTCCCGTCGCCGCCCAGGAGGAGAAGGCGTTCGTCGCGGAGGGCTTCGCCCGCATGCTCGCCACCGGCGACCGCCCCGACTACACGGCCCGGCTGCGTCTCGCCGACCCGCTGGCGGTGCACCGCAGCGCGGTGGCGCTCGTCCAGGGCACCGTGCCGTCGGGCGGCGAGCTGCTCGTGGGCCTCGGCGTCCCCCGGACCTTCCTGGTGGGGGAGTGGAGCCTGCCCGAGCCGGACGCGGAGTGGATGGCGGCGGCCGGCGTCCCGGTACGCGAGGTCCCGGCGGCGGGGCACAACCTGATGCTGGACAACCCCGAGGGGTTCGCCACCGCGCTGGCCCACGCGCTCACGGACCGTCAGGGGGCATAGGGGGGCGAAACCCGGCCACCGTAGCAGCCCGTTCGCGCCACCGTGCGGGCGTTCGACGAGGATTCGATTGCAGAGTTGTGGCAGATGCATGACAAGGATTCAACTCCCTTGATCGGCGCGGCCGATGAGGCCAGGCTGCTGATCACGCCGAGCGCGGCCCCACCGCTCCCGGCCGTGTGTGTGACCCCACGCACACCCCCCACAGCCGTGCCGCCCCACCCCGGGGGCACGGCGCCCAGGAGGAGGAAACCCTCGTCATGGCACTCCCTCAGCGCACCCCGGCCCGCCTCGCCGCCACGGCGTCCCTCGCGACCGCCGCCGCCCTGCTCGGCACCTTCGCCGCCCTGCCCGCCCAGGCGGCCCCCGCCCCCGCCGAGGGCACCGTCCTCGCGGCCGGTGCCGCCGACGCCGTGCCCGGCAGCTACATCGTCACCCTGAAGCAGGACGCGGGCTTCAAGGCCTCCTCCGCCCAGGGGCGCAAGCTGATAACGCGCTACGGAGGCACGGTCGGCAAGACCTTCGGCGCCGCCCTGAACGGCTACACGGCCACCCTCGACGCGACCGAGGCCCGCAGGCTGGCCGCCGACCCGGCCGTCGCCTCCGTCGAGCAGAACCGGCTCGTCCGCGCCGACGCGACCCAGACCAACGCCCCCTGGGGCCTGGACCGGATCGACCAGGCGAACCTGCCGCTGAACGGCACCTACACGTACCCCGACAGCGCCGGCGCGGGTGTCACCGCGTACGTCATCGACACCGGCGTCCGGATCAGCCACGGCGAGATCGCCGGCCGGGCCGTGAACGGCTACGACGCCGTCGAGGGCGACACGGTCGCCCAGGACGGCAACGGGCACGGCACGCACGTCGCCACGACCATCGCCGGCAAGACGTACGGCGTGGCCAAGGCCGCGAAGATCGTCGCCGTCCGCGTCCTCGACAACAACGGCTCCGGCACCACCGCCGGTGTCATCGCGGGCATCGACTGGGTGACGTCCCACCACGCGGCGGGCGCGCCCGCCGTCGCCAACCTCTCCCTCGGCGGCGGCGCCTCCACCACCCTCGACAACGCGGTGAAGAGGTCGATCGCGGACGGCGTGACCTATGCCGTCGCCGCCGGCAACTCCGGCGTCAACGCCTCCTCCACCTCACCCGCCCGCGTCCCCGAGGCGATCACCGTGGGTGCCACCAACAGCTCCGACGCCAAGGCCAGCTGGTCCAACTACGGGTCCGTGCTCGACATCTTCGCCCCCGGCGTGTCGATCACGGCGGGCTGGCACACCGGTGACACCGCCACCAACACCATCTCCGGTACCTCGATGGCCACCCCGCACGTGGCCGGCGCCGCCGCCGTCCACCTGGCCGGCCACCCCACCGCCACTCCGGCCCAGGTCGCCTCCGCCCTCGTCAACGGCTCCACCCCGAACAAGGTGACCAGCCCCGGCAGCGGCTCCCCGAACCGCCTGCTGCGGCTCGTCCCGTAACCACCGCGCCGGCACTCTGACCGGCACGCGCACGGGGGCAGCCCCGGAGGCCGTACGCGCCTCCGGGGCCGCCCCCTTCCGTCACCGGCCCGGGAGTTCCGCCTCGACGAGGTCGGCGGCCCGCCGCGTACCGCCCTCCGCCGCCATCTCCCGCCGGATCTCGGCGGCGCGGCGCGCGACCGCGGGGTCGGAGACGAGGGCGAGCACGGCCTCGCGCAGGCGGTCCGGCGTGACCTCGTCCATCGGCAGCTGCCGCGCGACCCCCAGGGACTCCAGCATCGCGGCGTTGCTGAACTGGTCGGTGGCCTGCGGCACGGCGACCATCGGCGTGGCGGTCGCCAGTCCCTCCTGGCTGCCCCCGGCCCCGGCGTGGGTGACGAACGCGTCCGCCTGCCTCAGTACCGCCAGCTGCGGCACCCAGGAGTGGACCTCGACGTTCTCCGGGACGTCCCCCAGCTCCTCGGGGGTGACGAACTTCCCGATCTGCAGGACGACGTGCCAGCCCGGAAGAGTTCCGAAGGCCTCCACGCAGGCCCGGTAGAAGGCGGGCTGCTTGGTGAAGGCCGATCCCAGGGAGACGAGGAGCACCTTCTCCGCGCCCGCCGGACGCGTCCACGTGCCCTGTTCGGACCGGTCGCCCTGGCAGGCGCCGACGAAGGTGTACACCGAGGGGTCCACCCGGTCGGCGTGCGGCTGGAGGGCCCGGGGGATGAGCACCAGCGCGCGGCGCGGCCGGGCGATCAGCCGGTCGGGGTGGGTGTCGACGCCGTGCCGGGCGAGCCACGCCTCGAAGCGCGCGTAGTAGGCCCTGCCGCGCGGCGACGCCTTGAGTTCGGCGAGCATCGGCTCCGCCACCTCCTCCTCGTACCCCTCCCAGGGCACGAGGTTGGGCCACAGCGCCAGGGCGGGCACGTCCCAGCCGTGGGCGAGGACGGGTGCCGGGTACGAGGTGATGTCGTGCAGCACCAGGTCCGGCCGGTCGTCCTCGAAGGCCCGGGCGAGCTGGGGCAGCGACTGGATCGCGTCGGCGAGGAAGGGCTCGAGATTGTCGATCAGTTCGGTGCCCCAGGCGTCCGGGTCGTCGTCCGTCGGGAGGGTGGAGGTGTAGACGACGGGCGTGGCGCCGGTCGCGGCGACCTTCTCGGCGAAGGAGGCGGGGATCGCGTAGCTGACCCGGTGCCCCCGGGCGACCAGCTCGCGGATGACCTCCAGGCTGGGGTTCACGTGCCCGTGGGCGGCGATGGAGAACATGGCGATGTGGGCGGGGGAAGTCGTGGTCATGCGCCTCACTGTAAACAAGACGGAACGTCTCGTCTAGTGATGTCGCCCGGTGCCGTGCCACCCCTTCCGCGCCCCGGCGATCATTGAAAGGATCACCCTGGGTCCCGGGCCGTCACCGCGTGGCCGCCCGGCCCTCCGCCCGCGCACGTCACCCGAGGAGCATCAGGTGCACACCCTCACGTACGCCGACGTCAAGACGGCCGGTGACCGGATCGCCGGTCACGTCCGCCCGGTCACCCTCACGCCCGCCGAGCCCCTCGGCCGCGCCGGCGCCACTCTCCACCTGGCCCTGGAGCTCATGCAGCACACCGGCTCGTTCAAGGCGCGCGGGGCGCAGAACTTCCTCCTCGCCCACCGGGAGGAGGGCACCCTGCCCGCCGCCGGCGTCACCATCGCCTCCGGCGGCAACGCGGGCCTCGCCTGCGCCTGGGCGGCCCGCAGCCAGGGCGTCCGCGCCACCGTGTTCCTGCCCGTCACCGCCCCCGAGGTGAAGGTCGAACGGCTGCGCGGTTACGGAGCCGACGTCCGCCTCACGGGCACCGAGTACGCCGAGGCGCTCGCCGCCTGCGAGGCGTTCGCGGCCGAGACCGGGGCGCTCGCCTCTCACGCCTACGACCACCCGCTGATCGCCGCCGGCGCCGGCACCCTGCTGGACGAGATCCACCGGCAGGTCCCCGGACTCGACACCGTCGTCGTCGCGGTCGGCGGCGGAGGCCTCTTCGCCGGGGTGGCCGCCGCGGCCCGACACCACGGCATCCGCACCGTCGCCGTCGAACCCGAGAACTGCCGGGCCCTCGACGCCGCCGTGCGGGCCGGTCACCCCGTGGACGTGTCCGTCGACTCGGTGGCCGCCGACTCCCTCGGCGCCCGCCGTGCCTCCGCCGCCGCCCTGTGGGCCGCGCGGCAGGACGGCGCTCGCACCGCCCTCGTCGCCGACGACGCGATCGTCCGCGCCCGCCGCGCCCTGTGGGACGACCGCCGTCTCGCCGTCGAACACGCCGCCGCCACGGCCCTGGCCGCCCTCACCCCCGAGGGCGACGCGGCCCGGCCGGACGCCGGCGGGTACCGGCCCGCCCCCGGTGAGAAGGTGTGCGTCGTCCTCTGCGGCGCCAACACCGACCCGTCCGATCTCCTGGACGCGCCGGCGCTCTGAGCCGGCGGCGGTCCGCGGGGCGGTGGCCCGGCGCGGTCAGCGCGGCGGCACGAGCAGCCGGGGCAGCTCGCCCGTCCGGTTCTGATCGCCGGGCCGCAGGCCCGATGCGGCCCGGTTGGCCCACTCCATGGTGACCATCGGGGCGGGGCCGCCGCCGGTGCGGAGGGCGGCCCCGGCGAACCGCTCGCCCCCGGCGGTCCGGGGCTTCAGCGTGTCGGTGACGCGCCGGGCGCCCTCGGCCGACGCGGTGAGGGCGCACAGCCGTTCCCGCGACGAGCCGTCGGCGCCGGCCCGGGCGCCGATCGCGAAGAGGGTGAGACCCGGCAGGTTCCGGTCCGGCCGCGTGCCGTGGAAGGTCGCGGTGAACACGTCCTCGCCGAGACAGCGGACGACGGACCGGTACGCCGGATCGTCGGCGACCGAACGCTCCGGGGCCGCCAGCGGCGGCAGGGCGTTCTCCGGTCCCGACGTGAAGGAACGGACGCCCTCGGAGACCGCCGTCCGCGCGGGCCCGTCGCTCAACAGGGCCCCGCCCTCGGTCCGCTCCTCCTTCCAGCCCCGCTCCGTCAGCGCGGCCGTGACGGCGGCCACGTCGAAGCGCCCCGTGAGGCGGCCGGCCCCCGGCGTGATGTGCACGGAGGTCTCCACGTCGGCCGCGTCGAAGCCGTGGGCCGCGCGCGGCGAGCCGCCGTCGTACCGCGCCTGCGTCAGCTCCGGGATCCCGAACCCGTCCAGGCCGCCGTACAGTTCCCTGTCGGCGCCGAGGAGTCGCCGGGCCTCGCGCACGTCCACGTACGTCAGCGTCTCGTCGCCCGCGTCCGCGGGGACGCCGTCCAGGGCGGCCGAGAGCCCGTCCGCGGAGCCGGCCCCGCCGGTTCCGCCCGCATTCCCCCCGGGGTTCGTGTCGGCCCCGCAGGCCGCGAGGCCCGCCGTGAGGGCCGCGGCGAGCACCGCCGCCGCGACCGCGCGCCCCGTCCGCCGCTCGTGCCGAGCCATCGTCGTCCCCCTCGTCCCGCGTTCAGGCTGTCGGGAGGAGTCTGCCATCGCGGGCTCCCGCCGTGCGGGAGCCGTCCCGCGATTGGACCTGGGTGAGGTGGGCATGTCAGTGCCTGGTGCCGGCGGCAGCCGCCGCGCCGGGTGCCGCCGACACCGGCGCACCCCGGACCGGGAAGACGTGGGGGAAACCATGCGGAACCGTGCCAGGGGGACGCTCGTCCTCGCCATGACCCTCGCCCTGCTCGGCGCCGCGCCGGGCAGCGCCCTCGCCGCCCCGCCCCCGGCGCTCCCCGCCGCGGCGGACCCGCTGGAAGAGACGTACCAACCCGCCTACGACTACGACACCGACGGCTGTTACCCGACCCCGGCCGTCGGAGTGGACGGGACCGTCAACGGCGGCCTCAACCCCTCCGGCGCGCTCAACGGCCAGTGCCGCGACGCCCCGGACCTCGCCAACACCAACGGATACGCCCGCCACAAGTGCAACAACGGCTGGTGTGCCGTCCTGTACGGCCTCTACTTCGAGAAGGACCAGGCCGTCGCCGGCAGCGGTCTCGGCGGCCACCGCCACGACTGGGAGCACGTGGTCGTCTGGATCCACGAGGGCCGCGCCCGGTACGTCGCCACCTCCGCCCACGGCCGGTTCGACGTCCACCCGAGCGACCGCGTCCGCTGGGACGGCACCCACCCCAAGATCGTCTACCACAAGGACGGCTGGAGCACGCACTGCTTCCGTCTCGCGGGCGGCAACGACGAACCGCCCGAGAACCACCGGGGGACCTGGCAGTTCCCGAGCCTCGTCGGCTGGAACGGCTACCCGCCCGGCGTCCGCGAGAAGCTCGTCCAGGCCGACTTCGGCAGCGCCGTCTTCGGCCTCAAGGACGGCAACTTCGCCGCCCACCTGGCCAAGGCCCTTCCCGCGGGCATCCCCTTCGACCCGTACGCCTGACACCGGGCCCGCCCGGGTCCGGCGAGCGCCGGGCCCGGGCGGGGCGCCGTCACGCCAGGAGCGCGATCGCCAGCGCCCCGGAGGCGTCCACCACCCCGCACCACTCCGCCCAGGCCCGCGGCACGACCGCTCCCGAGCGGAGATGGACGACGTCCCAGACGGCGTGGCCCAGCCAGCCCGCCGCCACCACGTACAGCGCGAGCGGCACGGAGACCGACAGCGCGAGCAGCGCCACGGCCGTGAAACCCACAAGCCCGAGGAGCTGCACGCCCAGCGTCCGCCGCCGCCGCAACTGCCCGCGCAGCGCGCCGAACACCAGGTAGCAGACGGGCATGGCGACGAGGAGGGACGCCAGGAACCGGGCCGGCGGCACACCGTCGGCAAAGGTCACGACGGCCAGGGCGAGAGCCAGGAACGTGGGCCACCGGTGGGCGAGTCGGTCGATCGTCATGCCTTCACTGTCCCCACCCGCCCGTCCCGCGCCGAGGGCCGGCACCGAACGGTGTCCGCCTTCTTGGGGTAGACGTCCTTCCGCCGTAGGGTCCCGCCCATGGGGGAACGCCTGATCGTGGTCGTCGGGTACGCGGCGGCCGAACTGCTGGACATCGCCTGCGTCACCACGGGCCTCGCGGCGGCCAACGGGATCGGCGGACCCGCCGTCCCCTACCGGGTCCTCGTGGCCGGCCCCGGAGGCGGCGCCATCCGCTGCGACTCGGGGCTCCGTCTCGGCAGCGACGAAGCCCTCGAACGGGTCAGGGGCCCGCTCGACACCCTCGTCGTCTCCGGCGGCACCGGCGTCGAAAGGGCCGCCGCCGACTCGCGCCTCGTCGCCCACGTCCGCCGCCTCGCCCGGGAGAGCCGGCGCGTCGCCTCCGTCTGCACGGGAGCGGGAGTGCTCGCCGCCGCCGGGCTCCTCGACGGACGCCGGGCCACCACCCACTGGCGGTACGCGCCCCTGCTCGCGGCCCGACATCCGGAGATCACCGTCGACCCCGCCCCGATCTACACGCGCGACGGCAACGTGTACACGGCGGCGGGCATCACCAGCGCCCTCGACCTCACCCTCGCCTTCATCGAGGAGGACCACGGCCCCGACCTGGCCCGCGAGGTGGCCCGCCACCTGGTCGTCTACCTCCAACGGCCGGGCAACCAGGCGCAGATGAGCCTGTTCACCGCGGCGCCCCCACCCCGCGACGGCCTGGTCCGCACCCTCGTCGACCACATCACGGCCCACCCCGACCACGACCTCGGCACGGCGGCCCTGGCCGCCCTGGCGGGAGTGACCCCCCGACACCTCACGCGCCTGTTCACCGAGCACCTCGGCCGCTCACCCGGACGGTACGTCCGTGACGTCCGCACCGAGACCGCCGCTCAGCTCCTCGCCTCCACCACACTCACGATGCCGGCCGTCGCCGCGCGCTCCGGCTTCGGATCCGCCGAGTCCCTGCGGCAGGCCTTCACCGAGCGGTACGGCACCCCGCCCTCCCGCTACCGCGCGTCCGTGCGGCCCCGCACGGACGGCGGAACGGCCCGGCTCACAGAGCGGCCGGAGGAATGACCGAACTGCCCCCCGACGGGACCGGCCCCGGGGCGGCCGGCTCGCCCGGGATGTCCTGCTCACTCCAGATGGTCTTGCCGCTGGCCGTGTAACGGCTGCCCCAGCGGGCACTCAACTGCGCGACCAGATAGAGCCCCCGGCCGCCCTCGTCGGTCAGGCGCGCCCGCCGCATCCGGGGATGGGTGGCGCTCGGGTCGGAGACTTCGCACGTCAGCCGGCCGGCGCGGATCATCCGTACCTCCACGGGGCCTCCGGTGTACCGGATGGCGTTGGTGACGAGTTCGCTGACGACGAGTTCCGTGGTGAACGCCAGCTCGTCCAGGCCCCAGGCGGTCAGCTGCCGGGTGGCCCGTTCCCGGATCTCCGCGACGGCGGCCGGGTCCGGCTCCACCGGCCAGGTGGCCGTGTTCTCCGGGGACACCGCGTGCGTACGGGCGAGGAGCAGCGTCACGTCGTCCGTGAGCGGCTGCCCGGGGCGACGGGAGACAAGGGCGTGGCCCAGCGCGCGCAGCGGCGTCTCGTCGGTGACGTGCGCGTCGGCGAGGTGGTCCCGGAGCCGCGCCAGTCCCGCGTCGAGCCCCTCGCCGTCGCCCGTGACGAGGCCGTCGGTGAACAGCGCGAGCACGGACCCGCGCTCCAGCACCACCTCGGCCGTCTCGAAGGGCACACCGCCCGTACCGAGGGAGGGGCCCGGCTCCAGCGGCACGTACGCCACCGTCCCGTCCGGGGCCCTGACCGCCGGCGGCGGATGCCCCGCCGACGCCAGCGTGCACCGCCGCGACACCGGGTCGTACACGGCGTACAGACAGGTGGCGCCCAGCGGGCCGGGGCCGGCCCCGATGGCCGGCCCGGGATCCCCGGGACGGCCCGATCCCCTCCCACCGCCGGACTCCCCGGCGGGAGCGGACCGCCCGTCGTCCGGTCGCCCGCCCTCGCCGGCGGCGCCGTCGTCGTACCGGTCCACGCGGTCCGGGGCCGCGGTCTCCACCCGCAGCTGGGACACGAGATCGTCGAGGTGGACGAGGAGTTCGTCCGGTTCCAGGTCCAGATCGGCCAGGGTGCGGACGGCGGTCCGCAGCCGACCCATGGTCGCGGTCGCGGTGAGACCGTGGCCGACGACGTCCCCGACGACCAGCGCGACCCGCGCCGAGGAGAGCGGGATGACGTCGAACCAGTCACCGCCGACACCCGTCCCCGTGTCGGCCGGCAGATAGACCCCCGCGGTGCTCACCGCGACCGTCTCGGACTGCGAGGGCGGCAGGAGACTGCGCTGGAGCTCCACGGCGGCCCGGTGCTCGCGGGTGTAGCGCCGGGCGTTGTCCAGGGCGAGGCCCGCGTGGATGGCGATCTCGCGCAGCAGGTCCAGATCGGCCGGCTCGTACGGGGGCGCGCCGGACCGCCGGTGGACGGTGACCCGGCCGAGGACCACGCCCCTGGCGCGCAGCGGAGCGCTCATCGTGTACGCGGGGGAGGGGCGCGTCCCGGTGACGGACCGCGCGCCGTCCCCGGAGCCGCCGGGCGTCTCGACCTCGACGGCGGTCGGATCCGGCACGGGCAGGTCGGGCACCGGCAGGTCCGGCCCCGGCCGGCCCGCGACGGCGGCGCGCCGCAGCACCGCCCGCACCGCGGGCCCCGTGGACGGGTCCTCCCCGGCGAACACCGCCTCCGCGATCTCCACGACGGCCAGGTCCGCCACGTCCGGCACCAGTACGCCGGCGAGTTCCTCGCTCGTACCGCCCACGGACAGCGAACCGCCGACGGCCGCCGTCGCGCGGTGCAGGACCGCCAGCCGCCCACTGGACCGGCGCAGCTCGGTGACGTCCGTGAACAGCGCGGTGACGCCCAGGACCCGCCCGGACGGATCCTGCATCCGGAACGCCGTGATCGCCATGACCGCCCCCGCGCCCGGATCCACGAGCGTCCGGGCCGTCTCCTCGGCCCGCACCAGCGGCCGGCCGGTGCGCAGCACCTCGCGCAGCCGCCGCTCGATCGCCGCGGCGTCCTCCGGCCACAGGAAGTCCCCGAGGCGCCGGTCGCGCATGTCGGCGGGCAGACCCGTGTACGGCAGGAGATGCGTGTTGGTCCTGACCAGGCGCAGCCCCTCGTCGAACACGGCCAGGCCCACCCGGTCCTGAAGGAACAGCTCCCTGGTGAAGGCCTGGTCCTGGCGCCACCGGTCGACCGCCGTGGCCGGCGCGGCGAGCACGAAGTACCGGGCGGGCTCCGTCACCGACGGCCGGGGCGGGCCGTCCGCGACGGCTTGCGGACGGGGCCCGGGCCCTCTTCCGGCGCCGGGAGGAGCGTCCCCGGAGCCGCCCGGCGCGGCCCCGGTCCCCGAGGCGGCGCCCGGTGTGGTCCCCGGCCCGGTTCCGGCGCCGGAAGAGGTGGCCGGCGCGGGGTGCCGCTCGAAGCCGGCGGCCCCGGGGTCCGGTCCCGCCAGGGGGCTGACCTGGAAGCCGACCCGCAGCGCACGGCCTTCGCCGGTGCGCACCGCGGTCTCGCCCGACCAGGCGTCGGTGGCGCCTCGCGCGCGCAGCGCCGGCCACGCGGAGGGGTCCGCCAGCAGCTCACGTACGGGCCGGCCCCACACCTCGGCCGCGGAGAGGGCGAGCAGGCGCTCGGCCGCCGCAGTCCAGCCGACGATCCGGCCGGCGGAGTCGAGGAGGGCCCCCGCCGCGCCGTCGGTGAACGGCAGCCCGTCGTGAACGGGCCCATGCGTCAGAGGCGGATCTTCCACGCCGTCAGCCACCTCCTTCGCAGAGCCCGGTCCGCGGTCGTGCCCGGGGGCGGACCCCATGCAAGTGTGCGGCCCGCCCGTTCCGGGCGCCTCCGCTGCGACGCCCCCGCCACCGCCCGCTCGGGACACCGGGGCCTCAGCGGGGGCGGGACTCCGCGCGGCCGGCGTCCCGCGCGACCGGAACCGGCGCGGTGAGCCGTTCGGGTGAGGGCCGGGGCCCGCGCGAACGCCCCGGCCGGCCGGGGAGCGCGGAGGGCGCCCGCACCTGTTCGACGTGACGGACGCCCGCGGGAGCGTCCGCGAGTCGACACACAGGCGGGTCACCGCCTCCGGCACGCCGAGGGTACGGGGAAGGGGTACTGGTCCGCTGTCTCCGAGAGGGGTTCACGCACCGGGATCGGCCGCTGTTCGGGGGCGTCCGCCGACCGGCCGACCGCCTGGCGGCCGGCACCGGCGCTCCAACAGGACACTTGACTGGGACGCTTGTCCCGACCAGTCTTCCCGTGGGCCGCCACGCGGCGGGGAGCCCCGCGCGAGCCGCGTCCGGCGCGACGGCGCCGCCGATCCCGTCGAGAGGACTCCTGGCATGAACAGCGTGTGGCGCAACTGGGCCGGCAACGAGGAGGCGCGCCCCCGGCGCGTCCTGCGACCCACGCGCCCGGAAGAGGTGGCGGAGGCGGTCTCGGAGGCCGTACGGGACGGGCTGCGCGTCAAGGCCGTGGGGGCCGGGCATTCGTTCAGCCCGATCGCCGTCGCCCCGGACGTGCGCCTCCGCCTCGATCTCCTCGACGGGGTCGAGGACATCGACACCGACACGGGGCTCGTCACCGTCGGCGCCGGCATGCCGCTGTGGAAGCTGAACCCCCTGCTGGCCGCGCACGGCCTCGCCCTGGAGAACATGGGTGACATCGACCGGCAGACCGTCTCGGGCGCGATCTCCACCGGCACGCACGGCTCCGGCGTCCGCTTCGGCGGCATCGCCACCCAGGTGAGGGCCCTGGAACTGGTCCTCGCCGACGGCGCGGTCGTCCGCTGCTCGCCCGAGGAACGCCCGGACCTGTTCGCGGCGGCCCGCGTCGGTCTCGGCGCCCTCGGCGTCATCACCTGCGTCACCCTGCGGACCGTGCCCCTCTTCGCCCTGCACGCACGGGACGCCACCATGCCCGTGGCCGAGACCCTGGAACGCGTCCAGGAACTCGCGGACACCCACGACCACTTCGAGTTCTTCTGGTTCCCGCACAGCGACAGGGCCCTGACCCGGCGCTTTTCCCGGCTGCCCGCCGACGCGCCGCTCGCGCCGATCGGCCCCTTCGCGCGCCGGTTCGACGAGGCGGTCAGCGGTGCGGGTTTCGAGGGACTCAACCGCGCCGGTACCCGCTTCCCCGGGCTCGTTCCGCCGATCACCCGCCTCGCGGCCCGCGCCATGTCCTCGCGGACCTGGACCGACCACGCCCACCGGGTCTTCGTCTCCGCGCGGAACGTCCGCTTCCACGAAGGCGAGTTCGCCCTTCCCCGCGAGCACGCCGCCGAGGCGCTGCGCGAGCTGAAATCCTGGATCGACACCCACGGGGAGAAGGTGTCCTTCCCGCTGGAGGTCCGCTTCACCGCCGCCGACGACATCTGGCTCTCCACCGCCCACGGCCGCGAGACCTGCTACGTCGCCTTCCACCAGTACCACCGCATGCCCTACCGGCGGTACTTCGACGCCTGCGGGCGGATCCTCGGTGCCTACGGCGGGCGCCCGCACTGGGGCAAGATGCACGACCTCGGCGCGGACGACCTGCGGCCGCGCTACCCGCGCTTCGACGACTTCACCGCCCTGCGTGACGCGCTCGACCCGGCGGGCGTGTTCTCCAACCCGTACCTCGACCGCGTGCTCGGCCGCCCCGGCGGGTGACCGGCCCCACGCCGGTTTCGGCGGACCAGGAGAACCGTTTTTCCGCCATTTGGGCTGTTAGATGATCACAGATGGCGAAAGTCTCGTAATTATTGACGTATAAGGGCCGAGTGCCGAGAATCTTGTCGTGGAACCGTTCGGTTCTGGAGGGCTCATGCATCCGCTTCCCGAGCCTGCCTCGCTCGTGTCCTCTCCGCACGGGACGGAGGATCCCCCGATGGCCGTCACCGTCACCGACACCCCCCAGGGTGTCACCGTCACGGTCCGGGGTGAGATCGACCTGGCCGTGGCCGGCCGGCTGCGACAGGCTCTCGCGCACGCCGTGACCCGCTGCGAGACCGGTGCCGAGGTCGGGCTCGACCTGGGCTCGGTGACCTTCTGCGACTGTTCCGGCCTCAACGTCCTCCTTCGGGCGCGCCGCAGTGCCCGCAGCGAGCACCGCTCCCTCGCCATCACCGCCGCCGCCCGGCCGGTGGCGCGCCTGCTCGAAGCCACCGGCACCGCAGCCCTCTTCGGGCGCGCGCCATGAAGGGTCCCGGCGCCATGGCCGTCCGGGAGGCCGAGGCGCTCCGCGCGGGCGCGGGCTCCGGCCCGGGCGGCGCTCTCGCCGTCCGGCGTCCCGGGGACGCCGCCGTGATCCGGCGCGCGGACGCCCCGACCCACCGTCACCGCGCACGCCACCGACCCAGGCCTCCCGGCACCGGCCGGAATTCCCGGCCTCCGCGTCACCCCGGACGCCGCGCTCCCCGGCGTCTTCCGCGGCGCCCGGACGGCAGCGGCCCCCCGCCCGGAAGAACATCTCCTCGTCGCCCGGGCGCCCGGGAAGCCCGACGCGGGCCCGGCGGCCGGGACGGAACCCGGCCACGTGCCATGAGCACCCGGATACCCGGCCCGCGCGACCGGACCCCGACGGAAGGAGCCGCCGGCGTCCAGAGGGCCGGTGGCCCATGACGTCGCCCCGCAGCGCCGCGCCGCGCGCCCGCCGTCCCCTCGCCGCCGCCCTCGCGGCCTGCGCGCTGACCCTCCTCGCGAGTTGTGCGGCGGCCCCCGGCGAGGCCGACGCCACCGCGAGCCGTACGGCCGTCACCGCCCTCCACACCCCCGTCGCGGGTCCGCCGGCCGCCCTCCCGGCTCCGCGGGGTCCCTCCCCGTCACCGTCCCCGACGGCGCGGCCGCGGGTCGCCGAACTGGACATCCCGTCCATCGGCGTCCGTGACCTGCGCGTCCTGCCCTACGAGGGGACGACCGACGACCCGGCCGGTACCCGGATCCAGGACCGGGGTGTCGCCGCCAGCCCCCACGGGAGCCGCGGGGGCGTCGGGCCGGGAGACGTCGGCAACTACCTGGTCACCGCCCACCGGCTCTCCGCGGGCGGCCCGCTGCGCGACCTGCCCGCGCTGAGGACCGGGGACGTGGTGTACGTGACGGCCGGCGGCACGGTCCACGAGTACCGGATCGTGGAGACCCGTGCGACCTCCTTCCGCTCCCCACGCTCCCTCGCCGAACAGCGGGCGGCCGTCCCCGGGGAGCCCGGGGAGAAGGCCACCCGGGCCATGATCACCCTCTCCACCTGCGCCACGCCCGAGGACGACGCCGCAGGCAACTTCTGGCGCGACGCCCAGGGCAACCCCGAGCACCGCATCGACAAGATCGGCGTCCTGTCCGCCACCCGGCCCGCACCGCCCGGCGCCTGACCCGGCCCGCCGGGTCGGCCGGCCGGTCGACGGACCGGCGGTCAGGGCCGGGTCGCGCGCCGGAGAGCCGTCGCGCCGGCGAACGGGACACCGGCCGAGAACACGAGGATCACCAGGAGTTCGAGCGGTCCGATCCGGGAAGCCGCCCCCAGCAGGCCGCCGACCACGAGGAGGAGCGGGGGCGCCGCCGCCGTCACCGTGCCCGTCAGCTTCTGCCGGGTGCTCCACAGCGGTGAGTTCCACAGCAGGGCCAGGCCGGCGAACAGGGCGATCGTGCCCAGAAACGGGTGGAGCAGCACCAGCAGCCCGGCGGAGGCGAGCAGTCCCAGCGTCAGCCGGACCCGCCCCCGCGCGCCGTCCGGCACCCGCCGCGCCGCCGGCTCCTCCGCCAGCGCCGAGGCGGCCACGGTCCGGGCGTCACCCAGCCGGTTCAGCACCGCACGGACCTCCTCGTCGCTCCCTGCACCGCTGACCTCGATGTGCTCGCGGAGGTCGGCGAGCAGTTCCGCCCGGCGCTCCGGGGGCAGCGCGGCCGCCTCACGGGCGACGGAGCCGAGGTAGGCGGCGGCGAGCGGGTGCTCGGTGGCGTTCATACGGAATCCCCCTGCGGGTCGTTGAGGAAGTGGTCGACGGCGTCCCGGAACAGGGGCCACACCCCGGCGAACTCGCCCAGGGCGGCCCGGCCGCCGGCCGTCAGCGTGTAGTAGCGGCGCGGTGGACCGCTGGGCGACTCGCGGAGCCGGGTGTCGACGAGACCCTCCCGCCGCAGCCGTGACAGGAGCGGATAGATCGTGCCCTGACTGGTCGTCATGACACTGACCGCCGCGAGTTCGCCCAGAAGCTCGACGCCGTACTTCGGTCCGTCCCTGAGCAGCGCGAGAACGCAGTACTCCAGCACGCCCTTGCGCAGCTGACTGGGCACCCTGCCCCCCGCCTCGTTCATTGCGTCACCAGGAACCATGTCATGCAAGGTACCTCTCGGGGTGGGCGCGGACAAGGCCCCCGGGCGCACGCCGGAACCCGGGGGCCGTGTCACCGCCCGATCACGCCTACGCCACCGCGTACGCCTCCCTCAACTTCCGCACGGCTCCGACGGGGTCACCACTCATCAGCAGGTGGTCCGCCTCGGCGAACGGTTTCGCCGAGCGCTCGGCCACGCGCGGGCCGATCCGGTCCTGGACGACCAGACGGGCCCGCTCCACGAGCCGCAGGGTCTCCGGCGTGTGCGCGCGGCCCGCGGCCCGGAGGGCGCGGACCGTCCGCTCGGCAGTCCGCAGGGCGGGCGCGCCCCCGGCCGGTGGAGGAGCGAGCGTCGTCAGCCCCCAGCCGTACGGGAACAGCGGGGCGTAGCGCGCGTCACCCACGTTCAGCGGGAGCTGGGACTCCGACGCGGGCCAGGAGACGGGCAGCCGGCCGGTGAAGGGCCGTCTACCGTAAAGCACGTCGGCCACCCCGTCGCCCTCGGTGCCGGGCAGCCAGGACGCCACCAGGGCGTCGATCGCCGGGAGCCGGTCGCCGAGCAGCTGGGGCCGGCCGGAGACGACGAGCACCGCGCAGGGCACGGCCCCGCACACCCGGTCGATCGCCGCGCGGTCGGCGGCCGACGGCTCCAGGACGTGGCCGTTGCCGACGTCCCCGATGCCCTCGGCGTAGGGTGCCTCGCCGATCACGACCACGCCGACGTCGTACCCGCCGATGGGCGCCGAGGCGTCCGCCGAATACGCGATGTCCGCCCCCGGGGCGGCCCGGCGCATCGCCTCCAGGATCGTCGTGCCGGCCGTCGTCCGGCCCGGCGCCCCCTGCCACGAGAGGGTCCAGCCGCCGGACTGACGGCCGAGGTCGTCCGCGTTCGACCCCGCCACGTACACCCGCTGCCCCGGCCTCAGCGGCAGTACGGCGCCCTCGTTCCTCAGCAGCACCTGGGACCCGGCCACCGCCTCCCGCGCCACCGCCCGGTGCGCGGCCGAGCCGACCGCCGCCAGGTGCGTCGTGTCCGCGTACGGCTTCTCGAACAGCCCCAGACGGAACTTCTGCGTCAGGATCCGGCTCACCGCGTCGTCCACGCGCGCCACCGGCACCCGGCCGGCCGCCACCTCGGCGACGAGCACCCGCACGAACTCCGGGTACTCCGTCGGCACCATGACCATGTCGAGCCCGGCGGTGACCGAGGTGCGCACGTCGCTCGCGTAGTCGCCGGGAAGCTGGTCGATCGCCTGCCAGTCGCTGACGACGAACCCCTCGAAGCCCATCCGCCCCTTCAGTACCCCGGTGATCATCTCCCCGTGCGCGTGCATCTTCACGGGCCCGCGGCCGTCCCCGAGGACGTCGAGGGAGGAGTACGAGGGCATGACCGTCCCGGCCCCGCGCCTGACCGCCTCCGCGAACGGCGCCAGGTGGACCGCCTCCAGCTCCGCGCGCGTGACCCGGGTGATCCCCTGGTCGACGGTGTACGACCCGGTGGTCGAGGAACCGTAGGCCGTGCCCCCGTCGCCCACGAAGTGCTTGGCGCTCGTCAGCACCTTGTCGCCGCGGTCGAGATCCGTCCCGTCCGGCGCGCCCTGCATGCCCCCGATCACCGCCGCCATCGCGGTGACGAGAGCGGGATCCTCCCCGAAGGACTCGTACGCGCGCCCCCACCGTTCGTCCCGGCTCACGCACAGACAGGGCGCGAAGCTCCACGGCACACCCGTCGCCCGCACCTCCTTCGCCGTGACGGCGGCGGTCCGCGCCGCGAGCCCGGGATCGCGGCCGGCGCCGATGCCGATGTTGTGCGGCATGATCGTCGCCCCCGCCACGTTGTTGTGCCCGTGCACCGCGTCCACGCCGTACAGCAGCGGAATCTGCAGTCGCGTCGCCCGCGTGCGCAGTTGGTACGCGTCGGTCATCCGCGCCCAGTCCGCCGGCGTGTTGGGCACGGGCGCCGACCCGCCGCCCGACAGCAGTGAACCGAGGCCGTACCCGGCGATGTCCCCGGGAGCGCGCAGCGCCCCGCGCTCCGCCTGCGTCATCTGCCCGGCCTTCTCCCGCAGGGACATGCGTCCGAGCAGATCCGCCACCCGCTCCCGCGTCGGGAGGCTGGTGTCTAGGTACGGCAGCCCGTGCGCGTTCACCACGACGAGCGGCGTCTCGGCGGGCCCCCTGGCGCCCCGGACCGTCAGCCTCAGCGCGACGGTCTCGGCCTCCTCGGCGGCCCCGTCGCGCAGGGCGGTCACACGGACGGAACGGCCCGCCCCTGAGGGCGTACCGGCGGGGAGGACGAGGCTGCCGCGCACCGGTGCGTAGTCCCGCCCCGGTTCGGCGCTCCCGCCCTCCGTCGAGTACGTCACGGTGACCGGCTCCGCGAGCGCGGCCGCGCCGGGCGTGACGACCGACAGGTCGACGCGGGCGGTGCCGCCCTCGTCCACGGGGTGCACGGCGGCCCGTGTGACGACGACGGCCGGGGCGGGGGCCCCGGCGGGGAGCGGGGCGGCGGTCGCGGCGCCCGGCGGGAAGCCCGTGGGGGCGGTGGCGAGAACGGCGGCCGCGGCGAGCGGGACCACCCGCGCCGCCCTTCGTGACGGAAGACGTGTCATATCCGGTCCTTCGGCACGGGACCGCCGGACCAGAAGGCCCGGAACGGCCCCTTCCCCCGGACACCACCCGTGCGGCTCCGTCCCTGCCGTCCCCCCCCGGCGGCGGGCTGCTAGCATCCACGCCATCGGTGAGCCTTCCCGGCCCGGACACCCCGTCCGCCAGGAAGGCTTTTTTCATGCCCGCAAACGCCCACCCGACCGAAGGAGCCCCATGACCGCCTCCGTACCGTCCGAGCCCGTGGTGTCCCTGCGGCGTGCCGGTGAGGCCGATCGTCCCGCCGTCGAACGCCTGTGGCTGATGTTCCGTCATGACATGTCGGAGTTCGAGGGAGTGCTGCCGCATCCCGACGGGACGTTCCGCCAGGACCGGTTGCGCCTGGCCTTCGGCGAGCCCGACTGGATCCCCTACCTGGTGCGGGCCGACGACCGGCCGGTCGCCTTCGCGTTCGTCCGGGGCCTGGCGGGACCCACCCGCGTCCTGAACAGCTTCTTCGTGGTGCGCGGGGCCCGCCGGTCCGGTGTCGGCCTGCGCGCCGTCCGGGAGATCGTCGCCCGCCACCCGGGCTCCTGGGACATCGCGTTCCAGGACGCCAACGTCGCCGCCGTCCGCTTCTGGCGCCGTGTCGCCATGGAGGTCGCGGGCGACGCGTGGACCGAGGAGCGACGGGAGGTGCCCGGCCGCCCCGACCTCCCGCCCGACGCCTGGATCTCGTTCCGCACCGCGCCCGGCCCCGGCCGCGCACCCCTGACCTGACCCGCCCTCACCCCGCCCCCGGCAAGATCCGAAAGACACGGCCTAGGTCCGTCACTCGCCCGAGTGGACCCGTGTCCCGTCCTCCCCACCGGCGGGCCCGGCTCGGGCACGGTGAGGGCATGAACCGCCCCCGCCCCGCCGTGCTCCTGCTGCTGGCCGTGCTGCTGTCCGGTGGGTGCGTCTCCGTCCCGCACGGTGGCGCGCCCCACCCGCCCGCCACGCGCCCGGCCGGCCTGCTCCCGGCCGCCGACCGCCCCCCGGCCCCGCTCCCCACCTGGCCGGACCCCACCCCGGCCGCGCCCCGTGAGGAACTCGCCGCCCCCGGCCCGCCCTCACCCGCCGCGCCGCGTCCGGGGCGGCCGAAGGCGCAGCCTCCCGAACCGGAGCCCGAAGAGAAGAGGAGGACGGCGGCACGCGCGAAGCCGTACCCGAAGCCTCCGCCCCGCCCCCGGACCCGGAAGCCACCCGCCCGGACGACCGTCACCGCGCCCCGGCAGCCCGAGCGGCGCCGGCCCCCGGCTCCCACCCCCGGCCGGCCGTCACCCCGGAAACGACCGGGGGCCGACCACGGCGCACAGATGCGCCGCCTCTGCCAGGAGGCCCGGCGGATCGACGCCCCCATGGGCGCGGCCGACCTCTGCCGGGGCCTGTACGGGGGCTGAAGGCGTCCCAGGCCGTGACCGCCGCCTCGGGCGCCCGTGTCCTGGAGCCGACCGACGGCCGGGGGACGGCGAGGGGCAGCGGGGCGCTGTGCCCGCCGGCGCGGGAGAAGGTGCCCCCGCACCGGAGTGTGCGGACGCCGACCGCCGTACGCCGACGCCTCGGACCGGCCTGCGCGGGGATCTGGCCGTCGGCGCGATCCCCGTGTACGGCGGACCGGCTTGTTACACTGGCGGGGACATCGACCGTGTCGTGAGGAGTGACGGACCGTGGCGGGTGACGACGACATCTCCGGGTGATACCCGAAGGTGAGCGACCACCGGCAGGAGCGTAAGGGCCCAGCCGCAGTGGTTCGCCTCGTCGTTCCCTCTTCCCCCGTCTTCCCGGGGTGGTGCACCGTCCTGCCCCGCTGTCCCGTACGAGGTCGTTCCCATGTCTCACCCCGCCGTCGTCTGCTCCCACCTGTCCTTCTCCTGGCCGGACGACACCCCCGTCTTCGAGGACCTGTCCTTCACCGTGGGCCCCGGAAGGACAGGGCTCGTCGCCCCCAACGGCTCCGGAAAGACCACCCTGCTCAGGCTGATCGCCGGTGAACTCCGGCCCCGCCAGGGCTCGGTGACGGTCGAGGGCACCCTCGGCCACCTGCCGCAGAACCTTCCCCTCACCAAGGACCTCACCGTCGCCCAGGTCCTCGGCGTCGCCGACGTCATCCGCGCCATCGACGCCGTCGAGGCGGGCGACGTGGCCGAGGAGCACTTCACCACCATCGGCGACGACTGGGACATCGAGGAACGCACCCGCGCCCAGCTCGACCGCCTCGGCCTCGGCGACCTCGCCCTCGACCGCGTCCTGCGCACCCTCAGCGGCGGTCGGATCGTCTCGCTCGGCCTCGCTGCCCAGCTCCTGAAGCGGCCGGACGTCCTGCTGCTCGACGAGCCCACCAACAACCTCGACCTGGACGCCCGTCACAAGCTCTACGACGCGCTGGACGACTTCAACGGCTGCCTGCTCCTCGTCAGCCACGACCGCGCCCTCCTCGACCGGATGGAGCGCGTCGCCGAACTCGAACGCGGCGAACTCCGACTCTACGGAGGCAACTTCACCGCCTACGAAGAGGCCGTGCAGGCCGAGCGGGAGGTCGCCGAGAAGAACGTCCGCAACGCCGAGCAGGAACTCAAGCGCGAGAAGCGCGAGATGCAGCAGGCCAGGGAGCGCGCCGAACGGCGGCAGAGCAACGCAGCCCGCAACCTCAAGAACGCCGGCCTGCCCCGCATCTTCGCCGGCACCATGAAGCGCGGCGCGCAGGAGGCGGCCGGCCGGGCCGGACAGACGCACGCCACCCGCGTCGGCGACGCCCAGGCCCGTCTCGACGAGGCCGGACGCGCCCTGCGGGACGAGCAGCGCCTCACCCTCGACCTCCCGGAGACCGTCGTCCCCGCGGGCCGCACGCTCTTCCACGGCAAGCGCCTGCGGATCCGCCTCGGTGACCGGCCCGTCTTCGCCGAGCCCGGCGCCGATCTCACCATCCGAGGCCCCGAACGCATCGCGCTCACCGGCCCCAACGGAGCGGGCAAGAGCACCCTGCTCCGCCTCCTCGCCGGCGATCTCACCCCGGACGACGGCGAGATCAGGCGGGCCGAGGGCCGGATCGCCCACCTCTCCCAGCGCCTCGACCTCCTCGACCCGGACCGTGGGGTCGCCGACAACTTCGGCACCTACGCCCCCCGCCGTCCCGAGGCCGAGCGGATGAACCTGCTCGCCCGGTTCCTCTTCCGCGGCCCCCGGGCCCACCTGCCCGTCCGGGCGCTGTCGGGCGGCGAACGGCTGCGGGCCACCCTCGCCTGCGTGCTGTACGCCGAGCCGGCCCCGCACCTGCTGCTGCTCGACGAGCCGACCAACAACCTCGACCTCGTCAGCACCGCCCAGTTGGAGAGCGCCCTCGACGCCTACCGGGGAGCGTTCGTCGTCGTCAGCCATGACGAACGGTTCCTCCGGGCGATCGGCGTCGACCGCCGCCTCCGCCTGGCCGACGGCGCTCTCACGGAAGGCGAGGCACCGGCCGGTCCGTGATCCCGGCACCGCACCCCTGGGGCGCGGCGCCGGGCGCGTGCGTCAGAAGGAGCGGAGCACGCGGAAGCGGTCCGGACGCGCCGGGTCGCGGTCCACGACCTGGACCGGCGCCCACGCCCACTGCCGTACGCCGATGCCGGGCACGCGCGAGAACGTGATCGGGCCCCGGGTGCCGTCGACCGCCACCCGGGCCCAGGACGTGGCCAGGCGCGCCCGGTCCGTGCCGTGGGAGCGCAGCGCCTCCGCCAGGACCGTGATCGTGTCATGGCCCTCGAACGCGACGAACGAGGGCGCGGTGCCCAGGTGTTCGCGCAGCGCGGCCTCGACCCGCAGGCCGCGCGGCCCGAGACGCTCGGGCAGGTAGCGCAGGAAGGGAACGCCCGCGCCCTCGTCCCCGAGCAGGTCCGACCACCCGGCGAACTCCGGCTGTCCCGCCGGAGCGCCGAGCAGCACCCCGGCGAGGCGCCGGTCGCGGCGGACGGCCCGGACGAGCGCCGCCGCGGGCTCCGGGACGCCGACCAGCAGCAGGAGCGCGCCGACCCCGTGTTCGGCGAGTGCCTCGCAGACCGCTCCGGGGGAGAGGGCCCGCGCGTCGAGCGTCGTCACGGAGCCACCGTGCGGGAGGAGACGGTCGCGGAGGACGCGGGCCCCCGACGCCCAGTACGCGCCGGGCTCCGCCGCCACGGCGACACGGGTGTGGCCCGCGTCGCGCAGGAAGTCCGCGTACAGCCGCCAGCCGTGCGACTGTGCGGGCGCGAGCCGCGCCACCCGGTCCGTCGGCTCCTCGGTGAGTTCGTCCAGGACCGCCGACGAGCACAGGAACGGCAGACCGAGCGCGTCGGCCCGCGCGGCGGCGGCCCGCGCGACGACGCTGTGGTACTCCCCGGTCACGGCGGCCACTCCCAGCCCGGCCAGTTCCTCCACCGCCTTCGCCGCCCGCTCCGGATCGCCGGCCGTGTCCCGGACCACCAGGGCGAGGGGACGCCCCCCGATCCCCCCGGCCTCGTTCACCTCACGGACGGCCAGTTCGAGCCCCGCGAGCAGATGTCGGCCCGCCTCCACCCAGCCGGGCCGGGACAGCGGAACCAGCGCACCGACCGGGACGGCCCGCGGTCCCGGGGGTGCGGGCAGGAGTGGTGACGGCGGTGTGTCCATACGGTGGGGTCCCCTCGGGTCGACGGTACGGCTGCGGGGGCCGCGAACCGGCCGCGCGCCCCGCCCGCTCCCGGACCACCCCGTCGCCGGCCGCTTCCCGCCCCTGGTACGGGACGCATCGTAGCGACCCCGGCGCCCCTCGCCACGCGATGCGCACGACGCCCCGGAGCGTCCGCCCCGAGGCCGGCCTCACCATGGCCGGCCCGCTCGTCGCGGAGGGAGCGGCGGCCCCGGTCCGCGCCGGTGGCGACACGCGCCGGTGGTGAACCGTGACGATGTCAGGGCGGGGACGGCGGATTGCGAGGGTCGGGTCACGGAGCCGGCACCCTTCGTTCCCACGGGCCGGAGATGTCCGTTGTCCTGACATGAGGAAGCATCCACACGAACACGACGAGTACATCTCCGGAGTCCGTGCCGAGCTTCTGGGCACCGCCCCGGCCGATCCGCCGTTCCCGGCCGACCACGACGACCTGCTCTGTCCGTTCTGCCGGACGCTGAGCGGCCACCCCGGCGCCCGGCCGACCCGGCGCGGCGGGGGGCGCTGGTGGCGTGCCGGCGAGGCGTAGGGGCACCCCGGTCCGTCAGGGGCGCCCGTCGCCCAGGGACTCCGCCACCAGGGCGGCCGCCCGCGCGATCAGCCGGTCGTCATGGGGGGCGTCCGCCTCGGGTCGGTTCGTCATGATCGCCATCACGAGCGGGGCCCTGCCGGGCGGCCAGACCACGGCGATGTCGTTGCGGATCCCGTACGCGCCGCCCGTCCCGGTCTTGTCACCGACCACCCAGCCGCGGGGCACCCCCGCCCGGATCAGCGCGCCTCCGGTGGTGTTGGTCCGCAGCCACCCCGTCAGCAGGGCCCGCCCGTCCTCCCCGAGGGCGTCCCCGAGCACGAACGCCCGCAGGTCGCGGGCGAAGGCGCGCGGCGAGGTGGTGTCCCGCGTGGCGCCCGGTGCCCAGTCGTTCAGCGCGGGTTCACGCCGTTCGACCCGGGTGACGGTGTCGCCGACCTCCCGGAGCGCGGCCGCGAGGCCCTGCGGCCCGCCGAGGGCGTCGAGCAGCAGATTGGCGGCGGTGTTGTCGCTGAACCGGACGGCCGCCTCGCACAGTTCGCGCAGGGTCATCCCCGTCGCCACGTGCTTCCGGGTCACCGGTGCGTGGGCCAGCAGGTCCTCCTCGCCGTAGGTCACCACCCGGTCCATGCCCTCCGGGAAGTACCTGTCGACAACCGCGGCGGCGGCGAGGGCCTTGAACGTCGAGGCGTACGCGAACCGCTCGTCGGCCCGGTGGGACACCTCCCGGCCGGTCCCCGTGTCCACGGCGTGGACGCCGATCCGTGCCCCGGACTCCCGCTCCAGCTCCCGTAGTTCGCCGAGCACCGCTCGGTCGTCCGGAAGGTGCCGGCCCGGCCGCCCGCCGGTGTCCGGAGCGGAGGCGGAGGCCGACGCGGGAGCCGGAGCGCGCGGGGTGCCGTCGTCCCCGCACGCGGCGAGCGGGGTGAGGGAGAGGGCGGACAGCAGCGCGAGCGCGCCGGGACGGCGCCGGCGGACGGACGGGCGGTACGTGGGCGAGTGCATGGCGCCGAACCTCCAGAGGGCTTGCGGGTACCCGCCCACCCTCTCCCCGCCGGGCCGCGCGGTCCACCCGGCCCGTACCCTGCCCGGCAGCATCGAAGTCAACCCTGTGTGACGACTTCTCGACAAGGAGTGCCCGCTTCCGGATGGGCGGCGGTCCCGGGGGGCAGGGAACGGGGGAGAACCAGACACCGCGGGAGCGCCCATGCAGTCACCACCCCCGGCCGCCGAACCGGTCTTCGTCGCCGACTTCACCTCCGAGACCCAGTGGGTCGCCGGCCGCTCGTGGGCCTATCCCGACGGCGGCCCCGTCAACCCCGGGGACAACAAACTCGACCACCTGGTGGCCGATCCCGCGTACAGCCGCTCGGGCGTCTTCCGCGCGACCCGGCGCGAGGACGGACTGTGGGACGCGGGACTCCTCACGACCGAGGGCAGCCGCGAGGCGTTCGAGGTCCGCACCGGGGACATCCTGGAGGCGCGGGTGCGGCTCCCCGAGGAGATCGGCGCCTGGCCCGCCATCTGGACCTGGCGCGACGGCGGCCAGGAGATCGACGTCTTCGAGTACCACCCCGACAACCCCGACCTCCTCGAACTGTCCAACCGGGTCCGTGGCAGATACCACTACCACCGCCACCCCGACGTCCGGCCCGGCGGCGAGGTGCGGCTGCGCACCCAGTTCGGGGCCCGCTCGGTCGTGTGGTGGGTCGACGGTGCCCGGGTCTTCTCCGACGGCGTCGGCGTGGGCCGCCACTGGCACGCGTACCTCATCGTCAACCTCTCGGTGTGCGCCGGGCGTTACCACCCGGCGCCCGACCCGGACGCCACCGAGATGTCGTACGAGGTGAGCGAACTGCGCGTGCTGCGCCCCCGCCGCTGACCACCCGCCGAAGCGCCCCGCCGAAGGCTTCTCTCACCGAACGGGACCCGCAGGTGAGGCCGCGAGCAGCACCGCTCGCACCTCCTCGGCGAGGGCGACCGGATCACCCGCCGGCGCCGTGGCGTACCGCTGGTGGCCGCGCGCCCAGGCGTCGTCCCGGGCGAACCAGTCCACCACCTCCGGTTGCGTGCCGGTCACCAGCGCCCGGTCGAGGGTCTCGAAGTACGCCGCCCAGCGCGGCGCGTACACGTCGTGCACCAGCCCCGCCCACTCCCGGTTGGCGTAGTCGCGCAGCCCTCCGTCCTCGCTCGGACCCCGCCCGCCCCACGTGGTCAGGATCGACCGGGCGTCGTACTCCAGCCGGTCGCGTTCGGCCGCGTCGGCGCCCCAGGACCGCGCGTCGGCCAGCCACGGCCCGAGCAGGAACCGCCGGTCGGAGGCGACCAGCCGCCCGAGCAGGTCCAGATGGCCGTTCCACTCCCGCACCAGGGCCCGGAAGCCCTCCAGGTCACCGCCCTGGTACGCCGTCCTGATCCGGGGGAGCAGCACCCGGCTCCGGTTGGTGAGGGCCTGCCGCGCGACGTCCACGAGGTCGTAGCGGTACGCGTCGGTCGTCCGCAGCGCGGGCGCCACCCGCAGCAGTTCGGCGAGGGCCCGCTCCACCGTCGCGGCGTCGTACCGCATGGCGGTCGGGCTCCACCGGGCGGCCCTGGTCACCGTCAGGCCGGGCCGCGCGGTGAAGAGGCTGTCCTGCGGCTCGCTCCACGTGCCCGAGGGCATGCCGTACGGCCCGAGGCGCAGGGCCTCCCACGCGGCGGCGGCGTGCGGATCGGGCCCGCCGTAGCGCCGTGCCGCGTACCCGGCGAACCAGGCCTTCTGGTCCACCGCCCCCGGCCGCCAGGCCAGCTCGGTGAAGAGGGCGAAGGCGGCGGGGTTCTGGCCGGTGCCCTCGGGAAGGTAGGCGATGCCGCTCAGCGCCGACCCCTGCTTGGTCAGCCACGTGTGGAAACGGCTCGTCCACGCACCGCTGTTGGCGCCGATGGTCGTGTGGCCGCCGAAGTTGGGGATCGTGCCGAACGCGTACGGCGTACCGCCCCACTGCGTCTCCCGGTCGAGCCCGTCGTAGCGGTCGGACAGACCGTCCAGGATGAGGACGCGCCGCCGGTCCACCCCGCTCAGCAGCTCCGCCGTCGGGTTGCGCTGCCAGCCCAGCATGACCCAGGTCGCGCCGGGCCGGGCGGTGTCCAGGGCCCGCTGGACCGCCCCGGACGCGGCGGCCACGTCGACCGGTCCCGGTGTGCCGCCCTCGTGCAGCAGGTCCATCTTGAACAGGTCGGTGTCACCGAAGCGTTCCCGCTGGATCCGGTAGTAGGCCTCGGCCACCCGCTCGAACACCGGCCCGGTCGGGTCCAGCCACGCCGGCCGCTCGAACCCCACCCACCGGCCCTGCGGCACCGTCACCGCGCCCGGGTTCCGCGCGGCGAACTCCGGCGGCACCGTACCGAAGTAGCCCGGCAGCACCGGGGTCATCCCCAGGGACCGCAGGTGGTCGGCGATGCGCCGGCCCAGCGCCGCCCGCGCCTCGATCAACTGCTCGGACACCGGCCCCGCGAACCCCGACATGTTCTGCAGCAGCCACCAGCCCTGGTGCGCCGGCCCCGGGATCCACTCCCGCAGCTCGGCCGCGCCGTAGCCGAACTGCTGGAACGCCCGGTAGTACGGGTACTCGGCGCCCGTCGGCACGAAGACCTCGTTCACCCCGTGCAGTGCCATCCGGTCGATGTCGTGCCGGTACGTGGCGAAGTCGCGGTACGCGCCCGAGTAGCCCTCGTCCGTGTCGTTCAGCGCGTACCGGTGGGGCACCGCCGCCGACCGGGTCACCGTCCCCGCGACGGCGGGAAGGATCTGGGGCAGCCGGCCCAGGCTGTCGCCCGGCCACCCGAGGTCCACCCCGGCGACCTCCTTCAGGTACCAGCCGGCGCCGGTGAGCAGCGTGGCGGGCGTGGTGCCCCGCACCTGGATCGCGCCGGCCGCGCCGGAGACCGAGAAGTGGTCACCGCCGGCCCCTTTCGCGACCGGCACCAGGGTGAACTGCGCGGCGGCCCGCTGCCCCAGCAGCCGCGTCAGACTCGCCCGGGCCGGCGCCACGTCGAAGGCGGGCGCCGCCGGTGCCGCCGGCGGATTCTGCCCCACCCCCTCGGCGACGGGGACCGCACCGGCGCCGCGATGCGCCGAGCCCGCTCCGGAGACGGTCAGCACCGACACTGCGGCCAGCACCACGGCGACGAACGCCCGACGGCAACGGACGACCGGACCACTGCCCATCCGACTCCCCTGACTTCCGTTCGACGGTCACGCGCACCACGCGTGCGCCCACTCTCCGACGCCCCTTCCCGCCCGCCGGGCAGGCGGAGCCGGAATTCACCCGCCGCTCATCCGACCGGACGCACCGGCCCCCGTACCCGGGCGAACATGAGTACGGATGCTCAGGAGTCGGCGCCACGGCCCGCCTACGGTGATCGCCATGAACGTGAACGAGGCACACGGCGGGACCGGCGGCACCGGGAGCACCCGGCGATGGCACGTGGGCTGCTCCGTCGCCCTGGTCGCCGCCTTCGTCCTCGTCGTCCTCGGCGCCTGGGGACTGCGGGAGTTCGAGAAGGGCCTGGACGGGGACGGACAGCTGGACATGCCCCGCGAGCACGCCGGGAGCGTGGTGGAGCCGCTGCCCGGCGGGGCCACCGCACGCTACGAGGACGGCATGCGCGTCACGGTCGGCCCGCCCCGCCCCGAGGGCGACGGCCGGACCTCCCGCATCACCATCCACTACGAGAACGGCACGGACGAGACGCTGGAACCGGACACCGGCGGCTACGACGACGCCCTGGACGTCCGCGCCGGACGGCCGGGCGACTCCTCGTGGACCGCCGCCGACGGCACCAGCGACTGGCTCGACCACCGTGAGGCGGAGCGACTCCTCGACCGGCCGCTCGCCGAGGACGAGAAGCGTACGGTTCCGGTACGGGTGACCGCGAGCCGGAAGGGCCTCCCGCTCACCGTCGAGGTGCGGCCCCCGCACCGGGGCTACCGGGAGGCCGCGTACTGGCGACTCACCCTCGGCTGACCTGACCTGACCTGTCCTGACCTGACCCGGCGGTGATCCGCGTCCGACCCGGGATGTACGGACCCGGCGCCGGTTGCGACCGTGGGAGGACGCGGGGCGCCCGGCCCGGCCCGTAGCGTCCCCGGCATGAGGAAGCTGACCCGGGCGGCCGCCGCCGCCCTTCTCGCCTGCGCCGTCACGTTACCGGCCGCCACCACCGCAACCGCCGCGCCGGCCCCTCCGCCCGCCGCCACGACCACCCCCGACCGGCCGGCCGCACGCCTGAACCTGCCGGCCCCCACCGGGCCGTACGGCGTGGGACGTTCGGTCCTCCACCTCGTGGACCGCTCCCGCACCGACCCCTGGGTGCCCGAGGCGGACGGCCGCGAACTGATGGTCACCCTGCACTACCCCGCCGCCCGCCACCACCCCGGCCGGCCCGCCCCGTACGCCACGCAGGAGGAGGCCCGGCTCCTCCTGAAGGGCGTACCGGTCGAGGACCCGGTGGTGACACGGCAGGTGGCGCGGGCCCGTACGCACAGCGTGCCGGACGTGCGCCCCGCCCCCGGCCGGCACCCGCTGGTCGTGCTCTCACCCGGCTTCGGGATGCCGCGCTTCACCCTGACCGCTCTCGCCACCGACCTCGCCTCCCGCGGCTACGTCGTCGCCTCCGTCGACCACGCCTACGAGTCGTCCGGGACGACGGTTCCCGGCGGGCGCACCCTGACCTGCGTCGCGTGCACCGTCATGGACGAGAACGACTGGACCAAGGGCCATCTGGTCACCGGCGCCCGCGCCGCCGACACCCGGTTCCTCCTGGACCGGCTGACCGGCCCCCGGCCCGCCTGGCGGTACGCCTCCGCCATCGACCCGACGCGCATCGGCATGGCCGGCCACTCGGTCGGCGGTGCCGCCGCCGTCCCCGCCATGGCCGCCGACCGGCGGATCGACGCGGGCGTGAACATGGACGGCACGTTCTGGGACGCGCCGCCCGCCGACGGCCTCGGCGGCCGGCCGTTCCTGTTCCTCGGCACCGACGAGTTCCACCGGCCGGGCGGCGAGGACACGTCCTGGGATGCCACCTGGGCGGGTGTGCGCGGTGAGAAGCACTGGCTGACCGTCGACGGCGCCGGCCATCTGGACTTCTCCGACGCGCCTCTGATCCTCCGCCACGCCGGCAGCCCTGACGGGCCCCTCCCGGCCGGCCGCGCGGTGTCCGTCACGCGCGCCTACGTCGCCGCCTTCTTCGACGAGCACCTGCGGGGCGAGGACCAGCCCCTCCTCGACGGGCCCGACCCGGCCCACCCGGAGGTGCGGTTCCACCGCCCTTGAGCATTCCGGGAACCGGGGGCGGGCCCGCCGCAGGGCCCGCCCCCGCACGGGGATCCTCAGCGGAGCACCAGCAGCACGGCGAGCGCGAGGAGCAGCGAGTCGATCCGGTCCAGGAGGCCGCCGGAGCCGGCGAGCCAGCGGCCCGCGTCCTTCGCGCCGGCACCCCGCTTGACCATCGACTCGAACAGGTCGCCCAGCGGGCCGCCCACGGCCACGGCAATCACCAGGGGAAGGCTCCAGGCCGACAGGGCGGCCAGGGCCCCGAGCCCGGCGACCGCCCCCGCGACCGTGCCGCTCCAGCGCTTGGCGGGTGACAACGCGGAGAGCCGTGGCCCACCGAGGCGCGGACCGGCCGCGTACGCCACGATGTCGGCGACGGACACGGCCGCGAACAGCGCGAGGCCCGTCGCCCCGAGCGGCACAAGCGCGGCGAGCAGCCCCAGCCACACCAGCCCCAGCAGACCGGCACCCGCCCGCCGCAGACCGTGGTCGGCGTCCCCCGCGAGCAGCGGCACACCGACCACCGCGAGCGCGCAGACCCCCGCCACCCGGGGCAGCTCACCGGGCACCAGCCACACCGCCAGGATCAGGGCGACGACGGAGGCGGCCAGCACGGCACGGTCCACCGGCACCAGCCGGAGCAGACCGCCGTACTCGACGACCGCCACGACCCCCACGAGCACGGCGACGGCCGCGACACCGCCCGGCCCCAGCCAGAACGCGCCCGTCAGCAGAGGGACGCCGACCGCCCACACGCACCAGCGCAGGACGAGCTCCCGCCGCCGGGACACGGCGACCGCCACGCCCCCGGCCCCCAGCGCCCCGCCGAGGAAGGGCACCAGGTCCGCGACGGCGGTCAACGGCCGGACCGCCCGCCCGGCACGGCCGCCGCCGGCGCCGCGTCCGCCGGCCGCAGCGCGTCGAGGGCGCCGCGGCAGGCGGCCACGATCCGCGCGTTCTCCTCCGTGTCGCGCACCGCGATCCGGACCGTACGCCCCTCGTACGCCGGTGACATCGGCGACAGATCCCGCAGATGGACGCCGTACCGCCGGCACTCCCGTACCAGGCGCGCGGCGCTCGGCCCGGCGTGCGGCAGCGTCACGGTGACGAAGTTCGCCACCGATTCCGCGACCTCGGTGAAACCGCCGAGGGCGCGGAGGTCCTCGGCCAGCCGCCCCCGCAGCACATGGGTCCGCTCCCAGCAGGCGGCGTAGTGGGCGGGATCGCGCAGCGCCGCCACGGCGGCCAGCTGCGCGGGCAGGCTCACCGCCCAGGGCGGGGTCCAGCGGCGCAGCTCCCGCGCGGTCTCCGCTTCCGCCACGAGATACGCCGCCCGGACCCCCGACAGGGCGAACATCTTCGACATCGACGTGCAGACGGTCACCCGCCGGTCGGCCGCGGCGAGGGGGGCCAGGGAGTCCGCGGGATCCACGTACCCCAGGTACGCCTCGTCGATCCACCACCGGGTGCCCGCCGGGGACGCCTCGATCACCGCCCGCAGCTCCGCCGACGGCGCGTGGCGCCCGGTCGGGTTGTTCGGATTGACCACCACCACCAGGTCGTACCGCCCCGTCCGGACGGCGGCCGCGAGGCGCCCGGGGTCGACCCGCCAGCCGTCCTCGCGGCGCAGCGCGAGCCGGTCCACGTGGCAGCCGATCACCCGCTCGGTGACATGGGCGTACTCGCCGTAGCTCGGATCGAGCAGCAGCACCCGGCTCCGCGCCGTCAGCCACCGCCCGAACGCCCGGAAGATCAGGTCGGAGGACCCGGCCCCCGCCACCAGCGACTCCGGCGGGAGCGCCCGGGCCCGGGCGATCTCGGCGAGCAGGCCGTCGGCGGCGGTCGGGGGAGAGGTCCGCGCCGCCCAGGAAGGATCGTCGGCGAGCACCGCCCGCACCCCGGGGGCCGGCGGGAACCAGGCGTCCAGCACGTCCGCCGCGACCACCTCGTGGCGCCGCTCCAGCGTCCGGAAGTCCGTCCCGATGGCACCGAAGGAGGCACCGCCGTGCTCGCAGCCGTCCGCCCGGGGCGCGAAGTCCGCGTCGAGCCGCCAGTCCACCGCCGACCGCAGCCGCTCCACGACCGTGCCGTACCGCCGCAGGACGTTCCCCGTCAGCTCGGCCACCGAGCCCGTCAGCACCTCGAACGTGACGTCGCCGCAACGGATGGTGCGGCCGACCGGCCGCAGGCCGGCCGCGACGTACATGCCGAGCAGCTCCGTCCGGCCCATCGCCACCACCCGGCGGCCGCCGCGCGACGCGATCCAGCGCAGCGCGGCGTACATCAGGAGGGGCGCGGCGACCGTCGACCGCAGGTCCGGCTCCACCGTGAGGACCCGGACCTCGAAGAGGCCGTCCTCCGACAGCAGCGGCAGCGCGTCCCGGCTCACGTACCGGTCGAGCCCGTAGCGGCCCGCCCACGGCGGTGTGACGGTCACGAAGCCGATCCTCGTCGCACCGCGCGCCACGACCAGCCGCACGGCCGGATCGTCCGGCCCGCCGCCGTACCCCTCGGGGGACGCGTCGTGCAACCTCCCCGAGGGGTGCGCCGGATGCTGGCCGAGCTCCTCCGCGTAGACACGGTGACGCAACTCGCCGATCCAGTCGAGATCGAGCGGAGTCGCGACACGCAACTGAAGGGCCTGGTCCATGGATGTCCCCCTGGGGCGGAATGGCGGTCGCGCACCAGCATGGGGAACTCGAGGGCTCCGCGCGTGAGTACGCGTACTCACCTCAGGGGCGAAGCGGGTGCCCGCCGGCTCGTGTCCGTGCGCCGCGGGGCGACCGGCGCCGCGTCACTCGGGGCGGCCGAAGCGGTGGGCGGCCCAGCCGAGGGCCAGTGCTCCCGCGGCGAACAGAAGGCCCGCTTCGAGGAGCAGCGGAGGCTGCCGGCCGAACCACTCGATGCCGCCGGCCGTGGCACCGTCCGGCACCCGCAGGGCGATGCAGCGGCGCAGCAGGTCCACCCCGTGCGCCAGCGGGTTGACGCCGGCGAGGACCCGGGCCCACCCCGGCATGGCGTCGAGCGGGAAGAACGCGCCGGAGAGGAACAGCAGCGGCGTCATCACCAGCCCCAGCAGCATGTGGAACATCTCGGCCCTGCGGAGCGTCACGGCCAGGGCCAGCGCGAGGGCGGTGAGGGTGAAGGAGGACAGGAGCATGCCGCCGAGGAGCAGCAGCAGGAGCGGCGGATCGTACGGCAGGCCGACGGCGCCGGCCAGACCCAGCAGCAGGGCGCCCTGGACGGCGGCGACCAGGGTGCCGCCGAGACAGTTCCCGAGGAGCAGCGTCGACCGGTGGACCGGGGCCATCAGCAGCTCCCGCAGATAACCGCTCTCCCGGTCCGTGATGAGACGGACCCCGACCGTGATGGCCGGCATCTGCACCGTCATCATGAGCATTCCGGGGAAGAGGTAGACCCGGTAGTCGACCCCCAGCGAGGCCCGCGGGATCAGCGTGGCCAGTCCGCCGCCCAGAACGAAGAGGTACAGCAGCGGGTGCAGCAGCGTCAGGGCCGTGTGGACGGGCTGTCCGGCCAGACGCAGCAGGTCCCGGTGGACCAGGGCGTGCACGGCCCGCAGTTCGTGCCGCGGCCGGGACGGCCGGCCGCCGCGCGCGGCGCCGGGGACGGGCAGGGTCGCCGTGGTCATCGGGCGCCTCCGGAGTCCGGCGCGGTGCCCTGCCGGGGCGGCGCCGCGGGTGGGTGGCCCTGCTGGCCCGTGGCCTGCAGGCTGCGGCCGGTGTGGTGGAAGAAGACGTCGTCGAGCGTCGGAGGGGTCGCGGAGGCGGCGCGCACGGCGATGCCGTGCTCCTCGAGGACCCCGCACAGGCGGGGGATCCAGGTGCTGCCGTCCGGCAGCCGCAGGTGGACACCGTCGGCGTCCACGGTGACGGGCCGGTCCGGCGGAGCGATCATGCCCGCGAGCTGCCGGGCCGTCGTGTCGTCACTGGTGCGCAGAAGGACCTTGTCGTCGCCGACGGCGCTCTTGAGCGCGAAAGGCGTGCCCTGGGCCACGAGCCGGCCGTGGTCGATGATCGCGATCCGGTCGCAGTTCTCCGCCTCCTCCAGGTAGTGGGTGGTGACGAAGAGGGTGCTGCCGTGCCGGTCGCGCAGCGCGCGCAGATGGTCCCAGACCTGGGCGCGCGCGTGCGGGTCGAGTCCGGTCGTCGGCTCGTCGAGGAACAGCACCTCCGGGGAGTGCAGGAGCCCCCGGGCGATCTCCAGGCGGCGCCGCATCCCGCCGGACAGCGCGCGTACGGGCGAGCGCCGGCGGTCGGTCAGCCCCACCGCGTCGAGCACCTCGCCCGCGCGGCGCCGGGCGCAGCGCCGCCCGAGACCGTACAACCGCGCGTGGATCAGCAGGTTCTGGTCCGCCGTCAGATCGGGGTCCAGCGCGCTGCGCTGGAACACCATGCCGACCCGCCGCCGGACCTCCTGCGGGCGTACCGTCACGTCGACACCGGCGACCACGGCCTGCCCCGACGTGGGCCGGGCCAGCGCGCACAGCAGCGAGATGGTGGTCGACTTCCCCGCCCCGTTGGGTCCCAGGAAGGCGAAGGTCTCGCCCCGGAACACGTCCAGGTCCAGCTCGCGCACGGCGTCGACGGTCCCGTCCGGGCCCGGGTAGCTCTTGACCAGCGCGCGCGTGCTGATCGCGTACTCCGTCCCGGAGGTGTGGGGCGTGGGGTGGGCGCTGATGACGGCGGTGGTCAGCAGTGCGGCGCGGGTGGGGTCGTCGTCACCGGCGGGGAGCTGCATGGGGTCTGTTCCTCATCTACGAGTGCCCACCCGCGCCCCGCCCGGCGCACGGGCGGAACGACACCGCATCCTCCCCGTGGTCCACGGGCCGGGTGCGCGGTGGAGCCGGTCGTCCGGGCCGGGCCCGCGCGGGAACCGGGCGGCCCGGAAGCACCTTTCCGGCGCGGTCGCGAGCGACCACGCCGGAAACCGACGGACCCCCCGTCCGGCGGCTGTCCCGGGACGGCCACCGGACGGGGGGCGCTGCGCGCGTTACGCGCAGGTGATGCCGATGCAGACGGTGTTCAGGAGCGTCAGCAGGCCGACGCAGGAACAGGTGCCGGCGAACGGCTCCCCGTCGACGCCGACCGGGTCGGTCTCCGGAAGGGCGTGCAGCTCAGCCAGCAGTTCGAGGTCGCGGTTCTCCATTGGGGTTCTCCCTTTCCGTTGAAACTACGGCAGGAACTTCCCGCCGATCAGACCGGCGACTGGATCATCCAGTGCCGGGGCTCGGTGTGCCGGAGACGCAGCAGGAAGGCCAGGATTCCGGCCGATCCGTCGCTCCAGCTGGTCGAAACGTCCCCGTACTCGTTGGGGAAGACCACATGGCCGTGCCGCCACGCCCCCTCGGCGAGGATCAGGCGGGCCAGCTCCTCCGCCCGGGCGCGGTAGGCGGGTTCGCCCGTGGCGCCGGCCATGTCGAGGAGGAAGTCACCGTTGCCCGCCAGGCCGTGGCACTGGGCCCCGCCGGCCCGGGAGGCCTGCTCCGTGACCGCGTACGTGGCACGGTGGGCGAGTTCCCCGAACCGGTCGTCCCCGGTGGCCTGCCACAGCCGGAGGAGGAACGAGCCGATGCCGGCGGAGCCGTGGCACCAGTACGGCGCCGTGGGCGCGTCCGAGGAGTGCGCGGGCCACTGCGCGGCCTCGCCGACCCGGAGGGCGTTCGCGGCGAGGAGCTCGCCGGACGCCAGGGCCAGTTCCCGGTGGTCCTCGCGCCCCGAGACGGCGGAAGCCGCGAGGAGGAAGCAGCCGATGCCCGCCGCGCCGTGGGCGAAGCCCAGGTACCGCTTGCCCGCTTCCTGGGCCGCGGCCTCTGCGGGCACCGCCCAGCTCACCCCGGAGGCGTCCCGCCGCGCGGCGGCGGCCAGCCGGTCGGCCGCCTCGACGGCCAGCTCGGCGAAGCGCGCGTCACCGGTACGGTGCCACAGGTGGACCGCGGCGAGCCCGCTGCCCGCCGTGCCGTGGGTGATGTCATGGCTGGGCGTGACCGGCTGCGGGGCCAGGGCGAGTTCGAGGGCGTGCTCGACGAGCCGGGCGTCGTCGACCGCCCGCCCCGCCTCGTACAGGGCCCACGCCGTTCCCCGCCCGCCGAAGTGCAGACCGGGACGTGCGGAACGGGTGTCGGTCCTGCGCACCATCCAGTGGCCCGCGGTGGAGATCAGCTCCGGAAGCCGGGGGTCGCCGGTGACCGCGAAGTACCGCGTGAGGACGGCCAGCACGCCGGCCGCGCCCTGCTGCACGGTGCAGGGGTCCGCCTCCCCGGCCGTCGTGGACACCGGCCACAACCGCTGGTCGTCCTGCGGGGTCATGGAGTCGACCAGGTGGTCGACGATCCCCGCCACCGCCGCCTCGACGTCCTCGCCGTCCCGTGCGGGACCGGCCGCGTCGCCCACCGGCCGTACGGGGGAGGCGGCCCGCAGGGCGGTGCGCGCCCGCGCCGGGTCCCAGCGCTCGGCCGGGTCGTCCCGCATCAGGCCGAGGATCACCTCGGCCAGCGCGGGCGGCAGCTCCAGCGGGGCCGCGCAGGCGTCCAGCCACGCGGCGAGACGCTCCTCGTCGGGGCGGCCCGCGGGCTTTTCGGGCAGCAGCTGCGGCACCTTGCCCGCGAGGACGAAGCAGAGGGTGGCGCCGAGACTGTAGTAGTCGGCCGTGGGGGAGACGGGGGCGTCGGCCAGCCGTTCCGGCGCGCTGAACCCCGGCGTGCCCAGCCGGGTCGGCAGGGCGTCGTCGTCCGCCAGGACGGCGAGCTCCAGGTCGATCAGGCGCAGTTCACCGTCCGGCAGGACCATGATGTTGCCCGGCGTCAGGTCCCGCAGCACACAGCCGTGCGCGTGGGCCGCCGCCACCAGGTCCACCAGGCGCCGGGCCAGGGCGAGCGCCTCGGCGCGGTACCGCTCGCTCCCGACGTCCCGGAAGTGCTCGGCGACCCAGTTGCGCAGCGCGACGCCCGGAATCTCCTCCAGTGCCAGGAACAGGTGCCCGCCGTGCTCGAACTGCGTCAGCGGCTCCGGGGCGAGCCCCAGCCCCTTCAGCTTCTCCAGCGTCCGCGCCTCGGCCCGCAGCCAGTCGCGGACGTCCCGGCCGGTGTCGTCGGTGTCCACATGCGGCCGGGCCTCCTTGATGACCACCGGCTCGCCCGTACGGACGTCGGTACCCCGGTACACCCCGCCCTTGTTGGTGTGCCGGATCGCCTCCCGCACCGCGAAGCGGCCGCCGATCACCACCGGTTTCGCGGGCGCCTGCGCCGGGCGCGGCGGCGCGGGCACGGAGGCGGGGAACGGACACTCGGCCCAGGACGGCGGCTCGTACTGACCCGTCCGCCGGTCCTCCACGGGATTGCCGTCGGGATCGAGGAAGTACCAGATCAGCAGCCCGTCCTGGGACAGCCGCCGCCTGCCGACGAAGGCGCCGTAGCGGTAGTGCACCAGGCTGTGGGCCGCGTACGGCTGGTCGGACATGATCCGGGGCCCGTCGAGTCCCTCGGTGGCGCGGTGCAGCTCCTGGGCGAGCCGTACCGCCTCCTCGTCGGACGACGGATAGACGGTGACGACCTTGCCCGAGCTGCCGCGGGGAGCGCCCCGCGAGTTGAGCACCCGCACCTGGTCCAGCGACCGGGCGAACTTGAAGGCGGAGTCACCGCGCACCAGCACGTCCAGTGCCTTCGCGAGGACCGCGGGCGCCGAGGCGACCGTCGCGGACACGTGCAACTTCCAGCCCTGCTCGCGCTGGGCCCCGTCCCGGGGCACGGCGTGGCACCACATCCCCTCCGAACGCACCGCCCAGCGCGCGTCGCTCTCCGCTGCGCGCAGCGCTCGGTGGAGGAGATCCTCCAGCTCGACTTCGGTGGCCTGACTCGTCATCCGTGTCCCTCTCAACGGTGAGAACCGCTGGGGGGAGTCGTGCCCGATGACATTGGCATACCAACGCCCACCGGCCCGGATTCACCTGTACCGACGAGCGCACGGCCGCCGGGTCCCACCGAGAGGTGCGCCCGGCGCGGGGGGTGGTGTGTCAGGCGTGCAGGGGAGTACAGGCCGCCCGCACGTACCCCGGCGCACGGGGCGCGTGGCCGGATGTCTCCGGACGCGCCCGCCATGTGGGTGCCCGCCGTCGGGGCGACGGGCGGGCCTCAGCGGGTGCGGGGCCGCTCGTCCACCGGCCAGGGGTCCACCACCGGAAGCGGCCTGCTCCCTTCGCCGGAAGGGTTGACCCACCCGCAGCTCGTACAGGCGTACCGGTGGTTCAGCCCCTTGATGAGCGCACCGCACCTCCGGCACTCGGTGCGGGTGATCTCGGGAAGGGGCAGCGGCCGGACGGCGCCGCGTGCGGAGGACGGTGAAGCCATGCTCCGAGGCTAACCCGCCACCCCACACGCCCCACCCGTCCCCTCGGCCTCACCTGCCCCACCAGGGGGTCCCGGCGTGAGGCGCAGCCGGAACCGCGTGTACGCCTTGAGGACGGCGGTCCGCTCGTCGCCGCCGCACACCGCCACCGAGGGACGCCGGACCGCCGGGTCGCGCCGGGGAAGGCAGGGCCCCAGGGACCGCGTGGCCGCGTACGGCCGCGCGGTCAGTGGTGTCGCGCCAGTTTCACCGCGGAGGCGAGCAGGACCAGCGCCAGCGCGGGGATGAGTACGGCGTCGGGGAACACGCCGACCAGCAGCCCGCCGGCCACCGCCCCCGCCACCGAGCCCGCCGCCATCACCGCGGCGAGGCGTGCCTGCGCGCGCAGCACACCGAAGCTGCCGTCGCGGCTGTAACGGGCGAACGCGACCAGCATCGTGGGCAGCGACACCAGCAGCGACAGGCTCCCGGCCGTCTTGATGTCGTCCCCGAACAGCAGCACGATCGTCGGGATCAGCAGCTCACCGCCGGCCACGCCCATGATCGCGGCGACGACCCCGATGCCGAACCCCGCCACCACCCCCAGGGGCACCTGGGCCCACAGCGGCAGGGCGAGCGCGCCCACGGTGGCGGTGTGGCCGGCCACCAGGGCCGCCCCCATGAGCACCATCAGGGCGGCCAGCACCTTGGAGAGCGTGCTCCCGCGCATCCGGACCGCCCACGCCGCCCCCGCCCAGGCGCCGAGGAGGCTGCCCGCCAAGAGGTTGACCGCGACGGGCCAGCGACCGGCGATCTCGGAGGCGGGCACCGCCACCAGCCGCGCCGGCAGGGCGACCAGAACGACGACCAGGCTCATCGCCTTGTTCAGGATGACGGCCGCGAGCGCCGCGAAGCCGAAGAACCCCATGAGCAGCGGCAGGCGGAACTCGGCGCCGCCCAGCCCGATCATCCCGCCCAGAACCCCGACGGCGGCACCCGCCCCGAAGACCACGGGCGCGGAGCGAGCCGCCGGAGAAGAGGAGAGGGCCGCGGCTGTTTTCATACCGGGCATCCTGGCCCCCGGCCCGGGCCGCCCGCCACGGCCCGCCCCCACCTTCGGCACAACCCACCGCGGCCGTGCCCCTCCGTCGTCCGGACATCTGTGACCCGCATCACAGGCGCCTTCTGTCAGGAATCGGCACGCTGTCCCGCTCAACCGATGGGACCCGCACCGACGGGCCACCGACCGACACATCGACCGACCGACAGGAGCAACCATGAAGCACCGCATCGTCGTCCTCGGCGCCGGCTACGCAGGGGCACACGTGGCCGGCAACCTCGCCCGCCGGCTGTCCCCGGCGGACACCGAGATCACCGTCGTCAACGCCGAGCCCGACTTCGTGCAGCGCCTGCGGCTGCACCAACTCGCCGCCGGCCGGTCGATCGACGCCCCCCGGCTCACCGAGGTCTTCGCCGGCACGGGGATACGGCTGCGCCTGGGCCGCGTCACCGCCGTCGACCCCGACCGCCGGGCCGTGGCCGTGGCCGACGCGGACGGCGGCGGCGAGCTCCCCTACGACACGCTGGTCCACGCGCTCGGCAGCCACGGCGACGGCGGGGGCGTCCCCGGCGTCGCCGAGCACGCCTTCGACGTCGCCGCCCGGCCCTCCGCCCTGCGCCTCCGCGCACGCCTGGACACCCTGACCGGGCAGGGCGACGGCGGCAGGGTTCTGGTCGTCGGCGACGGGCTGACGGGCATCGAGACGGCCACCGAGATCGCCGAATCCCGGCCCGGGCTGTCCGTCTCCCTCGTCGCCCGGGGTGAGCTGGGCGCCCGGCTGTCCGCAGGAGCCCGCCACCACCTGCGCCGGGCCTGCGACCGCCTGGGCGTCACCGTCCTCGAACACACCACCGTCTCGGCGGTCGAGGCGACGGGGGCGCGGTGCGCCGACGGCACGGCCCTCGCCTCCGACGTCGCCGTGTGGGCGGCCGGCTTTGCCGTCCAGCCCCTCGCCGCCGCCGGCGGGCTGGCCGTCACCCGGGACGGCAGGATCCTCGTCGACCGCACCATGCGGTCCGTGTCGCATCCGGAGGTCTACGCGGTGGGCGACAGCGCCCACGCCACCGGTGACAACGGCCTGCCGCTGCCGATGTCCTGCGCCACGGCCGGCTTCACCGGCCGTCAGGCCGTGAACGCGATCGTCGGAGAGCTGACCGGCCGTGAGGTCGCCCGTACCAGGCTGGAGTACGTGGGGAACCACATCAGCCTCGGGAGGCGCGACGGCATCCTCCAGAGGGTGGACCGCGACGGCCGGGCCGAACCGTCGTACCTGGGCGGGCGGAAGGCCGCGCGGATCAAGGCGGGCATCCTCGCGATGTCGCTGTGGGCCACCTCGCACCCGACCTTCGGTCTGCCCACGCGCAGGCACCGGGTGACCGTCGCCCGGGGCCTGAGCACCGGGACGACGGTCGCCTAGGGTGAGGCGCGTGGAAACCACCGCGGACCGCTTCGACACCGACCGGTTCGAGGCCGACCGGAACCGGCTGGCCGCCCTGGCCTACCGGCTCCTCGGCTCGGCCACCGATGCCGAGGACGCCGTGCAGGACGCGTTCCTGCAGTGGCAGGCCGCCGACCGGCAGCGGATCAGGGTCCCGGAAGCCTGGCTGACCAAGGTCGTCACCAACCTGTGCCTCGACCGCCTCCGCTCGGCACGCTCCCGCCGGGAGCGGACCGCCGGCGCCTGGCTGCCCGAACCGCTCCTGGACGGCGACCCGATGCTCGGCCCGGCCGACACCGCCGAGCAGCGGGAGTCGGTCTCCCTGGCCGTTCTGATGCTCATGGAGCGCCTGTCACCCTTCGAACGGGCCGTCTACGTGCTGCGGGAAGCGTTCTCCTACAGCCATGCCGAGATCGCGGAGATCCTCGACCTCACCGAGTCCGCCAGCCAGCAGCACCTCCACCGGGCGCGGCGCCGCGTCACCGCCACCCGCCGCTCCGGCGGCGAGGTCGATCCGGCGTCGGCCCGCCGGGTCGTCGAGGAATTCCTCGAAGCCGCGACCTCCGGCCGGACCGAGCGGCTCGTCGCCCTGCTCACCGACGACGCGACGGCGCTCTCCGACGGTGCCGGTCTGTCCAGGACGCTGCTGCGGTACGACACGGCCCGGCGCATCGCCGCCGTCGCGCGGGCCGGCTTCAAGCCCACCCACGCCAAGCGCCGACTCGCCGGCGGCACCCCCGCCGTCCACTACGCCACCGTCAACGGCGGCCCGGCCCTTCTGTTCGTCCTCGGCGACCGTGTCATGGGCACCGTGACGTTCGACCTCGCGGCCGGCAGGATCGCCACGGTCCGCGGCATCGCCGCCCCCGCCCGCCTCACCCGCATCACCGACGCCTGGCGACGCCACGCGTCGAGCACCCCTCTGATGCCGGAGTGGTGACCCGCCGCCACGCACCCCCGCCGCCGGGCCACACGGGCGGCGAGGGGTGCGTGCGGGCGGGGTGCTCGGTCTCACCGGTACGTGACTCCGGCAAGGGATAAGAAGAGGCGCTCCAGATGGACCGTGCGGAACACTGTGCCGATGATCGTGGTGCGCCCCGTCCTGGAGATGTACACCCCTGACGGTTTCGACCTCTGGCCCGTCGCCGACCGGGAACCGTTCACGTTCCTGGCGCTCGGCGGCGCGCTCTCGTCGCCCGAGGTCGGGTCCGCGGTCATGCGCATCGCCGCGTGCAACGACATGGACCCTGACGAGCTGCCACTGCTTCGGGCCGGTGCGGTGGAGTCGTTCCTGCGGGGACTCCTCACCTGTGACCCTCTCTTCGCAGCCGGAGGCCTGCGCGTTACGGACACGACGACGGGCGTCACCTTTCTTCCCGGCTGCTGTGACGGGCTTGAGGACTGGCGCGCCTGGTACCGGCTCGCCGAAGCAGACGGCGCGCTCGGCTTCGGGCACGAGCCCGTGTCCCCGCTGGCGGAGCGCCTCGGGGACACCCTTCGGCTCACCGTCGATGCCGAACGCAGCGACAGCCCTGTGATCGAGTTCCCCGTCACGGATCTGCGCCCTCTGCTCGCCGGCGTCGAGCGCGATCTGTCCGGTTTCCTCGTTTCGGCCGCCGCCTGGGCCTCTCTCCAGCTGCCGGATCACGCTGATTCCCTCACGGCCGCCCTCGCCCGTGTCCTCGCCATCCTGGCACCGGGCGCATCACCGGACCAGTGGCCACAGCCGTCGTGAGCGGTCGTGCCCCCGCGAGGAGCGCTCGCTGTAAGCGTTGTGCGCGGGTGGGCGAGCGCAGGACCGTCGAAGGTGAGGGTCGGCCGCATCGCGAGCAGGACGATGAGGAGCGCACGCCGGCGCATGCGGGCCGAGGCGGAGGCCGGAGCAGGTGCCGCCCGCCACCCTCGCGCGGGGGAGCGGGGGGAGTGGTGTCAGAACCCCGCCCGGAACCCGACGGTCGCCCCCCTTCCGCCCGCCCGGCGCGCCGGACCGAGTCCGGCAGGTTCGCCCTGACCGGCGACCCGTACGGCGTGGCCGGACCCGGACCGCATCCGGAGGCGGGCCCGCGCGAGAAGGTGAGACGCACAGGCCGCACCCCGCGGCGGCGGCCCCGCCGAACCGGCGGCCGGTCGCCGGCCCGAAGGAGAGCACCGCAGACCATGAGGGACACCAGCGACATCGTCATCGTCGGCGCCGGAGCCGCCGGTCTCTCGTTCGCGTGGCGGCTGCTCGCTCCGCCGCCCGGTGTCCGCGCCCCGGACGTCGTCCTCGTCACCCCGCCGCCAGGCCGCCTCCGTCCACCCGAACGCACCTGGTGCTACTGGGAGTCCGGCCCGGGCGACTACGACCCGCTCCTCACCGCGCGCTGGCGCAGGGTGCGGGTCCGTGCCCCAGGGGGCGACGGCCGGACCCACGACCTCGGCGGGCTCACCTACAAGATGCTCCGCTCCGATGCCTTCGAACGGGGCCTGGCACCCCGCCTGACGGGGCTGCGCCGGGTGGAAGCCGTCGTCGAGGCCGTCACCGACCGTCCGGACGGCGCCGAGGTGAGCTGCCGCACCGCCGACGGCGCCACCTTCACGCTCCGGGCCCGCTGGGTCTACGACTCCCGGCCGCCCGCCACGCCCCCCGCCGCGCGCGTCTCGCTGCGCCAGCACTTCCGCGGCTGGTTCGTCCGGTGCGAGCACCCGGTCCTCACCCCCGGCACCGTCGAGCTCATGGACTTCCGCACCCCCCAGCCACGGCACGGACTCTCCTTCGGGTACGTACTGCCCACCAGCCGGTACGAGGCCCTCGTCGAGTACACCGAATTCGGCCGCGCCCCCCTCACCCGCCAGGCCTACGACGACGCCCTCCGCCACTACACCGGCCACGTCCTCGGCCTCGGCGCCTTCCGGGTGACGGCCACCGAACAGGGCGTCATCCCCATGACCGACGGCCGCCACGAACGCCGCGCCGGCCGGCACGTCTTCCGGATCGGCGCGGCGGGCGGAGCCGTCCGCCCCTCCACCGGCTACGCCTTCGCCGCGATCCAGCGCCAGAGCCGAGCCGTGGCCCACGCCCTGCACACCGGCGGCCCGCCCGTACCCCCGCCGGCCCACCCGGCACGGGCCCTCGCCATGGACGCCGTCCTCCTCAGGGGCCTCGACACCGGACGCATCGACGGCCCGGCGTTCTTCACCCGCCTCTTCCGCGACGTACCGAGTGCCCGCCTGCTCCGCTTCCTCGACGGCACGACGCGCCCCGCCGAGGAGTTCGCCATCGGACTGCGCACGCCCGTCCTCACCATGCTGCGCACCGCCGCCGAGCTGCCCCTGCTCACCCGCCGCCGCTGACCGACACCGAGGAGTCCCGATGACCCGCCACGAGCCCCTCCCGGCCGCGCGCCGCGGCCGCGACCGCAAGGCCGTCGTCCTGCCCGCGCCGCCGCCCCGCCGCACGGGCGCGCGCGGGACCGCCCGCTGCGCGGTCGTCGGCGGCGGCATCGCCGGTCTCGCCGCCGCCACGGCCCTCGCCGAACGCGGTGTCCGCGTCACGCTCTACGAACGCGAGCCGGCGCTCGGAGGCCGCCTGGCCGGATGGCCCACCGACCTCGCGGACGGATCGACCGTCACCATGAGCCGCGGCTTCCACGCCTTCTTCCGCCAGTACTACAACCTGCGGGGACTGCTCCGGCGCGTCGACCCGGGCCTCGACCGCCTCCGCCCGCTGCCCGACTACCCGCTGCGGCACGGCTCGGGGACGTACGACAGCTTCGCCCGCGTCCCCCGGACACCGCCCTGGAGCGCCCTCGGGTTCGCCCTCCTCAGCCCGAGCTTCGGCGCCCGGGACCTCGCCCGGATGAACCCGCGCGCCGCACTGCCGCTCCTGGACGTCCGCGTCCCCGAGGTCTACCGGCGATACGACGGCATCAGCGCCCGCGAACTGCTCGACCGCGTCCGCTTCCCCGAGGCGGCCCGGCACCTCGCCTTCGAGGTCTTCTCCCGCAGCTTCTTCGCCGACCCGGGCGAGCTGTCCGCCGCCGAACTCGCCCTCATGTTCCACATCTACTTCCTCGGCTCCTCCGAAGGCCTCCTCTTCGACGTGCCCGACGAGCCCTACCCCCAGGCCCTGTGGGACCCGCTCGCCCGCTACCTCGGCACCCACGGCGCCGCCGTCCGCACCGGCACCCCCGTGCAGGGCCTCGAACCGCGTCCGGACGGCGGCCACCTCGTCCACACGGCGGACGGCACCGAGCACACGGACGCGGTGGTGCTCGCCCTCGACACGGCGGGTCTCCAGGCGCTCACCGCCGCCTCCCCGAACCTGTGCGACTCCGCGTGGCGGGCCCGGGTCGGCAGGCTCCGCGTCGCCCCGCCCTTCCTCGTGACCCGGGTCTGGCTCGACCGCCCGGTAGCCCCGCACCGCCCCGGCTTCCTCGGCACCAGCGGCTACGGGCCGCTGGACAACATCACGGTGCTGAACGTGTTCGAGGGCGAGGCCGCCCGCTGGGCCCGCAAGACCGGAGGCGCCGTCCTCGAACTCCACGCCTACGCCGCCGACCCGGCCGCGCGTCCGCACGCCCTCGCGCGCCAGCTCGTCGCCCAGCTGCACCGCGTCCACCCGGAGACGGCGACCGCGCGGATCGTCGACCAGCGGGTCGAATGGCGCCGGGACTGCCCGCTGTTCGCCGTGGGCACGCACACCGACCGGCCCACCGTCGAAACACCGGACCCCACCGTCACCGTCGCCGGCGACCTGGTCCGCACCGGCCTCCCGGTGGCCCTCATGGAACGGGCCGCGACCACCGGCTTCCTCGCGGCCAACGCCCATCTGCGCCGCTGGGGCCTCGGCGGCCAGACCCTGTGGACCGTCCCCCGCCACGGCCGCTCGGCCCCCCTGCGGCTCCTCGCCCGCCACTTCGGCGTGACCTGACGACACGTCAGGTCCGACCGGCGGCCGCCTGCGGAAGGCCCGGCCGCCGGCGCCGCTCCCCGCCGGCCCGGGACCGTCCCGCCGGCCGGGGGCCGCCCCTCGGCCCCTGACCGTCCGTCAGCCCGGGAACCGCCCCTCCGCCCGCAGCCGGTGCCGCCGCTCCGCGTACGCGAGGTCGTCACGCCAGAGGCGTCCCGCCGTGGCCCGCACGGCGGGACGCAGCAGGGGAGCGAGCGCGCGTGCCACCGCGAAGCCCCGCCGGTCCGAGCCGGCCACGACCGCCTCGACCACGGCCGTACGCGGGCGCCCGGCACCCGCCGGCGTCAACGGCGTCGCATGGGTCTCCACCACCGAGCCCGTCCCCTCGCCCTCGACGATCCGCATGACGACCGTCCGCGCGTCGGGCGCGTGGAACGCGGCGCGTACGGGGACGACGATCCGCCCGGCCACCTTGAACGACACGTCCACCACGAGGACGTCCTTCTCGTCGTCCGGCGGAGCGCCGTCCGGTACGTCCCGGACGGCCAGGTCCACGAAGGAGTACGGGTGGAGCCAGGCGCCGTGCCACGGATCGAGGCGGTTCGCCACGACGTCCTCCGGCTCGCAGGCGCCCGTCCCCGTGTACACGGCGGCGAGCGACGCGCCCCGGGCCGGTCGTGCCGGGACGGCGGGCCGCGCGGTGGGCGGCTCCCCGCCCACCCGGTCCAGCCGCACCCACAGCAGCACCCCGTCGTCGTGCACCGGCCACGGCGACCAGCCCGCGAACGGGCCGCCGTCCAGGTCGAGCCCGTGCCAGTGGCAGATGAGCCGCCCGCACCGGACGGCCGCGTCCTTGAGCGGCGCCCCCAGGTGCGGGCACGCCCCGGGACCCGCGTGGGGCCGGCCGTCCTCGCCGCGCCACAGCACGATCTCGGTACCCGCCACGGTGCGCCCCAGCGGCCGCCGTGCGGTCAGGTCCCGCGCCGCCCCGACGACGAACCAGTTGCCCGTCGGGCGCGCCCGGGCCCGCTCCAGGGCCTCCGCGATCAGCGCCGGCCGCGCCTCCCGCCAGGTCGGGCGCTGACGCTCCCAGGCGACGGCGTTCCGGCGCAGCCGGAGCGGGATCACCCTCCGCCGGCCCGTCCGGTCTTGCGTGCTCACCGCGTCTCCTCTCCCCGGCGCCCGGTCGCGCCGGCGCCTCCTCCCGTGGCGGCCGGACCCTCACCCGGCCGTGTGTCCGTCCGCCGGGCCGCCGGCAGGGGGCGACCGCCGCGCGCGGCCGGGCGGGGCCCGTGCCGCGCCGCGAGGGCGCCGGCCAGGCCCCGCAGGGCCACCGCCGCCCGGCGCCGGCGGCCCACGGCGGACCGCCGGTGGACCACCGCGTACCCGTCCCGTTCGATCGCGCCGAGGATGTCGCCGTACAGCACGAACGCCGTACGCACACAGGGCGCCGAGACCGGGTCCAGCCGGGCGATCCCCGGTTCCGCCGCCCGGTAGACCTCCCGCGTCAGCGCCGCGGCGGCCCGCAGCGCCGAGGTGATCCGGGCGTCCCGGCAGCCGGTCAGCCGGCTCCACAGCAGCAGGTCCCGGTCGACCCCGTGGGCCGCCAGCAGATCGGCGGGCAGATAGACCCGCCCCCGGTCGAGGTCCTCGCCGACGTCCCTGAGGAAGTTCGTCAGCTGGAAGGCCACGCCGAGGTCCGCCGCGTACGGCTCCGCCTCCGCCCGCGGCCCCACCGTGCCGAGCACCGGCACCATCTGCAGCCCGATGACGGCGGCCGAACCGTGCATGTAGGCCCGTAGATCGGCGTACGTGGCGTAGCCACCGACCGTCAGGTCGCTGCGCATCGAGGCGAGGAAGTCGGCGAAGTGGTGCGCGCCGATGCCGTACCGCGCCCGGGTGTCCGCCGCCGCCCGCACCACCGGCTCCGGAACCCGCTCGCCCCGCACGGCCCGCCTCCACTGCCGCTCGAGGGCGCTCAGCGCCTCGCCGCGCTCGCCGGGTGTGGCCCCCGTGCCCAGGTCGTCGACGATGTCGTCGGCGTACCGCGCGAAGCCGTACAGGGCGTGCACGGCCGCGCGCCGGTCGGCGGGCAGCAGCCGGGTCGCGAGGAAGTACGTGCGCCCGTGGCGGGCGTTGAGGCGCCGGCAGACCGCGTACGCCGCGCGCAGCGACGGGTCGGTGATGCCGGCGGCGTCCAGTTCCCGGGCCGTCACGCCGTCCGCCCCTCGCCCCGTGCGGCGGCCGGCGCCGCGGCGGCCCCGGATGGCCGGACGGACCGGCGCGGACGTGCGCCGCCGGTGACCCGGGCGGCCGCGAGCTTCCCCGAGAGCAGCACCGTCGGCACCCCCACGCCCGGGGTGGTGCCGCAGCCCGCGAGGACGGCGTTCTCCGTCCCCCGGACGAGGTTCCGCGGACGGAACGGGCCGGTCTGCGCGAAGGTGTGCGCCGCCGAGAACGGCGTCCCGGCCGCATGGCCGAGCGCCGACCACTGCGCCGGTGTCACCAGGCTCTCCGCCTCGATCGACGCCCCGAGGCCCGCCAGCCCCCGCCGCTCCAGCTCACGCACCAGCCCGTCGCGGTAGCGGGGGCCGAGCTCGCCCCAGTGCGCCACGCCCGGCCCGGTCTCGGTGTTGGGACACGGCGCCAGGACGTAGTGCAGGTGCCGCCCCGGCGGGGCGAGCGACGGATCGGTGGCGGTCGGCCTGGTGATCAGCAGGGACGGATCGCTCATCAGCCGCCCGGAGCCGATCAGTTCGTCGAAGGTGTCCTCCCACGCCGCCCCGAACGACAGGGTGTGGTGGCCCAGTCGCGGCCACGTACGGTCCGTCCCCACATGGAGCACCACCGCGCTGGGCGCGTGCCGCAGGCGTACGGCCCGCCGGGGCGCGCCGCCCAGCAGCCGGTAGGAGACCGGCAGGTCGGGGGTGAGGACCACCGCGTCGCACGGGATGCGGTCCCGGTCGGTGACCACCGCCGTCACCCGGCTCCCCGCCCGCTCCAGCCTCAGGACCGGCTCCCCGAACCGGAGCACCGCCCCCGCCCGCTCCGCCGCCCGCGCCATCGCCTCCGGCACGGCGTGCATTCCGCCCCGGGGGAAGTACACCCCGGCCACCGTGTCCATGTACGCGATCACGGCGTAGGCGGCCAGCGCGCGCGACGGCGCCACCCCGGCGTACAGCGACTGGAAGGTGAAGACCCGGCGGAGCCGCTCGTCCCGCAGGAACCGGCCGATCGCCCGGTCGAGGCGGCCGAACCCGCCGAGCGCGGCCAGCCGTGCCAGCTCGGGGCACAGCAGCTGGGCGGGGGAGTCGAAGTTGGCGTCGATGAAGCGCCGCATCTGCACGGCGTGGAGCCGCTCCAGCCACCCGCGCAGCCGGCGGTACCCGAGGGCCTCCCGCGCGCCGGCGAAGGCGGTGATCTCCTCCTCCATGGCGGCGCCGTCCGTGTGGACGTCGAGCCGGGAACCGTCGGCGAACAGCGCCCGGTAGGCCGGCCGCAGCGGAATCAGATCGAGCCGCTCGCGCAGGGAGTCGCCCACGGCGTGGAACGCCTCGTCGAGGATCTCCGGCATGGTGAGCACGGTCGGCCCGGTGTCCACCCGGTAGCCCGCGAGATCCAGGCGCCCGGCCCGCCCGCCGGGAAGCGCCTCGCGCTCCACGACGGTCACCCGCCGCCCGGCGCCCGTGAGATGCAGCGCGGCCGCCAGCCCCGCGAGACCGGCGCCCACCACCACGACGTGGTCCGTCGGACCGGTCACGCTCCTCAACGGCCTCCTCCGATCAGCACCGGTCCGCCGGCCTCCCGCGCGGTGTCCTGCGGGCGGGAGGCGGGCGCGACGCCGTCCGGTCCGCAGGCGCCGCGCAGCAGCGTCACGATCCGGTCGGCGGCCTCCGGTGCGAGCCCGGCCTCCCGGACCGCCTCGGTGCCCCGGTGGCACAGCTCCCCGACGCGCCGGGCCACCTCGTCGCGCGCCCCGCACGCCACCAGCAGGTCGAGCAGCCGGTCCACCTCGCGCCCACCGGCCCCGGCTGGCCCCACCGCCCTGTCCAGGAGCCGCAGGCCCGTGGCGTCCCCGGCCCGTTCGCACCGCTCGCGCGCGACGGCCAGGACGTACGTCGCCCTGCCCTCACGGAGGTCCTCGCCGACCGGCTTCCCGATCACCGCCGGATCCCCGAACGTCCCCCGCAGGTCGTCGTGGAGCTGGAAGGCGAGCCCCGCCGACCGTCCCGCCTCGCGCAGCCGGCGGACGGTGCGCTGCGGCGCGCCCGCGAGCGTCGCTCCCAGCGCCAGCGGATGCTCCACGGTGTACGAGGCCGTCTTCAGGGCCGCGGTGCGGACCGCCTGCCCGGCCGACCCGGTGCCGGTTGCCTGGGCCCGGAGGTCGAGGTATTGGCCCGCCACCATCTCCGTGCGCATCGCGCGCCAGATCGCGTACGCGCCTTCGGCCGCCCGCGCCCCCTCCAGGCACTCCACGAACGTGTCGTCGGCCCACGCCAGGGCCAGGTCGCCGGCCAGCACGGCCGCCGCGCCGCCGAAGGTGCCGCAGGGCAGCTCACGCGCGCCGGTCCCGTACTGCTCGTCCAGGACGACGTGCAGTGCGGCACGCCCCCGCCGCAGGGCCGATCCGTCCATGACGTCGTCGTGGATCAGCGCGCACGTCTGGATCAGCTCCATCGCCGCCGCGGCCCCGAGGGCCCGCGCGGCCACCCCCGACGCGCCGTCGCCGTCGTCGTGGCCCCGGGCCGCCCACCAGAGGAGCTCCGCCCGCAGGCGGCTCCCGCCCGCGAGCGCGAAACGCGCCACGCGGCCCGCGAGGTCGGCCCCGAAGACCGCGTCGGTGGCGCAGGCCTCCCGGAGGCGCCGCTCCAGCGTCTCACCGAGCCGGGCCTCCACCGCGGCGGGCACGTCCCTGTCGACGGCGGCCGGATCGACCGGGCTGCCGGGAGCGGCCGGATCCGGAGGAACGGAGGGAACGAGAGGGTCGAGCGGGTCCTGTGCGCGCATCGGAACTCCCTGGGCCGGTGGCATGGCGGGTGAGGGTCACGAGTCATTCCGTACCGCCCTCGCCCGCGGATGCACGCGCATTGCGCCGAGCGGCCCCCTCGGCCACCGCCTCCGAGGCACACGCGGGCACCCGCCCGGGGCGTCGCCGTACGACGCGGCCTTCGGCCGCGCACCTCTTCCGCCCTCGCACGCGGCACCCGGAAGGACCCGGCGGGGCGCGGCGGGCGGGGGCCGGGCCGACACTGAAGGGACCGAGACCCGTGGAGGAGCCGACGATGTCCCCGCTCACCGACGCCGACCTCGCCGGAGCGTTCGACCACGCGGCTCCGACGTACGACCGGATGACCTCGGCCAGCCCCGGCCACCACCGCCACCTGCTCCGCTCGGCGCGGCGCCTCGGCCTGCCCGGCGGGGGAGCGGGGCAGTCCGTGCTCGACCTCGGGTGCGGGACCGGCGCGTCGACGGCCGCCCTGCTGCGCGCCGCCCCGCGCGCCACCGTCACCGGCGTCGACGCCTCGGCCGGCATGCTGGCCGAGGCCCGGCGGAAGGCCTGGCCCCCGGGCGTGACCTTCGTCCACGCCTCCGTGGAGGACCTGGCAGCGGGCGCGGGCGCGGGCGCGGGCGCAGGAGCGGCAGAGGCGGCGACGGACGCCGGTGCGGGTGCGGGGGCGGGGGCCGGCGGGCCGTACGACGCGGTCTTCGCCGCGTACCTCTTCCGCAATCTGGCGGACCCGGACGCCGGTCTCGCCGTGGCACGCGACCTGCTGCGCCCCGGTGGCAGGCTCGCCGTCCACGAGTACGCCCTCGGCGGCCGGGCCGTCCACCGGGCCCTCTGGTCGGCGGTGATGGCCACCGTGGTCCTGCCGTGGGGGCGGCGGCACGGCGACGAAGCGCTCTACCGGCATCTGTGGCGCAGTGTCCTCGCCTTCGACACGGCCGCCCAGTTCGCGCACCGGCTGCGGCGCGCCGGGTTCACCGGTGTGCGCACCCTGCCCCTGCCCGGCTGGCAGACCGGTATCACGCACACCTTCGTGGCGACCCGGCCCTGACCGTCACCCGCCCGTGCGACCACCCGCTACACGGGGTGAGGAGCGCCGGCCGCGCTACCGCTTCTTCTTCAGCGCCCCGGGCTTGTGCACGGCCGTGCGCCCGGAGCGGTCGCTGCGCACCTCGTACTGCGGTTCGTCCGCGGTGGCGTCCACCGTGCGCCCGCCCGCCCGGGTGCGTTCGGTGATCTTCTTCTCGACGGTGCCCGTGGTCTCACTGCCGTGACTGCGCCAGGAGACCTTGTCGCCCTTCGACAGCGCCCGCTTCCCCGAGGACCCCTTGCCCTTCGCCATGACCGCCTCCTTTCGCCGCACGCCGGTGCGCGCGGGGAACCCCTTTGTTCCACACTGAGGGCGGACGCGAGGCACCGCATCCGGTCACTCGCGCGGAAGCCCGGACACGGGGAAACCCGTTGCGTCCGCCCGGCGCCCAGGACCGGAAGAGGGAGCGGAGACCCCCGCGAGCGCGGGACGCGGCAGACGACGGAGAGGACGTCCGATGAAGCAGGAGACCGCCCGGGAGCCGGCGAAGTCGCACCGGCACGACGGCCCCGACACCGCCCACCAGCGGCCTCCGGGCGTCAGCGAGGCCACGGTGGAGGCCCTCGGGTCCCTCTCCAAGGCACTCGAGACGATCGAACGGGCACGCGGCCACCTGTACGGCTTCCACCAGCTGACCGGCACGGCCGACTTCGAGCTGGACCGGGCCGTCCGGCTGCTGCGGGACGCCGGGCACGAGGAGTGGGCCGACCGCGTCGAGACCGAGCTCGTCGGGCGCAACGTCATCCCCGGGCACTGGACCTTCCAGATCGTCGAGGCCTACAACCGTACGTACTACGAACCCTTCAGGGATCTCGAGCAGGAAGCCGTGACCCGTCTGGCCGAAGGCCGGGACCATCTCTTCGAGGCGCGGCTCAAGGAGAGGCGCCGCACCCGAGGACACCCCGACCACACCCTCTGCCCTCCGGGCCCCGACCCGGCCTGACGCGAGCGAACCGCCGCCCCGGGACGGACGGCACCGCGCGAAGGAGCAGCCATGACGCAGAACCACCCCCTCGAAGGGCGCACCGCGGTCGTCACGGGTGCCGCACGCGGCCTCGGCGCGGCCGTCGCACGGGAACTGGCCGGGCGCGGCATGCGCGTCGCGCTGCTCGGACGGGACGCCGGCGCCCTCCAGGACGTGGCGGCAGGTCTTCCGGTGCCAGGACGCGTCTACGAGGTCGACGTCACGGACGACGCGGGCATGGCGCGGACCGCCCACAGCGTCCGGCAGGACTGCGGCCCCCCGTCGGTGGTGGTCGCCAACGCCGGTCTCGCCGAGGGAGGACCGTTCGAGCGCTCCGACCCGGCCACCTGGCGCCGGGTCGTCGAGGTCAACCTGATCGGCAGCGCCGTGACCGCCCGCGTCTTCCTGCCCGCTCTGCTGGCCACCCGGGGCTACTTCCTGCAGATCGCCTCCACGGCCGCCTTCGGCGCCGCCCCGATGATGAGCGCCTACTGCGCCTCCAAGGCCGGCGTGGAATCGTTCGCCCACGCGCTGCGGGCCGAGTTCGCCCACCGCGGCGTGTCCGTCGGCGTCGCCTACGTCCACTGGACCGACACCAGCATGATCCGCGACCTCGACCAGTACACCGTCCTGCGCGAACTGCGCGCCCACATGCCCCCGCCCGCCCGGCGGATCCACCCGGTCGGCCGGACGGCGGCGTGGCTCGCCCACGGCGTGGACCGCCGTTCCGCCTCCGTGTACGCGCCGCCCTGGCTGCGACTCGCCCAGCCGCTCCGTCCGGTCTTCCCCACGGTGGTGACCCTGCTGTCGCGGCGGGAGCTGCCCCGCCTGCTCGGCCGGGCGCCGCTGGAGAGCACCGGCCTGCTCGGCCGGGGCGGACACATCGAGACGCACCACCTCTCCCGCGCGGACGGCGACGGCGGGCCGGCGGGCCGTCCCTGACCGCTCGACAGGAGCCGGCATGCAGACCTTCCTCCCGTACGCGGACTTCTCCCGCTCCGCGGCCGTGCTGGACCCGCGGCGCCTGGGCAAACAGCGCGTGGAGGCCCTTCAGGTCTTCCGGGGGCTCACGGTGCCGACGTACGGCTGGCGCCGCCATCCGGCCGTACGCATGTGGGTGGGGTACGAGGAGGCCCTGGTGCGGTACGGCCTCGACGTCTGCGCCGTCTGGACGGCCGGGGGCCGCGCCGACACCTGCGCCACCACCCTGATGGCCGACTACCTCGCCTGGCACCCGGGCGCGGAGGTACGGGACCAGGAGCGGCTCGCGGCGGCCGGTGACCTGCCGCCCTGGCTCGGCGACCCCGCCTTCCACCGCAGCCACCGCTCCGCCCTCCTGCGCAAGGCCCCCGACCTCTACCGCCCCCTCTTCCCGGACGTGCCCGACGACCTGCCCTACGTCTGGCCCGCCTCCGACCGCGAGGGCGGCGCCGGACGGACCTGAGCGCCTGGAGGAACACCCTGCCCGGGCCGGCGGCGTCAGCGCCTCGGCAGACGGTGCAGGACCACCTCGATGAGCGCGCCGTCCGCGACCGCGCAGGTCATGTAGGTGCAGTAGGGCTGCCGCCTGCGGTCCGTGGGGGAGCCCGGGTTCAACAGGCGCAGGCCCCCGGGCCCCTCGGAGTCCCACGGGATGTGGCTGTGGCCGAAGACGAGGACGTCGAGGTCCGGGTGGAGCGCGGCACAGCGCTGCTCGCGGCCCTTGGCCGGCCCCGTCTCGTGGACGACACCGAACCGGAGGCCGCCCAGCGTGACGCGGGCGACCTCCGGCAGGCGGGCCCGCAGCTCCGGGCCGTCGTTGTTGCCGTGGACGCCGACCAGGTGCCGCGCGCGTTCCTCCAGGAGGTCCAGGGTGGCCACGTCGACCCAGTCCCCGGCGTGGAGCACCACATCCGCGGCGTCCACCTCACGCAGCACCTCCTCGGGGAGCCTCCTGGCCCGCAGCGGCACGTGCGTGTCCGAGACGAGCAGCAGCCGTACGGGTCGGCCCGACTCCCCGGTCACCTCAGGGGCCACGGACGGCCTCCTTCCTCCACCCGGGCGGGTCCTGCCCGCCGTACGCGTCCTCGCGGGGCACCGGCGCCTCCAGGAGGCCGGGGCGGCCACCTTCCCGTACCGCCGGCGCGGCCGTGACCGCACCGCCGGAATCCCGTCGCTCAGCCGCCCGGCCGGATGACCGCGCGGACGCAGCCGTCGGTCTTGTGCTTGAACATGTCGTACGCGGTCGGCGCCTCGTCCAGGCTCACGGTGTGCGTCGCCATGTGGGAGGTGCTGAGCTCCCCGGCCGCGATGCGGTCCAGCAGCATGGGAATGTAGCGCTGGCCGTGCATCTGCGCGCCCCGCACCGTCAGCCCCTTGTTGATCACCGCACCGAGCGGGAACTTGTCGACGGCGCCGGCGAACACGCCCAGGATGAACACGGTGCCGCCCTTGCGACAGGCGTGGATGGCCTGGCGGACGGCGGTCGGACGGTCGGTCTGCAGCCGCAACTGCTGCTTGACCTGGTCGTACACGTGCATCGGGCCGTCGCTGTGCGCCTCCATGCCGACCGCCTCGATGCAGATGTCCGGACCCCGGCCGCCGGTCCGTTCCCTCAGTTCGGCGCCGACGTCGGTGCTGCTGTAGTCGATGACCTCGCTGCCCACGTGGCGTTCGGTCATCCGCAGCCGCTCCGGGACGCGGTCGATGGAGATGACCCGCTCCGCCCCGAGCAGGATCGCCGCCCGCGCCGCCATCTGCCCCACGGCGCCGCAGCCCCACACGGCGACCACGTCACCGGGGCCCACGCCGCCGAGGTCCGCGCCCATCCAGCCGGTCGGCACCGAGTCGGACACGAACAGGGCGCTGGTGTCGTCGACACCCTCGGGAATGGTGAAGGCGCCGTGGTCCGCGAACGGGACGCGCACGTATTCGGCGTGGCTGCCGCGCAGCCCGCCCATGGCGTGGGAGTAGCCGAAGATGCCCGCGGTGTCGGCGCCGAAGAGGGCCTGCCCGATCCCGGGATTGGTGTTGGTGTTGTCGCACAGGGACCACAGGTCGTTCGCGCAGTACCAGCAGCGTCCGCAACCGACGAACGAGCAGACGACCACCCGGTCGCCCACCGCGTGCCGTCGCACCGCGGGGCCGACCTCGACGACCTCGCCCACGAACTCGTGCCCGATCACGTCTCCGGCCCGCATGAAGGGGATGTAGCCGCCGATGAGGTGGAGGTCGGATCCGCAGGTGGTGCCGGCGACGAGCCGGACGATCATGTCCTGGTCGTTGCGGAGGATCGGGTCGGGCACCTGCTCGACCGAGAGCCGGTCGACCCCCTCCCAGCACAGGGCCTTCACAGCACTCCCTCCCCGCCGGCGCGGCGGCTCAGCGTTCCGATCAGTTTCCCGCCGGGACTTTCGTGGCCGGTGGGCGGCGCGTCGGGCAGGAGGACCTCGCCCGCCTCCAGGAGGGCCTTGGCCTCCCGGAGGGCGCGGCGCAGGTCCTGGCGGGGGTCGTTCCCCGCGACGCGGGCGGCCACGGAGCCGCTGCCCTCCGCCGCCGGATCCCGGAAGCGGGCGGCGAGCTCGGTGCCGCGGTCGCCGGGCGCGGCACCGATCCGGGTCTCGATCCGGTCGCCGAACTCCTTCAGGGGCTCGATCTCGTGCGGCCGTACGTCGTCCGGTGCGCGCTGGACGGTCACGACCAGCCAGCGGTGCGTACCGTCCGGCCCGGGGCTCCGCGCGGTCAGGCGCCGCAGGGCGACGGCTCCGGCGGTGAGTCCCGCGACGGCGGTGAGCAGCGTCTTCTTTCCCGCCATCCCGGTCACACCCGCGGGGTGGTCGTCGTGTGCCGCCGGCCGAGGAGGGCGCCGAGCGCGATCATGCCGAGGCCGAGGACGAAGTGGAGCCAGTTGTCCGCCGAGTTCAGCGGCACGAAGTTCGCGCTGCTGTGGTGGTCGACGAGCAGGCCGTACAGCCACAGGACCAGGTAGACGGCGCCTCCCGCGAGGAGGAAGGTCCGCGCCGCCGCGGCGGTACGGGCCATGGCCACACCGGCGACGCCGAAGGCCAGATGGACCAGGTTGTGCAGGATGGACACCTGGAAGACACCCAGCAGCTTGGCCTCCGAGTCGTGCGAGGCGAACTTCATGGTGTCGTAGTCGGTGGTGACGCCGGGGATGAACCCGAGGACCCCCACGAGGAGGAATACGGCTCCGACCAGCAGAGCGGCCTGCTGGACGGGGGTGCGGGCGTTCCGTGAGGCGTGGGTACCGCTGGTCATCATGGGCCTTCTTCCTTGATGTCTGCGCTGTTCCGCCGGACGCGGCTCACCGGGCGCGGGGCCCGTGTTCCGGCCGCCTCCGGCAGCTACCGTCTTCTCCGTGCCACGGCGGCGGTCGCCGCGGCCTCGGTGAGCGGCACGGCGGGGTGGGGGTGGGCGGAAGCGGTCCCGCGCACGGGCTCGCCGGAGGGGCCGGCCGCCGCGGGCCCGGGCGTCCCGCCCGTCCGCTCCCTGCTCGTTCCGGGCATCCCCGGCCCGCCTCAGGCCGCGTCCGTGCCGGAGACGCCGTCGCCCTCGGACCTGTCGCCTTCGGCCTGCGAGGGCGTCGTACGGGGCGTACCGGAGGCGTCCGGTCCCGGGGGGCCGTCGGCCGTTCCGTTCTCCGGCTCGCGCTCGCCCTCGGCCTGGGACGGTGTCTGCTCGTTCGGGTCACTCATGGACGGTCCTCCGTGCCGATGGTGCCTGTGGTGTCGCGGGGGTCGCGGGGGACCGCGCCCAGCCGACGAGTACCCGGGTCACGTCACACCATTCAGGGCGCAGGCGGACAAAAGTGCGAGCCGCCCGTACGTCGGGCGGCTCGCGGGTGAAGCAGGCGGCACGGACCGGCAGTGCCGGGCACGGCTCGGGGTCAGCCGCTGGAACCCCCGCCGCAGCTCGACCCGCCGGAGGAGCCCCCGCAGCTCGACCCGCCCGAGGAGCCCCCGCAGCTCGAACCGGCGGAGGAGCCTCCGCAGCTCGATCCGCTCCAGCCGGACGAGCCGCCCCCGGAGGAACTCGCGCAGCTCACGGCGCCCGAGGAACAGGCGCTCGCCGAACAGCCCGACCCGGTGCCCCCGTCCGACCCCCCTGATCCTCCGCCGGAATGACCGGGGGAGCTGCCGCACGGGCCGCCCCCCGGCGTGCCCGCGCACCAGTGGATCACCGCCAGCGCAGCCGCCCCGTCCGAGCCGGAGGAGGTGCGCGACGCCGCCGGGAACGGCCGCTGTGTGCGCCGGGGGCCGTACACCCGGGCGGCGTCGATGAGCTGGGTCCGCAGTTCGTCGTTGGGGAGCGCGCGCAGCCCCCGCAGCGCGACCTGGTGTCCGGCGTCCGGGTCGTACACGTGGTCGCCGTGGTAGGCGGTGGTGGCCCGCACCCCGCCCCGGGTGACCCGGTTCCGGTTGTACCCGGCGCACACCAGCGTGGCGAGCGCCCCCAGGAACAGCACGGGCACCGCCGTGAAGGCGACCGGCGCCTCGCCGCGGCCCGGGTCGACGGTCATGGACAGAATGACCGACAGGGCGAACAGGCCGAGCAGCGCGAGGCCGAGAGCCCCGCAGAGGCGGCCGTCCGCCCGCCGCCGCTCCGGGTCGACGAGCAGGCCGCGTGCCGCCAGGCCGTCGCCGATCTCCTGGACGGCCGGGTCGCGCATCACGGCCAGCCGCAGGTCGTGCAGGGCGCCGCTCGGCGCGGCGGCCAGCTGGTGCATGACGGCCCGCTCGACCGGATCGCGCGGGGCCAGGTCCGGGCGGAGCACGACGACCAGGCCGGGGCCGCCGACGCCGATCCGCCCGTCGTCGTGGAGCTGGGCGAGGACGCTGTCCACGACGCGCGGCGGGCCGCCGTTGAGGAACGCGGCCTCGGCCAGGTCGTGCACCGCGCCGCCCCGGTCGGCGCGGACCGCGCGGAGCCGGACGACGAGCGCGGCCACCGCGACCGGTACGGCCACGGTCACCAGTACGGCGAACGCGGTCATCCGCGCTCACCTCCCCCGGACCGGCTCCCGCCCTTCCGGAGCGAGGCGCCGGGCCGCCGCCCCTCGCGAATCCTCTCCGCGGCGGCCTCCCCCCGGTCCGTCCCGGGCGGCGCCACGGCCGCCGCCCCCCGTGGCCGTCCGCCGGTTTCCTTCATCAGTTCCCCCATGTCCCCTCCTTCGGTCCCTGACGTGATGGCCCCGCACGCGACGTTCGAATCTTGTCGGGGGGACGTTCAGAGGTTGATTTGAGGTTGGGGCCGCCGGGGGCGGGTACGCGTCGGGGTCCGCCTCACTCCTCGCCCTGCCGCAGGGGCGCCGGTGGCTGGAAACAGGCGGTGACGTCCTTGCCGCGCGGGCAGCGCCGGGTCTCCCACTCGTCCGCGAGGGCGTCGATGAGGAGCAGTCCCCGCCCGCCGAGGGCCCCCTCGCTCGCCTTGCGCTGCTGCGGAAGCTGCGTCGAGGCGTCGTGCACCGTCACGTGCAGGCACTTCTCGTCCCAGGTGAGGATGAGCTGGGCGTTGCTGTGGGCGTGCACATGGGCGTTGGTGACCATTTCCGACACCGCCAGGACGACCGCGTCGACCGTGTCCGGTGACGTGCGCTGCCAGCCGAGCGCGGCCAGGTGGTCGCGCGTCCAGTCCCGTGCCGTCTTCACTCCGCTGCTGATCGGCAGTGATCGTGCCCATCCGACAGCTCTCACCGAGGGGTCCTGCGGCATCGTCTCTCCTTCGGCCGTCGTCGTGTCCGAGTTCGTCTGCGTTCGTCTGCCCTGCAATCGGCGGACGCAACGTGCGCGCGGGACCTGACGGCACCCGTCTTCGGGACCGGACGCGTCCCGGTCCTCACGAACGACGCGGTGACGGGCCGTCGGCGGAGTGCGCGGCGCATCGGCCTGCGCCGTGCGCGGACGCTCCCGTGCGGCGGGCCCACCACGTGACGTGGCGGGCCCGCCCTGGACGGTGTCGGTTACGGGGCGTCCACCAGCGTCCGCCCGTCCGCCGGGACGAACCGGGCCGAGCCGTAGGCGTAGAGGGACTCCACCCGTGCCTGCTCGGTGGCGTCGGGTACCGCGTTCCGGCAGCTCGTGCCGGCGCTCGAGCCCGACATCAGCTGGGAGCACGGCCCGGGCTTGGTGTCGGGCAGACCCAGGCTGTGCCCGAGCTCGTGGGCGGCGATGCGGGTCTTGTCGTACCCCTGGAGGACCGCCTGGCTGCCGAGTTCGACGCGGACCTGTCCACCGGGGCGGACCGGGCCGAGGGTGGCCTGCGGCCAGCCGGTGGTGGCCACGATGACGATCTCGGCCCGCGTGCCGGGCGCGGCCTCCACCAGTCGTACGTTGTCGACGTTGGCGTTCCAGGAGGCGACACCGGCCGCGATCGCCGCCTCCCAGCTGCCGGCCCGGCTGTCGTCGTAACGAAGTGTCACGACCGCCGAGGACCTCGCGCCGGACGGACCTGTGTCCGCCAGGGCGCTCGCCGGCGTGGTGGCGGTCGCGGCGGCGAGGACGGTCACCGCGGCGGTGGTGCCGGCCTTCACCCATGTGGAGAGCTGCATCGTTGTCCCTTCACCCGTGGGGGACCCGGCGCCGGGGGTCGGGGCCGGGGGAGCGGGGAGGAGCGGGGAACCCAACCGGGCCGCCTACGGCCGTAGTTGGGAACTCCTCCCTGGGAACTCCGACGGTAGACCCAAGCCCGGGTGAAGTCATGCACCTGTCAGGACAATGTCGGCCGCCGGCGCTCGCCGCCGAACCGCGGGCAGGGGCCGGGGCGGTACCTCAGGAGGCCGGCCGGCACGCGTGGTCCGCGCGGGCGCGGACGTGCCGCATCTCGTCCAGAATCCGTTCGGCCTCGGTGAGGGCCGTTCCGAAGACGGGCCACTCGCCCGGGGTGTCCAGGCGGCCCTGGCGCACCGACGCGGCGACGTCGTCGTAGTGACGCGCCGCTTGCTCCAGGCAGTCGTCGAGCCGGCCGGTGTCCACCGGTCCCCGCGGGAGACGGAGGCAGCCCAGCCCGGCGGCGGCGCAGCGCAGCAGCTCCGCGTAGGAGGCCAGGACCTCCTCGGTCGCCGCGGCGCGCCGGGCGTGGGAGAGGGCCCGGGAGACGGAACGCAGATGCGTGCCGACCCGTTCGATCATGCTGATCGTGTCCTGGCACCGCTGCAGGGTGTCCTCCGCGCTGCTCCAGGGCCGGCGCGGGTTGAGCCGGGTGTTCTCCTGCTCCTTGTCCACGGTCGCGCGCACCCGCACCGCCTCACGGGCCAGCTCCTCGCACCGGCGTTCCCCCTCCTTCGGGGAGGCCTCGTCGGCACCTTCGCCCGCCGCCGCGCACGCCAGGGTCCGCAGGAGGTCCTGAGCCCGGGCCGCCAGGTCGCCCGTCATCTCCTCGGCGGTGTCGGTGTGGGGTGAGGGGGCGATGGCGACATGGGCCGCCAGGCCGCAGCAGACCCCGATCGACGCGGCCGCCACCAGGTGCCCGATGTAGTCGATCTCGCCACCGCCGCCCGCGAACGCGAACAGCGCCACCACGGGGACCTGGGTGCTCTGCCGGCCCAGCAGGTTCAGCCGTGCCCCCGTCAGGGCGACGAACGCGAGGACGGCCACGCTCCAGGCGTGGACACCGGCGGTGCTGCCGAACGCGGCCGCCACCCCCGTCCCCAGGGCCATGGCACCGAGATACTGCGCCGAGTCCAGCAGCGACCGGTACACCGTGGACTGGAGCGCCAGCAGGGCCGTGAAGGCGGCGAAAGCCGTGACCGTGGACGGCAGCAGCCAGGACGCCAGCCACCAGGCCGTCGCCGCGGCCGCCGCGCCCTTGGCCTGCAACAGCAGCGCGTCCCGCTCCGGGCCGGGCCGGCGGACCGCCCGCAGCAGCACCTCCCGCCGGCCGCGCGCCGCATCCCGGCATCTCGTGCCGACCGTTCCGACCCACTCCATGGAGCCCGTCCGCGCGCCCTCGCGGCGTCGTCCCACCGTCATCGCCCGGCCGCCCTCACGCCCCGGCACGGGCGGCCCCGGCGACGGGCAGGTGGGGGCAGGCCCCTCCCGCGGCGGCCCGCGGAACCCGCATCCGCCGCAGCAGGTCACGGGTGAGGCGCCGGTTGATCGTGGTACGCCAGGTGACACCCGGATAGCGGGCGCGCAGGTGCGACAGGGCCCTCGTGCCCAGGCCGCAGTCGCGGAACGGCGGGTCGAGCACCACCTCGGTGATCACCCCCTCGGCGCACCGCGCACACGCCCGATAGGTCACCCGCCCGACCACCCGGCGCACGTGGACCAGCAGCAGGCACTCCTCGCCGTGCCCTCCGGGGGCGGGGGAGGGCAGCAGGTGGACGTCCCGGTAGGCGACGATCCGGCGGTGCCACCTCCCCCAGCGCCGTCCGGAACGCCTGTGCCTTCCTCCCACCCGCCGGGGGTCGCCGGTGCGTCGCTCCGGCGTCCGCGCGCGCACGGCGGGAAGGGTGAACGTCTCGAATCCCAGCATGCCTCTGCGCCTGCCCCGATCCCGGCGAGCGATGTCCCGGTCCTCCCGACGGCCGTGCGGAACGGCCGGAGGGGCCCGCCTCGCGCCGCTCGGGGCGGGTGCCGGCGGAGCGTCGCGGCGCCGGGACGTGTGGGGCGCGCGGGACAGGGGCAGGCGCCGACCCATGACGACGATGCTCGCCGCCTTTGTCCTCGGCACCCCCGATCCGCCCGCGCTGGCCGACTTCTACCGCGCCCTCCTCGGCTGGGAGGAGGTCGAGCGGGAGGCGGCGTGGGTCCGCCTGCGGTCACCGGACGGCGAACGCCCCGGCCTCAGCTTCCAGCTGGAGACCGATCACGTGCCACCGGTCTGGCCGCAGACGCCCGGCAGCCAGCAGATGCAGGCGCACCTGGACATCCAGGTCGACGACCTGGAAGGCGAGACCGAGCGGGCGTGCGCTCTCGGGGCCACGGTGGAGGAGCACCAGCCGCAGAAGGACGTGAGAGTCCTCCGTGACCCGCACGGCCACCTGTTCTGCCTCTTCCTTCCCGGCGCCTGAACAGAGGTCCGGACCTGCGGCCCGTGCCCCGCGGCCCACGCGGTCACCCTCACGTTCCGGACAGTCTGGCGGCGTGAACCCCGCCACACCGCAGGCCCGTACGCGAAAGATCGTTCACATATCGAACACGTTCTCCGCAAAAACTTCTCCACGGCGGCCCGATGCCGCCGTGGACAGCAAGATCAACTTCGTTCAATCCTGCACCTTTCACGGCAGGTTGTCCGTATCGCGGCCAACCCGCCCGCCGCGATTAACCGGACGCGGACGCCCCCGGGTACTGATGAGCCCTGCCGGGGGCATATGACCGATCCCCTGGCGCGCAGACCAACAGGGGGTTCTCCATGTCCAGCATCACCCGCCGCACAGCCCTGGGCGCCGCCGTCGGCGCCGCGGGCCTCGCCCTCACCGGGCCCGCCACCAGCGCCGGCGCCACCACCGCGCCCACCGGGCCATCCCGCCCCGCCCCGGCCGCCGCCTCCGCCGCCGCGGGCCCCGCCCCGGCGGCCTTCGACGAGGTGTACCTCGGGCGACGCATCAAGGGCGCCGCCACACACGGCGGCGGTCACCACGGGGGACATCACACCGAGGGCTACTCCGTCACGATCGACGGCGAGGAACTGCACGTCATGCGGAACGCCGACGGCACCTGGATCAGCGTGATCAACCACTACGAGCCGCTCGCCACGCCCAAGGCGGTCGCCCGCGCGGCGGTCCGCGAACTCCAGGGCGCCCCGCTCGTTCCCCTCACCCTCGCCTGATCAGATCCGGAGCCCGCACACCATGACCGTACGCAAGAACCAGGCCACCCTCACCGCCGACGAGAAGCGGCGCTTCGTCGACGCGCTGCTCGAACTCAAGCGCACCGGCCGCTACGACACCTTCGTGACCACCCACAACGCCTTCATCATGAGCGACACCGACAACGGCGACCGGGTCGGCCACCGCTCGCCCTCGTTCCTGCCCTGGCACCGGCGCTTCCTCCTGGAGTTCGAGCGGGCGCTGCAGTCCGTCGACGCCACCGTCACCCTGCCCTACTGGGACTGGACGGCCGACCGCACCGCCCGCTCCTCGCTCTGGGCGCCCGACTTCCTCGGCGGCACCGGCCGCGCCCGCGACGGCCAGGTCACCGACGGGCCCTTCGCCCGGTCCGGCAACCGGTGGACCGTCAACGTCCGCGTCGACGGCCGCGACTACCTGCGCCGCGACCTCGGCGCCGGGGGCCGCCAGCTGCCCACCCGCGCGGAGGTCGACTCGGTCCTCGCCATGGAGACGTACGACGCGGCCCCCTGGAACAGCTCCTCGGACGGCTTCCGCAACCACCTCGAAGGCTGGCGCGGCGTGAACCTGCACAACCGCGTCCACGTGTGGGTCGGCGGCCAGATGGCCACCGGCGTGTCCCCCAACGACCCCGTGTTCTGGCTGCACCACGCGTTCATCGACAAGCTGTGGGCCGACTGGCAGGCCCGCCACCCCGGATCCCCCTACCTGCCCGCCGCGGGCACCCCGAACGTCGTCGACCTCCGGGACACCATGCGCCCCTGGAACGACGTGACCCCGGCCGACATGCTGGACCACACCCGCCACTACACCTTCGACACCGCCGCCTGACCGCACGGCCGTCCGGGCGGATCCCCGCATGACGGAGATCCGCCCGGGCGGCGCCGCGCTCAAGGCGCCCTCGGCCGTCTCCCGGCGCACAGGGGAGCCCCGGGGCCGGCGGCCGGACACCGGCATCCTGCCCGGCGGACGCGGTCCGGCCGTCCGACGGCGCGTCAGTTCCGCAGCAGGGCGCAGACGAAGTCCTCCTGCACGGCCCGTACCTTCGCCAACAGGTCCGGGGCGACGGTCTTGTTGATCTGCGTGGTGAGCGAGAAGGTGAGGGACCGTTCGCCGTCCGCCGTCGCCACGGCCAGCTGGGTGTAGCCGGGAAAGTTGCCGGTGTGGCCGTAGACCGTGCCGCATCGCGTCGTGTACCGGAAGACGGCCAGGCCGCCCGCGTTGGCGCCGGGCCCGGCGGGCTCCGAGGCCGCGCCGGGAAGGAACTGCCGCTGGCGGAGCCGGGTCTCCTCCGACAGGTACCCGTGGTCGCCCGCCCACGCCCGGATGAACGTGCTCAGATCCTCCGGCGTGGCCACGATGCCACCGGAGGCCCAGACCCCGGTGGGGCTCAGGAGCTCGCTGACGTCCTCGGGAGGCGCGGGCGGCGTGACGTCGTAGCCGTGCAGATACGGCCTCGGCATCCGCGGGCTTCGCGGCAGGCTCGTGTTCCGCAGACCGAGAGGCCGGTACACCAGCTCCTCCAGGAGCCGCTCGTACGGCTCGCCGGTCGCCGCCTCCGCCATCAGGGCGACGGCGATGTTGTCCGAGTTCGAGTACGCGTACCGGGATCCGGGCCGGAACTCCAGCCCCCGGTCGGCGACGAAGTCGAGCAGCCGGCGCGAGTCGAAGCGGTGCCGGGGGTCGGCGACCACGATCTCGACGAAGTCGGGCGCGGCCGAGAAGTCGGGCAGCCCGCTCGTGTGCTGGAGGAGCTGGCGCAGCGTCACCGCGTGCCAGGCGGCCGGCAGCGCGGGCAGCCGCTCACCGATCGTGTCGTCCAGGCTCAGCCGCTTCCGGTCCACCAGGCGCAGGGCGACGGCCCCGCTGTACGCCTTGGCGACACTGGCGATCCGCATGTGATCCCCCGTCCGGGGCGGCCTGCCGCTGCTGATGTCGGCGACGCCCGCCCGGTGCACCACCGTCCGGTCCCCCACGCGCATCAGCGCGATCGCCCCGGGCGGTCCGCCCGCCGTCCGGACCAGTTCCTCCAGCCGCTTGTCCAGGGCCTCTCCCGACGGAGGCGTACCACCGGCCCGCGCGGCCGGGACGAGACCGCCGAGCAGCGCGGCGGCGGCGAGCGCGGCGCCGGTCAGGCGCGCGAGAGCGCGGGAGCGCGGACGGGTTCCGATACGTGCCGGCACGAAAGACTCCTTCTCGACGGGACACCGGGGGAACGCACACCCGGGGATGAGGGTCCGCCCCAGCATCCGCCGCCCGGGCCGGGCCCGCCCTCCCGCTGCTCCATCCGGCCGAGATCCCGCGCGGCGCACCGGCCGGCGGCCCCGACCAGGGGTGCGGATACGGCCAAGTGGAGGCGAGCGCCCCGGCCGGAGCCTCACCGGACCGCGACAGGCCCGCCGCGCCCGCCCCGGGACGCTGTCCGGCCAGGCCGCCGCGTACCGCTGTCGCGCAAGCATCGCACCGCGGTCACGGCCTCGTCACAGTGCCGTCATGGCGCCCTCGCACACGCCACCCCGCGCATGGCCGGAAAGCGTCATTCCGCAACTCGTCGGCGCGGGGCGGCCGTCGGGCGCCTCGCATACTGCGCTGACCGGTCGCCGGGTGCCCCCGCACCCCGGGCCGGACACACCACCCGACCTCATCCCGAGCTCCCTGGGGGAGACTTGCGCGCACATGTGAAGAGAACCCGCGCCTGCGCCGTCGCGGCGGTCACCGGCCTGGCCCTGCTGGCAGGCACGACCGGCCCCGCGGCGGCGATCACCGCGCCCCTGGCGGCCGCGCGACCGGACACCACCCGGGCCGGCGGCCACCAGCGGATCCCGCTCGTCACGGGCGACCACCTGGTGGTGGACGCCCGGGGCCGCATGGTGCGCTTCGAGCCCGCCGAGGGCCGCGAGCGCATACCCGTCCAGGTGCAGCGCACCGGCGACCGCACCCTGGTGGTCCCCGCCGACGCGCGGCACCTGATCGCCACCGGCCGCCTCGACCAGCGCCTCTTCGATCTCACCGTGCTCACCGACCCGCGGCTGCGGGCCGGCCACCGCGACGGCCTCAAACTCATCGTGCGGTACGAAGGGGCGGCCGCGGGCGCCGCGCGCGCCGAGGTGCGCGCGGCCGGCGAGACACGGACGCGCCGCACCTTCCCGACCCTCGGCGCCGAAGCCGTACAGACCGCCCCGGGGGACGAGCCCCGTATCTGGGAGGCACTGACCGCCCGCGAGCGGACCGGCGCCCGCGCCGCCGCCCCCGGCATCGCCGCCGTCTGGCTCGACGGCGTGCGCACGGCGAGCCTGGACCGCGGCACCCGGCAGATCGGCGCCGACCGGGCCTGGGAGTCCGGGTACACCGGCACGGGCGTCCGGATCGCCGTCCTCGACACCGGGGTCGACAGGACCCACGACGACCTGAGCACCCGGGTCGTCGCCGAGAAGAACTTCTCCGCCTCTCCCGACACCGCCGACCGCGTCGGCCACGGCACCCACGTCGCGTCGATCGCCGCCGGCACCGGCGCGAAGTCCGGCGGCCGGTTCAAGGGCGTCGCCCCCGGTGCCGAGCTGATCAGCGGGAAGGTCCTCGACGACGACGGCCACGGCGACGACTCCGCCGTCCTCGCCGGCATGGAATGGGCGGCCGCCGAAGGCGCCGACGTGGTCAACCTCAGCCTGGGCGGCCCCGACAGCCCGGGCACCGACCCGCTGGAGGCGACCGTCGACCGCCTCTCCGCCGAGAAGGGCATCCTCTTCGTCGTCGCGGCCGGCAACGAGGGTGAGGCCGGCCCCTCGACCATCGGCTCACCCGGGAGCGCGGACGCCGCGCTGACCGTCGGGGCCGTCGACCACGAGGACCGCATCGCCCCCTTCTCCAGCACCGGCCCGCGCGTCGGCGACGGCGCGGTCAAGCCGGACGTGACCGCGCCGGGCGTCGCCGTCGCCGCGGCCGCCGCCCCCGGCAGCACTCTCGACACCCGCCCCGGCACCCCCCACCCCGCCCCCGGATACCTGCGGCTCGACGGCACCTCCATGGCCACTCCGCACGTCGCGGGCGCTGCCGCGCTCCTGAAGCAGCGGCACCCGGACTGGACGGCGGCCGAACTGAAGGGCGCCCTGACCGCGACCGCCGAGGACGGCGGCCACACCGCCTTCCAGCAGGGCTCCGGCCGCATCAGGGCCGACAAGGCGCTGGCCCAGAGCGTGATCGCCGAACCGGTCTCGCTGAACTTCGGCACGGCGCCCTGGCCCCACACCGACGACCGGCCGCTCACCCGCAAGGTCACCTACCGCAACCTCGGCACCACCGACGTCACCCTCGACCTCGCGGTGTCGGCCCTGGACCCCGCGGGCAAACCCGCCCCCGCCGGGTTCTTCACCCTGCCCGCCCCGAAGGTGACCGTGCCCGCCGGCGGGACGGCCGCGGTCGACCTCGCCGCCGACACCCGGATCGGCGAGACCGACGGCACCTACTCCGCCGCCCTCACCGCGACCGCCCCCGGCGGCGTGACCGTCCGCACGGCCGCGGTCGCCACCCGCGAGGCGGAGTCGTACGACCTCACGCTCAGGGCCGTCGGCCGCGACGGCGCCGACGCCGAGAACTTCTCCACCACCCTGACCGGCGTCGCCGGTCCCGCCGCCGGCTTCGAGGCCCGCGTCGACAACGAGCCCGGAACGCGCACCATCCGCGTGCCCAAGGGCTCGTACACGCTCAACACGGCCGTCTACGAGGACCCCTCGGACTACACCCGGGGCACCGACTGGATCGCCCGGCCGAAGCTGGACATCTCCGCCGACACCACCGTCACCGCCGACGCGCGCACCACCCGGCCGGTCGACCTCACCGTGCCCGGCCTCGACCGGGCGGACTACGGCGGCACGTACTACGAACGCGCCACCGACATCGGCCGCGTCGGCAACGGCTGGGTCCTGCGGGGCTTCACCGGCTTCCGCACCGCCCACGCCGGCCCGCCCGTCACCGACGGCACCCTCCTGCAGACCTGGGACGCGCACTTCCTCAAGGACCCCGCCAGCCAGTACGCGGTGGTCTTCGGCGGCCCGGTGAACACCGTCGCGACCGGCTACACCCGGCACGTACGGGCGGACGAACTGGCCACCCTCCGCGTCGGCCTCGGCGCCTCCGCCCCCGGCAAGACCGCCCTCGCGTCGCCGTTCCCGCACCTGCCGGGCGCGCCGGAGGGCAACGGCTTCGCGGCGCCGCAACCGGCCCCCGGCACCCGCACCTTCCACGTCTCCACGGCCGACGGCGTCACGTGGCTGACCAAGTTCAACCAGCTCGGACAGCCCGACGAGTGGGGCTACCCGGCCTTCGAGGGCAGCTACGAGATGACCCGCCCGAAGCGGTACGAAGCCGGCCGGACGTACCGCGAAACCTTCAACACCGGCGTCTTCGGGCCGCTCCTGGGCGACGGGGCGGGCGTCTTCCGCACCGCCCCCGACCCGGTGACGGGCGAGCAGCACATCGTCGGATCCGTGCCGCTGTTCGCCGACGGCCAGGGCCATGCGGGCCTCACCACGGGCATCGCGGCCACGACGACGCTCTACCGCGACGGGGTCGAGGCGGGCCGGAACGACGACCCGCTGAGCGGCACGCGGCCCTTCGCGGTCGACGCCGCCGACGCCGAGTACCGGCTGGTCACCACGGCGACCCGGCCGGCCGACGTCGCCGCCGCGACCACCCGCGTCGAGACCGACTTCACCTTCCGGTCCGGGCAGGTCGCGGCCACGACCGCCCTTCCGGTGTCGACGGTCCGCTTCGCCGCCCCCGTCGACCTCGCCTCCCGCCTCCCGGCACGGACGCCGGTCCTGCTGCCGGTGACCGTCCAGGGAGCGGCGGCCGGGAAGAACCTGGCCTCGCTCGCCGTCTCCGTGAGCGAGGACGACGGCAGGACCTGGCGCACCGTCAAGGTCGACCACGGCACGGTGGTGGTGCGGACCCCGGAGAAGGGCAAGGGGCTCTCGCTCCGGGCCCAGGTCACCGACCGGCAGGGCAACAGGTCGGCGCTGACCGTCCACAACGCCTGGTACGGCTCCTGAACCGTCCGGCCCCTTCCGTACGGCCGGGTCTCCACCGCGAGGCCCGGCCGACACCCGGCCCGTCCCCGTCCCTCCCGGGACCGGGGACGGGCCTGCGTCCGCGGCCGGGCCCGAGCGGACCCGCGGACCGGACCTACGTCTTCCGCCAGAACGCGAGCAGGGCCCGGGCGAGCTGGTCCGGCGCCTCCTCGGCCATGTGATGGCCCGAATCGACGGCCCCGCCCTCGAGCCGGCCCTCCACCCACGGCCGCCATACGGCCGGCACGTCACCGTAGAGGTCGGTCATGTCGTCGCGGGTGGCCCACAGCACCTGCACCGGGCAGCCGATGCGCCGCCCGCGTTCGCGGTCGGCGTCGTCGTGCTCCCGGTCCACCCCGAGACCCGCACGGTAGTCCTCGCACATCGCGTGGACCGTCGCCGGGTCGTGGATCGCCCGCCGGTAGTCCTCGTACGCCTCCGCGCCCATCTCCTCGGCGCTGCCCTTGTACCAGGCGTCCGGATCGGCGTTGATCACGCGCTCGGCGGGCTTGGCGGTCTGCCCGAGGAAGAACCAGTGCCACCAGCGGGCGGCGAACACCGCGTCGCAGCGCCGCAGGGCCTCCCCGACGGGCACGGCGTCCAGCACGCTGAGGGCGACGACGGCCCGCGGGTGGTCCAGGGCGAGACGGGTGGCCACGTAGGCGCCCCGGTCGTGCCCGACGACGGCGAACCGCTCGTGCCCGAGACGCCGCATGACCGCCAGGCAGTCCGCGGCCATGGCGCGCTTGGAGTACGGCCGGTGCCGCTCGTCCGTCGGAGGCTTCTCCGACTCGCCGTAGCCCCGCAGATCGGGGCAGACCACGGTGTGACCGGCCGCCACGAGCAGCGGGGCGACCCGGTGCCAGGTGACGTGGGTGCGCGGATGCCCGTGGAGGAGCAGCACCGGCGGCCCCGTACCGCCGTGCCGTACCCGCAGGCGGGCGCCGTCCCCCTCGCAGTGCGTCAGCTCGAAGCCGTCGAACACCTGCCCTCCTCCGTCGGCGGACCTTCCCGCCCGCCTACCCGGGGACGGTACGCCGACACGTCCCCGGGCAGGGCCGGTGCCCCGTGCGCGGCGGCACGGTACGGCCCGGGAGCCGCCGCCTCAGCCGCCCTCGACGAGCCGCAGGGCGAACTCCGGGGAGAAGGAACCGGCCGCGTACTGCGGACCGTCCGCCGGGCAGCGCGCGTCGTCCGCGTGCCGGCCGTCGGAGTCGCCCGGGTTCTTGATCCACAGGTAGTAGGCGGCGCCGCCCTCACCCACCTGGGAGGCCGGTCCCAGCCGGCGCAGCGGCGGGTTGCAGAACCCGACGAGACCGCTGCTCTCGTCCCCGGGCACGGTGTAGGCGCCGTTCCCGTTGCGGGAGGTGTCCACGACCCAGGTCGTGTCGGTGCCCAGCCGCTCCTTGACGCGCGCGGCGAGGCGGCGGCCGTAGTCGTTCGACACGTCCGTGGAGTGGTAGTGGGACACGTTCACCGCCACCCCGTCGGCCAGGAAGATCCCGGAGCGCCCCAGCATGTCGGCCATGTCGCTCAGGCCGATGCCGCCGTCCGCCGGGTCGTCGGCCCGCCCCGTGCCCAGCGTCCACGTCGCGTTGCCCGCGTCGAGGTACGTCCGGACGTGCGGGCCCTGCGCGTCGAGGTGCTGGTTGGCGTACCACAGCATGTCGAAGCGGGCCTCCCGCCGTTCCGCCGTGAGGCAGTTCTGCTCCACATCGGCCTGCGCCACCGCGTCCGGCTCCAGGACGACGATCGCCGGCCGCCGGGCGATGCCCGCGATGAAGCGGTCCATCCACTCCTTGTAGGCGCGGGCGTCCTCCGCGCCGCCGCCGGAGGCCCCGCCGCAGTCCCGCCCGGGAATGTTGTACGCGACCAGGGTGGGCAGCTGTCCGGCGGCCGCCGCCGCGCCGACGTACCGGTCGACGTCCGCCCGCACGTCGGTGTTCCAGCCGCCGAACCACTTCACCGTCGTCCGGTCCGCGATCCGCGTCCGGATGGTGCCGGCGCGCTGGTCGGCGGGGTGGGCGTCCACCCAGGCGCGCGCGGTCGAGTGGGGGTCGGTGAAGAAGCCCTCGCGGGCTGTCGACGTCGTCAGGGAGACGTTGTCGACGGTGATGTCGGTACGGACCGGCTGACCGCCGACCTGGAAGTCGATGTGACCGTCGTCCGAGGCGAGCGAGGAGGTGAACGTCCAGCTGAACCGCTGCGGGGCCGTGGTCAGATCGAGGGTGTTCCCCAGGGTCTCCGGATACGGGGAGACGCCCAGCTGGACCGTCGACCTGATCCGCGCGGGCGTGGACGCGCGGGCCTCGAAGGAGAGCGTGTAGCGCGCCCCCCGGCGCAGGGTGATGCCGCTCTGGCCCACGACCGTACGGTAGGACTGCCCGATCTGGTCCCCCGGGGCCGGTTCGACCGTGGCCCGCAGCGCGCCGCCGACGGAGCCCACCGACGCGCCGGGACCGGCCCACCAGTGCTCGCTGCTCGCGGTGAACGTGCCGTTCCGCGCCAGTTCGCCGTACACGGCCGGCTCCGGGGCCGCCTGTGCCGCCGGGCCGGGCAGGGCGAGCAGGGCGAGGGCGCACGCCGAGGCGGCAAGGGCCCTGAGGGGTGTCGAGAGGTGTCTCATACTCGGCTTTCTGCTGCGGATGCGAAGGTGTCCGTGGCGCGCGGCCGTACCGCAAGACCCCCTGGACAAGGGGACCTTACGGCACGGCGCGACTCCCCTCCCGTGTCGCGCGGTCCCGGTGGCACCGAGGTCACCGGGGCGGTGTCCCGGACGGCCGGGAGGGCCACGCCGGTCCCGGCCGTCCGCGCGCGTCACGGTTCCCGCTCACGCCCCGGATGCGCAGGGGCCGCAGCAGGGGGGCGCCGACCGGACGCAGACGGTGACGCTGTCGCTGTTGTCGTGAGGGTCGGGGTCGGTGTCCTCGCCGGTGACGGTGGCGGTGTTGGTGAAGGATCCGGCCCTGGTCGCCTTGGCCCGCAGAACGAGGGTCGCGGAGCCGCCCTCGGCCAGCCCGCCCAGGGTCCAGCGTCCGCCGGCCGGGTCGTACGTGCCGGGGGAGCCGGTGGCCGAGAGGAACACGAGGCCCTCCGGGAGCCGGTCGGTGACCGTGACCCCGGTGGCCCCGTTCGGGCCGGCGTTGCGGACGGTGACGCGGTAGGTGACGGTCTGACCGACGGTCACGGTGGTGGCGTCGGCCGCCTTCGTCACCGTCAGATCGGCCGCAGGCCGCACCTCGGTGACCGCCTCGCCGGACGTCGCCGTCAGCGGCTCCGGGGTGTCGCCGAGCCGGTTCTCGTAGGTGGCGGTGGCGGTGTTGCGGAGCTGCTTGCCGCCGCTGGCCCGGTCGATGGTGACCCGGTACTCCACCGTCGTACCGCCCGGCAGGACACCGGTGTTGGGGAGGCTGCCGGGCTGGGAGCCGGTCGCACCGTCCCCGAGGTGGAAGACGACCTGGTCGGCCGCGGCGTCGTAGGAAGCCTGGTCGTCCCCCTTCCGGTCGGTCTTCGGCCCGGCGTTCGGTCCGTCCACGATGCGCAGGGAACCGGGAACGTAGGTCGTGCCCTCCGGGACGCGGTCGGTCAGCACCAGGGCCTCGGCCGCGCCGCCGCCCTCGTTCCTGGCCGTGATGCGGTACGTGACGACGTCACCGACCTCCAGCGGCCCCGCGGGGATCGCCGTCTTGGTGAGTTCCACGTGGGGAGCGGTGCCGAAGAAGACGCCGTCCAGGAAGTTGCCGACGCTGCGGTTGCCGCCGGCCGCGGACACGGAGCGGAAGGCGAACCGGGTCACCGTCTGACCGTCGGGGACGGTGTAGGTGCCGGTGTAGTAACCCCAGGAGGTGTTGCCGTCGGTGAAGGTGCGCTGTTCGGCCGCGGAGCCCGGCACGCCGATGTCCAGCGCCATGGTGTCCTGCCCCTGACGGCCGCGGTGGTACAGCCGCCAGTACAGCTTGGTGCCGGGCGTGGTCGGCAGGTCCTGGTAGAGCGTGGAGACCTCGTTGGCGTTCAGCTCGGCGAACTGCGCCCCCTCGGCCGACGGCACGCCGTGGGTTCCGTTGCTCCACAGCTCGATCATGTGGTCGGAGGCGGTGGTGAGCCAGCCCGGGACCTTCTTGGCCGCCTGGGTCTGCGAGGCGTCCGGCAGGAACTCGACGCCGTTGACGGCGGGCTGCTCGAAGCTCCCGTTCACCAGGGCGACCCGGCGCGGGGCGGAGGGAGGTGTGCTCATGGCGTGCTCCTCGATTCGACGGTGCGGTGACATGCCGCCGCGTCCGCCCGGCGGAGGGCCGTGCGTGCCGGGGGCGGGTGCGGGTGCGGCAGAGGCGCCGTGCCCACCGGTGGCTTCCGGGCGGAACGGGGGCGGCCGCGGCGGCGTGGAGGTCGTGCCGGTACCGGTGGTGGAGCGCGAAGGCCCGTACCGGTGCGGAAGTCGGCCTCCTCGTCCCAGAGTTCTCCGGGGCGCCGCACCGGCAAGCTCCCCTGTCAGGGGCACGCCAATAGTCGTACCGGATGGGCCGCGTCCCCGGCGGGAGGGGGAGGCCCCGGCGCGCGGGACGAGCGCGCGGGCCCGCCGGGCGCGGGCGTGAGCGCCTCCGCATGTGTCCGCCCGGAGCGCGCGCCCTGCGGGCCGTCACGTTTCTGCGGTGAAACACCGCGTCCGGCCGGGTGAGTCCGCGCGTCGGGACCTGCCGCTCCCGGGTCCGGGACGCTACAAACCGATCGTGATCAGGAACCTTTCCCGGAGCATGCCCACGCTCCTCCTCGCCCTCGTCCCCCTCGTCCTCCCCGTCGCCCCCGCGTCCGCGGCGGACCACGGGAACAAGGCCCTCGCCCCCGACCCCGTCGTCTTCGTCCACGGCTGGAACTCCGACGGTTCGACCTGGCGGACCATGGCCGGACGCTTCCGCTCGGACGGCTGGCCGGCCGGGCACCTCGACCAGTGGACGTACGACGCCACGCAGTCCAACGTCACGACCGCCGAGCGGCTCGCCGACGAGATCGACCGCGTCCTGGCCGCCACCGGCGCCTCCAAGGTCGACGTCGTCACCCACTCGATGGGCGGCCTCTCCTCCCGCCACTACCTCAAGAAGCTCGGCGGCACCGCCAAGGTCGACGCCTGGGTCTCCCTGGCCGGCCCCAACCACGGAACCGAGACCGCGCGCTGGTGCGGCGGCGCCCCCTGCGTCGAGATGCGACCGGGATCCGTCTTCCTCAACGCCCTCAACGCCGGTGACGAGACCCCTGGTTCGCCCCGCTACGCCACCTGGCGCTCACCCTGCGACATGATCATCAGCCCCAAGGACAGCGTCGCCGTCACCGGCGCGGTCAACCACACCACCGCCTGCCTCGGCCACAGCGACGTGCTCAGCGACCAGGCGGTCTACGAAGCGGTCAAGCAGCACCTCCGCTAGACCGCACGCGTCACCACCGCCGCCGCGCGCACCCCGGCGAGCAGCCTCACGCGCGCGGCGGCCGCCGCTCCGCACCCGCCCAGGACCCGCGTCGCCCGGCGCACCGGGCGTTCCTCCCGGCTGCGGAGTCACCCGAGGAGATGCGGTCGTTCGACGCGGCGCGGCCCGCCCCGCCCGGCCCGCGCCCGGAGGCATTGCGCACCGCCGCCCTCGCGGCCGGCCACGGGCGGGGTCCCGCCGCCGAAGGGCCGGGCGAGACCTTGCCACGGCCTCTCTCCAGCCCGCCGCTCACGGCATGGCGCACCCGCGTCGCCGGCCCACCGGGGCCGCGCCCCCCGCCTCGTACCGCATCCACGGCCGCACGGGGGAACACCACCGGGTCGCGGGTCTTCCGGGCAGGGGCGGGCCGCGGTTCCCGCAGGGCGTCAGCCCGTTCCGGTGCTCACCCGCGTCCCGTCAGTACGGCGGCGAGCAGCCCGGGGAACCGGGCGTCGAGTTCGGCGCGGCGCAGAGCCATCCAACGAGCCTTGCCCACCCGCCGGGTTCGGGTGAGGCCGGCTTCACGCAGGATCCGCCAATGGTTCGAGAGCGTCGACCGGGGCACGTCCACACCGTCCGGGCTGCACGCGCTCTCACCGTCCTCGGCCATCCGGCGGACCAGCGCCAACCGGACCGGATCGCCCAGCGCGTGGAGCACCACCGCCAGGTCGAGATCTGCGTCGTCGGCCAACTCTCCTGTCTCCTCTCCGCGTCCCTGTGTCACCTCGTAGTATGCGGATCGATTCGATAATTCGGCAAAATCGAAATGAGTTGGGGATGTCCGTGCCCGTGCTGACCGTTCTCGCCCGCGTCTACGTCGACGATCTGGACGCGGCACTGCCCACCTTCGTCGAGCTCACCGGAGAGCAGCCACGGCTCCGGTTCACCTACCGCGACCTGGACCTCGCGAGCGTCGGCGGATACCTGCTGCTCGCGGGTTCGGACGAGGCCCTCGCCCCCTATCGCGGGACCCACGCCACGACAGTCGTCGAGTCCCTCGACCAGGTCCTGCGGCTCACCGCGGAACACGGCGGAAAGATCGTCGACGGGCCGAACGAGGTCCCCACCGGCCGCAACATGACCGTGCGGCACCCTGGCGGCGCGACCATCGAGTACGTGCAGTTCCACGCGGCCGCGCGGTCGGCCCTTCACCGACCGGAACAGTGAGCGGCTGAGGCGTCCGGGACACCCCGTGGAGCGCGGGGCCGAGCAGGCAGGACAGCGGCGTCCGGCCCTGCGGCGGCACCCGCACGGCAAGCGGGCCGGGCAGCGCGTGCAGCCCTGCCACCCGGTCCGCCGGGCCACGCCGACGCCGGCCGCCGCGCGCCGGTCCCGTTCGGGGACGAGCTGCGCGGCGGCCGGCCGACGGTCTTCTTGTTCCGTGTCGTCCTGGTGCCGGCGTCCGTCAGGCGGCGACGGACAGGGGCTGCGGGGTGGTCTCCGCCGGTTCGGCCACGGTGAGGAGCAGCCCATGGGCCTCGCACAGGTGCCGCACCCGGGCCAGCACGCTCAGCGTCGCCGGAGTGTGCGCCGTGGCGGGCGGGGTCAGCAGGACGGACCGGACGTGCGGCCGGTACGTGAGCAGAAGGCGCTCGACCTGGGCCGCGGCCGCCGCGCGCGTGCTGATGTCCAGCTCGTGCGGAAGGGTGAGTCCCAGTACGGTTCCGAGCTGCTGATGGCTGATGATCATGGGCGTGGCGCCCTCCGTTCCGGCCCGGGGCCCGTCCCCGCGCAAACGCTCGTCATGGCACCGCTCGCGGGGCGGCCGTTTCCTCGATGCAGAGCACCGTCTGCCCCGAAAAACGCGAACCTCACCTGCCGGACGGGCTCAATTTTTGTCGCTTCCCGCCCGTCATGCCGTGACTTCCCCCGCATCCCCTCGCCGGACGAGCACACCGGCGCCCGCAGGGCGGGGCGAGCTCAGCCCGACAACGGAACGGCGTCGGCGGCGGAGGTGTGCCAGTTGGTGACCACCGGCTTGTCGACGACGAACGAGCCGACCCGCAGAGACACCGGATGGGGGTCGCTGTCGGAGACCGAGACGATCAGGCTGTCCAGCTCCTTGCCGCCTTCGCCGGCGGTCGTCTTCGGGTTCACGCCGGCGTACGCCGCCACCCCGTCCCGCAGCGTGATCGCCCGGCCCACGGACTGCTCCGCGGGCTTGGCGGCCGTTCCGTCCGAACCGAACGCCACGACCGGCAGCGCGGCTCGCAGGACACAGGTGATGCCGGGCTTGGCCTTGGCCTTGACCAGGAAGTACCCACCGGCCTGGGACTCCGTGCTCACGCTCCACGCGATGTCGTTGGTGCCGCAGACCTGCCCGTAACCGCTCTTGTCTCCGACGCTGCCGGTTTCCGTGCCGGCGCGGGTGGGCTCGGCCTGCGTACCGGGTGACTTCGACGGTCGGCTCTCCGACGTCCTGACGCCGGAAGAGGCCGTGGAGCCGGGACCACCGCGTGCCCCGTCCGCCTCCGCGCCCGCGTCGCCGCCGCCGCTGCTGACCGTCGGGCTGGGCCGCCCGGACGACGGCGAGGAGGGCCCAGCGGCGGACGACCGCTCACCGCTTTCGCACGCTGTCGCCAGAAGCCCGACGCCGAGCGCGGCGGTGACGGTGAGCGCGGTACGCAGACGGCGGTTCATGACAGTGTCCCTTCCACGGCACGGATGCGCGGCTGCCACGTACGGGGCCGCCGCGTCGACGCTCCACAAGACGGCCGCTCCCGCCCGCCGGTTCGCGCCGTCTCACTGCCAGGACACCGCCGTCACGCGCCTGTGACACAGCTCCGGCCGACCGTGCGCCAGGTCCTCACGCGTCATGCGCAACGCGCGCCCCAGGGCCGTGGCATCCCGATCGCCCGCGCCCGAAGCCGCCGCTCGGCCGCCTCCGGGGCCGTCCGGCCCCGGCGACGACTTCACTCCGACGGAAGGGGGCTGACGGACCGGGCCCGGTGCTTCAGTCGGCCCGACGGCGCAGCCGCCGTCCGACGAGGTAGCAGCTCGTAGCAGCGGCACCGGTGGCCAGGGCAAGGCCGATGCCGATGGCGAGGTCGCCGGGGTCGGAGGTTCCGCCGATTCCGGCTCGGGTGCCTCGCGTGGGCATCACGGGGCCGGCCGGTTGCTGGGCGGGGGCACTCGGGCCGATCGACGGCGTGTCGACAGCGGGAGGGACCGCCGGTTGCACACCACTGGTGCGCCGGGGCAGCCCGCCGGACCGGTGCCCGTTCCGTGCCGTCCCGACGCGCGGAGGGAGGCGCCGAGGAGTTTGCGCAGCGCGATCACCGCCGCTGCCAGGGTGATGCTGTCCCAGGACGGTTCGCCGGCCAGGCGGAGCAGACCGGCGGCGGTCAGGAAGTCCAGCAGGACGGCCAGTCCGCCTCGTACGGTGCGCGTGAGGCGCCAGGCCGCGGCCGCGGCGACGAGGCCGAGCGCGGTGACCAGCACGGCCGCCGCCTCCAGCCACGCGTTCACGTCGGGAGGCCCTTGGCGGGGGGGGAGGACGCGGTCCCGTCCCGTTCGAGCTCGGCCCGTTCCTGGGCGATCTCCCGGCCGAGGAAGTAGTTCAGCGCGGTCCGGATCGCCGCGACGGCTGCCAGCTGGCCGATCTCGGCGAAGCTCGGGGCGACCGCCGTGCGCAGCACGTCGCCGGCGAGCTGGAACTCCAGGCCCAGGACGAGGAAGCGCCCCAGGCTCAGCCTGATCCGATTGAACCCCGCCACCTTGCCGCGCCCGCGCACACCGGCCGCGACGAACTGCGCGAACGCCCAAACGGCGCCGACGAAGATGATGAGCGCGCCCGCGGACTCGATCAGCCTGACCAGCAGGCCGATCACCTCGCGCAGGGTCGACTCGGGCAGGATCTCCACCGACAGGATCATGCCGGTGCTGGTACCCCCGGGCGCAGTCGGCGACCCGTTTTCTCCCCGCCCGTACCACGGGGGAGTGAGCCCGGAGGGCGACGAGGCGGCCACGCCGGCCGGTACCCGGGCCCGCACCGGATCGGCCGGGAGGGAGATGTCACGGCCGGCGCTCGAACCGCTTCCTGGCGTGGTGACGGCGTGCCGCGACGCCGAGCAGGACGACACCGGCGAGCCCGACCAGGAGAGTCGTCCACACCGGCATGTCGGCCGCGCGCATGAGGCCCGCGATCCCGAAGCTCGTGTCCCACCCGGCTTCCGTGACGGCCGAGCCGAACCCCTGGACGACGAGGAGGGCACCGAACAGCCAGAGCAGCCCCTGCCCTGAGCCGCCGCGCGGCTTCTTGAGTTGCTTCGTCATGAGGAGATGTCCTTTCCCGTATTCACGCATCGTTTCGATGCGGTCGCATCACATCGTGCCGCCGAGAAGGATATGATGCAAGTGCATCAGAACAGTGGGAGGAGCGGGCGTGCCCAAACAGGTCGACTACGAGGACCGACGCCGACGGATCGCCGAGGCGGTCTGCACCCTGATCGCGCGCTCGGGCATGGAGGCCGCGAGCCTCCGCGACGTCGCCGCCGAGGCCGGCGTGTCCATGGGCGCCGTCCAACGGTGCTTCCGCACCAAGGAGGACATGCTGCTCTTCGCCCTGGAGCACATCTCCCAGCGGGTCCGCGCACGCGCCGACGAGCGCATCGCCGCCACCTCCACCCCTCAGGCGGCGTCGACCCTGCTCACCCACACCCTGACCGAACTCGCCCTGCTGGACGAGGTGTCGAGGGACCAGGCCCACGTCTGGCTGGCCTTCGTCGCCCACGCCCCCGCCGGCGAGCGACTGGCCGCCGTCCTGCACGACACCTATGCCGAACTGCACGCCCTCGTCACGTGGCTCGTACGCTACGGCCAGGAGTCCGGAGAGTTCGCCCGGAGCCTCGACCCCGACACCGAAGCGCACAGCCTCCTGGCCCTCGCCGACGGCCTCACCGTCCACGTCCTGGCCGGCCACCACGCACCGGCGGCGGCGCGTCGCATCCTCCGGCGCCACGTCGACCACCTCGTGGAAGGCGCCTCCGACCACGGCTGACGACACCGGCGTCCGGCATTCGGCGGCGGATCCCTGCCTCGAGGGACCGCCGTCCGGCGTCGCCTGGGCGTCTCAGCGGTCCGCCGTGCGCAGCCGGTCCAGCTCCTCCCCGATCGCCGTGCGCAGGGGGTCGTGCCGCGGACCGAGCGCGTACTGTCCGTCGGTCCACCTGTCACGGGGATACAGCCAGACCGGCTTCCGCACCGACTCGGCCGGCTCCCACCCGAACCGGGGCCAGACGTGCGCGTGCAGGAAACCGTCCGTGTTCCCCAGGATCTCGAGGTTCACCCGCCGGAAGGACGCATCCCTCCGACGGCATGCCCGCTCGACCGCCTCCCCGAGCCGGTCCATGTCGGAGAGGAAGGCCAGCCGCTTGTCCTTGGACAGGTCCGACAGTCTTTCCACGGCGGGATCATCCACCAGGAGCACCGAGTACCCCGGGAGGAACTGCACGTCGCCGATCACGGCGAATCCCGCGCTCAAACGTCGCAGGACCGTGGGGTTTTCGCCTCGCAGGGCGCTTCCGATCCGATCCGTACGCCAGTCGTCGACCACGGTGCGAGAATCTACCGGCCACGCCCGCCGTCCCGCCGAGGCCCGGACCAGGAGCCTCTGCCCGGTGAGCACCGTGCCGGGGGAGTGCGGGGCGCCACCGGCGGCCGGGGGCAATCGGCGGAGGCGTGCAGGGGCCAAGCCTCAACCATCTTGCGCGCACCGGGGCGGCGTCGGGGCCCGCGCCACGATCCTCTTCCAGGAGGCACTTCACCGCCTCGCCTGCCCACCGGTCATCATGGCCGCATGGAACCGATCCTCGCCCGGCTGCCCGCCGGCTTCCGGACCGTGCGGTACGACGGATCCCGATTCCCGGGGTCGGCCGCGGTGGCTCGCCGACCAGGCCTCGCCCATGGCGCCAACTGCCAACTCTTCGCCTACGAGGTGCTCCGGCATTACGGAATGGTTCCGCCGCCTCTCCGTTCCAGCGACCTGTGGGCGGACACCGGCAGCACTGTCCGCGTCTCGGTTCCCGCCCCGCTCGACCTGTTGCTCTTCAGCACGTCCGACGACGCGTACGGTGCGCACGTCGGCGTGTGGGCGGACGACGACAAGGTGCTGCACCTCTGCTCCGAGGTCGGCACACCCGCCGTGTGGAGCATGGCCGACTTCGCGGCCCGTGAGCGCTACCGCGTCCTGGTCGGCATCAAGCGGGTGACCGTAGGGGCGGCGACTGCCCGCTGACGCCCGCCACCTGTGGCAGGAGCGCGGCGGCCCCCGTGCAGCCAGTCCCCGCACCGAGCCGCTGCCCCACCCACCGCAGGGACGGCCGCGCCGTCGGATCATCCGTCAGGAGGACCGGACCCGCGGGAGTCGCGGAAGGGCTCGCGCCCCCTGCCACGTCACCCCGCGCCGGGCCCGTACTGCACGGGGGTGAGGACGGCGCGAAGACGTTACAAGACCGTCGTACCGGGCACGCGTGAACCCTGGCGCCCCTCGTGCGCACGAGGGGCGCCGGAAGACACGGAACCAACGGCAACAGACGGGAAGACAGCGAGATGACGACCGCCCGCGAGATCATGACCGAGGGTGCCGAGTGCATCGGCGCCGAGGAGACGGTCCTCGAAGCCGCGAAGAAGATGACCCAGCTCGGCGTCGGTGCGCTGCCGATCTGCGGCACCGACGACAAGCTGAAGGGCATGCTCACCGACCGTGACATCGTCGTGAAGGTGCTGGGTGCGGGCAAGGACCCGGCGCAGGTCAAGGCCGGTGAGCTCGCCCAGGGGGAGGCGGTGACCATCGGCGCGGACGACGACGCCGACGAGATCCTCCGGACGATGACCTCGCACAAGGTGCGCCGGCTCCCGGTGATCGACGGCCACCGGCTCGTCGGCATGGTCGCCCAGGCCGATGTCGCCCGCGCCCTGCCGGAGCCCAAGGTCGGCGACCTCCTCGAAGCACTGTCCACGGACTGAGCCGAAGGGGCCGCTCGGCTCACCGCACGGGGAAGGGCCCGCTCCGGAGTTCCGGAGCGGGCCCTTCCTTGTCTCGGGCCGGCCGATCGCAACTGCTTGGACCCTGCTGCCGCGCCGTCGGGCTCGCCCCAGATCTGCTCCCTCGCGGTACTGAAAATCGGCGTCCGTCCCGTCATGAAGCGACCGTGCTCGGCGTTCCCGTTCCAGGACGGACGGCAGAGTCGTCCGGTCGGCGGAGAGGTGCCTCACCCGACGGGATCGGCGGACGGTCGGCCACGCAAGGGAGCCCACCCCGGGGTGACCGGGGCGGGCTCCCTTCCGTGCAGACTCAAACAGCGCGCGAGCCTGCTCCGCGCGCGGGCGACCCGGGGGCCGAGGGGTCAGCCCTGCTCGCCGCGGGATGCGACCGTGACCGCAGGCCGCGCACCGCGTGACGGTCCGGGCTGCCCTGCGGAGCGGGAAGGACTGACGTCCCTCACCTCTTACGGCGGCACGCCAGCCACACCAGGCCGGCGACCCCGGCCGCCGCCAGCAGCAGGGTGCGGTTGCTCCGTGCCATCTCGGTCCCCTGGGCCACCTTCTCCCGCACCGGCTCGGGTGTCTTCTCCTGGATCAGGTGAGTGGCCTGGCCCGCCTTGGCCCGGGCCTGCTCGGCGGCCGAGGCGGCCTTCTCCAGTACCGGATCGGGGATCTTGTCCTGCACCTGGGCCGCGGTCTCGGCGACCTTGGCCTTGAACTCACCGGCCTTGTCGGCGGCCTGCTGCCTGACCTCGGCGGCCTGCTGCTTGACCTCGGCCGCCTTCTCCTGGGCGCGGGCCTTGACGTCGGCCTTGGCCGCCAGCGCCTCGACCGTCTCGCCGAGCTCCTGACGGGTCCCCTCGACCTGCTCGCGCAGTTCGTCCGGGCTGGGCGTGGTCCGCTTGTCGTGGGGCGGCTTGCTCATCGCTGTGCACTCTCCTTGATCTCGGCCACATCGGCCTTCACGCTTTCGACGGTCTGCTCCGGCCGGGGAGGTGCTGCCCGGTCGACCTGCTTCTTGCCGCTCAGGGCCATCACCGCGGCGATCACGCCGAGCACCGCCGTGACGATCAACGCCGCGGCCCATACCGGGAGCACGACCGCGAGCCCGGCGATGGCGGTGGCGACCAGCGCCTGCAGCATCAGGAAGCCGACCACCCCGGCGCCGCCGAAGAGTCCACCGCCCTTGCCGTAGCGCTTGCCCTTCTCCTTCATCTCCGCCTGCGCCAGCCTCAGCTCGCCGCGCACCAGCTCCGTGAGCTGATGCGAGGCCCGCTGCACCAGCTCACTCACCGGTTCGTCGGCACCGTGAGGGCTGCTGCGGCCGGGGCCGATCGGGGGCGGCTGCTGCATGGTCGACAAGATGATCACCTCCCGCTCCGTACTGCTCACTGCTCCGTGACGACGGGTCGTGCAGGGACCCCTCGCCTGACCGCGAGTACCCCGAACCGAGCAGATCAGACAGCCGCCCGCCGGGTTCTTCGTTCGAGGGACGTGCCCGCGGCCCACCCGCACCTGCCTGCCGCACCGGATGCGCGTGCCGGAGTACCCGTCACGGTCGACGGCGTCGAGCGCAACCCGTCATGATCCAATCGGGTGCATGGCATCCATCCTGAAACCCCGCCGCGGAACGAGAGGGCGACGGCCGACCGTCGTCGCCCGGCGTCACGGCGTGTGCGGGCGCGCCCTGGCCGCCGCGCTGACAGCGGCGATCGGACTGGTCGGTCAGGCTTCGCCGGCGCACGCGGACGGAGTCCGGGACCGGCAGTGGTACCTCGACCGCATGCACGTCGACAAGATCTGGAAGAGAACGACGGGGGAAGGGGTCAGGATCGCCGTCATCGACTCCGGCGTGAACCCCTCGACGCCCTCCCTCCGGGGCCAGGTACTGCCCGGTCGGGACGCGTCCATCCCCGAAGGCGGCGGGCCCGACACCAGCGACCGAAGCGGCCAGGGAACGACGACCGCCGAGCTGATCGCGGGGACGGGGAAGGGCGGCGGCCTCCAGGGCCTCGCCCCCGGGGCCAAGATCATCCCCATTCGCGTGCCGATGCTGAGGCACGACGAACTGCCGAGCATCTACGACCACCTCGACCAGGCCATCAGGATGGCCCTGGAACGTGAAGCGGAGATCATCACCATCTCCATCGGCAGTGAGTACGTCATCGGCGCCGGCATGACCGGGCAGCGCTACGCCCTGCGGGACGCCCTCGCCAAGGACGTGCTCGTCTTCGCGGGCAGCGGTGACAACGCCAAGAAGGGCAACAAGCCGCTCGCTCCGGCGCGCTTCCACGAGGTCGTCAGCGTCGCGTCGACCACCCCGGACGGTGTGGTCGCCGACTTCTCCCAGCACGGTGACGACGTGAACATCGCCGCACCGGGGGCGGACATCCCCCGCTGGTGCGACGCCTCCTTCCGGCGCTACTGCCCCGGTGGCGGCGCCTACGCCGCCAGCGCCCTCGCCGCGGCCTCCGCCGCCCTCATCCGCTCCCTGCACCCGGACTGGACCGCGTCCCAGGTCTTGCGCGTCATGTACGACTCGGCGGGCCGCGGCGACGACTGGGAGCCCGGCACGGTCAGCACCTACCTGGGTCACGGCGTGATCCGCCCCGGCGCGCACATCAACCGGGGTCTGGGCGACCCGGGGCCACCGGACCGCGGCGAGATGCCGAAGTTCATACGTCCCGTCGACCACGGGCGGGCCGCCTCGCCCACGACGCCGGCCCGGACGCCGAAGGTCGCCCCGCCGCCCGGCCCGAAGCCGGAGCCGGCCCCCACCGCAGCGAGCGACACACGTTCGAACGCGCCGATGTTCGCCGGAGCCGGCGCTGCCGCCGTCCTGGTCATCGCCGGCGTGGGGCTGTGGGGAATGAGCCGTCGGCGCCGCTCGGGTTGACGCCGCCCGTACAAACAGAACCACTGCCCCGGTCGGAGCGGGGTGAGCTTCGGGGGGACGCAGGGCCTGTTCCGCCGAGAGAGACGGACACTCCCGGCGGACACGAGCCGTCCCGCTCGCCCCTGTCCACCGGGAGTCCAGGCCGTCAGCAGGGGCCTGCTACCACCAGCCGGTGCACCGGACGTTGCCGGTGGAGTCGTTCTTGGCGCAGGCGCGCATCAGATTGCCCCCGTTGTAGCGGGCGTCGGTGTACGTGTCGGACCCGGTCTGGACGGTCGTCACGTTCAGCGGGCCCTCCCAGGTCCTGCCACCGTCGTACGAGCGGTCCACCCACACCTTGTCACCGGGGTCGGCGTTGGTGATACGGCCCCACGAACAGCGGATGGAGGGGCTGTACCGCAGTTCGATCCTGATGGTGTCGACGGTCGTGGACTTCGCGGTGTAGGCGTCGCTCTTGTGGTAGCAGGTGCCGGCTGCCGCCTGCACGGTCGCTTCGGCCTGGGCGGTGCCGGCCGCCGCGAAGGCGGAGAACAGGGTGGCGGCCGCCAGGACGGTGGCCTTGGCGCCGGTGTTGCCGCGCAGAAGCTTCATCGTTCCTCCGTTGGTCGTACGTCCGTGCCCCGGCGGTCTGCTTCCGCCGGGGAGGGGTGCGTGAAATGCCGGCCTTCCTGGTGGGAAGGTGCCGTCATCCTGACCGGCCGGTCTTCGGTGAACCTTGCGCGTTTCTGGAATCCACCGAGCGGAGCCGCTCGCGCGCCTCCTCCGCCTCCGGGTGGTCCAGCTCGTCGAGGATCTCCACGGCCTCGCCGTACGCCGTCCGCGCCGCGGGCAGGTCCCCGACGGCCTGGTGACCGTCCCCGAGTCCCGTCAGCGACGCCGCCGTGTTGTAGCGGTCCCCCAGCGCGCGGAAGAGACGCAGCGCCTCGCCGTAACAGCCGATCGCCTCCCGGTGCCGGCCGAGGCCCAGTTGGGCGTGGGCGAGACTGTCCCAGCTGTGCGCCTGCCCGACAGCGTTGCCGACCCGCTCGAACAGGCGCAGGGCCCGCCCGCAGGCGGAGAGCGCCTGGCGGTGTCGGCCGAGCAGGGCCTGGCACCAGCCGATCACGTTGAGCGCGCTGGCCTGACCGGGGAGGAATCCGGCCCGGGTGTAGCAGCGCAGGGTGCGGACGGCGTGGTGGCGGGCGGTCTCGGGCTGATCCTGCCGCAGGGCGAGCCAGGCCAGCGTGCGGTGGGTGTGGGCCTGACCGCGCGTATCGCCGAGGCCCGTGTACGCGGTGAGGGCGGCCATGAGGTGGTCGTGGGCCTCGTCGTGCCGCCCGGCCCAGGCGCAGGCCAGCCCGAGGCCGTGGGTGGCGTGGGCGCGCCCGGCCGCGTCCGTGGCGCGGGCCGCGGCGGCGAGGGCGGTGCGCTGGACCCCCACCCATTCCGTCCAGGCGCCCGCGCGCTGGAGGTGCGGGGCGAGGGCCCACGCGAGCCGCCAGGTGTGTCCGGGCGGGCCGTGGTCGCCGGCTGCGGCCACGGCCGAGACCAGGACGGCGCGTTCGGCGGTGAACCACGCCTGGGCGTCTTCGGGACCGGTGAACGCGCACGGGCGGGCGCCGGCGGCGGGGGCCTCCACGGGAACGGGATCGCGGTGCTCGTCCAGCAGCAGATCGGCGGCGAGCGCCGAGTGCAGGTAGTGGTCGAACAACCGGCGACGGGCCGCGCGTCGGGCCGGCACCGGTTCGTCGGCGTCCAGCAGGTCGGCCGCGTAGTCGCGGACCAGGTCGTGCAACTGGAAGCGGCCGGCCGGGCGGCGCTGCACCAGGTGGGCGTCGACGAGCTCGGCCAGCAGGGCGTCGGTCCGGTCGGTGGGCAGGTCCACCGACGCGGCGGCGGCCGCGGCGGTGGTGTCGGGACCCGGGTGATCGGCCAGCAGCCGGAAGAGGCGGGCGGCGGGGGCGGTCAGCGCGCGGTAGGACCACGAGAACACCGACGCCAGATCGGTGTCCCGGCCGTCGCCCGTGGACAGCGCCGTCAGCCTGCGGCGCGCGTCCGACAGTTCCGCCACCAGCGCGCCCAGCGGCAGACCGGCGCTGGTGGTGGTGCGGGCGGCGGCGATGCCGAGCGCGAGCGGCAGGCGGCCGCAGTGCTCGGCGAGTTCGGCCAGGGCCCGTGGCTCGGCGAGGGCGCGGTCCGGCCCGAGACGGGCGGTGAGCAGCTCCCCGGCCGCCTGGGGGCTGAGGACGTCCAGCGCGAGAGGGCGCGCCTCGTGGTGGACGACGAGGCCCGTGAGCCGACGCCGGCTGGTGACCAGCACCGGACAGCCCGGGGTGCCCGGAAGGAGCGGGCGCACCTGGTCGGTGTCGCGGGCGTTGTCCAGGACGAGGAGCAGGCGTCTGCCGTCGACGAGGGTACGGAAGAGGGCGGAGCGGGCCGTGGGATCGGCCGGGATGGAGCCGGGGCGCGCCCCGAGGGCCTCCAGGAAACGGTGGACGGCTTCGGTGGGAGGCAGGGGCGAGGCGTCCGGGGAGAAGCCGCGCAGATCGATGTGGAGCTGCCCGTCGGGGAAGCTGTCCTTGACCCGATGGGCCCAGTGGAGGGCCAGGGTGGTCTTGCCGACGCCTGCCGGACCGCTGAGAGTGGCGAGCGGTGCGGTGCCGGGTGCTGCGGGAGCGGCGTGCCACTGGTCCAGGAAGGCGAGTTCGGCGGTACGTCCGACCAGGTGCGGGACGGTGGGCGGCAGTTGGCGTGGCACCCGCCTCGGCGGCCGGCCGGGGGAGAGGCCGTCCACGGGTCCGCTCACGGCCGGGTGCGGGCCGCCGCCGTCCGCGCCGCCGCGCCCGGCTCCGTCCGCCTCCGCGGAGGACGCCAGCAGACGCTGGTGCAAGGCGCGCAGGGGTTCGCCGGGAGCGATGCCCAGCTCCTTCGCCAGGGCGCGGTGGATGCGGCGGTACTGTGCCAGTGCCTCGGCGGGCCGGCCGGAGTGGTGCAGGGCGCGCATCAGCTGGCCGGCGAGCCGTTCGTCCAAGGGGTGTTCCTCGACGCGGGCGCTCAGCTCGGCCGTCAGAGCGGTGTGCCGGCCGCAGCGCAGGGCGCAGTCGTTGCGGTCCAGCTCGGCCGCCAGCCGCTCCTGGCACAGGGCGTCGCGCAGTCGGTGGAACCAGGGGCCGTCGACGCTGCCGAAAGGCTCTCCGTGCCACAGGCCGAGGGCCTGCTCGTACAGGCTCAAGGCCTGTTCGTCGTCGATGGCGTCCCGGGCGCGGGACACCAGGGCGCGGAAGCGGTGGAGGTCGATCGTCCCGGGCCGGGCCCGGAGCAGGTAGCCGTCGCTGCGCCGCTCCATGTCCGTCTCCGGCAGGGGGTCCAGTGCACGGCGGAGCCGGGAGAGATAGCTGTAGAGGGCGTCCTTGGCGCGTCGGGGCGGGTGGTCCGCCCAGACGCGGTCGATCAGCTGGTCCGCCGTCACGGGGCGTCCGGCGTCGACGAGCAGGGCGGCCAGGACGCAGCGTTGCCGCGTGTGGCCCACGTCGACCGCCCGGCCGTCCCTCAGAACCTCGATGCCGCCGAGTAACCGAAAGAACACCGCTGTCATGATTCCCCCTTCGTGCTCGGCACGACCTCAGCATTCGTCTGCCCTGAGGGGCAAGCGGCCCGGGCGGCCATGGCCGGAACGGAGCCGGCCGGAGGCCGGGGCGTCGTACCGCGAGCGGTTCCCGCGTACTTCCGGCCGCGTGACGGGGGTCGGTCCGGCCCGGCGCCGAGGCGTCAGAGAGCGCGTGTCCGCCGGGCGAGGCGTGCGACGGCGTGGCGCACCAGGGCGGCGTTGTCCTCCGCCGTGTGGCCGTTCGGGTCGGTGAGCGTGTCCTCCAGTCCGATGCGGGTGTCCAGGCGGAGGGCGAGGGCGTGGTCCAGAACGGGCCAGGCGCACGCGTCCTCGCCGTGCAGGAGAACGGGGACGGCGAGCCGCGCCTCCGCCAGGCGGTGCAGTACGGCATCGGCCTCGGCGAGCGCCTGTTCCGTGGGAAGCTCGATCATCTCCACCAGAATGCGGCGACAGGTGGCGGCCGCAGGGCTGTCGAGCAGCCGTACGGCGTCGGCGAGCGACCACACGCCCGCCTCGACGCCGACGCCGAGCGTGCCCAGCACGCCGGCCAGGCGGTCGAAGCCCGGCTCCCCGAGATTGAGCGACACGACGTCGGGGCGGTGTTCCGCGACGGCCCATGCCGCGACGGCGCGCTCGCGTGCGGCGGCGTCCCCGTCGTACATCCACAGACCGGTCGACACGCTCACCTCCAGGCCGGGGCAGGCCCGGCGCACCGCCCCCACGGCGGTCGACACGACCGCCCGGTCGAGGCTCTCCCGGCCCCACTCGTCACGGGGGTGCAGGTGGACGGAGGAAGCCCCGGCGGCGCGGGCCAGCCGGGCGTCCGCCGCCAACTGCCCCGGCGTGAGGGGCACCCGGGGGTGTTCCTGTGCCGTACGCCGACCGTTCAGACACGCTTGGATCATGCTCCGATCGTGCCACGACCGGCCGCCGCGCCGTTCCGGGTCCCCTCGTTGCCGCACCGGACTCCCACCGGGCCGGGGAGGAGTACGGAGACGGCGGCGGCGCGCCCTTCCGACCCGTGGGCAGGTGACGTCTCCAACTCTCCGAGGAATAAGCGGATTCGGCATCCGCTTATGAGTGATCGTCAACGACACGACACACACGGGGACCGACATGCGAACCACGAACACCCTGCGGCGCGCCGGCATCGCGCTGCTCGCCGCGACCACCCTCACCACCCTGCCCCTCACGGCGACCGCGACCGCGACGGCCGCCGTGCCCGCCGGGACTTCCGCCGCCCCGGCCGGCACCGCGCACGACGCCGGCCCCTGGCGCGGCGCCTGGGCGGCCTCGCCGCAGGCGCCGAGCGCGCCGTTCGGCCCGAACTGGTCGCAGCGGGGCTTCTCCAACCACACCGTCCGCCAGGTCGTCCGGGTCACGGCCGGGGGCACCGCCGCGCGGATCGAGCTCTCCAACCGCTACGGCACCACCCCGCTGCGCGTCACCGGGGCGACGGTGGCCCGCACCGCCGGGGGCGGCGCCGTCCGGCCCGGCACCGTGCGCCACCTGACGTTCGATCACGGCCGCTCCGTCACCGTGCCGGTGGGCGGCACCGTACTCAGTGACGGCGTGCCGCTGCGGCTCAAGGCCCTGGAATCGGTCACCGTCACCCTCCACCTGGCGGGTGACACCGGCCCGGCAACCTTCCACCACGCCGCCGGCGCCACCAGCTACCGCGCGACCGGCGACCACCGCGCCGACGTGTCGGGCGCCGCGTTCCGGGAGACCAGCTCCTCCTGGTACTACCTCACCGGCGTCGAGGTTCTCGGCGGCAAGGCGCCCCGCCGGGACGCGATCGTCACCTTCGGCGACTCCATCACCGACGGCGTCGGCGCCACCCAGGACGCCGACAACCGCTACCCCGACGAGCTGGCCGAACGCCTCGCCGCCACCGGCGCCCCGCGCGCCGTCCTCAACCACGGCATCAGCGGCAACCAGGTCGTCAACGACACGACCTGGGCCGGAGAGAAGGGCATCGAGCGGTTCAAGAAGGACGTCCTGACCGAGCGGGGCGTACGCACGGTGATCGTCCTCGAAGGCATCAACGACATCGGCGGCAGCGGCCCCGACTTCCCCGGCGGCCCCACCCCGGAGGTGTCCGTCGAGCGGTTGATCGACGGTCACCGTGAGCTGATCCGCCAGGCACGTGCCCAGGGCCTCAGGGTGGTGGGCGCGACCCTCACACCCATCAAGGGCTCGCCCTACGGCACCCCGGAGAACGAGGCCAAGCGCGACGCGTTCAACCGATGGATCCGCACCTCCGGAGCGTACGACGCCGTGGTCGACTTCGACCGCGCCGTCGCCGACCCCGCGGACCCGGACCGGATGCTGCCCGCGTACGACTCCGGCGACCATCTCCACCCCGGCGACGCCGGCTACCGCGCGATGGCCGAGGCCCTCGACCTCGACGAGCTGTAGCGGGACGGCCGCCGGCCGGGACCCGGGCCGCCCCGGCCGGTGCTCGCTCGGCGGCTCGTCGCCGGGCGACCACCGGCCGATGTCCGCGCGCCCAAACTCCCCGCGCGGGGCGGCGCGCGGGGTGCGCCGAGCCGGACACCGGCAGCCTGCGACAGCTCCGCAGCGGCGGAGGGGCGCACCCCGGGGTCGGGCCGGGCCGGCCGCGCACCGGGTCAGGTCGCGGGGTCGTGGGGGTGGAGGCCGGGGCCGAGGGGCTGGCCGGCCAGCGGGGTGGGGGAGAGGTCGGTGGGTTCCTCGCCGGCCTCCAGAAGTGTGTCGGCGGCGCCGACGATGAGATCGTCGGGCCGTCCCACCGCCTCCTCGTCCTTGCGGTCGTAGTCGATGCGCCACAGCAGGCTGCGCATGGCTTCGAGGCGGGCGCGGCGTTTGTCGTTGCTCTTGACCACGGTCCACGGCGCGTGCTCGGTGTCGGTCGCGCGGAACATCTCGACCTTCGCGGTGGTGTAGGCGTCCCACAGGTCCAGGGAGGCGAGGTCGGTGGGGGAGAGCTTCCACTGCCGGACCGGATCGACCTGCCGTATCGCGAAGCGGGTGCGCTGTTCGGCACGGGACACCGAGAACCAGAACTTGACCAGCAGGACCCCGTCCTCCACGAGCATGGCCTCGAAGGTGGGGCACTGCCGCAGGAACAGCTCGTACTGCTCGGGCGTGCAGAACCCCATGACCTTCTCGACGCCGGCGCGGTTGTACCAGGACCGGTCGAAGAAGACGATCTCACCCGCGGCCGGCAGGTGGGCGACGTACCGCTGGAAATACCACTGCCCCGCCTCCCGCTCGGTCGGCTTGTCCAGGGCCACGATCCTGGCCCCGCGGGGATTGAGCCGTTCCGTGAACCGCTGGATCGTGCCGCCCTTGCCCGCCGCGTCACGCCCTTCGCAGATCACCACCAGCCGGGCTCCGGTCTCCTTGACCCAGCGCTGCAGCTTCAGCAGCTCGATCTGCAGGATCCGCTTGCTCCGCTCGTACTCCGCCCGACGGATCTTGTGATCGTACGGGTAGTTCTCCTGCCAGGTACGGATCGGGGCGCCGGAGGAGTCCAGCAGCACGGGCTGCTCCGGCCGGCGGTTGTCCACGCTGAGCCCCGTCAGCAGGTCCTCGGCTTCCGCGCGCGGCGACTTCTGCTCGTTCACGCCCGGCACCTACCCGCCTCGAACCTTTGTATGGCTGCGGCACGCCCCGGAAAGGGGCGAACGGCCGGGAGCAGGAGCCTCACCCTCCGTATGGGGTCGGTCTCCTCGCAGACGGTGGCCGGGCCGGAAGATCGCCCTCGGAGGCGCCCGTCGCCGGATCAGCCGGCCGGACGCCGGCGCGGACGGTCCTTCGGGTCGCCCCCGCACCGCTCAGGCGGCGCACCGCGCCCGGGCCCTCCCCGTGACCCGGACCGCCCGCGTGCGCGCGGACAGGACCTCCGTGACCCGGACGGCCCGTATGCGCGCGGACAGGACCCTGCCCCGCTCACCTCGCGGAACCCGCCCGGGCCGGTCATGAGCGCCTGTCAGTAGGCTCGTCCGTCCCGTCGTCCCGTTCCCCGAGCCCGAAGGTCGGACATGCACCAGAGCACTGACATCAGCACCGAGGCGATGCTCGCCGATCTCCGGCGGCTCGTCGAGGTCGAATCGCCCTCCCGCGACCTGGCGGCCCTGGAGGAGTCGGCCGAGGCGGTCGCCGAGATCCTGGAGAAGCGGCTGGGCGGGAAGGCGGCCCTGCTCCCGGGCGAGGCGGGCACCCATGTCCGCTGGTCCGGCGGCGGAACCCCCCGGGTCCTCGTCCTCGGCCACCACGACACCGTGTTCCCCAAGGGGACCCTCGCCGAGCGCCCGTTCCGGGTCGCCGACGGGCACGCGACGGGGCCCGGTGTCTTCGACATGCTGGGCGGGCTGGTGCAGGCGGTGCACGGGCTGGCCGCGCTGGACGACCTGTCGGGGGTGGAGATCCTCGTGACCGCCGACGAGGAAGTGGGCTCGGGAACCTCACGCGCGCTGATCGAGGACCTGGCGCGGGAGTGCGGCGCCGTGCTGGTGTGCGAGGGCTCCGCGGAGGGAGGCGGACTGAAGACCGGCCGCAAGGGCTGCGGCAGCTTCCGGTTGGACATCGAGGGCCGCGCGGCGCACGCGGGCCTGGAGCCCGCCGCCGGCGTGAACGCTCTGGTCGAGGCGGCCCACCAGGTGCTGGCGATCGCCGCGCTGAGCCGGCCCGAGGTGGGTACGACGGTGACCCCGACCGTGGCCACCGCGGGGACCACGGACAACGTGGTGCCGGCCGAGGCGACGGTACTGATCGACGTGCGCGTCGAGTCGGCCGCGGAGAAGGACCGGGTCGAAGCGGCGTTCGCCGCCTTGACCCCGCACCTTCCCGGCGCTCGCCTCGACGTACGGGGCGGGGTGAGCCGCCCGCCCATGCCGGAGTCCGCGGCCGCCGAGCTGTTCGCCCTGGCCCGGCGGTTGGAGCCGGGCATCGAGGGGTGGTCGGTCGGCGGCGGCAGCGACGGCAACTTCACCGCCGCACTGGGCGTGCCGACCCTCGACGGCCTGGGCGCGGTCGGCGGCGGCGCCCACGCCGACCACGAATACCTCGTGGTGGACGCGATGGCCGGGCGGGCCCGCCTCGTGGGCGGCCTGGTGACCGCGATCCGCGACGCCCGTCAGGACTGAGCAGCCGCCCGCGCCCACCGACGGTGCCCGGCGGTCCGCCCTGACCGCGGATCCCGGGGGCGGGCACCGAAGCCCGCGATCGCGCAGGGCGTCCCCCCGCCGCCACCATGGCGGCCGGCCGGCGGCCTTGTTCCCGCCGTCACGGAGGCGCGCACCGGGTCGGCGCACGGACCCGCCCGCGCCCCGGTGCGTGCGCCGCCGCACGTCACGTCTCCTCCGTCAGTCCCCGTTCCAGGACCTCCACGAGGTGGGCTCCCGCGCGGTCCGTGTCGCGCCGGCCCCGTCCGGCGTCCGTGACGGCTTTCTCCAGCCGCAGGCGTGCCGTACGGCCGCGCAGGGTCAGGGTCATCAGCTGGTTGCCGAACCACGGGCCGCCGCCGCGCTCCCACCGCACCGCGGGGCGGGCGACGCGGCCGTGGCGGGCCAGCAGGTGGCCGGCGGCCTTGGCGAAGCGGCTCCAGCCGAAGCGGAAGCCGATCCGCATCGCCCGGGGCACCGAGTTGTGCAGCGGTGAGCAGGTGAACTGGAAGACGCGGGAGCGCGGCTGTCGCCCCGCGGGCCAGAGGGCCTCGGCCACGTACGCGTGGTGGACGTCGCCCGACAGCACGCACACGGTCGCCGGGGCGCCGTCCCGCCGGCCCACCTCGGCGAGGGTGTCCGTCAGCCGGTGGAAGGAGGCGGTGAAGGCCGCCCAGTGCTCCAGGTCCGCGCGCCGGCGCAGCCACTCCCCGAACCTCGCCCAGCGCGGCCCGCGCTCGCCCCGGCACAGGGCCGCGTGCCAGGCCTCCGCGAAGTGCACCATCGGCGGCAGCAGCCACGGCAGCGAGGTGCCCACGAGGAGGTGGTCGACGCCCCCGGGCCCGTCGAGGGCCTGCGCGCGCAACCAGTCGGCCTCCCCGGCGTCCAGCATCGCCCGGTGCTGCTCCTCCAGGACCCGCGCGGCCCGCGTGTCGACCATCAGCAGCCGGGTGCGGCCGAAGTCCCTGCGGTAGCTCCAGCGCACCGACGCCGGGTCGGCCTCGGCCCGCTCGGCGAAGGCGCGCAGCACCTCCGTGCCGTCGTCGGCGGCGAGGACCGCCGCGTACAGCTCGTCCTCGGCGAGCTCGGCCGGGGAGAGGTTCCCGAGGTGCTGGTAGACCCAGTAGGACATCAGGCCGCCGATGATCCGCTCGTGCCACCAGGACGTGGCCCGCATCTCGGCGACCCAGGCCGCGCTGGTGTTCCAGTCGTCGATGACGTCGTGGTCGTCGAAGATCATGCAGGTGGGCACTGTCGACAGCAGCCAGCGCAGTTCGGGGTCGCCCCAGGACTCGTCGTAGAGGTGTGTGTACTCCTCGTAGTCGGCGACCTGGTCGGGCGGGGCGCCGGTGCCGGTGCCGTTCTCCCGGCGGTGCCGGGCGATCCACGCGCGGGTGCCGGCGGACGTCTCGTCGGCGTACACCTGATCGCCGAGGAGGAGCAGGACGTCCGGGCGGCCGTCGCCCGTGCCGGCGGCGAGGCGGGCGGCGAGCGTGTCGAGGACATCGGGACCGACCGGGTCCGCGCCCTCGGCCGGCGCGGCCCACCGGCAGGAACCGAAGGCGACCACCGCGCCCGCCGCGGGGACGCGCGGCGTGCGCAGGGTGCTGGGCGGCAGGGGTGAGTCCGGCGAAGGCCAGACCCGCTCGCCGTCCAGGACCACCTCGTACTCCGCGGCCGAGCCCGGGGTCAGGCCGGTGACGACGACCAGCGCGTAGTGATGACCGGCGACGAGGAACGTACGGGCCGTGCCCTCCCCGCCGCCCTCGCACCGCACCCCGACCGTGCACGCCCGGTCGGTCTCCACCCACACCGTCGCACTCGTCCCCGTCTCCCAGTCGACGTACCGCACCAGCGGCCCCAGCCTCAGACCGGCCATCGCGCGTCCCCTTCCGCCACCGTACGGACGTCCCTGCGCCCCCCACGGCCCTGCGGTCGGGTAGGGCCCTCACTTGGCAACGGTACTGAAAAGGCGCCGCCGACAGGGCCTGCCCACCGCTCCTGCCCATGATCGGGCCCGGTATGGCCCGGGCGCCGAGGGGTATCGGAGGCCCCATGGCACTTCACGACGCTTCCGCCGCCGCGAGCGGCTACGTACGGCCCGAGATCGACGTCCCGGCCCTGGCGCGGCTGCTCGACGGCTCGTACGCCGGGGTCCGCGACCTCGTCCGGACCAATCTGGCGGCCCACTCCTCCGTGCTGGAGGACGCCGAGCGGCTCGACAGGGACGCGTACCGCGAACGGGTGCGGGACATCGCGGTCGAGATGGCCGCGACAGGGCAGACCGGGATGGGCTTCCCCGCGGCGTACGGCGGCGGGGACGACATCGGCGCCTCGGTCGCCGCCTTCGAGACCCTCGCCTTCGGCGACCTGTCGGTGCTGGTGAAGGTGGGGGTCCAGTTCGGCCTGTTCGGCGGCGCGATCCTGCAGCTGGGCACCGCCCGCCACCACGACGCCCACCTGGCGGACCTGGTCGCCGGCCGGCTGATGGGCTGCTTCGCGATGACCGAGTCCGGGCACGGCTCCAATGTGCAGGCGCTCGGGACGGTCGCCCGCTACGACGCCGCCACCGGCGAGTTCGTCGTCACCACCGAGGGCGACGCGGCCCGCAAGGACTACATCGGCAACGCCGCCCGTCACGCCGAGCTCGCGGTGGTCTTCGCCCAGCTGGAGGTCGGCGGCGAAGCCCGCGGCGTGCACGCCCTGCTCGTACCGCTGCGCTCCGGCGGCCGGGTCGTGGAGGGCGTCGAGATCGAGGACGACGGCCTCAAGATGGGCCTCAACGGCGTCGACAACGGCCGCATCCGCTTCCGCGGCGTCCGTGTCCCGCGCGAGGCGCTCCTCAACCGCTTCGCCGACGTCACCCCCGACGGAACCTACGTCAGCTCCATCGACAACCCCGACCGCCGCTTCTTCACCATGCTCGGCACGCTCGTCCAGGGCCGCGTCTGCGTCGGCGGCGCCGGGGTGAACATCGCCAAGGTCGCGCTCACCCTCGCCGTCAAGTACGCGGTGCGCAGGCGTCAGTTCGAGGCGTCACCGGGCGCGGGGGAGCAGGTGCTGCTGGACTACGGGCTGCACCAGCGCCGACTGCTGCCGCTGCTCGCCCGCACGTACGCGCTCCACTTCGCGCAGGACACCCTGCGCGGGCAGCTCCACGACGTCTTCTCCGGCCACGACGACCCTCCGCAGGCGCGCCGGCGCCTGGAGTCGCGCGCCGCCGGCATGAAGGCGCTCGGCACCTGGCACGCCACCCGCACGGTGCAGGAGTGCCGGGAGGCGTGCGGCGGTGCGGGCTACCTGGCGGTGAACCGCTTCGCCGCACTGAAGGCCGACAGCGACGTCTTCACCACCTTCGAGGGCGACAACCACGTCCTTCTCCAGCTCGTCGCGAAGGGTCTGCTCACCGACCACGCCGGTGAGTTCGAGGACTTGGACCAGCTCGGCCTGGTCCGTTACGTCGCCGGCCTCGCGGTCGAGACCGTCATCGAGAAGACCTCCGCGCACAAGCTCCTGGAACGGGTCCGCGACCTGCTGCCCGGGGGCGACCGGTGGGACCAGGAGGCCGGGCTGTTCGACTCGGAGTACCACCTGGCCATGCTGCGCTACCGCGAGGAGCACATGCTCGCCGGCCTGGCCCGCCGTCTGAAGGCCGGCGTCGACCGGGGGCGCGACCCCGGCGCGGTGTTCTCGGCGGCGCAGGACCACGTGATCGCACTGGCCCACGCGCACGTCGAGCGGCTGGTGCTGGAATCGTTCACCGAGGCGTCGAAGGCCCACCCCGCCGGCGGCAACAAGGTCGCGTTGGGCCTGCTGTGCGACCTGTACGCCCTGTCGACGATCGAGGCCGACCGCGCCTGGTTCATGGAGCACGGCCGTCTGACCGTGCAGCGGTCCAAGGCGATCAGCCGCGAGGTGAACGACCTGTGCCGCAAGATCCGCCCGCTCGCCGTCGACCTGGTGGACGCCTGGGGCGTCCCGCCGCAGGTGCTGCGGGCTCCCGACCTGCTGGGGTGAGGGGCCTGCCCGCGACAACGGCCGCCCCGGCCGGCGGCCGTCCCCTCCGCGAACGCGGGGGCGGTCACCGACCGGGGCGGCCGTGGGCCGGGCCGAGGTCAGGCGGACGAGACGACGACGCCGAGGATCATGCCGCCGACCAGGCCCACCGCGGCCACGACGAGCGCGGGAACGGCGAGCCGCTCGTGCCGCACGGTCTTGGCGACGATCGCCAGCACGACGCCGACCACGCCGAAGACGATCGGCACGAACAGCAGGGCGATCACGCCGAGGACCATGGCGACGATGCTGAGCACATTGCCGGTCGCGGCGCGCTCCGGTGTGCCATGGGGCCGGTGTCCGGTGGGCTGGTTGCCGTACTGCGTCGTCATGAGCCTCTCCTTCGCGGACGGTCGTCCTCCGGCCGGTCCGGGCGGATCGGCCTTCGAAGCCCGGTTGCCCCCAATTCGCCTGCGCACACGCCGACTTGACCGGAGGGAAGAGGGCGGGCGTCCCCGCGGCCCCGCCGCGCGGGTCATCCGGGACACGCGGCGCGGTCCGCTCCCGCCCGGGAAGTGACCGGTACGACACACATCCCGTACATCCATCGGGGCCGTTCGCGCATCTTCTGTACGCGAGGTCTCTACGGTCCTCGCCGCCAACGACACTCCTACCAAGGGCAGAACACCTTGATATCTACGCCACTGCGCGTGCGCCGGGCCGTGACGATCGTGGTCACCACCTCCGCCGTGCTCGCCGGAGGCTCCATCGCGAGCCAGGCGCAGGCCGCGACGCCCCCCGCCCCGTCGATCACCGCCCCCGGCGGGTTCGTCATGAACAACGGGACGGGCGCGGTGCTGTTCGGCAAGGCCGCGGACACCCGCCGGCCGACCGGCTCCACCACCAAGATCATGACGGCGAAGGTGGTGCTGGCCCAGCGGGGCCTGAACCTCGACGCGAAGGTCACGATCGACAAGGCGTACAGCGACTACATCGTCGCGAAGAACGCCTCCTCGGCCCGGCTCATCGTCGGGGACAAGGTCACGGTCCGGCAGCTGCTCTACGGCCTGATGCTCCCGTCGGGCTGCGACGCGGCCTACGCGCTGGCCGACAAGTTCGGCACCGGCACGACCCGCGCTGCCCGGGTGAAGTCGTTCATCGGGAAGATGAACGACGAGGCCCGGCGGCTGGGGCTGCGGAACACGCACTTCGACTCCTTCGACGGCATCAGCAACGGGGCGAACTACTCGACCCCGCGCGACCTGACGAAGCTCGCGAGCAGCGTGATGCAGAACAGCACGTTCCGCACCATCGTCAAGACCAAGTCCACCACCCAGAAGGTGACGACCAGGACCGGTGGCTACCGGAACATGGCCTGGACCAACACGAACAAGCTGCTGAGCACCTACAGCGGCGCGATCGGCGTGAAGACCGGCTCGGGCCAGCAGGCCAAGTACTGCCTCGTCTTCGCGGCCACCCGCAACAACAAGACCGTCATCGGCACGGTCCTCGCCGCACCGAGCGAGACGAACCGCGCGGCCGACGTCAAGAAGCTGCTGGACTACGGCTTCGCGAGGTGAACGACGGCGCCGCTCCCTGACACGGGGAGCTGACCGCCGGGGCCGCGGCTGCCGAGAGGCGCCGCGGCCCCTTGCGTCCCGCACGGGCCCCGCCCGGCACGGGTCACCGGACGTACGGAAGCCCACCCCTGGGCCGCCTGGGCGCAGGTCCGTCTGCCGTCACGCACCCGGAGCCGCGGGGGCCGGCCCGGCGCCGGCCTCCTGCGCCGGCCGCACGGCCGTGACGAGGTAGTAGTCAAGAATCCGTTGCCGGTAGGCGCGCAGAAAATTCCGCGGCCAGGTCCCGGGCTCCCACCACCGACCGAGCCAGCGGTCCCACCCCGGCCACACGTGCGCCCCGATCGACTCGCCCCGCACGCTGGTGAACCCGGCCCGCGTGAACGCGTCGGCGAGCGCCTTCACCGGCCGTGCGATGTCCAGACCGCTGGCGTACGTGTCGAGCAGCCGCGCGAGTTCCTCCGCCCGGCCGGGCGCCTCGTCCACGGTGAAGAAGCTGGCGACGGCCACCCGGCCGCCCGGTCGCAGCACCCTCCAGGTCTCCGCCGCGAAGGCACCGAGATCCGGGAAGTGCTGAGCCGCCTCCACGCTGATCACCGCGTCGAACGCGCCGTCCTCCAGGGGCATGCTCTCCGCGGCCCCCTGGACGAACCGCAGCCGGGCGGGCTCCTGCCGGAGCAGGTCGGCATGCGCCGCGCGCGCCCGCCGCAGCTGCTCCGGATGAACGTCCATGCCGGTGACCGTGCCGGTGCCGTACTCCCGCAAGGTGACCACGGCCCCCATGCCCAGCCCGCACCCCACCTCCAGGACGTCCGCTCCCCGCGGTGGGCCGGCGGAGTCCAGGACATGACGGTAGAGATCCACCTGGCTGCGGATCCGCTCCGCCTCACCGAGCGGCCCGCCCAGGTCCACCGCCCGCCAGTACCCGAAGTTGATGAATCCGCCGGCAAAGATCTGATGACTGCCCAGATCGCCCGGGCCGTACGTCTCCCGTACCACCGGCCGCATGGCCTGACCACCGTCCGACACTCCGCACCTCCCGAAGGCGCCCCGAGGCGTCATCGTACGCGGCTCCTCCGCTCCCGAGCCGTCGGATCGAGCCACTCGACCCGACCGGGGCAACGCCCCCGCACAGCCTGCGACGGCCACGCCGCGTCGCCAGGGTCGAAACGGCACATTTCCCTCATCGGCAGGTAGCCTCTCGCCAGAAGGGCGCCGCCGACGAGCTCATCCGGGCGCTGTCCCTTCGACGAGGAGAAAGGACGTGCTGCCGGCCTGTGAAGGAGAAGCCCATGGCGGTAGGGATCCGTCCCGAAGCCGCACACGCGCACCCGCCCGGCTCCCCCCGTCGTGAGCGGGGTGCGTGAGTGGAGCGAGACAGGACAGCCCGCACCGGAACGGCCGACGACGCCTACCGGGAAGCCTTCGCCCAATTCCTCGCCGGTACGGACGAGAAGACCAACGCCCACGCCTACCTGCGCGCCGTGGTGGACACGATGCCCACCCGCCGGGTCTTCCTCGACGTCGGTGCCGCCGACGGCACGACGACGCGGCACCTGGCCCCCTACTTCGAGCGCACCGTGTGCATCGAACCGAGCGCGCCGATGCGGCGCGTGCTGGCACGCACGTGCCCGCAGGCCGAGGTGGTGGCACAACCCGTCGCCGACGCCCGCGTGGAGACACCGGCCGACCTCGCGCTGGTCTCCCATGTGCTCTACTACATCCCCCGTGAGCAGTGGACGGCGACGATCACACGCATCCTGGACTGGGTGGCGCCCGGAGGCGTCGTCCTCGTGTGGCTGCAGGACCCCGACAACGCGTGCATGCGCATGGTGCGTCACCTCACCGGATGCCGCTTCGACGTACGCGACCTCGCCGGCGAGCTGGCCGCCCTCCCGCCCGGCCTCGTGGAGCGCACCCGGCTGGACACCGTCCCCGCCAGCTACCACGGTCGAAATCTGGAGGAAACGATCTCCGTCGCGGGCTTCCACCTCAGCCTCCCCGGCGCCCCGCCCCCCTCCCGCGAGGAGGTCGAAACCTACGTGCGTCAGCACTTCGACAACGGCGACGGCACCTACACGATCCACCACGACCAGCACGTGCTGCGCATCGACCGCCCGGTGCCGTAGGCGCCGGCGGCGCGCGGGCCGCGTCGCGCCCGGCGCGGTCCCCGGGAACGCCGGTGGTGTGCGGGCCGTCAGCCGCCGGCCGGTCCCTCCGACGCGGGGGAGGAGCGGACCTCCGCGGCCTGTTCCCCGGGTGAGGCCGGGACGTGCGCGTGCCATCGCTCCCAGATGACGTCGGGGCGCAGGGGCAGGGTCGTGAAGCGGACGCCGGTGGCGTCGCGCAGGGCGTTGGCCACGGCGGGGGCGACGGGGTTGAACGCGGCCTCACTGCCGGGCTTGGCGCCGTGCGGCCGATCGGAGCCCGGGACGGGGACGAAGCGGACCTCGGTGGGAGGTACGTCGGCGGCGTGCGGGACCGGGTAGGTGCGGAGTTCCGCCGTGGTGACGCGGCCGTGGTGATCGGTGCGCACCTCTTCCATCAGTGTGGTGCCGATGCCCTGGGCGACGGCTCCCTCGATCTGGCTCCGCAGTTGGCGCCGGTCCAGGACGGTGCCCGCGTCGCCGGCGTGGACGGAATCCAGGAGGGCGACCAGACCGGTGGCCGGGTCGACCGCGAGACGGATCCACTGCGCGTTCGCCGCCAGACCGGGAGTCCCGGTGGTGGCGTCCCGGGACGCGGTGGCGGTGAGTGGCCGTCCGGTCTCGCGGGCGGTTCGGTACAGGACGGTCAAGGACAGGGGGCGGCCGGCGCAGTCGACGGCCTCCGGCCCGAGTCCGCAGCCGTCCGGGGTGGTGCCGGTGTGGGCTGCCGCGGCTTCCAGGACGGCCGTGCGCAGGGCCAGGCAGGCGTCGTGGACGGCGCGGGCGGCCAGAGTGGAGCCGGTGGAGACGAAGCCTCCGGTGTCGTGGGAGAGCAGATCGGTGTCGCCCTGGCGGAGATGGACGCGGTCGACGGTGGTGGCCAGCACCGTGGCGGCGATGCGCCGGTGGACGGGGCCGGCCTGGTTGCCGAACTCCGGGGCACCGCTGAGCAGCTCGTAGGTGCCGTCGGCGCGCAGGGCGGCGGTGGCCCGGGCGACGTGGCCGTCGGAGGGCAGGGTGTGGGTGACGGTGACGGCCATGCCCTCACCCACCACCCAGGCAGGTCCGGGCAGCGCGGGCGGGGTCGCCGAGCGTCGTGCGCGGGCCGCTTCGATGAGATCCAGACAGCCGCTGATGCCGTGGTCGGCGACGGGTGGCGTGCCGTCGGCGGTCACCGCCGGTGCGGACTGTCCGGGACGCAGGTAGGCCCGGCGGCGCAGGGCCAGGGGGTCGAGGCCGCTTCTGCGGGCGATCTCGTCGAGGGCGGATTCGACGGCGAAGGCGATCTGGCCGATGCCGTAACCGCGGAAGGCGCCCGCCGGCACGTTGTGCGTGTAGAGCGCCCAGCCGTCGACCGTGACATTGGGGCAGTCGTAGAGGCTCAGGGCCTCGGTGCAGGCTCTGCGCAGGACGGCGGTGCCGTGGTTGCCGTACGCGCCGGTGTCGCACAGGACGCGCAGGCGCAGGGCGGTGAGCGTGCCGTCGCGGCGGGCTCCGACGCTCACCCGGACCTGGAAGGGATGGCGGGTGGTGGCGGTGAACTCCTCGGCGCGGGTGTACTCGATCTTGACGGGGCGCCCGGTACGCAGCGCCGCGAGCACGGCGATGTCCTCGGTGAGCGCCTCCTGCTTTCCGCCGAACGCGCCGCCCAGCCGTGAGGCCGTGACCCGCACGCGGCGCGGTGGCAGACCGAACACCCGGCACAGATGCCGGCGGGTCAGGTGCGGTGCCTGGGTGGTGGTGTGCACGCGCAGCCCTCCGTCCTCGTCCTGCCACACGAGGGTCGCGTGGGTCTCCAGCGCGGCGTGCTGCACCCGGTGGGTGCGGTACGTCTCCTCATGGACGTGGTCGGCTTCGGCCAGTCCGGCCTCGACGTCCCCGACGGCGGTGTGCACCTCCTCGACGATGTTCCCGCCGGGATGGACACGAGGCGCGCCGGGCGACAGAGCGTGCTCCGGGTCACCGACGGCGGGCACGAGCCGGTAGGTGACGCGGACACGGCGGCAGCCCTCTTCGGCGGCGGCTTCGCTGTCGGCCACCACCGCCGCGACGCGCTGGCCCACGTGACGTACGACGTCGTCCAGGACGCGGGTGTCGGCCGGATCCTCCTCGGCGTGCTCGTGCAGAGCGGTCGAGAAGCGGATGCCGGGCGCGTCACGGTGGGTCAGGACGGCGTGGACCCCCGGCACGGCCAGGGCATCGGCGGTGTCGATGCCGGTGACGAGCGCGTGCCGGTGCGGGGAACGCACCAGCTTGACGTGCAGCAGCCCCTCGGGTTCCGGGTGGTCGAGGGTGAAGCGGGCCCTGCCCGTGACGACACCCGCGGCTTCCGGAGCGACAGGGACGTCCTCCGCAGTGGCGGCCCGCGCGTCATCGGCGCGGCCTTCGTGGAAGGCCTGGACGGCTTGGGTGATCGGCCGATAGCCGGTGCAGCGGCACACATTGCCTTTGAGGGCCTCGGGAAGATCGGCACCCCGCGCCCGGTCCAGGGCGGCGGCGGTCATGACGAACCCGGGGGTGCAGAAACCGCACTGGAAGGCGCCGGCCGTGGCGAACGCCCGCTGTACGGGGTGCAGCGAACCGTCCCGTGACAGGCCCTCCACCGTCACCACCTCGCGCCCGGAAGCACGCAGGGCCGGGTAGAGGCAGCTGTGCACCGGCGTGCCGTCCACGTGCACGGTGCACGCGCCGCAGTCACCGGTGTCGCAGCCCTTCTTCACCCCGAAGCAGCCGCGCTCCCGCAGATACGTGCGCAGGCACTGCCCGGGCGCGGGCGGTTCGCTGACGAGCCGGCCGTCGAGTACGAGCGAGAAGGCCATGTCAGTCCTCCACCATCAGGGCGCGCCGCGCTTCCTCGGCCAGGTGAGCGAGAAGATGCCGGCGCCAGGCGGGGGACCCGTGGGCGTCCTCCACGATCATCCGAGGGCCGACGGCCCGCTCGATCGCCGTACGCAGCCCTGCCGACGTCGGCAGCCGGTCGAAGGGCAGGCGCACCGGGCGCGCCGTGGCCGCGGTCAGCGTGAACGCGCAACGCCCGGAGCCGGCAGCGGACGTGGCGATCACCAGGGCGGCCGAATGCCCACCGGGCCGCAGGCTCACCCGGCGCATGACGGTGCGCCGCGCCAGGCCCTCGGCGGGAAGCCACAGGCAGCGCAGCATTTCCCCCGGCTCCAGACGCGTCCTGCCGGCTCCGGTGACGAACTCGTCGACCGGTAGCCGCCGTTCGCGCCCGTCGGCCGCGCGCAGCACACAGACGCCGCCCAGGGCGACCGCCATCGACACCATCGGCGCGGCCGGCAGCGCCAGACACACATTGCCGCCCACCGTGGCGCTGTTCCACACTTTGAACGACGAGGAGAACGCCCGGCAACAGCCCGCCATCAGCGCACGCGCACCGGGCCAGGGCCCGTCCGGTCCTTCGGCGAAGGCCAGCAGCTCGGCCACCGTGCACGTCGCCGCGATCTCCAGACCGCCCGCACCGGCCACCAGCGGTCGCCAACCCATCCGCTCGAGATCCCACAGACGGGAGATCCCGGGCCGGGGAGCGGAGAACAGCCAGGTGCCGCCGGCCAGCCACGCGTCCCCCGCCTCCCACCGCACACCACCGCGCGCGTCGCACACGGCCCGGACCGTCACAAGATCCATACCCGCCGCCTCCGCCGACCGTCGAACCGGGCAGCCGCCCGCACCCCGCGACTGTGCCAACTCCCGGCCCACCCCTCGCGTCACGCCCCGTCCGGGTGAAGGCCGGCCCCACCGGGGCGTGCCCGGACCCATCCCGCGCTGCGTCCGCGGCCGTACGCCGGGCCCTGCACCTCGATCTCGAGACGAACACCCTCCGATGACCGCACACGGGCCTGGTTCCGCGCCCTCACGCGCCCCCCGCTGTCCACCCGAGCGCCCCCGGAAGCCCATGCTGCTCGGCTCCGCGGCGTGAAAACATGGACAAAAGCGACGAGCGGTGAGCCGTACGGGACCGTCGACGACACACGGTGCAACGTGACCCGGCACCTTCCGCGCGGCCGACGCGCCGCTCCCCGTACCCGGGGCCGTACCCACCGGGCCCGCCCCCGGGACCGGGACGCGTACGCCGTCTCGTACGAGAGCGCGGCGCTCGGCACCGGGACCGTCGCACGAGACCGACCCCGGAAGGCGCCATGTTCGACTTCGGCCACGTCAACCGCCGTGGATTCCTGCGGACCTCCGCTGCCGGTCTGGCGGTGTCGACGGTCCCCGAAACGGCCGCCGCCGGCGCTTCGGACAAGGGGCGGGTTCTGCGCTACCGCGAGATCACCGGCGGATCGGTCACCGCTTCCGCCGACGGCCACCTGCTCATCGCCGAAGCGCAGGGAGTCCTGTGGCGCGTACCCCGTGAGCGCGGACCCGCGGCGCCGCTGACCGACTGGGACCTGGAGGCCACCCGCCCGGCCCTGTCCTCCACCGGCGGGGCCGTGGCCTTGTGCGGCTACCGCGGCGGCTCCTTCCACCTGTGGACGATGCGGGCCGACGGCACCGGGCTGCGGCAGCTCACCGACGGCCCCTGGGACGACCGCGACGTCGCCTGGTCACCCGACGGCACCCGCCTGGCCTTCTCCTCCGAACGCGACGGCGACCCGGTGTCCGGAGGTTCCTTCGGCCTGTGCGTCCTCGACGTGGACGACGCCCGGCCGAGGCGGCTGACCGGCGGTGCCTTCGAGGACTACGACCCGGCCTGGTGGCCGGACGGACGTTCGCTGGTGTGCGTCCGCGCGGCCCACACACCGGGCGGCGGAACCGACGGCGGCTCGGCCCTGGTCCGGGTGCCCGTCACCGGCGGCCCGGCGCGTGTCCTGCGCACGGTCACGTCCGGCCGGGTGCTGTGCCCCTCGGTGTCCCCCTCGGGCCGCGTCGCCTACCTGCACCTGACCGGTACCGGCGACTCCCCCTCCCTCCCGGCCGCCCGCGCGGCCCTGATGGTGGACGGCCGGACCGTGGCGGCCGACGAGGACCTGGCGGCGGCACCGCCGTGCTGGCTGGGTGACGACCGCCTGCTGTACGTGGGCGACGGACGCATCCGCGTCCGTACCCTGACCGGGACGCCGTCCGTCCAGGAGATCGCCTTCGACGCGCGGATGCCCGTGCCGGCACCCGGCCGCCGGCCGAAACCGCGCGATCTCACGCCGGCCCGGCCCGTCCCGGTGCGCGGCATCCAGCGGCCCGCGCTCTCCCCCGACGGGCGCGAGGTGGCGTTCGCGGCTCTCAACGCCCTGTGGCTGCTGCCCGTCGGCGGCACTCCCCGCAAACTCCTCCAGGCCTCGCCGGTCCACCACGTGCAGATGCCCGCCTGGGCCGGAGACGGACGCAGCCTGCTCTACTGCACCGACCGGGACGGACTGACGGCCGTACGCCGGCTGCACCTGGACAGCGGACACGACGAACCCGTCACCGGCGCCGGACGGCTGCATCCGGCGCTGTCCCCGGACGGCTCCCTCCTGGCCTGCCAGGACATCGCCGGCAACCTGCTGCTGCACGACCCCGCCACCGGCGCCGAGCGCGTCCTCGCCCGCCCCCTCGCCACGGACGGGCCACCCGGCGCGCCCACCTGGTCACCCGACGGCCGGTACATCGCCTTCTGCGACCGCAACCGGCTCAATCAGCGCTTCCGCGAGGGCTACCACCTCATCCGGGTCGTCGACACGCGCACCGGCACCGACCGGCGCCACCTGCCCGCCGCGCACCAGTCGCTGTCCGACCGGGCCGCCGCCGGACCCGTCTGGTCGCCCGACGGCCGTCACCTGGCGCTGGTCGCCGAATCGGCCCTGTGGCTGCTGCCCGTCCGTCCCGACGGCACCCCCACCGGGCCCGCCCGCCGCCTCACCGACGAGCCCGCCGATCATCCCAGCTGGGCCCGCGACTCCCGACTCCTTCTCTACCTCTCCAACGGACGCCTGCGTCTGCTGGACCTCGACAGCGCGCGACAGCGGGGCCGCACCCGCACGCTGCCGGTACCGCTGACCGTGCGACGCCGGCCACCCGGGCCGGAACCGCTGCGCGTCCACGCCGGCCAACTCTGGGACGCCACCGGAGCCCCGCCCCGCCACGACGTCGACATCCTGATCGAGAACGGCCGCATCACCGCTGTCGACCCCCACCGGGCCCGCCGCCCCGGCCACCGCACCATCGACGCCTCCGACCGGACCGTCATCCCCGGTCTGATCGACAGCCACACCCACCCCTACAGCGCCACCTACGGCGCCCGTCACCACCTCACCGCCCTCGCCTACGGCATCACCACCACCGCCTGCCTCGGCGCGCCCCTGTACGAGGCCGTCGGGCTGCGCGAATCGCTCGCCTCGGGCCACAGCACCGGCCCCCGCCTGCTGGCCTGCGCGGAGCTGATCGACGGCGCCCGCACCGCCTACAGCAAGGGCCGCGCCCACCGCACCAGGGCGGGCCTCGAGCGCACCCTGGAACGCGCCACCGCCCTGAACGTCGACTTCGTCAAGACCTACGTACGGGCCCCGGGCGACTTCATGGCACGGGCCGCCGACGCCGCACACCGCCTCGGCGTGCCGTGCGGCAGCCATCTGTGCAGTCCCGGACGTGCCGCCGGCCAGGACCTGACCACCCATCTTCAGGCCACCCAGCGCCTTCCGTACGGGCACGCCACCACCCCGCTGGGAGACATCCGACAGGACGTCGTCCAGCAGTACGCCGACGGCACCTTCGCCCTGATCGTCACCCCGTTCACCGCACAGGCCCTTCTCGCCGCCGACCCCGGCCTGGCCGACGACGTACGCGTACGCAGCCTGATGCCGCCCTGGGACGCCGCCTCCGTCCGCGAACGCGCCGGCACCCCGCCCACCGCCGCGCAGCTCCGGGCACTGTCCGTCGAAATGGACAACTACCGTCTGCTCGCGGCCGGCGGCGCCACGCTCGCCCTGGGCACCGACGCCCCCCTGGTCCCGCCCGGGCTCTCCCTGCACCTCGCCCTGCGCGCGCTGCACGCCCACGGCTTCACCCCCGCCCAGGCCCTCCGCACCGCCACCGCCGTCCCCGCCCGGGTGTTCGGACTCCACGGCGAACTCGGCACCGCCGAACCCGGCAAGGTCGCCGACCTCACCGTCGTCGACGGCGATCCCTTCAGCGACTTCACCACCCTCGTCGACATCCCCCTGGTCCTGCGCGACGGCGTCCCCCACCATCAGGCCGACCTCACCCGCGTCCACACGTCGCCGCCCCCGGCCGCCGGCCCCGACACCACATGGCTCGACGTGGCCCGGAGTTTCCAGCGAGGTTCCTGCTGCCGCCCCGGCCCCTGACCGCCGGACAGCGACCCGGCAGTGGGGGACCGTCGGTGGCGCGGCGGTCCAGGCCGGACCCAGGGGGCCCAGCTCGTGCGACAACGGTGCGCGGTGAGGTCAGGTGAGCTGGTCCCGCAGCTTGTTCTTGTCCGGTTTGCCCATGGCGGTGCGGGGGATGTCCGCGACGAAGTGGACGGTGCCGGGTGCGTACTGGCGGGTGAGGTGGGTGGTGATGTGGGTGCGGATTTCTTCGGGGGTGATCCGGTGGCCCGCGGCGGGTACGACGGCGGCGTGGACGTGTTCGGCCGCGTCCTGGTCGGCGACGCCGAAGACGGCGCAATGCGCCACGGCCGGATGGGTCAGCAGCACCGCTTCGACCTCGCTGGGATAGATGCCGCCGCCAAGGGTCTTGATGAGGTCGTTGGAGCGGCCGACGAGGAAGAGGTAGCCGTCGTCGTCGAGGTATCCGACGTCTCCGGTGCGGATCCAGCCGTCCCGCATGATGGCGGCCGTGAGTTCCGGTTGTTTCCAGTAGCCGCGCATCATCCCGGGGGAGCGGGCGTAGATCTCGCCCTGGTGGCCGGCGGGAAGTGGCGAACCGTGGGCGTCACGGATGACGAGTTCGACTTCGGGCATGGGGCGGCCGACGGTGATCTGGCCGTGGCGGCCGGTCAGGAGGTGCTCCTCGGGCCGGACCTCGGTGAGGCCGAGGGTTTCGCTCTGTCCGTACCAGCTGTGCAGCACAGGCCCGAAGACCTCCGCGGCGCGCCGGAGCCGGGCGGCTGACGCGGGACTCCCGCCGTAGGTGACGCGCTGGACGCTGGAGACGTCGGTGGCGGGCAAGGACGGGTGGTCGAGCATCTGGTGCAGCAGGGGCGGGAGCAGCCACAGGTGGGTGACGCTGTCGCGTTCGACCGCCGCCAGGGCCGCGCCGGCGTCGAAATCCTGCTGCAGAACGACGCTGCCGCCCTGGAGCAGCGTCAGATCGGCGCACAGGCCGGCGACGTGCGACAGCGGGGTGTTGACGAGGAAGCGCGGCGGATCACCCGCGTCGACGTGCAGACTGTTCAGGCAGCGCTTGTACTGGCCGTGGGTGACCTGGAGGGCTTTGGGGACCCCGGTGGTGCCGCTGGTGTGACGGATGCACCAGTCGGCATCGGGGTCGGTCTGTCCGCCGGGAGCGTCCCCGGCGTGCTCGGCGACCGAGGCGACGAGATCGTCGCAGCCGGCGGCCGGGCCGAGCGACGCCACCTCCGGGACGCCGACCAGGGACAGGAGGGGGCCCAGGTCGGCCTGCCGGCTCGCGTCGACGAGCAGCAAGGACGTGTCGACGTCGGCGACGATGTGCGCGAGGGCCCTGGGCGGCATGACGTCGTACAGGTAGACGAGGCGCGCACCGGTCAGGGGTACCGCGTAGCGCGCGGCCAGGGCGAGAGGCGTGTTGCCGGTGAGCAGGGACACCGTCCGGCCCGGTCCGATCCCGCGGCTTCGCAGAGCCCGGGCGAGACGGTGAACGAGGGCGGACAGTTCGCCCGCGGACACGGGCCGGTGGTCGGCGGTGAGAACGGCAGGCCGGTCGGGATGCCGCGCCAGGACCTTCAGGAGGTCCTCGGCGTAGCCGGTGAAGCCGTGCTCGGTCCCCGTTGTCCGCTGCTTCTGTGACATGTCTGCTCCGGCGGGTCGGTGTGCGTCGCGCGCGGCCCGCGGATCGGCGGGCCGCGCACGAGGACAACGACCCGGACCCCGCGACCGGTGCGGCCGGATTCCGTCGCGACCTGCCCGCCACCCGTGCCGACTCCCGGCCGGAGCCGAGAGCACCACACGTTGGTGTGGGGCCGGGGCCGGCGGCGAGAACCATGTCGAGGGCAGGTCGTTGATCCAACGGTACGCGTTTTCCGTCGTCTGGAGTTCGTCCTCGTGACCGTCGATCAGGTGCATCGTTTCTTCTTCTCCGGCTTCGGCTACCAGTGCCGTGTCGTGCAGTGCCCCGCCCCCAGCACGGAGCCGATCGTCGTGATCGGCGGCGCCTTCCAGAACATGTATTCCTACCGGCGGCTGGAAGGGCCATGGGCGCAGACCGCACCCCTCATCCATGTGGAGCTGCCCGGTTCCGGCAACGCCGACCCGCTGCCGGCGACGTACGGGTTCGATTTCCTCGCCGACGCCCTGACCGACCTCCTCGACCGTCTGGGCCTCGACCGGGTCAACCTCTACGCCGTCTCCTACGCGGTGCCGGTCGCCTACCACCTCGCGCAGCGCGATCCCGGCCGCCTGTCCCGGCTGGCCCTCATGGGAGCCGCCTCCGTCTACCCGCCGGAGGGGCTGGAGGGGCTTCGGGCCATGGCGGACGCGCTCGCCTCGGGGGACGCCGACGGGTACGCCCGGCGCAGCGTGGAGTCGCTCATGGCCCCGGCCGACCGTACGGTACGCAACCGGGCCGCGGTCACCCGTGTGCTGGCCCGTGACATGGCGGCCGTCACGGGACCGGACTTCGAGCGTCACCTGGCGTCCATCCGCCGCGTGATCGACTGGTCGGGGCTGCCCGACGGCGGGGTGAGCGGCGTCCCGGCCCTCTGTGTCACCGGCGAGCACGACACCCTCACCCGCCCCGACCTGGGCCGTGAAGCCGCTGCCACCATCGCCGGCAGCATCTTCACCCTCGTACGCGACACGGACCACCTGCCGGCACTCGAACGCCGCAGAGAGGTCGGCGAACTCCTCCTGCGCTTCTTCACCGACCAGCGCCTGGACGACCTGGATTTCCTCACCCCGCTCGAATACCCCTCGGGACGGCTTCCCGCCGGAGTCGCCTGAGGCCGGGCACGGAAGCGGGGCCCGCCCGCCGAAGCCGCCGCTCGGCGGCTCGTGAAGGGGGCGCGCCCAGGAGTCCGCGCGGTGGCGTACGGAGCTGCCTGCCGGCCGGCCCCCGGCCTCTTGTGTGACATGTTCACGCGGCATTTGAGATCATCGCGTTCGCCGATTGCGATTCCAAGGGAAGCGATGAGAACACGTGGAATTCTGGCGGCCTTCGCAGCCGCCCTTTCCGTCGTCCTGATGGTGGGCCTCGCCCGGAACGGGGCCGACCTGCTGCGAGCCGACCGGGCGGTGACCGAGACGAAGCGCACGGCCACGGACACCGCGCCGGCCGACGCCGGGGCCGGAACCGAGGTGCAGCTCAGAGCGGTCACCTTCAACATGTGCGGCGGTATGTGCAACAAGGGCGGCACCGACAAGCTCCACCACATCGAGAAGCAGATCACCGACTTCCAACCGGTGCACCTGATCATGCTCCAGGAAGTGTGCTACCCGCAGTTCCAGTGGTTCCAGAACAGATACGAGGGCACTTACGAGTTCGGCTTCACGCCGCTGCTCACCAATTACACGGGCTGCGGCGTGTCCGACTGTTCGGTGAACATGGACAGCGACCCGGCCAATGACGACACGCGCTGCTGGATCGGTCAGGTCGTCGGAGCCCGCGGGACGCTGGGCCCGCCGGACAAGATCTCGCTCGGCGGCGAGAACCACCAGATCAAGGCCGACGGCAGCCCGGTCGTCCCGGCGCGGACGTTCAACGCCCTCTGCTACGACGCGACCCTCGTGGGCGTCCCCGGGAAGGTGAAGGGCTGCAGCGTGCACATGCGCGCCTTCGACGACCCCAAGGGCGTCAACGACCGGGCCCGTTCCGCGCAGGCGGCGCGTCTCGCCTCCGAACTCGACGACGACATCGACGCCGGCAAGGTCGTCGTGGTGGGCGGCGACTTCAACGCGGTCCCGCAGCCGCACAAGGGCCCCCAGCTGGACAGCTTCTACCGCCCCGACGCCGAACCGGGCGGGGGCATCGGCCGCTTCTACGAGGCCGACAGCGACGACAACGGCGACCCCGACGGCCCCGGCGGCGACCCCGCCTACTGGACCATGACGGATCCGGACTGCGCCGCCCCCGCCAAGACCTGCCGGAGCGGCCAGTCCACCACCGTCGACCTGTCCCCGACCGAGGCCGACCAGCGCAACAGCAAGATCGACCACCTCTTCTTCTCGGAAGCCACCACACCCGAGTCGCTCAGCGGCGCCTCCGTCCCCCTGTACTTCAAGGACGCCGCGCGCACGGAAACCACCCCCCACACGTACGACGCCGCCAAGGACGCCAACGGCAAGTACCTGAAACTGTCGGAGCACACCTTCTACCGGGGCCTGGCGACGGTCACCGTCTCCTGACCCACCGGTGACGGGTGCGTCTCGCGACCCGACCGACGGCCCGTACCGCACGGCGTGCGGCACGGGCCGTTCGTTGCGGCCGGCCCCACCCCCATCCGGCCCGGTCCCGGCCGTCGATCAGGGGCTGTCCGACCGAGGCACGCCAGGGCGCAGGGGCGCACCTGACCGACCGCTCGGGCGATCGCGGCACGGGCCGCGGGCTCCCGGTCCGCGCCGGTGCACACGGAAACCTGCGTCTGCGCATACGCGCCCCCCGGCGGCTCCGCGCGCCCTACCGGTGCGCGCGGACGGGTGGAAAAGATGAGCGCACCGCACATGAACCAGGTGACCCGCGGGTTCCTCGACCTCCGATCGGGCGGATACGCGGCGGAAGGAGTGCACGGTGTTGCTTCTCATCTCCCCGGACGGCGTCGAGGAGGCTCTCGACTGTGCGAAGGCGGCGGACCACCTCGACATCGTCGACGTGAAGAAGCCCGACGAGGGCTCTCTCGGCGCCAACTTCCCGTGGGTCATCCGGGAGATCCGCGACGCGGTCCCGGCGGACAAGCCGGTCTCCGCCACCGTCGGCGACGTGCCCTACAAGCCCGGTACCGTGGCCCAGGCCGCACTCGGCGCGGTCGTCTCCGGCGCCACGTACATCAAGGTCGGCCTCTACGGCTGCACCACCCCCGAGCAGGGCGTCGAGGTCATGCGGGCGGTCGTCCGGGCGGTGAAGGACCACCGTCCGGACGCGCTCGTCGTCGCCTCGGGCTACGCGGACGCCCACCGCGTAGGCTGCGTCAATCCGCTCGCCCTGCCCGACATCGCCGCCCGCGCCGGCGCCGACGCGGCCATGCTGGACACCGCGATCAAGGACGGGACGCGGCTCTTCGACCACGTCCCGCCGGACGCCTGCGCCGAATTCGTCCGCCGCGCCCACGCCTCCGGGCTGCTCGCCGCCCTCGCGGGCAGCGTCCGGCAGGCCGACCTCGGTGCGCTGACCCGCATCGGCACGGACATCGTGGGCGTACGGGGAGCGGTCTGCGCGGGAGGCGACCGCAATGCCGGCAGGATCCAGCCGCACCTGGTCGCCGCCTTCCGCGCGGAGATGGACCGGCAAGCCCGCGAGCACGCCGCCGGCGCCCCGGCCGTGAGCTGACCGCAGGATGCCGACACCGGAAGCAGGCAATGCCCCCGGCCCCCGCGCCGCACGCCTCACCGTCGTCGACCCCGCCACCGGCGAGCTCTTCGACGACGCCCCCGACCAGCGACCGGAGGAACTGGACACGGTGGTCGAACGCGCCCGGCGCGCCTGGTACGGATGGCGGGCCGACCCCGCCGCCCGTACCACCGCCCTGCGCGCCGCCGCCGACGCCGTCGAGACCGCCGGGGACGACCTCGCCCCCCTGCTCACCCGGGAGCAGGGCAAGCCCCTGGCGGAGTCGTACGCGGAGGTCGCCCGTACGGCGGCCCGCTTGCGGTACTTCGCCGGCCTCGCCCCTCACGCCCGCCGGATCGACGACGGCAGGCCCGTGCACAGCGAGGTCCGCTGGCGCTCCCTCGGGCCCGTCGCCGGGATCGTGCCGTGGAACTTCCCCCTCCAGCTCGCGGCGGCGAAATTCGCCCCCGCCCTGGCGGCCGGCAACACCGTGGTCCTCAAACCGTCCCCGTACACCCCGCTCGCCACCCGGCTGCTCGGTTCCGTCCTCGCCGCGGTCCTGCCCGAAGACATCCTGACCGTCGTCACCGGCCGGGAACCTCTCGGAGCCCGCCTCGCCTCCCACCCGGGCATCCGCCACGTCACGTTCACCGGCTCGGTACCGACCGGACGGGCCGTCGCCACGGCGGCGGCGGCCTCGCTCACCCGGGTCACCCTGGAACTGGGCGGCAACGACGCGGCCGTCCTCCTGGACGACGCCGACGTGGAACGGATCGCGGACCGGCTGTTCTGGGCCGCGTTCCGCAACTGCGGGCAGGTCTGCATGGCGGTCAAACGCGTCTACGCGCCGGCGCGGCTCCATGCCGAGGTGGTCGAGGCCCTCGCCCACCGCGCGAAGACCGTCGCCGTCGGATCCGGACTCGACCCCGGCACCCGGATCGGCCCGGTCAACAACGCGCCCCAACTGGCCCGGGTCGAGCAGGTCACACGAAGGGCCGTGGCGGCCGGCGCCCGCGCCGCGGCCGGCGGCCACCGGCTCGAAGGACCGGGCTACTTCTTCGCCCCCACGATCCTCACCGACGTCCCACCCGACAGCCCCGTGGTGACGGAAGAACAGTTCGGTCCGGTCCTGCCGGTGCTGCCCTACCGCACCCTCGACGAAGCCGTCGACGCCGCCAACGGCACCGGCTTCGGACTGGGCGGCTCCGTCTGGGGCACGGATCCCGACCGGGCCGCCGCGGTCGCCGACCGGCTCGAATGCGGCACGGCCTGGATCAACCACCATGCCGAACTCTCCCTCGCCCAGCCCTTCGCCGGCACCAAGGACAGCGGGCTCGGCGTCGCGGGCGGACCATGGGGCCTCTACGGCAACCTCCGGCCGTTCGTCGTGCACCGGCCGCGGGAGGAAGGCCGATGAAATTCCGGGCCGCGGTGCTGCGCTCGTACGACTCCCCCTTCACGGTGGAGGAGGTGACCCTCGGCAACGCCCCGGCCGCCGGGGAGATCCTCGTCGAGATCGCGGGATGCGGAATGTGCCGCACCGACCTCGCGGTCCGGCGATCGGCCGGCCGCACCCCGCTCCCGGCGGTCCTCGGCCACGAGGGCGCCGGAGTCGTGGTGGCGTCGGGCGACGGCACGAAAGGCCCCTCCGCACGTCCGGACGGAGCGATCGGCGTCGGCGACCACGTCGTGCTGAGCTTCGACTCCTGCGGAGCGTGCCGGAACTGTCTGGGGGCGGCCCCCGCGTACTGCGACTCCTTCGCCTCCCTCAACCTCTTCGGAGGACGCGCGGAGGACGTGCCACGGCTCACCGACGCCACCGGCGGCCCGCTGGCCCCCCGGTGGTTCGGCCAGTCGTCCTTCGCCCAGTACGCGCTCGTCCCGGCGCGCAACGCCGTCCGGGTCGACCCCGCCCTACCGCTCGAACTGCTGGGACCGCTCGGCTGCGGCTTCCTCACCGGTGCCGGAGCTGTACTCAACACGTTCCGCGCCGGCCCCGGCGACACCCTCGTCGTCCTCGGCGCGGGAGCGGTGGGCCTGGCCGCGGTGATGGCGGCGACCGCCGCCGCCGTACGGACCGTCGCCGTCGACCACCACCCTGGACGACTGGCCCTGGCCGAACGGTACGGCGCGATCCCGCTGCCCGCGAGGACGGCCGGGTCGGCCGACCGCATCCGCCGGCTGACCGGCGGCGGGGCCCAGTACGCCCTGGACACCACTGCCTCGCCCCCGCTCATCAACGACGCGCTCCACGCCCTGCGCCCCACCGGCACGCTCGGCCTCGTGGCACGCCTGCACACCGCGCTCGCCCTCGAACCGGGCACGCTCGACAAGGGCCGCAGCATCCGGCACATCTGCGAGGGGGACGCCGTACCCGCGCTGCTGATACCCCGGCTGACCTCTCTGTGGCAGGCCGGCCGCTTCCCCTTCGACCAACTGATCCGCACCTACCCCCTGGCCGACATCAACGAGGCCGAACGCGACTGCGAGGCGGGCCGCGTGGTCAAAGCCGTTCTGCTGCCGGAGAGAGGAGACCGATGAACGCACCGACCACCACGGACGGCGTCGACGGAGGGGTGGGACTCACCGCCCTCCTGGTCGCCGCCGCCCGTGCGATCGAGACCCACCGCCGCGACAGCCTCGCCCAGGACGAGTACGCGGAACACTTCGTGCGCGCGGCCCCGGCGTGCGCCGGCTGGCCGGTGCGCATCGAGCAGGTCCCGGACGGGGAGCACGACCCGCTGTGGGGGAGGTTCGCCCGCTACTTCGGCCTGCGGACGAGAGTCCTCGACGACTTCGTCCTCCGGTCGGCCGGCACGGGCATCCGCCAAGTGATCCTGCTGGGCGCGGGCCTCGACACCCGCGCCTTCCGGCTCGACCTGCCCTCCGACTGCGTCGTTCACGAGATCGACAGGGCGGGTGTGCTGGCCTTCAAGGAGCGGATCCTCGCGGAGGCCGCGGCCGTCCCCAAGGTGAAACGCGTCCCCGTCCCGGTCGACCTGCGCGCCGACTGGGTCACCGCGCTGACCTCCGCGGGGTTCGACCCGTCCGCCCCGAGCGTCTGGCTGGCCGAGGGGCTGCTCTTCTACCTGCCGGCCTCCGCGGAGACATATCTCGTCGACACGGTGCACCGGCTCACGGCCGGAGGCAGCACCCTGGCCTTCGAGGCCAAACTGGAGAAGGACCTGCTGGCGTACCGTGACAGCGCGATCTACACGGCGACACGCGAACAGATCGGCATCGACCTGCTCGACCTCTTCGCGAGGGAGCCGCGCCCCGACTCCGCCGGCGCCCTGGCGGTCAGGGGCTGGTCCACGTCGACGCACACCCCGTTCGAGTTCACCCGCCTGCTGGGACGAGGGCCCCTCCCCGAGCGGAACGACGCGCTGGAGGGCAACCGGTGGGTGTTCGCCCACAAGCCCCACAAGCCCCACAAGCCCCACGAGCCCCGGCCCTGACGCGGCGCCCCGGGGCCGGCCACGCGGGCCGGCCCCAGGGACGCTCGCGACGGCGGTGTCAGACGGTGCGGACCGCCACCAGCTGGTCACCCGGGATCCCGGCCAGGTCCGGCGCGTAGAAGTCTTCGATGCCGGCGGCCCACGTGGCCACGGTGATGCGGTCCTCGGCGTCCGGGCCGAAGGCGTCGAACAGCGCGTGGATGTTCGCCTCCTCGAAACCGATCGCCGTCATCAGCGACACGAAGAGCGGACGCTCGATCAGACCGTCCCCGTCGGGGTCCCCCAGCGCGGAGAGCGCCGTGGCGAACTCCGTGACCGTGGGCCCGAAACGCTCGGGGTCGAGCACGAACGGACGGAACTCGTCGACGGTGATCACACCGTCACCGTTGGCGTCCAACTCCGTGGCCAGCGTCGACCAGTAGCGGCGGAACGCGGCCCGGATGGCCTCCCTGGCGCCGTCGTCCGAGGCCACGGCCGCCGCCAGCACCCGTTCCGTCATGAGATCGAAGTCGCCGGAGTCGACGACCCCGTTGCGGTTGACATCGAAAAGGGAGAAGACCAGCTCGACCCGCTGGGCAGCCTCAGTACGCATGTCCGTCACCTGTCTCTACGGTCCGTCGGTCCCGGACCTGATCCGATGAGTGCGACTACGTAACCGACCCGAGGCGGAAACGTGACGGCGAGACGCCCTCCGCTACCGGAAGGAGTGAGTCTGCCCCCACCGCCGTCGCCGGCGCGGTCCGGCGGCCGGAGTGCCCCCATCCGGTACGAGGGCGCCGATCCGCCCCTTACGGGCCCTGGGGGGGAGCCGGCAGGACGGCCACCCCCTAGGGTCGTACACGCCCTTCTCAGGACGCGGAATCCCGCATCACTGATAGGCCGGGACGGCCCAGGTCGCCTTGTAGTGCCGGTCCGACGACGAGGCCGCCTTGATCGTCGTCGTGCCGTTTCCGGCGACGAACCGCATGTAAGCCGAGGTCCAGAGCGCGTCGGGGTTGGACATCTGCGTCTCCGGACAGGCGTCGAGGTTGCCCGAGCAGGTGGAGACGACGGCACCGGACGCCGGGTCGTCACCCACGCTCTTGACCAGGCCGCGGCTGTTGATCACCGGTTCGTTGGCGTAGTCCTTGCACCAACGGTGCTCCGCTCCCTGCACGTACGCGGCCTTCGGCCAGCGGTCGTCGTTCGTACCGAAGTGGCAGCGAACGGAGCCACTCTTGGAGAACTGGGTGATGCCCCCGTTGCTCGCCACCCAGAGGCGGTCGGAGTTGCCGTACACAGGGCCGAGGTCGTGCCCCCAGGCATCCCCCGTGGCGCTCTGCTTGGGCAGGGCGTATATGTCCTGCTCCAGTGGGGGCGCGAGTTTTCCTCCCGCGTAGGCGTACTTCACCAGCTGCTTTCCGCCGACGGCCCAGAGGGCACCGGAGGCCGGGTCGTACGAGACCTCGTGCGCGTCCTCCAGCGGGAAGATCTGAGGTGACGCGGCGTTCCAGGCTCCGGGTGCGCCCTGAGCCCTGGTGTAGACGGCGACGCCGCCTTGGGGTGCCCCGGGGACGGCGTCGGAGAACGCGACCACCACGTTGCCGTTCGGCAGCATCTCGACGCCGTGGAGGTTTCCGGCGGTGCCCACGTTGACGGCCCAGTGATAGCCGGCGAGCGACGGGTAGGGGATCACGCCGACGAAGCCGCTGCCGCCGTCGCCGGTGACCAGAACCGTACCGCCGTACGGACCGCCGGGCCGTAGCTTGTGCGAGGTGCCGCCCTTCCAGGCGTCACCCTTCAGGCTCGCGTCGAAGACGGAGTGGTACGCGTCGGGGATCCACCGCTGGTACGGCCCCGAACTCGGCCAGACGGAAGGCTTGGTGGAGTCGAAGAACTCGAGCGCCGCGTGCGCGCTGGGGTAGTTGTTCGGGTAGGTCGGGCCGAACTCGTTGCCCGAGATGAGCGGGGTGTGACCCTCGTTGAACTCGACCTCGAGAGTGGGGGCGTTGTACGCGGCGTGGCACGCGTAGTCGGTCCCCACCGGGTTCATGGAGCAGAAGTCCTTGTAACCGGATGTGCCGCTCTCGGCGGCGCTGAACCTGATCCCGTGGTTCGGCAGGCTCGTGTCCGCCCACCCCTTGACCCAGTCGGTCACGTCGATGCGCTGGATACCGTTGGACGCGGCGGGATTGGTCTTGTTCGGAACGTCGGGGCAGTTCGGGTGACCGACACCGAACCAGGTGCCTTTGCCGGCGCCGACAGTGGGCTGGTTGGCCCAGGTGATGGTGGCCTGATCCCACGCCGAGGTCACCGGGTGGACGCCCATCCACGCGTTGGCCGCGCAGTCGGAGACGAAGGAGTTGTACACGCGCAGGGTGGCCTGCTTGATCGGCGCGCCACGGAGCTTCGACACGTCGAAGCGCATGAAGCTCCGGTACTTCGTCACACCGTTGTCGGGCGTACCGACATGCAGGATGTGGCCCTGCGAGTGGTCGGCGTTGTCGGCGCTGCTGATGTAGGTGTCCTGCAGACGCTTGATGATGTTTCGAGGGCCGGTCTGCGCCATGGGCGTGGCAGTGGGGACTGCCGACGCGGCGACCGGTTCGGCCTTCAGCTCCGGAACGTTCGGTGTGCTCGATGCCGTGGCCGGGACGAGCAGCGAAGCGGCGAGCGCCAGGCCACCGGTCGCGGCGAGGACGCTTCTCTTTCCTGGAAGTCGTGTCAGACTGCGGCGCACGTGCGCCCACCCCCATGAGTTCGATTTACATGGATGCGTCATGGTGCCAGAGGCCGGAGCGGCGGAAAATTCAGGGGTGCGGTCGGTCGGGAAGTGGCCGGCCGAGTCGTGCAGCAGTGGGCGAGCCGGTGCTCGCCGCCGTCGACCACACCGTCAAGCCGGGCCTTCCGACGGTCACCACGCCGTGCCGAGACCCGCCGGCACCGGGCACATCGGCCTCCCAAAGGCCCCTGCGTTCCCGTCATACGCCTTCGAGCCCGCCCGGCGCCGGGGGGTCGCGGACGCGTGCACACAATGCTGCGGCGCACCGCGCGGAACCGGCGCCGGACGAAAGACGCTCCTGCTCGACGACCTTGGTGTCGGACGGGGCGAGTTCGGCGGGGGAGCGCATCTCGTCGCTCCCGTGCGGACCCGGCAGCAGCAGCCCAGGAGGAGGAAGCCCGGGTTCTTCCCATCGGCGGATCACACCCATGGCACCGGACCGAAGAGGCGGCGGAGTGAGGCTCTCCCACTCCGAGAGCGTCCGCGGTTTCCGGCCTGTCGGGATCATGCCCCGTTCTGGCGGTGGGGCCTGAGCCCGCGCATGGCGAGTTCGACCACGTCCTCGACGTACGCCTCGTCGTTCGGGCCGCGCACGACGAGCAGCCGGTAATACAGCTGGGCGTAGATCAGCTCGATGGCGCGGTAGGGGTCGATGTCGGCGGCGACCTGTCCGTCCGCCTGGGCGCGGCGGATGCGCTCCGCGACCAACGCGGTGGCGGGGTCGATGAGGCGTTGACGGAACTGGGCGGCGAGATCGGGGTCGTGCTGGGACTCGGCGACGATCGAGGCGAGAACACTGCGGGTGTCGCCGATCGTGTGGATCCAGGCGTCTTTGACCATCAGCTTCAGGTCGGCCTCGAAGTCGCCGGTCTGCGCGGTGTCGAGGCGCCGGTGCAGGCGCTCCTCGAGCTGTTGCGCCCACGCGTCGAGGACGACCGCGCCCTTGGAGGGCCACCAGCGGTAGACGGTCCGCTTGCCGACGCCCGCACGAGCCGCGATCCCCTCGATGGTGACGCGCGCCAAGCCGATTTCGCGGGCCATGCCGAGCGCGGCCTCGAGGATCGCGGCGGTCGTTTGCGGGTTGCGCCGGGCCGGGTCGGGTGCGCGCGTGGTGCTCATGTCGCCTCCATGGTGCTGACGGGCTCACGTTACCGCACGGGGGAGACGATCCGGTTCGTGTTGACACGGACGCGTTGCCACGACACGATCCGTATCGGTTCGCGATACGACACGGATCGGCTCCCGCCATCCAGCTCCGCTGCCGTCCCCAAGGACGGTGCCTGCGAAGGGAATTCCATGCGCAACGACCTGTACGACTACAGCCCCATCACCGAACGCCCGCCCATCCAGTGGCCCGACGGCGCCCGCGTGGCGTTCTACGTCGGCCTCAACGTGGAGCACTTCGTCCTGGGCAAGCCGTCCACGAGCATCAACCAGAGCACCGCGGCGCTCGTGCCCGATCCGCTGAACCACGGATGGCGCGACTACGGCCCCCGGGTGGCGATCTGGCGGATGATCGAGTCGTTCGACCGGCACGGCGTGCGCCCGAGCGTGCTCCTCAACTCCGATGTCGCCGAGCACTACCCGCAGATCATCGAGGCCGGCCGGGCGCGCGACTGGGCCTGGCTCGCCCATGGCAAGAACAACTCCACTCTGCAGGCCGAGGTCGAGGCGGACGAGCGCGCCTACCTGACCGAGGTCGTCGAGACCATCGAGAAGGCGACCGGGCAGCGTCCCCGCGGCTGGATGGGACCCGCCCTCACCGAGACGTTTCGGACCCCGGCACTGGTCGCCGAGCTCGGCCTGCGCTACGTGCTGGACTGGACCGCCGACGACCAGCCGTTCCGGTTGAACGAGCCCGGGCTCCTGAGCATCCCCTACACCCTCGAACTCAACGACCTGGGGCTGTTCACCGCCCACTCCATCAGCGGCCCCGACTTCGTGCAGATCGTCAAGGACCAGCTCGACCAGCTGTACGCGGACTCCGCGCACAGCGGCCGTGTGATGGCCCTGGCCCTGCACCCCTTCGTGACCGGCCAGGCGTTCCGGATGAAGTACCTGGACCAGGCGCTCGAATACGTCGTCAACCACCCGGGCGTGTGGACCACGACCAGCGACGACATCGCCGAACACTACGCCCGCACCACCGCCGCCTCCGCCTGACCGCAGGCCGACGGCTCCCCGGCCTCGGCCCGGCGCTTCGCCTCACTCGCACACGGCACCGGAGCATGCCCGGGGCAGCGGCGCAGTCCGTCGGACGGACAGGGGCGCCGAGGCTCGGGGGAGTGGCGCGGAGGGCCGCGGGACGGCCTCGGAGCGTCGACGGCCGCATGCCGCCGCTGATCGGTGATCGCCTAGCCTGTTGACCGGTCGCCGGTCGAACCAGGGGGAAATCGCATGACGGCAGAAACGAACGGCACGGACGCCGCCGGCCGGAGAGCCGGGTCCGCCGGGGGGTGCCTCAAGCCCCTCGCGAGCCTCCTCGGAATGCTTCTTCTCATCGGCGGCATCATCGCCGTCGTCATCCTGCCCGACTCGGGCTATGTCCCCGGGTTCTCCATGGCCAAGGTCTGGGACGCCCCGCACGAGGGTGATGCCACCGACGACGGAGGGGAGGTCCGTCTGGCGGGCGACGCGGTGATCAGCAGCCGCTCCGACGGCGTGACCGCCTTCGACGTCCGGTCGGGGAAGAAGCGCTGGGAATACGCCGTGCCCGACCGGGCGGAGACGTGCGCAATGTCCTCCGACCCGGCTGCCGGGGTAGCCCTGGTCGCCTACCGTGAGGCGAGGCCGAAGGAGAAGGGCTGCGTCACCGTCGCGGCGGTCGACCTCGCCGACGGCCGGGAACTGTGGCGCACCGACGGTGTCGCGGCGCACTTCCTGGACGACGTCGTCACCGCCGGCGGCGGACTCGGCGTGCTCCTCGACGGCGACCACCTGAGCGCCGTCGACCTGAAGACCGGCGCCCAGCGCTGGACGGTCCCCCTGCCCAAGAACTGTGCCCCGCACGCCCTCGCCCTCGCTCCCGAACAGCTGGTCGCCGCCCTGATGTGCGGCCCCGAGGCCACGCTCATCGCGTACGACCCCGCCAACGGCACGGCCCGGTGGACCGTGCCCGTCGACGCCCGGCGAGGCGTGGACGAGCACGCGCAGCTGCGCGTGCTGTCCGCGGTTCAGCCAGTGGTGCAAATCTCCGCAGCGGACGGGAGGACCAGCGCCGTCCTCACGTACGGACCGGACGGCCGCAGCCGGGCGAGGATCGCCGGCACAGGCGACCACGGCAGGCTGATGAGCACGCACGTCGAGGGCGGGCGACTCTTCAGCAGCGCCTGGGCCGGGAGCGGAGAGAGCACGTCCTTCAGCAGAATCGTCGCATTCGACCTGGCAACCGGTGCCCAGCTGTGGCGGACGAAGGTCGCGGGCAACGATTTCGACGTGACGGACGGCCGGGTGACGACGGTCAGCGCCCACCGGCACGGTGACCTGCTGACCGTCCTCGACGCGGCCACCGGAGACGAGAAGGACGATCGGTCCTTCCGCGATGCCGAGGTGCGGTCCGTCGCGGGCATGCTCACCTACCAAGACCTGGTGATCCTGGTCCACGCGGACGACACCATGCCGCCGTTCTCCGTGTACGAACGCTGGTGACTCCGGCCCCGCCACCCGGCACCGGGAGGCGGCGGACGGACGCCCTTCAAAGCGCTCAGGAGCTCACTGTCCCTCAGGCCGGCGCCTGCCCTGTGATCAACTTCTCCGCAGTACGGCCGCCTCGCCGCCGGCGTGGCGGCTCGGAGGAGGCTGTGCTGAGCGTCTCCGGGCGGTTCTCCCTGTTCGCGATGGCTCGCCGGTGGCAGCGCCGGCACCTCGTCACCACCGAGTCGCACCTGCCGGCCGCGGAGGCGGCTCTGCTGAACTCGTCCTTCGCCGGCCGCTCGAAGGTCTGATTCGCCGACCAGCGCACGACGCAGGGCGCAGCTGTCGCCCTTCTGCGCAGCCTGCTGACCCGGGTGGGCGGAAGTGAGCCGATCCTCGAACGGGATGTACGGTCCCGCGCCGCCATGGCCGCTGCCGCCGCCGCGACCCGCAGCGTGGTCGACTTCCTCGACCAGCACGACCTGCTCGACGCCGAAGGACTCCGCGAGACACCGCATCAGCTGCTCGATGTCCAGGGCCGGATCTCGGCCAGGATCATGAGCCTGCACGTGGAGCGCCGTGACCGACACGACGCTCGGAAGCTGCGGGAGCGGATCGACCGGCCACCCGAGCCGATGCACGCCTGGGGCAAGGTCATGCGCGGTGGCGGCCGCTACGAGCACCCACCCGCCGCCTGCCGGCTCATCCGCCGCTACTCCCGCACGGCGCCGTCCGCCCTGACCGCGTGGGCGGCCACCGGGAAGGACCTGCGGCAGATCGCGAGCAAGGACGTCCAGGCCCAGCTCGACCGGCACGGGGGAACGTGGCCCGCGGCCTGCTGACGGCGCACCCGCCGGCCCCTGGCCACCCACCCTCATCTGCTCATCACCGCCCAGACCTACCTGTACCCGGCTTCACCGCAGATCAGCTGCACCGGCATGCGCTCCGCCTTCGACCGGATCAGCCTCCTGCCCCGCCATGGACCGACCGCGTGCTCGACGAGCCCGCGAGACGGCCGACCCGATCTGTCTCGTACGGCATCCAACCCAGGGTCGCCGTGAAGTACGTGCAGATGGCGCATCCCGACAAGAACCTGCCCCGAATCCACTGACCAGGCGCCGAACCCATGAACCATCCAGGATTCTGTGAATTCAGAAAATCGTGTACTGTCCTGGTGTGCTGACCGCTGCCTCTGACATCGAGGTGCTGGCCCGGTTCGGCCGCGCCCTCGCCGACCCGATCCGCTGCCGCGTCCTGCTCGCTCTGTGCGACGCCCCCGCCTATCCGGCTGACCTTGCTGACACCCTCGGGATTTCCCGCACTCGGCTGTCGAACCACCTCGCGTGCCTTCGCGACTGCGGCCTCGTCGTCGCCCTCCCCGACGGCCGCCGCACCCGCTACGAGCTCGCCGACGAACGCCTCGGCCGGGCCCTCGACGATGTGCGCACCGTCGTGGTCGCCGTCGAGGCCGACCGCACCTGCCCGGACGCAGACGAGAAGGGCTGCTGCTGAATGACCGCGGACACTTCCATATCCCTCGGCCCCGGCCCGACCCGCCGCGAGGTACTCGCCCGCCGGATACGCCTCCTGGTCGCCGCGACCCTCACCTACAACGTCATCGAGGCGACCGTCGCCCTCACCGCCGGGTCGATCGCCTCCTCAACAGCCCTGATCGGCTTCGGACTCGACTCGGTCATCGAGGTGTCCTCCGCCGCCGCGGTCGCCTGGCAGTTCTCCGCCCGCGAGCACGCCGTCCGCGAAGCCCGCGAACAGCGCACCCTGCGGATCATCGCCGTCTCCTTCTTCGTGCTCGCCGCGTACGTCACTTTCGACGCCGTCCGCGCGCTGGCCGGCACCGGCCAGGCCGACCGGTCCATCCCCGGCATCGTCATCGCCGCGCTGTCCCTGGCGATCATGCCGTTCCTCTCCGCGGCCCAGCGCAAGGCCGGACGCGAACTCGGCTCCGCCAGCGCGGTCGCCGACTCCAAGCAGACCCTGCTGTGCACCTACCTCTCCGCCGTCCTCCTGGTCGGCCTGGTGCTCAACGCCACCCTCGGCTGGTCATGGGCCGACCCGATCGCCGCACTCGTCATCGCCGCCCTCGCGGTGAAAGAGGGCCGCCATGCCTGGCAGGGCAAAGGCTGTTGTGCTCCCACCGCCCACGCTGCGGCTCCCACCGCCTCCGGTGCGGCCGCGCCGGACCCCTGCGGCTGCGAACCGGGCTGCCCCTGCTGCTCGTGAACATCTCGTTGCGGATCCGCCCCGCTCGGCCCGGTGTGCCGATACCGACCCGGTGATCGAGCCATGGCGGGGGCAGCGGTGGAGTGGACGGTCCGGGCCGCGTTCGCGGCTGGCCTTTTGATCCCGACGGTGACCGCACCGCTCTGTGTGTCCGGGGCGGTCTTCCTCCTGCCGGTCCAGCTCAGCGCCCTCGGCGTGCCGAGTCCCGCGGTCACGCCGACGAACCTGCTGTTCAATGTGGTGGCCGGGGCAGGCGCACTGGGGCGCCACCGCCGCGATGGCGCTTCTGCGCGGCGGACCGGCCCGGCGCCTCCTGCTCCGGACGCTGCCCGGTGCCGTCGCCGGCGCCGCCGTCCGCGTCTTCGCCCTCCCCGGCCACAGCCTCTTCCGCGTCCTGGCCGCCACCCTCCTGCTGCCCGTGGGCACCTAGGCCGTGCACCCTGCGCCCGGCGCGGCACCGCCCCGGGGCACCGAAGCCGGCGAGCCGTCGGCGTGTGCGCTCACTGCTCTGGCCCTGACCGTCGGGCTGGTGGGCGGGATCTACGGGATCGGCGGCGGCTCCCTGCTCGGCCCGCTCCTCGCCGCACGAGGCATGCCCATGGTCCGGCTCGCACCGGCCATGCTCGCCGCGGCCTTCACCACCTCGCTCGCCGGAGCCGCCGCGTACGCCGTGCTCGCCGCGATGAGCTCCGGGGCCCGTCGCCCCCGACTGGCGGCTCGGTCCGGCGTGTGGCTTCGGAGGTCTGATCGGCGGCTACCTCGGCGCGCGCCTCCGGCCGCACCTGCCCAGACGGCACTCCGTCTCCTGCTCGGCACGCTCGCCGCCGCCCTCGAGACGCTGTACGCCGCCCAGGCTCTTGCGAGGTGAGCAGCGCTGCCGGTCTCGTCGCCCTCGCCGCACAGAACGGGGCCACCTCATGGACACCGGCGCCGTCCGTCTCGTCACGGCCCGCGATCCCCCCCTCCACCGGCGGCCCGTCGGTGTTACTCGCCGGACCCACCCCCGACAATGCGGACCCCGGTCCCGTTCGGGCGCTCCGAGGCCGCCCGGCTCCTGGCCGCGCAGTGGACCGGCGCCGAGCCGCTGACCGCCCTGAGATCGGAGTCCCCTTACGGCGTACACGTGGACCGGTACGAGCGGCAGGTCGACTGGGTAAGCGCCGCCGGCGCTGCTGCGGCCGCGATCCTGCTCCGGATCCCCCGCGACCTACGGACGACGCCGGGGTTCACCACGAAAGTGAAGTTCAGCCTGGACGTCGCCACCGGCCGCGTGATCCTCGCCGCATCGGACGACTGTCGGAACGACGCGGCGGAGACACGTCGAGTTTGACCCGTAGCCCAAGGCTTCCTGTCCTGCCTGCTGGAATGTACCCCGCCAAGTCGGTGCGGGAGCACCTATGATCTTGCCGGGTCTCCGCGGGGGGGACCGGGAAAGGGAGAACCATGAAGATTCTGGCTCGACTTGCTCTCGTACCGGCCGTGCTGGCGGGTGTGGGGCTCGGCGCATCCCCGGCCTCGGCGGAGGTGGGCGACGGTTATTCGCAGCAGGAGTTCGCGGTCTGTTACAAGAACTCCGACTGCAATATGGGCTTCACCTCGGGGGCCATCAGCTGGCCTGTCGCGTGCCAGCTGGGCCACACGTGTTATGTAGCGGTGGAGGGCCGTGTCGTGAACCGCCTGGGCAGCAGCTACTCCACCACCGCTGTCTTCGAGGCCTTCGATCACTCCGGGATCAAGCTGCAGGGCGACACCCGCACCGTCGCGGACGGTAACAAGAACTTCACGTTTATCGGCTTTCCCGAGGCAACGGCGCGGGTAAAGATCACGGTCTGTCAGAACTGGGCGGATGGCACGCGCACCTGCGGCTCCCCGGAGAGCTACAGCGGAATGTAGACCATTCGGTGTCTGGGAGGTCCCAAAGGGCCTCTCTTTTTCTGTTCCAGAACGCTCTCGTACTCGGTTTACGGAAGCCCTGTCTCTTACAGCCTCGGGAGCATCGGTGCAGCGGTTAGGCAGTTCCCCGACCGGCTGGGCCTGGCTCCCCGGAAGTTCCCGCGGGGCCTGAACCTGGGACTGATCCCACCCCCGGGTGCCGGCGTCCGGAGGCCGGCCCCCGCCCTGCAGGACACCGCCGCCCGGCTCACAGAGATTCGGGCGGCGGTGGGGACCTGACCCGCACCGGACTCCTGCGCCCCGCCGCCCATGTCCACAGCCGTTTCCAGCCCCGCTCCCACACCCCGGCCGTCCCCCTCTACCGCCACGGCGACCTCGAGGAGCTCCTCACCCACCCGGGCAACGACTGGGAAGAGGTCCGTACGACACGGAAGTACCGGCCTTCCCGCTCGCCCACCTCCCCACCGCACCCCGGGGCGGGAGTCGGCGTGACACCGGGCGGTGCGGGGTCGTTCACCGGGCATGTGCAACCGACACACCGCCGCGGCGGTCACCACCGCCGCCCTCGCGACCGCTCTCGCCCCGGCCGCCCCGGCTGCCGCAGGCGGCATCGGAGACGTCCTCTCTCCCGCCTTCGCCACCTCCTGCGTCAACCTCCACACCGCCGCCCGCGCCGACGGTGCCACCACGCACGGCACGGGCACCGCCGCCGGCAACCTCGCCGGCCTGCCCGTCGGCTCTCCCCTCAACCAGTGCGGCGGCGCCGACGCACCGGTCTGCGCGATCGACCAGTGGTTCTCAGGCACCAGCATCCTTTCGGGCCATTTGTTCAAGGACGCGGGCGCCCCAGCCGATGTAACCGCCAAGGTGACCGCGCTGCTCACCGACGATTCCTCCCAGCCGAACCTGAAGGGTGCCTGCGGCTAGGCCGTGTCTTTCGGATCTTGCCGGGCTCGCGGCGCCTGGCACCGCGCCTCTCCCCCGTGGCCCTTCGGGCACGGGAGGTGCCCCCAGCGTTGTCGTCGGTCGCCGAGGCTCGGCATCGACTCCCTCCTCCGCCTAGCGATGCACGGCGCCAGACGTCGCTCCCCGATCCGGCCTGATCCGAAAGACACGGCCTAGGCACGACCGCTCCCTGCACCCCGGCATCGACCCGCGGGGGCGGGTGCACGTCCTCCTGAGGCCTGCCACCGCAGGAGGCGTCTCCGCAACACTGACCGCCGACCCGTCCCCTCTTCTCCGGCCCCCGTCTGGCTTTGTAAACGAGAACGGACAGCAGATGTTCACCACTTCGGGAGGCACCGCAGCCGGCCTTGTTCGATTTTCCCCCACTACTGCGGCAGAGGGCGGCGACGCTTGCCGGGGCTTACGCCTCGCCCGTCCCTCAGCATCGAGGGGCAGAGCTGCCGACGAATTCCGCCAACTCGCCGGCGGCCTGGGGGGTCAGACGGTAGAAACCCTGAAGGCTGACCGAGTTCTCCAGACGACCATCCACCACGTACTTCAGACCGCGGGTCTGACCTCGGCGGTTGCGCCAGGTAAGCCTCGCAAGCAGTTCACCGGGGATGGCCACATCGAAGCGCACGGGCGTCGCATCCACATGCACCGCCATGGCGCCGCAGCCGCCGGCGCCGAGCATCGCCCAGTCACCGTGCCCGGGATACGCAGGGTCCTCCCACGTCGCGGGGGCCGCGCCGCAGCAGTCGCGTCGTTCCGTGTCGATCACTCGCAGTTGACTCACCACGAAAACCTCGCGCCGGTTGACATGCAGCGCGTACACCTCGTCCCCAGCACGAGCGCCCGTCCACGCGGGCAGGGATGAGTGAACGCCGCTGAAGGCGACCGGCGGGCGTTCTCCCACGCGCCCCGCCTTGTGCAGCGCGCGGCACGTGTCATGGGTCCACAAGACGGTGAAGGCATCAGACATGCCGTGACCCTATGAACGGGGACTGACAGCCATCCGCAGGGGACAGCACTCACGAAGCCTTCCGCAGAAGAAAACTGGCGCTCGGGCCTGCAACTCACGCGCCGTTCGAATCCTGCGATGGGCTTTGCCGCCTCCCGAAGTGGTGAACATCTGCTGTCCGTTCTCATGAACAAAGCCATCGCCGGCGACGCCGCCGCCCGGCCCCCACGCCGCTGCGCGCCGCCCAGGATCAGGCCGGGGTCCCGGTCGGGCGTCGGATGGGCCGGGGACTTGCCGTACTCGGACCCGCACCGGGTGAGGAGGTCACCGAGGCGCAGTTGCGGAACTGGTTCGGAGAGCGGGGGCGCCACCCGTACGCGCACCGGATCGAGGCCGAGCGGCTCGCCGCGGGCGACTCCCCGAAGAAGGCGTATCGGGCCGGCGCCCTCGGACGCACGGCCACGGTCACGGGCGTGGACTTCGTGGTCCGGCCGCAGCCGGCGATCTACCTCCTGTGGGCGTTCGGGGATGAGGAGACCCGTCTGGTGATCGGGGCCGCGCGTGAGCGGGGTGCGGGAGTGGATCGAGGACGAGGTTGCGGTGATCCGGCAAGGACGGGATCTATCGGGTGCGGCCGCCCGGTGATGTGGTCGCGCGCTTCCGCCACTACGAGGCGAGGTCGGGTCGGCCGTTGCTCCACGCCCATCTGCTTCTGAGCGTGAAGGGGCAGCGCTCGGACGGGAAGCGAGGGCCGATCCACACCACGATCCTGTACGAGAACACGGTGGCGGCCTCCGCGCTCTCCAACGAGCTGGTCGCCTCCGAGGTCTGCGAGGAGCTGGGGCTGACGACCGCCGCGCACCATCACCCCGGCGTGCCGGCCGGTGATGGAGATTGCGGGGGTGCCGCATGAGCTGATCCGATGGACCGCCCGGCGCGGTGACCAGATCGCCGCCTGCCTGGCCGAGCCGGAGCACGAGTACGTCACCGCCGTCGACGACGACGGCGAGCCGCTGTTCCTGCCCGTGGTCTCCGAGCGGGCCCGCGCCAAGATGAACCAGATCACCGCCCGCAAGAGCCGCCCACCGAAGCAGAAGACCCGGCCGCTCGCGAGGCTGCGCGTGGTGGAAGGTGAGCGCGATCCTCACCTCCAAGGTCGCCGTCGACGCCATGACCTCGCTCCTTGAGCGCGCCCGCGCCGCAGCCGCGGCGATCCGGGCCCGCGTCGCCGCCGCGGCCGACGTCGGCCTGGCGGCCGTCGACGTCACCGCGACGGTGTTCGTGATGAACGACGGCGGCCGCTCCCACCGCCGGCACCCGCTCGCCGAAGTCCGCCGCCACCTCGCCCTCCTCCTGCGTGACCGCCGCCGCGACCCCGGCCTGGACGAGAAGATCGTCGTCACTGCCGTCTCCACCCACTGCCTGGACATCACCGAGCCGAGGACCACCATCGGCCTGCTGTCGGACTACCGCCTCTTCACCGCCCGGTGGGCGCTGGCCGACCTCCCCGCCCGGCCCCGCCCGCACCTGACCCGGACCGGCCGGACCGGCAGCCCCCGGCCCATGCCGGTGAGCCGGCCGCGCCCCGGCCCCCGGGCCAGGACGCGGAGGAGTGGGAGATCCCCCGCATCCCGCTCCCGTACGACCGTGCCGTCCTCGCCGGCGCGGTGGTGCGGGAGAAGCTGCGCACCATCACCGCCGTGCGGGGCCGGGCGTACGACGTCGTCGCCCACCAGCAGGCGGCGATGCCCGAGCACATGCTCGGGCCCGAGCCGGCCGACCCCGAGCATGACGACCAGGAGCAGGAGGCCGGGCGCCCAGAGGCGATCGACGTGACGGCGCTGCAAACCCTGCGGGAATCCCGCACGGGCGTGGAAGCCCCCGGTCTCACCGCCGACCGGCTGCGCCGCACCCAGGGGCCACCAAGATGGTCAACGAATCCCGCACCCGCGCGCACCGCCACACCGCACAGGCCGACGCCGACGCGGTGCGCCGCCTGGACGACCAGCAGGCGCATCACCGGCAGGAGCCCGGACCGCACCGCGGCCGGGAGGCCGGCCACGGAGTGGACCCGATGGTGTACACCTGGTGGAAGTCGGCGTCATCGACGGGAGTTGGGCCGCCGCGCATCCACCCGGCGCGCTTCTCCTCGACCTCGGCCCTGGTCAAGGAGAAACGCACCGTCGCCACCGTCTCCACCCGGGCCCACTGCACTGCACCACCGTCCGGCTGGTGCGCATCACTCCCGCGCACCAGCCGCGCCGGTGGGCGCACCGACCACCGAGTGGAGCGCCCCGGCTGGACGGTGGTGCGCACCGGTGCGGGATGCAGCGCGTGGGCCGGCGCCAAGTGCTCGTCGCGCATCGCCTCCAGGGTGCCGGCGGTGTCCGGGCGGTCGGGGTCCGGGACAACGCTCGTCGTGAACCGGATGATGCTGCGGGCGATGCCGGGCACTGCCGTGGTGGGGGAGTCCCCCGCCCAGTCGTGCAGCGCGGACAACAGCACGCACCTGACCTCGTCCAGGGCGGGAGTCCGCGCACAGCTCGGTGGCCTCCCCGTCGAGGGCCGTGACGGGCCGGACGATGTCCTCGGCCAGCCGCAGCAGGACGAACGCCGGCTCCTGGTTCGCTTCCGCCCGCCCGCCCAGCGACGGCGGCGCCCCCGTCGCGTCCGCAGCGCAGGAGGTAGTCGAAGCCCCGGCAGCCCCCCAGCGGGGGCGTAGGCGGCAGGACACTGCCGTCATCGCCGCAGTCGTGGCGGCCGGTGCGGCCCGAACCCGACGAGGGCGGGGACGTTTGCCCTCGGACGGGTCGCGAGCTCCGCGCCGCCACCGGGAGCGCGCGCTCCGCGATGAGGCCCTGCCACAGGATGTCTCGGGCTCAGGGGGCGGAGGAGCCGGACGTGCTGTCACGCCTTCTGCATTCGGTGACCCCCGTCCGGCTGCACCGGGAAGCCGTCGTGCATCCCCGGCAGCCGTAGCTCGAACACGGACCCCAGTCCCGGCTCGCTGCTCACGTTCACCGTGCCTCCCTGCGCCTCCGTGAGTTTGCGCACGATGGACAGGCCGAGCCCGCTGCCGCCGTACTGACGGGAGCGGGATTTATCCGCGCGCCAGAAGCGGTCGAAGACGTGGGGCAGGTCCTCCCCGGCGATGCCGGAGCCGGTGTCGCGAACCTCGATACGGATGCTTTCGCGGCCGCCGGTGCCTTCCGCGCCGTCGGCGCTTCCGCTCAGCGTGACCGTGCCGCCCGCAGGGGTGTGCCGGATCGCGTTGGACACCAGGTTGCCGACGGCCTGGCGCAGTCGCACAGGGTCTGCGTCGAGCCACAGGTCGTCGTCCGCCTCAACGATGAGCGCGATCCGGCCGGCTTCCGCGCGAGCCTGCTGACCTGCCGAGACCTGGTCGAGGAGGAGGCGTACAGGGGTGGGCTCGGGGTGCAGGACCAGGCGGCCGTCGTCGAGGGCGGCGAGGTCACGGAGGTCGTCGATGACGTGCTGGAGAAGGACGGCTTCGTTGTGGAGAGAGTCGATGTACTCGGCGTCCACCGTCGCGACGCCGTCCTGGGCCGCCTCCAGCCAGCCACGGATGTTGCTGAGCGGGGTCCGCAACTCGTGGGCGATGTCGCTGATCATGGCCTTGCGTTCGCTCTCCAGCCGCGCCCGGTGCTCGGCGAGTTCGTTGAAGGCGGAGGTGAGCCGGCCGATCTCGTCCCTGCTCCGCACGGGAACAGGTGCCGTGTCGCCGGCGTCCCGCATGAGTCGAGCCGCATGGGTCAGATGGCGCAGGGGCTGGACGACCCGAGCCGCCACGAGGACGGCGGCACCCACGGAGAGGGCGAACACCAGGGCCGCCAGAGCGACGATCTCGGTCGTGCTCCGGGGCGAGACGCCGAAGGCGGTGCGGCCGGCCTCCCGGGCCGGTCCCAAGGCCAGGTTGGCCGGCGGGGCGACGTAGCTCTTGAGCTGTTCGCGGCGGCTGTGTGCGACGCAGGACGTGATGTCGTTGTCACTGTTGGGCGTCCACGGGCCGCCCGCCGTCCTGGACCAGGAGAAGTCGATGCCGACCCGGATACCGGAGATGCCCGTTCCGCTGAGGCAGCGGGCCACGAGAGCATCGAGCTCATCGAGGGCCGCGCGCTCAGTCAGTGTGATGGTCCGTTCCAGGACCCGGTCACACAGGGGCGCCGGGGCGGGCGCGCCCGAGCGGCCGAGGTGGCGGACGGTGGGGCGGCCGCTGGGGGCGGTGTCGATGACGGACTTCATCCCGCTCTTCGCGAAGCACGCCGCCTCGCGGCGGGCATGACCGTGAAGAAGGGCGCGCTCGGCCGCGGTGAGACGGTACGGTCCCACTGCACGGGGATCGATCCGGTCCTCGGAGCCGTGGACGCCCTCGGCGGCGAGCGGGTCCAGCACCGTGACCGAGCGAGCGGACGGCGGGGGAGTGCGCGGCGCGGAGTCGGCCAGAGGCCGGTGGTCCTGCGAGCTCAGCACGATGTGCCGCCCCGTCTCTCTGGACAGCCGGAGCACCTCGGGCTGGACGCCGCTCCAGGTGCTGTGGCCAGCCGCGTAGGCCAGGAGCCGGTCGGTGATCCGGGCGTCGTCGGCGACGATCTGCCCCTGCTCCCGCACGATCGCACCCGTCGCGGTCCGCGCGGCGAGCCAGGCGGTGGCCGCGACGCTGCACGCCCCGACCACGACGGAGACCACGAACAGACGGAACAGGAGCCGCTTGTGCAGTGGGAGCCTGTCGAACGGCTCAGGGCCTCGCATGCGTGACTCCCGAAGTGGCCTCCCCGTCGTTCCCCCCGGACCGCTCGGCGACGTCGGCCGGGACCAGCTTGTAGCCGACCCCGAAGACCGTGACCAGCCGGCGCGGATTGCGGGGATCGGCCTCGGTCTTCCTGCGCAGGTTCATGATGTGCATGTCGACCGCGCGGGGCGTCGTGTAGTGGCTGAAGCCGTGCAGCTCGTCGAGGAGCCGGTCCCGGGTGAAGACCTGCCCGGGGCGCGCGGCCATCGCGACGAGCAGACGGAATTCCCCGGGTGTGCACTCGATGCTCCGGCCGTCCACCGTCACCTCGTATCGCTCGGGACTGACCCGGAGGGCGCCCACGTGTAGATCGCCGTCTGCGCACGAGGGCGGCGGCTCGCTCCGGGCCACCCGGCGCAGCAGCGTACGGACGCGGGCCACGAGCTCCCGGGGACTGTAGGGCTTGGTCATGTAGTCGTCAGCGCCCAGATCGAGGCCGAGCAGCAGGTCGTCCTCGGTGGCGCGGGCGGTCAGCAGCAGAACCGGCATGTCGCGGCCCTCGGCACGCAGGATGCGCAGCACATCGAGCCCGTCCACCCGCGGCATCATCCAGTCGAGGACGGCGAGGTCGGGCTCCCGCCCGCGAACCTGGTCGAGCGCGGCGCGCCCGTCGTGAACAGCCCGGACGGAATGCCCCTGTCGCTCCAGGTAGCGGACCACCAGCTCAGCCTGCTTCGGGTCGTCCTCCGCGACCAGGATGTGTGCACACATAGTGACGATCGTAGGTCACGACAAACCGATAACTTGCACGGCTTGTCCCGCTTTGCCTCCCGGGCGATGCGGTCCAACGGGAAGCCGACAGAAACCTGACAGCTCCCTGACACGGCTCCACTACCAAGGAGCCATGAATCCCGCTCCTCCGGGTCGACAGCCCCACCGCGCGGCCCGCACCCTGGCACCGGCCCTGCTGCTCGCTCTGGTCTGTCCACTCACCGGGCCCGCCACAGCGGCCACCGCGACACCTCAGCCCACCCCACAGCGACGGACGCCGGCCGCCTCGGCCACCGTGCAGCGCGATCCCCTCCGGCACGAGGTGCCCGTCAACGCCTGCGTGCCCAAGCGGCTGCACGGCAAGGCGATCTCCTTCAAGGCCACCGACGGCGTCAGGCTGTCCGGCCTTGTCCTGGGCAGCGGGCCAAGGGGCGTCGTCCTGTCTCACGAGAACGGCTGGAACATCTGCAGCTGGCTGGCGTTCGCCGAGGCACTCGCAGCCGCCGGTTACCAGGTCCTCGTCTACGACCAGCGCAACGTGTACGACGGGGCTTCCGAGCGAGGCGGCCGAGCCGCCAATCTCCACTTCGACCGGGACGTCCGGGCCGCCGTGCAACAGCTCAGAAACCGAGGCGCACGGCACATCCTCGCGGGCGGGGCCTCCATGGGCGGCACCGCGACGGCGACCGTCGCCCCTGAGATCCCCGAACTCGTCGGCCTGCTCATCCTGTCCTCACCCCGCGAACTTCCGACGATGAAACCCCTCCCGGGTCTGGCGAAGGTGACGGTGCCCTCCTTCTTCGCCGCGGCCACGGGCGACCAGACCTTCGTCGACGAGGTGCGGGCCCTCCACCGGGCCTCCGGCGCCAAGGACAAGCGGCTCCACATCCTCGACAGCCACGCCCACGGAGTCGACATGATGGAAGACGGCAGAGCCGGGGCACACCTGCACGACCAGGTGCTGACCTTCGTCGACGACGCCTTCCGCACGGCAGGCCCCGCCCCCGCCACTCTCCCACCCGAAGACGACAGCTCCCCGCCCTCGCCGACCACGGCACCCGCCACGCATCGCGGGACCGAGCCGAGCGCACCCCGGGAAGCAGACGACGCCGGCGAGAAACCCGCCCGCTCACCACTCCTCGGCACGGGCATCGCGAGCGCGCTCCTCGTGGCAGCGCTCACGTGCGCCGTCGTGGTCGGTCGGCAGAGACGAAGCGCCCGGCACCGCCGCTGAGCGTTTCCACCAGCCCGGAGCACGGACGCCGCGGATCTGCGGCTGGCGCGCCGGCCACCGGCGGCAGCCGCCGCCCACCCGTGGGCGGGCAGAGGATCGGGAGAGGCACGCACGAGGGCCGTCCAGGTGCACCCCACGTGGGACGGTCTGCGCGACCGGCCTTGCCGTACGCGTCCTGCGTCCTGCGCGCGAATCTCGTAGGGGAGACGCAAGAGGCACGAGCGACGCTCGGCGGCGAACAGGTTCCTTGCCTCTTCCTGACACGTTGCTGACATGCGGTCACCACAATGACGAGCCTCAGCCGTCCAGCTGAACCGGCCAGGTGCCGGCTCGCGGGTGACGGTCGGGGCGATCGAAAGGAAGAACACCATGGCAGCCAAGCACCGCAGGCCGCTCCTCTCTGGAAGGACAGGGCGGCGAACCCTTATGGCCGCGGCAGCAGCAGCGGCCGCGGCGGCCGTGATCGTGCCCGTGCAGGCATCGGCCGGGAAGGCCGAACGGGGCCAACAGCCCGGCCAGGCGGAGCGTCCGGAAACCCGCGAGGTGGGCGAGGCGCGGTACGACCTCGGCGATCAGGCGTTCACGCCGCCCGCGCCCTACGAGGGCAAGGCTGAAATCGCCGCCGTCGTCCATTACCCCAGAAACGTGGCCAGTGGCAGACACCCCCTCATCCTGCAGCAGCACGGGCTGTGGCACACCTGCGCGGACCGAACGGCACAGATCGCACTCGAGGCCGCGCAGAAGGCGCTGACCGAGGCTGAGAAGGCCGGTGACGAGGACGAGGTGGCCCGTCGCCAGGCGCTCGTCGAGCAAGCGAGTGTCCCCTTGTGGTCCTGGCCCTGCCGGGACGGAGTCACACCCCTGCCCAGCAGTTCGGGCTACGACTACCTGGCCACGGCCCTCGCCCGCGAAGGCTTCATCGTCGTCTCCATGGGAGCCAACGGCATCAACGCGACCAGCTCGGGCCAAGCTCCGTCGGTGTACCAGGCCCGCGCCGCGCTGATCAACAAGCACCTGGACCTGTGGCGGCAACTGGTCCAAGGAAAGGGGCCGTTGCGAGGTAAACTGATGGACGCGCAGACGGGCAAGGAGAGCCGCGCCGGGTTCGCGGGCCATGTGGACCTCAGCCGTGTCGGTACCATCGGCCACTCCATGGGCGGCGGCGGAGTGATGCAACATGCATCCGACGATCGTCACGCTGCCTGGCCGGAAGGCGTCAAAGTGAAGGCTGCACTCGGCCTCGCCCCTACCGCCACCTGGGACGTCGAGCCCGTCACCAAGATCCCGCTCGCCGTACTGTGGGGCACCTGCGACCAGGTCAACACCGGTCAGTACGTGGACTGGAACAACGGCAAGAACAAAGCCCCCTTGCACGGTGTCACCCTGACCGGCGGCAACCACAATTACTTCAACACCCAGTGGTCCCCGTCGAGTGGACAGGTCGGCGGGACCAACGACGCCGCCTCCGGTCGGCGCCCCGGACACTGCGTCTCCCAAGATGGCCTGGACCAGGAACACCGCGGACTGGACGAGGCCACTCAGCGCCGGATCACCACCGCCTACACCACAGCCTTCTTCCGCCGCTACTTGATGGACGACGCCTCCGCCGACGCCCTGCTGACGGGAAGGAAGCACCTGCCGTACGCGCCGCGCCTGGTGACCCTGAAGTACGTACCCCCGCACCGCCAAGGCTGACCGTGCGACCCCCGGCCCCTGGCTCACCTGGGCGTCGGCCTGCCCCCGCGTGATCATGAGGGGTACCCCCGTGTCTCCGATCGAGGAAAGCGCGGCCGTGCGTCGCGCCTCCCAGTACGCGGCTGGGGCCGGTGCGGATCTGAACCTGATCACGAACATCGGTTCCGAGGCCACGCAACGGTGCCCCATCCGCACCGGCACATCGGTCCCCGTGCTGCCGACGATGGCCTGCCCCTGCCCTCTGCCCCGCAGCACACCGCCCGAGCCCTCACTGGGCGGAACGGACCCTCCGCATGGACACCAGCGCCGTCCGTCACGTCAGGGCCCGCGAACCTGCCCCCGCCGGTGGCCCGTCGGTGTTCCTCGCCGGACCCACCCCCGAAAAGCGGCTGCCGGTCCCGTCCTGGCGCCCGGAGGCGGCCCGGTCCTGGCCGTGCAGTGGACTGGTCGGGAACGGGGGTCGGAGCTGGAACATGAGTTGGAGGGCAGTGCCCGCAAAGCGCGGATTTTGGATGAGCAGATGCCTCCGGAAGCGGTGCGAGTGGCGACGGACGGACGTGCCGTGGTCGACATAGCGCGTGAGGTGGTGAGCGTCACCGGCTGGGACGAGCACCTCCCGGTAGATATCCTTGCCGCTCAACGTCGGATCAGCGAGAATTCGTCCGGCAGATCCCGCCAGCGTGAGCACATGCGGTACTTCCACGTGATGGCCTCCACGGTTCGGCGACGGTCGGTCGGGCCTGCCGCCCCGAGCAGGCGGCAGCTGCACTCAGCCACCCGGCCGGGCAGATCCGCACCGCACTCGACAAGGCCCGCACCGAGCCGCGCGCCCGCGCCACTGCTCACTGCCTCCCCACCGTCGCCTGCGCCCCGGCCGGCGTCGATCTCCTGGCCGCCGCCAAGCCTGTCCGCCGTCGAGCAAGAACGGCGACACCTTGCGCGCCGCGCTCCGATGTCCCGGTGCCCCCGCCGGTGGGGGGGGGGGGGGGAGAGAGGGACGGGATGGCACATCGCCGGCCGCCGGCGCCACCCTCACACCTCCGCCGTCACCCACCCCTCCTCCCCGGGCAGCCCCGCCCAGCCCCGCCCAGCCCCGCCCAGCCCCCATCAACCCCTGAACGCCCTCAACCCGTGGCTCTCCGCCCACGCGAAGGGCCTCAGGCCGCCACTACTCCTTCCGGGGCCCGTTCCTGTAGCGACGCTCCGCGCACAGAGTCGGGGCTCAAGTGACCCGCCTCGGCCGTCCTCGTTGATCCGTGCACACAAGGAACGGAAGGACCATCACGTGACTGACCTTGACTCCTTGATCGGCGGGCTCGTCCCGCTTCCGCCGGTCGGTGTGGACATCCCGTGCAGCATGTACGGGGCGAACACGCCACTGAAGATCAACATCCTGGGCACTCTCACCCTCGACTTCAAGGGCGGCTTCAACACCACAGTTCGAACGAGCAGCACGGACGGCATCGTCCTGGAGATCCAGGGTTTCCGCGTGGAAGCGGACACCAGCCCCAGCACCCCCAGCTCGGGCACCCTCATCGCTCTCTCGAAGTCGGATGCGACGACCGCGCCCCTCAGCGTCCTCCAAATCGCCTCGCCCGGGGGCCTGGAGATGCTCCTCCACCTGCCCCTCACCGTGGAGGTGATCGACAAGGCCACCGGCGAGACACATGCGCGTCTGGCTACGGCCCCGACGAAGCACGCCACGCTGCGGGCCGTCGACGTGAAGGCATTTCCGCCGGTCAATCAGCTCTACACGCTGCAGGAGCCCGTGCAGCTCTACCCCGCCGACGACAGCGCGGCCGCAGGCACCGAGCCGGTCGGCGCGCTGGAAGGCGCCGATTTCATCGTGAACCAGAGCGCCTGAGCCCACACCGCCCCGTGCCTCTCCGGCCCCCGTCCACCTTCGTGACGGGGGACCGAGCTCCTTCACCGGACTGCGGCGGCGCGCTGCCGGGGGCAAAAATGCTCGCTCCGGCTGTGCTGATCGGGCTGAACGGCTGGCACGCCGTCCGCAACCACACCTCGAACATGGTGTACGTGCGCCTGACCGACGACAGCCTGATGAGCCGAGACAACGACTACGACGACGCCGTCGTCCACCTCATCTACTAACCGGCCAGCCGCAGCCTCCACCGGGTGATGTCACCCTCGCGAGACTGAAAGCGGCTGACGCTGCCCACCGTAAGGGGTCCTCAGGGCGCCGCCACGGCTTCCTGAGGGCCCTCTGCGATGCCCGGGCACCCTCATCCCGCCGGGGACCATAGGGTGTGGTCATGGACATGGGGGCGTTGATCGAGGATCTGGCGGCCGAGGCCGAAGGCCTGATCCGCGACGGTGCGTGGGTCCTGACACCCCGGCATCGTTCGGTCGTCGCGAAGGCCGCCCTGGACCTGCACGGCGTTGTCGGCGCTCCGCAGGTCCAGGAGGCGCTGCCCGCGATCGACCGGCTGGAACACCTGCGGGAAGCACTCGCCGCACTGGCCATCGCCCTGGCCCGCGTCCACGGGCGCACCGCCTGGTTCCTCGGCGCGGCAGCCACCGCACTCACGCCCGTCCTGCACTGGCGCGCCATGCCCGCCGACGACAGCCACGCCTTCGGCACCGTCCCACCCACCCCTCAGCAGTACGCGCAGGCCGAGGGCGCAGTCCGCCGACTTCAGAGCGCCCTCGTCAGCATCGCCTCCGCCTGAGACCACTACGCCCGCCGCCGCCCCTCCGTCGCGCGGTCGCCGATGTGTTGTGGGAGCGGCAGCCGGCCACCACGTGACGGCGAGGATCACAGCGTCGTTGGACGCTGTGATCCTCGGGCCGGGCCCCGGGCGTCATGGTCGATCTCCCGGGGCCCACGTGTGTAGGGGGATCAGATTTCACTGGCCGCCGCTCGCCCCTGCCGGGTCGCTCCGACGGAGGATGAGGGAAGGGAGCGGCTGTTCGCCGACCACCGGCTGAGCACCCCGTGGACGCTGTGCCCGGAGACGACCGACTTGGCGACGGCCAAGGAGTGGCTGACGTCCTGGACGCAGGTGCCCGGTGTTGAAGGGCTGGTGGTCCGGGGGAGCGGCCAGCGGTATCTGCCGGAAGCCTGCGCGCTCTACAAGGTGCGCCGCCGGGTCTCCACCGAGGCGGTGGGCGGCGTCATCACCGGGACCGTGCGCCGGCCGCAGACCGCTCGTGCCGGGCCGCCTCGACGCGGCCGGGGCGGTCAAGGCGGTCGGTCGCAGTACGGCGCTGTGGCCGGACGCGGCGCGCGACCTGGCTGACCCCTGGCAGGACCCGGCACCCCTGGAAGGGCGTGCGGTTCACGACCTCGTGGGGGTCGCGGACGCCGCTCGACGACATGCTGGTCGAACCGGAGCTGGATGCCGAGATCACGGTTGGCCGCGGCGCTGGAGCGCGGCGTGTGGCGGCACCCGGTGCGCTTCGCACGTCCCCGGCTGGACGACGCGGTTGCGGACGTCCCGCCCTTCGGTGCGGGCGCTGAGCCTGCCAGCGGGTGACCGGCCGTGCCGCCCCCCCCTGTGGTCAGGCCGGAGAGGATGTCGTGGGTTGCCGGTGCGGCGCCAGATGATGGTGGTGAGCCTTCTCTGAACTAGAGAGCGTGCTCCATGTGGCTGTGATCCATGTGTGACGTTGCGGTTGTCTCGCCCCGCCAGACGTTCCCCCTGCCGTGCTTGATCTTGGTGGTTTGGGTTCCCCGGCACTGCACTACCGGGAGCGGCCGCTTGTTACTCTTTCCGATCATGCGAGCCCTCTTCCCAGGATCCTTCGACCCGGTCACCCAAGGGCATCAGGATGTACTTCGGCGCGCTGCCCTCCTGTTCGACGAGGTCGTCGTGTGCGTGATGTTCAATTCGAACAAGACCGGCCGCTTCCCCATCCCGGAACGGCTGGACCGGCTCCGCGCAGCAGCAGCTGATCTGAGCAACGTCACGGTCGAGTCCCACACCGGCGGCCTGCTGGTCGACTACTGCCGCCGAGTCGGTATCGACGTCGTCATCCGCGGAGTCCGCGGCGTTCGCGACCTGGACTACGAAATGCCGATGGCCCGCATGAACCACGAACTGGCCGGAGTCGAAACGTTCTTCATCGCTGCAGACCCCGACCTGGCCCACATCTCCTCCACCCTCGTCACCGCGATGAGTCAACAGGACCGTGTCCCGAATAATGATCAGAGCAGGTGAAGGCGACAGCGAGGTTACCTGAAGAGTTGATCGATCGGCCGGGCTGCCCTTGGGTAAAAGCAATTGAAGCTCCCGTGGCGGCTACTCGGTGGCTTCGCTGGTGCGAGCAGTGAGCTGGGAGGAGGGGCTGGTAGCCGACTTCGTCGACGACGAGGACGCTGGGCCGCAGGTAGGTGCCGAGCTTGTTCGTCAGACGGCCGGCGGCTTCGGCGGCTGGACCAAGACCTTCACCGCCCCCGCTTTGGGCGGCCATCGTCGACCGCCTGACCTTCAACGGCATCATCATCGAAACCGACACCGGCTCCTACCACCTCGCCGGCGCCCGAGCCCGCGCCGAGCAGGCAGTCATGTCCAGCTGACACCGCCGGTTCCGACTCGGCGGCCCGCCGCCCTCACGAGCGGCGAGCCGCCGCGCCTCCCTTGCGCTGGCGACCGTGTGCTGCTGCGTCCCGGATCTCCTCGGTGGCTGCACGGAAAGCAGGGGCGGCGTGAGCGAAGTAGTCGAAGAGAACAGCGCGTTGGTCTGGCGTGTACAGGCTGAGAACCTCGGCGATCCGGCGGCGGGCAGGCCCAACCACCTTTTCAATCTGGTCGAGGGAGTCGGCCACCGGCTCGACGATGACCTTGCGTCGATCATCCGGATCGGCGGCCCGGCGGACGAATCCGGCTCGCTCCAGGCGGTCGATGAGGCGAGTGGTCGCCCCGGTGGTAAGACCGGTACGTGCGGCCAGTTCTCCCGAGGTGAGCATGCCGTCCAGAGCGATCTGGCTGAGCGCATACCACTCGGAGGCGCCGAGCCCCACCGCTTCCGCCCCGGCCATGCCGTGGAGTCCCACAGCGTCGAGGTACTGACGGAAGACCAAGTGCTCATCTGCCGGCGTCGGGTCTGCCATATCCCTGGATGCCCCTTGCGTAAATAGCTGCACATGTGCAGATAATGTCTGCATGCAATATCTGCACCAGTATAGCTACCTGGAGGATTCCATGACCACCACGGACGACCGGAATGCCGTCACCACAGTGATCGCCTCACTCGTCGACGCCTGGCGGCGCCACGACGCCGACACCTACGGTGCGCAGTTCACGCAGGACGCCACCTACGTCACCTTCGTCGGCACGTACTACCAGGGCCGCCGGGACATCATCGACAGCCACCGCACGCTGTTCGCCACATTCCTCAAGGGCACACAGCTCGCCGACGAGATCCTGGACATCCGCTTCTACGGTCCGGACACCGCTGTGATCACCGGCCGGGGCGACAGCTACAAAGGCAGCAAGCCAAAGAAACTGACCAAGGTCCAGACCTATACGCTGGTCCGGGAGTCGGACGGCCAGTGGCGCATCGCTGCTTTCCACAACACCAAGCGCAAGCCGCTGATGGAGGCCATCTCCTTCAGGGCCGCGCCCGCTCTCGTCCCGGCATCCCAGAAGTGACCGGTGAAGCTGCAGAAGGCCCTCCATGGGGAGGCATCAGCACACTCACACCGCACTCCTCAATCACTGCCGTAGCACGACGGCACCGCGCGCTCGGCCGCCCGCTCGGGGTCCTTGCCCAGGCAGTTCTTCGCGCCCTTGCGCCGGAGGTTGGCCATGTACTGCCCGATGGGGCACCATCGCCTCGCCCTCCCCCCACACAGCGTCCTGCCGGGGCGCGAGGTGCCCGGTCGCCCGCCGGTACGAGCGCAGCGCGGCGAGCTGTTCTCCCACGCTTCCTCGCCCGGCTCCCACACCACCCCGGCCTCGGGTGCGTCGAGCAGCGTCTTGCGGTGCGGGTCGAGCTCCCCGGCCCGCAGCGCCTTCCGCTGCTGAAGGACCCACCGCCCGAGGGGCAAGTCCTTGGTGACGCCGACCTGGACCTCGACGTCATACGGGACGGCGTAGAGGCCGGTGATCTCGTTCTCCCTGCGCCAGCGCAGCAGGGGCTGGTAGCCCTCCAGCCAGGCCAGGGACTCGGGCCGGTAGACCCGGGTGCGCAGGAAGGCCGCGATGGTCGCGTCCCGGGGCGAGGAGAAGTGCAGCAATGCCGACTCGGCAGCAGCGTCGGTGTCGTCCTGCTCCTGGTCCTCGCCGTCGCCCGGGCCGCCGGCCCCGACGATCCGCCCGTCCTCGTCACGCTGCACCTGAACCTTGCGCTTGCCGTGGGTGAGCGCCCGGGAGGCGAGCTGTTCGACCAGGCGCTCATCGTGGCTGCGCAGGCCCTGGAGCACGGCCACGAGCGGCTTGAAGCTGGCGGAGGCGACCATGTCGGTCGGGTCCTCGCTCGGCTCCAGGAACACCGGCACGATGATCCTGGCCACCTTGGTGCGCCGTCCTTGTTGAGGCGGAGCGCCCGGCCGATGTACTGGACGATCTCGACTCGGGAGCCGCGGGTGTCGGCGAAGCAGATCGAATCGACTCCCCGTTCGCCGGTGATGTCCACACCTTCCCCGAGCACGCGAACGCTGGCGAGGAAGGCCCGGTGCACCCGGCACCCGGCCGCGTCGACGGCGCGGGCGAACAGGGGCGTGCTGTGGGAGGTTTCTGTCAGAGTTGTGGTGGTCGTCCCGTGATGGTCGACACCACGGCCCGTGTGTGAACCGACGAGACAGGGGAGCATGGTGACGGAGCAGAACTCAGTGCTGGCCGGTATGGGGACGGCCTCGTGGTCGGCCGAGGACGGTACGGCGTACGAGGTGGCATTGGAAGGTATCAACCATGTGGTGGGTGCGTACTCAGCGCTGATCTCCCGGGCGGATGCGCGACTCGGAAATGGGACCGGTCGGCGTGGTCCACATCAAGTCGGCGGAGGTCTCCACACCCGATTCGGCAGACGCTCTGTGCGCCATGGCAGAAGGAATACAGGAATTCGTCATGAGCCCCACCATCGCGTGACCTGGCCCCTCTGCGATGAGCACAATCGCGGTCTGCATGTCGATTACGTCCATGAGACCGCGGTCTGGACATGCACGGGCGGAACCACGGGTGGTCACGTGGTGAGAGCGATTGATCCCGCCGTACACCTGTAGATCACCGCCGGACTGTTAGCCGCCCCCTGGGCGCCCGCCCGCCGTCTTCGTCCGGTGTTCCGTCGGCCACGCCACTGCCCTGCGGAGCAAGTGCTCCTGGACTGGCCCGCAATTCCCACCCCCATCCTCACCCCCGGCCCTGCCCCGGGACCTCACGGCCGGCCCCCACCCACACCAGGTGGTTGACTGGCCTGCTCTGGGGTCGCAACTCTGGCGTTGTGCTCGTGGCGGGGCCGGGGAACGGTCAGCCGGCCCCGCCCGCGAGGGCGAGGCTTCCGGGGCCCGGGGGAGTGCCAAGGACCCTGCGGGCTGGGATTCTGAGAGGGCATCGGATCGAGTTCTTCACCGGGCCGGACCCCTTGATTCCGCACCGAAATCCGGGCACTTACATCCCCTAGCCAGCCGTTTTCCTGAATGCGCGGAGCGAATTCAGGCGGGGGATCGCGGAGCGATTCCCCGAAAGGGAAACTGCGGAGCAGGTTCCCGCAGGAATTGCGAAGCAATTCCCCAACTCCCGCGCGCAGCGCGGGAGTTGACGCCCCGTAGGGGCGTCGCGTCGCGTCTGCGGAGCAGACCGCGCG
>NZ_JBIBBY010000012.1:0-309895 GCF_042900905.1 Streptomyces sp. NPDC012827 | reverse complement strand
ACCGCAGCGGCGAACGGCGCGATCTTCGCCTCCGCCAGCGCACGCACCGACTCCCGGAGCATGTCGTGCTCCTCCGAAGGCCGATACAGGTCGAAATCAGCAGAACCCGCCACTGTGTCTCACTCCCGCGTTGCTAACTACCGTTAAGTAACCCAAAGGGTAGGCCGTTGCGGGGCACCGGGCCAGAGCCCGACTATGCTCGGGCAGGCATTCCGCCCGACGTCTCTGGAGTCCCGCATGACCCTGAAGATCACCGTCATCGGAACCGGCTACCTGGGCGCCACCCACGCCGCGGCCATGGCGGAGCTCGGCTTCGAGGTGCTCGGACTGGACGTCGTCCCGGAGAAGGTCGAGATGCTGGCCGCGGGCCGCGTCCCGCTGTACGAGCCCGGTCTGGAGGAACTCCTCGCCCGGCACGTCGCCGGGATCGAGGGCTCCAGCGGGCGGCTTCGCTTCACCACCTCCTGGGAGGAGGTCGGCGCCTTCGGCGACGTGCACTTCGTCTGTGTGAACACCCCGCAGAAGCACGGCGAGTACGCCTGCGACATGAGTCATGTCGACGCCGCCTTCGCCTCGCTGGCCGCCGTCGTCCGCGACGGCGCGCTCGTCGTCGGCAAGTCGACCGTGCCGGTCGGTTCGGCCGACCGGCTCGCCGCGCTGCTCCCCGAAGGGGTGGAGCTCGCCTGGAACCCCGAGTTCCTGCGGGAGGGCTTCGCCGTCCAGGACACCCTGCACCCGGACCGGATCGTGGTCGGCGTCCGCGGCGAGCGGGCGGAGAAGACGCTGCGCGAGGTGTACGCGGTCCCCGTCGGCGAGGGCTCGCCGTTCGTGGTCACGGACTTCCCGACCGCCGAGCTGGTCAAGACGGCCGCCAACTCCTTCCTCGCCACCAAGATCTCCTTCATCAACGCGATGGCGGAGGTCTGCGAGGCGGCCGGCGGCGACGTCGTCAAGCTCGCCGAGGCCATCGGCCACGACGACCGGATCGGCGCCAAGTTCCTGCGCGCGGGCATCGGCTTCGGCGGCGGCTGTCTGCCGAAGGACATCCGGGCCTTCATGGCCCGCGCGGGCGAGCTGGGTGCCGACCAGGCCCTGACCTTCCTGCGCGAGATCGACTCGATCAACATGCGGCGGCGCGGCCAGATGGTCGAGATGGCCCGCGAGGCCCTGGGCGGCACCTCCTTCCTCGGCCGCCGGGTCGCCGTGCTCGGCGCGACCTTCAAGCCCGACTCGGACGACGTCCGCGACTCCCCCGCCCTCAACGTGGCCGGTCAGATACACCTCCAGGGCGGCCAGGTGACCGTGTACGACCCCAAGGGCATGGACAACGCCCGCAAGGTCTTCCCGACGCTCGGGTACGCGGACTCGGCCGTCGACGCGGTCCGTGGCGCGGACGTGGTGCTCCACCTGACGGAGTGGCGCGAGTTCCGCGAGCTGGACCCGGCGGAGCTGGCCTCCGTGGCCTCCTCGCGCGTGATCCTCGACGGGCGCAACGCCCTGGACGGGGAGCTGTGGCGGGCCGCCGGCTGGACGTACCGCGCGATGGGCCGCCCCCGGTCCTGAGCACCCTGGAGGGAGCGGTACGCCTCCCGTCAGGGCCCGTAGGGGTCAGGCCGCGCGCCGGGCGCGGGCGCCGCGGGCCAGGTACTCGGTCTCGCGCAGCGCCCGGGTGACGTTGGCGTGGGCCAGGCCCACCAGCTCGGGGGCGGACCAGCCCCTGCGGAGCAGCTCGGCGAAGAGCGGTACGTAGCCGAGGCCCGGGGACAGGGCGCGGGAGAGGCCCGCGCCGTGCGGGCCCGCCTGCGCCCGGACCCGGTCGAGCACGTCGGCGGTGGCCCCGGGATCGCCGGTCACCGTGACCATGCAGACGGCGCCGTTGCCGCCGAGGAGGCGCAGGACGTCGTCCGGGAGGTCCTCCGGGGCGGCACGGGTCAGTAGGACGGGGGCCCGGGTGGCGGCGAGGGCGCGGCGGACGGTGTCGGGGTCCGCGCCCGAGAGGTCCACGGCCAGGCCGATGCGGTTCATCTCCCGTACCGCCTCGCGGGCGAAGCGGTCGAAGCGGGTGAGGTTCACGGCCCGCACGCCGAGCGCGCGGTAGGCGCGGAGGGTGGCGGCGGAGCCGCCGAGGGCGGTCCAGCCGACCGGGCCGAGAACGGCGGCGAGCCGGCCGCTGCGCCGGGCCCGTGCGATCTCGGCGGTGGTGCGGGCCAGGCACAGGCTGTCGGGGCGGGCGGCCACGAGGGACCGGGCGGCGTCGATCCGGCGGAGGGTGCCGATGACGCCCTCGTCGGTGTCGACGAGCAGCGACCAGAACCGGGCGCCCACCTCCGCCGTACCGGCGGCCGGGACGTCCTCCGGGTCGGCGGACGGCGGCAGCTCGCCGTGGCCTTCGAGCACCGGGTGTGCGGCGAGGAGCGCGCGGGCCCATGCCGTCCGGCCCGTCTCCGCGGCCCTCGGCGGGCCCGCCGTACCGGCGGGAGCGGACAGCGGGGAACGGTCGTCCAGATCGGCCATGGCACAACTCCGGGCTCGGTGACGCAGTACCGCCCCGCCGAAAGGGCGGGGCGGTACTGTCCAGCGTGCCACCGTTCCCCGCCGGGGGCCCGGCGGGCAGGGCCGGACGGGTGAGGTGGCCGGGCCGCAGCCGTACGGCGCTCAGGCGCCGGTCGCCGCCGGGCCGTCCAGGACGTCGATGGTCGCGTTCGACGGGGCCGTACGGCCGGCGAGGTCGCGGGCGACGTCCTCGGCGTCGCGCAGGACGCGGACCGCGTTGGACCAGGTCAGCTTGGTCAGGTCCGCCCGGGACCAGCCGCGGTGCAGGAGTTCCGCGATCAGGTGGGGGTAGCCGGCGACGTCGTCGAGGCCGGCCGGGGTGAACGCGGTGCCGTCGTAGTCGCCGCCGATGCCGATGTGGTCGATGCCGGCGGCCTCGCGCATGTGGTCGAGGTGGTCGGCGACCGTGGCGACGGTGGCGACGGGACGCGGGTCCACCGCCTCGAAGGCCCGGTGGATCTCCATGGCCCGCGGGGTGGTGTCGAGGTGGTGCAGCCCGTGGGCCCGCAGGTTGGCGTCCGCGCGCTCGGTCCAGGCGACGGCGGCGGGCAGGATGAACTTCGGCACGAACGTGGCCATCGCCACCCCGCCGTTGGCCGGCAGCCGCTCCAGCACGTCGTCGGGGATGTTGCGCGGGTGGTCGCAGACGGTCCTGGCCGAGGAGTGCGAGAAGATCACCGGCGCGGCCGTGGTGTCCAGGGCGTCCCGCATGGTGGTGGCGGCGACGTGCGAGAGGTCCACGAGCACACCGGTGCGGTTCATCTCGCGGACGACCTCGCGGCCGAAGGCGGAGAGCCCGCCGACGCGCGGCTCGTCGGTCGCCGAGTCCGCCCAGTCGTTGTTGTCGTTGTGCGTGAGCGTCATGTAGCGGACGCCGAGCGCGTGCAGCGCGCGCAGGGTGGCGAGGGAGTTGTTGATCGAGTGGCCGCCCTCGGCGCCCTTGAGGGAGGCGATACGGCCCTGCTTCCGGGCCGCCTCCATGTCGTCCGCCGTCAGGGCGGGGGCCAGCTCCGTGCCGTACCGGGCGAGGAGCTGGTCGACGATGTCGATCTGCTCCAGGGTGGCGCTGACCGCGTGGTCGCCGGTGAGCCGGGACGGCACGTACACGGACCAGAACTGGGCGCCGACGCAGCCGGCCCGGAGGCGGGCCAGGTCGGTGTGGAGCGTGCCGGTCTGATCGGCGCCGATGTCCAGCTTGTCCAGGTCGTACCGGACGTGCTCGCGCAGCGCCCACGGCAGGTCGTTGTGACCGTCGACGACGGGGGCGGAGGCCAGGAGCTCCCTGGCCTCCGCGAGGCGGTCGGCGGCGGTGGGCACCGCGCTCACTTGGCGAAGCCGAAGGAGGCGGAGCCCTCGACCTTGGCCCGCAGGCGCTTGCCCTTCTCGGTCGCCTGGTCGTTGAGCTCCTGCTGGAACTCCGTCATGCGGCCCAGCAGGTCCGGGTCGTGCGCGGCGAGCATCCGGGCGGCCAGCAGGCCCGCGTTGCGGGCGCCGGCGACGGAGACGGTGGCGACGGGGACGCCCGCCGGCATCTGCACGATGGAAAGGAGCGAGTCCATGCCGTCGAGGTACTTCAGCGGCACGGGGACGCCGATGACCGGCAGCGGGGTGACCGAGGCGAGCATGCCGGGCAGGTGGGCGGCGCCGCCCGCGCCCGCGATGAGCGCCTTGAGTCCGCGGCCCGCGGCCTCCTCGCCGTACGCGATCATCTCGCGCGGCATCCGGTGCGCGGAGAGGACGTTCACCTCGTAGGGGATCTCGAACTCGTCGAGGGCCTGGGCGGCGGCCTCCATGACGGACCAGTCGGAGTCGGACCCCATGGCGATGCCAATGAGCGGATTACTCAACGATCGTTCCTCGCAGGTAGTCGGCGGCGTGACGCGCGCGCTCCAGCACGTCGTCCAGGTCGTCGCCGTAGGTGTTGACGTGTCCGACCTTGCGGCCGGGCTTCACGTCCTTGCCGTACATGTGGATCTTGAGCTGCGGGTCCCTGGCCATGCAGTGCAGGTACGCGCCGTACATGTCCGGGTAGTCGCCGCCCAGGACATTGCACATCACGGTCCAGGGGGCGCGCGGGCGCGGATCGCCGAGGGGGAGGTCGAGGACCGCCCGGACGTGGTTGGCGAACTGCGAGGTGACCGCCCCGTCCTGGGTCCAGTGGCCGGAGTTGTGGGGGCGCATCGCGAGTTCGTTGACGAGGATGCGGCCGTCCGCGGTCTGGAAGAGCTCGACGGCGAGGTGACCGACGACACCGAGCTCCTGGGCGATCCTCAGGGCCAGCTGCTGGGCCTGCCCGGCCAGCTCGTCGTCCAGGTCCGGGGCGGGCGCGATCACGGTGTCGCAGACGCCGTCGACCTGGCGGGACTCCACGACCGGGTAGGCGACGGCCTGGCCGTGCGGGGAGCGGACGATGTTCGCGGCGAGCTCGCGCGTGAAGTCGACCTTCTCCTCGGCGAGGACGGGGACGCCGGCCCGGAAGGGGTCGTGGGCGTCCGCCTCGGAGCGGACGAACCAGACGCCCTTGCCGTCGTACCCGCCCCGCACCGTCTTGAGGATGATCGGGAAGCCGCCGACCTCGGCCGCGAAGGCCGCCGCGTCGGCCGGGTCCGCGACGATGCGGTGCCGTGGGCTCGGCGCCCCGATCGCGTCGAGCCGGGCGCGCATCACCCCCTTGTCCTGGGCGTGCACCAGCGCGTCCGGGCCGGGCCGTACGGGGATGCCGTCGGCCTCCAGGGCGCGGAGGTGCTCGGTGGGCACGTGCTCGTGATCGAAGGTGATCACGTCACAGCCGCGCGCGAAGTCGCGCAGGGTGTCGAGGTCGCGGTAGTCGCCGACGACCACGTCGCCGACCACCTGCGCCGCCGAGTCCTGCGGGGTGTCACTGAGGAGCTTGAACCTGATGCCGAGGGGGATACCCGCCTCGTGGGTCATACGGGCGAGCTGCCCGCCTCCGACCATGCCTACTACGGGGAACGTCACCCTCTTAGGGTATCCGCACAACCAGGATGACCCGTTCGGCTGTGTGTTGCCACAGGTGGGGTGGGGAAGGATCAGAGTTTCGACTGCGGGCAGACGTTCACCGGACGGGCTGGTTAGCATGGATTGGTTGACGTCATCCGGACGTCATATGAACGGATGGAACGAGCGACCACCATGAGTGACCGAAGCGCACTGCGGGTGCGGCTCGACCGGCTGTCCCGCGAGTTCGCGAAGTTCGGCGCGGTGGGCGGCGTCGGGGTCCTGGTCGACCTCGGCGTCTTCAACCTCGTCCGGCACTTCACGGACCTCCAGGTCGTCCGGGCGAGTGTCATCGCCACGGTCGTCGCCATCGGTTTCAACTACCTCGGGTTCCGGTACTTCACGTACCGCGACCGCGACAAGAGCCGCCGGACCCGCGAGGTGACGCTGTTCTTCGTGTTCAGCGCGATCGGTCTGGTGATCCAGAACGGTGTGCTCTTCGCGGCGACGTACGGCTTCGGCTGGGACTCCCCGCTGCAGAGCAACATCTTCAAGTTCCTGGGCATCGGTCTCGGCACCGTCTTCCGCTTCTGGTCCTACCGCACGTGGGTCTTCCGCGCGCTGCCGGACCCGGAGGAGAAGGAGGCGGTGCAGGCGGCCGAGGCCCTGCTGGAGCGCGCACCGCGCCAGGCGTCCCGCCGTCAGCCCGACCGGGTCTGACCCGCTCCCGTCCGCTCGGAAGGGCCGGTCCGTCTCCACGGACCGGCCCTTTCGCGTATGTACGGACCGGTGGCGCGGGGCCCGGACCGGTCGGCCGCGCAGGCCTCCGCGGCCCCGCGCGTCAGCGGACCGGGCGCTCGCCCGACCCCTGGTCCGAGCCGCTGCGGACCTCGCGGCTCAGGAACAGGGCGAAGACCGGCGGCTGCTGCTGGAGCAGTTCCAGGCGCCCGCCGTCCGCCTCCGCGAGGTCGCGGGCCACGGCCAGGCCGATGCCGGTCGAGCTGCGCCCGCTGACCGCCCGCTCGAAGATCCGCGCGCCGAGGTCGGCCGGGACGCCGGGGCCCTCGTCGGTGACCTCGATCACCGACTGGTTGCCGGTGACGCGGGTGCGCAGGGCGACCGTGCCGCCGCCGTGCATGAGCGAGTTCTCGATGAGCGCGGCGAGCACCTGGGCGACCGCGCCGGGGGTGCCGACGGCCCGCATGCCCTGCTTGCCGGAGTGGACGATGGCCCGGCCCGCGCTGCGGTAGGCCGGCCGCCACTCCTCGATCTGCTGCTTGATGACCTCGTCCAGGTCGAAGGCGACGGCGGAGCCGGTCCGCGGGTCCCGCGCGTTGGTGAGCAGCCGCTGCACCACGTCGGTGAGCCGCTCGACCTGGGTGAGGGCGATGTGCGCCTCCTCCTTGACCGTCTCCAGGTCGTCGGCGAGCGCGACCTCCTCCAGGCGCATGGAGAGCGCGGTCAGGGGCGTGCGGAGCTGGTGGGAGGCGTCGGCGGCGAGCCGGCGCTCGGCGGTGAGCATCCGGGCGATCCGCTCGGCGGAGGCGTCCAGGACGTCCGCGACCCGGTCCAGCTCGGGGACCCCGTACCGCCGGTGCCGGGGCCGGGGGTCGCCCGAGCCGAGGCGCTCGGCGGTCTCGGCGAGGTCGGTGAGCGGCGAGGCCAGCCTGTTCGCCTGGCGTACGGCGAGGAGGACGGCGGCCACGACGGCGAGCAGGGCCACGGCGCCGATGATGAGCAGGGTGCGGCCGACCTCGGCGGTGACGGTGGACCGGGACTCCTCGACGATCACGGTCTCGCCGCGCTCGCCCTCGGCGAGGCCCCGGATGACGTCCCCCGACGGGGGCTCGCCGATCTCGATCGGGGGCCGGCCGGGGATGAGGATCCGCGCGTACCGCTTGGCGCCGCTCTGTTCGGCGAGGATGTCCGGGTTGACCGGTTCACCGCCGATCAGCCGGCTGTCGACGATGGAGACGATCCGCAGGGCCTCGGAGTCCACGCTCTCCTGGGCACTGCTGGTGATGGTGCGGGTCTCCACGATGACCAGGGAGACCCCGAAGACGGAGATGACGACGAGCACCACGGCGAGCGTGGAGTTGATGAGGCGGCGGCGCACGGGGGTGGCTCAGCTCTTTTCGAAGCGGAAGCCGACACCGCGCACGGTGGCGATGTAGCGCGGGTTGGCCGCGTCGTCGCCGAGCTTCTTGCGCAGCCAGGAGATGTGCATGTCGAGGGTCTTGGTGGAGGACCACCAGGTGGTGTCCCAGACCTCGCGCATCAGCTGGTCGCGGGTGACGACCCGGCCCGCGTCCCGGACGAGGACCCGCAGCAGGTCGAACTCCTTGGCGGTGAGCTGGAGCTCCTCGTCGCCCATCCAGGCCCGGTGGGACTCGACGTCGATGCGGACGCCGTGGGTGGAGGGGGCGGCGGCGGGCTCGGCCGAGCCGCGCCGGAGCAGGGCCCGGACGCGGGCGAGGAGTTCGGCGAGCCGGAAGGGCTTGGTGACGTAGTCGTCGGCGCCGGCGTCCAGGCCGACCACGGTGTCGACCTCGTCGGCGCGGGCGGTCAGGACCAGGATGGGGACGGTGTGCCCCTCGGCGCGCAGTCGCCGGGCGACCTCCAGGCCGTCCATGCCGGGCAGCCCCAGGTCGAGGACGACCAGGTCCACCGCGCCCTGGAGTCCCGTGTCGAGGGCGGTGGGTCCGTCCTCGCGGACCTCGACCTCGTACCCCTCTCTCCGCAGGGCGCGGGCCAGCGGTTCCGAGATGGATGCGTCGTCCTCGGCGAGCAGTACACGGGTCATGGGGTGATGGTAGTCCGCGGGGGTACCGCGCCGGGGCGGGATGCCGAGGCGGCCCGGGGGCGGCGGGGGCGGGACACGGGGCCCGCCCATGGGTCCTCCGGATCATGGCGCGTAACCTACTCATGACCTTCGAATGAAGGCGGGTGGTTCCTTTGTCACCTGTGATCCATCTCTCAAGTCCTTCCATATCCGGCACTGTCGTGTCGTATGGTGTCGAGTAGTTCTGTTGCGGTAATCGGGGACCTTTGGCCGTGTTCGACACGCCAAGGGTCTCTTTTCTGCACGGGGCCGCCCCGGCGACCCTGAGGACAGCGAATGACCTGTGGGCCGGGTCCGGGGCGCGACATCGCGCCAGGGCGTGGATCCCGGAGGGGCGCGACCGCACCCCGCCGGTGCCGGCCTCCCCCACCGGGCGCACCCGCTCACGAAGCGAACGCGTCCCGACAGAGCAAGGATCGACATGGCGTCCAGCCTGACGGCGGCTTCGACCGGGGCTCCCCGGTACCAGAAGACGTTTCTCGGCCACCCTCGCGGCCTGACCACCCTCTTCTTCACCGAGATGTGGGAGCGGTTCTCCTACTACGGCATGAGGGCCCTGCTGGTCTACTACCTGGTCTCCGGTGGCGTCGACGCCGCCAAGGGCGGCCAGGGCGGCGGCCTCGCCATGACGGCGGCCACGGCCACGGCCATCTACTCGGTGTACGTGTCGATGGTCTACCTGATGGCCATGCCCGGCGGCTGGTTCGGTGACCGCGTCTGGGGTGCCCGCAAGACGGTCACCATCGCCGGTTTCGTCATCATGGCCGGTCACGTTCTGCTGGCCCTGCCCGGCCAGCCGGCGTTCTTCGCCGGTCTGGCGTTCGTCGCGGTCGGCTCGGGTCTGCTCAAGGCCAACATCTCGACGATGGTCGGTCACCTCTACGACGGCCCGGACGACCCGCGCCGTGACGGTGGCTTCACCCTCTTCTACATCGGCATCAACCTGGGTGCCTTCGTCGCGCCGTTCGTGATCGGCACGATCGGCAAGGAGTACAGCTGGCACCTGGGCTTCGCCCTCGCCGCCGTCGGCATGGGTCTCGGCCTCGCCGTCTTCCTGGCCTTCGCCAAGAGCCTGAACCCGAAGAGCAGCGAGGTCCCGAACCCGCTGTCGCCGGAGGAGCGCAAGGCGATCGTCACCAAGGTGGCGCTCGTCGTCGTCCTGGCGGCCGTCTTCTACGGGGCCGTCGTCGCCCTCGGCATGTACACCCTGAACTGGGCCCTGGTCCCGCTCACCCTCGCCGGCCTGATCATCCCGGTCGCCGTCCTCGTCCGCATCAAGCGCGACAAGGACCTCGACAAGGGCGAGCAGTCGAAGATGAACGGCTACATCTGGTTCTTCGTGGCCGCCGCGATCTTCTGGATGATCTACGACCAGGGTGGCTCCACGCTCTCCCTCTTCGCGGACGGCAAGACCGCCGACAGCGTCTTCGGCCTCGGCTTCTCCGCGACCTGGTACCAGTCGCTGAACCCGCTGTTCGTCATGGCCCTCGCGCCGGTCTTCGCCTGGCTGTGGCTGTGGCTGGCCCGGAAGAACCAGGAGCCGAACACCATCGTGAAGTTCGCGATGGGTCTGGTCCTGGTCGGCGCCTCGTTCTTCGTCTTCATCGTCCCGATGAACATGGCGGCGGACGGCACCAAGGTCTCCCCGATGTGGCTCGTCTCGATCTACATGATCCAGACCATCGGTGAGCTGTGCCTCTCCCCGGTCGGCCTCTCGGTCACCACGAAGATGGCCCCGAAGAAGTACGCCTCCCAGATGATGGGCGTCTGGTTCCTCGCCGTCACCGCCGGTGACTGCACCACGGGTCTGCTCTCCATCGCGGGCGTGGACCTCAACGGGACCGGGATCATCGCGCTGCAGGCCACGCTGGCCGCGCTCGCCGGATTCGCGATCTACATGTACCGCAAGAAGGTCCAGGAGCTCATGGGCAGCGTCCACTGACGCCGCCGGCGCCCGCCGTACAACGGCGAAGGCCCGCCGCACCCTGACGGGGTGCGGCGGGCCTTCGCCGTTGTACGGGACCGGCGGGCGGCGCGCCGTACGGCGCGCGAGCGGGCCGGGAAGGCTAGGCGAGCCCGGCAAGATCCGAAAAAGACACGGCCTAGGAGGGCGCGGCCAGTTCGGCCCACACGGTCTTGCCGGGGGCGCCGGGGACGCGCTCGACGCCCCAGTCGAGGCAGAGGCGCTGCACGATGAACATGCCGTGGCCGCCGGGGCGTCCGGCGCGGTGCGGGGTGCGGGGCGTCGGCTGGCCCGCGCCCCGGTCGGCGACCTCCAGGCGCAGCGCCTTGGGCAGCCGTACGACGCGGAGGCTCTCGGGGCCGTCCGCGTGCAGGCACGCGTTGGTGACGAGCTCGGAGACGACGAGCAGGACGTCCTCCGCGGCGGCCCGGCGGTCGGCGGTGGCGGCCGGCAGCCAGCCCCATTCCTGGAGGGCGGTTCTCGTGAAGTCGCGGGCGAGCGGCACCGTGCCGCTCGTCTCGCCGAGGGCGAGGGTACGGACGTCGGTGGCTTGGTCCATCAGCGCTTCACCTCACCGAGTGACGAGACAGAGGGGCAGGACGTGCGGGTGGTGCGAGGGGGGGGTGGGGGCTGCGGCGCCCTCAACCGGGCAGGGCCGTGTCGAGGGAGTCGTGCAGGGTGAACACGGCGTCAGCGCCGGTGATCCGGAAGACCCGGGCCACCGCGGGGCGCATCGCCACCAGGTGGACGCCGCCGCCGGCGGCCTCCGCCCGCATCCGGGCGCCCAGCAGGACGTTCAGGCCGGTCGAGTCGCAGAACTCGAGGTCCGAGCAGTCGACCACGAGCCGCGTGCGGCCCGCGTCGAGCGCCCCGTCGAGCGGGGCACGCAACAGTTCGGCCGTGTGGTGATCGAGCTCACCCCGGGGTGCGAGGAGTTCGCTGCCACCCACGGTCCGGACCTCGACCCGCAGCCGCCCGGGCTGCGCGCTGTCGATGTGCTGGCGGTCCATGGCCGTGCCTCTTCTCGCTCTCGCCTGTGCGACTGATGTGCCACGAACCCTACAAGCGGGACGGGCCTTCCCGCACATGAGGTACCCCGCAAACCGGACAAGCAGGACTATTGGCACTTGCAACCGTCCGGGTGAAGCCGGTAGGGCTAGAGGAGAACACCCGACACGGCCGGCTCTGGAGGCGCCGCAAACCGCAGCAAGAAGATCCACGGAGGAGTTCCATGTCACCCCGGCTCGACGACCCGCGTACCCCCGACGCGCCGTCGGCAATCCCGTTCCCCGCCCCTTCGACCCCGGACCCCGAGTCCCCCGCCGGACTGTTCCCGGACGGTCCGCCCCCGCACGACACGACGCCCGACCCGGCGCTCGACCCGCGGTTCCTCGACCCCCGGTCCCTCGACCGCCGTCCGCTCGACCGGATGGCCCCGGCCGACGCGCGCGCCCTGTCGAAGCACCTCTTCGCCCGGCTCGCCGAGCTGGAGGAGGGCACCCACGAGTACGCGTACGTCCGCAACACCCTCGTCGAGCTGAACCTCGCCCTGGTGAAGTTCGCCGCCGGCCGGTTCGCCAGCCGCAGCGAGCCGATGGAGGACATCGTCCAGGTCGGCACCATCGGCCTCATCAAGGCCATCGACCGCTTCGAGCTGTCCCGCGGCGTCGAGTTCCCGACCTTCGCGATGCCGACGATCATCGGTGAGATCAAGCGCTTCTTCCGCGACACGTCCTGGTCGGTGCACGTCCCGCGCCGCCTGCAGGAGCTGCGCATCACGCTCGCGCGGACCGGCGACGAACTCGCCCAGCGCCTCGACCGCTCGCCGACCGTCGCCGAACTCGCCCGGGAACTCGGCATCTCCGAGGACGAGGTCGTCGAGGGCATGGCCGCGAGCAACGCGTACACCGCCAGCTCGATCGACGCGCAGGCCGACGAGGAGGACGGCGAGAACTCCCTCGCCGACCGGCTCGGCTACGAGGACCACGGCATCAGCGGCATCGAGTACATCGCCTCCCTCAAGCCGATGATCGCCTCCCTGCCCTCCCGTGAGCGGCAGATCCTCTCGCTGCGCTTCGTCTCCGGGATGACCCAGTCGGAGATCGGCCAGGAACTCGGCATCTCGCAGATGCACGTCTCCCGGCTGCTCACCCGCACCCTCGCCCGGCTGCGCCGGGGACTGACTCTGGAGGAATGAGTCCCGCCGCCTCCCCCCAGCCGTCAAGATGACTGCGGAAAGGGCCCGTTCACGGTCGGCCGACCCGGGACGGGCCCTTCCGCACGACCGGCGGGCCTTGTTGACGCGCCCGTCCGGAAGGGGCCACATTGAGCCCGGGGTCCAGGGGGGAATCACATGGTTTCTGCGTACGCGGAACTCGAGGAGGACATGCGGAGGCGGCTCGGGGGCCGGGAGTGCCTCTACGTCCCCTCCTGCCGCCTCGGCCTCTATCTGGCCCTGCGCCACTTCTGCCGGCCCGGCGGCCGGGTCCTCATGTCGCCGGTCAACGACGACGTCATCCTCTTCGTGGTCCTCGCCGCCGGACTGCGCCCGGTGCAGGCGCCGCTCGACCCCCGGGACGGCTCGATCGACCCGGCGGCCGTCCCCGGGTCCGTCTGGCGGGGCCTGTCCGCCGTCCTCACCACCAACCTGTACGGCAACCCCGACCCGGCTCCCGAGCTGCGGGCCCGCTGCGACCGGCTCGGCATCCCGCTGATCGAGGACGCCGCCCACGCGATCGGCTCCACCACCGGCGGCCGCCCGGTCGGCACGTACGGCGAGGCCGCCGTCTTCAGCCTCTCCAAGCACACCGGCGCCAGGACCGGCGGCTTCCTCGCCCTCGCGGACCCCTCGCTCCGCGCGGACCTGACCCGCGCCCGCGACGCCCTGCTGCTCCCGGCCCGTACCGCATCCGAACTCGCCTACCTCCTGCGGCCCGGCGCGGAGGCCGCCGTACGGCACCTGCGCCTCACCGGCGCCGCCCGCGCCGCCCTGCGGGCCCTCGGCCTGGAGGAGCGCGAGGAGATCCGCATGCCGCTGCGCGCCGACGCCCTGGCGCGGGCCCTGCCGGCCGCCCCCGCGCTGGACCCGTTCCACCCCTGGATCCGGGTCGACCTGCACGACTACCGCCTCCGCCCGGGCACGGCCCGGCTGCGCCGCACCCGGGCGAGGCTCGCCCGGCTCGACACGGTCCTCGCCGCCCACCGGGAGGGCACCGCGCGCCTCCTTCAGAGCGAGTACGGGCCCGGCGGCGGCCCGGCCCAGCCGCTGTTCCGGGTGCCGCTGCTCGTCGAGGACCGGGACGCGGCCGTCGCCGCCCTCGCCCGGCACCGGATCACCGTCGGCTACCTGTACGACCCGCCGCTCGACACCTACGCGGGCGGCACCTTCACCGACCCCTCCCCCGCCCCGGCCGCCGCCGCGCGGTTCGCCCGGCACGCCCTGCCCGTGGACCCGCGCCTCGCCGCCCGGACCCTCACGGCCCTGCGGACCGCCGGGATCAGGCCCGCCCACCCCGCCGCGGCCCCCGGCGGCGCGCGGTGACCGGGACGACACGGACGCCGGACACCGGCCGCCCCACCGCCGGGAAGCCCACGGGCGCCGCGCCGGAGCCCGCCGCGGACGGGCCGGGCGACAGCTCCCTCTTCCGCAACGCGTACGCCCTCATGCTGTCCACCGGCGTCTCCGCCGCCCTCGGTCTCGGCTTCTGGCTGGTGGCCGCCCGCCACTACACCGAGGAGGCCGTCGGGCAGGGCTCCGCCGCCATCGCCGCCCAGCGGATGCTCGCCTCGCTCACCGCGACGACGCTGACCGGCGCGGTCGTCCGCTACGTACCCCGGGCCGGGCGCGCCACCGGGCCGCTGGTGGCACGCCTGTACCTGGTCAGCACCCTGGTCGTCGGCATCGCCTCCGGTGTCTTCCTGCTCACCCTGGACCTGTGGGGCCCCTCGTACGCCCCCCTCGGCACGCTCTCCGCCGGCGTCTTCTTCACCGCCGCCAGCATCGGCTGGGCCCTGCTCACCCTCCAGGACGCGGTCCTCACCGGTCTGAGACGCGCCGTCTGGGTCCCCGTCGGCAACGCCGTCTTCTCACTCGGCAAACTGATCCTGCTCGTCGTCCTCGCCGCCGGGCTGCCCGTCCTCGGCGTCTTCGTCTCCTGGTCGGCGGCGATCGCGCTCTCCGTGCTGCCGCTCGGCTGGCTCGTCTTCCGGCGGCTCATCCCCCGCCAGGCCCGCGCCGACCGGGACCGCGAGCCGCCCACCCTGCGCGAGATCGGCCGGTTCCTCGCCGGGGACTCCGTCGGCTCGGTCTTCAGCCTCCTCATGATCAGCCTGCTGCCGATGATGGTCGCCGTCCGCTTCGACTCCGCCCACAACGCCTTCTTCTACACGGCCTACACCGTCGGCGGCACGATGGAGTTCATGGCCATCAACATGGCCTCCTCCCTCACCGCCCACGCCTCGCACAGCCCCGAGTCCCTCGCCGAAGGGGTGCGGGGCGCGCTGCGCCGCATGGCGCTGCTGCTCGTCCCGGTCGTGCTCGTCCTCGTCGTCCTCGCCCCGCTGATCCTCGCCCCCTTCGGCGCGGAGTACGCCGAGAACGGCACGACCGTGCTGCGCCTGCTCTCCGCCGCCGCGCTGCCCCGGGTCGCCGTCGAGCTGTACATCGGCGTCCTGCGCGTCCAGGGCCGCACGGGCATGCTCGCCGCCCTGCAGGGCGGCATGTGCGTCCTGGTGCTGGGCAGCGCGGCCGTCCTCCTCGGGCCCTTCGGCATCGCCGGGGCCGGATACGCCGTCCTCGGCGGGATGACGGTGACGGCCCTCGCGTGCGTACCGGGCCTGCGGGCCACGCTCCGGGGCCGGGCGGCGCCCGAGGGGCCGAAGGCCGCCGCACGGGTGAGGGAGCGCGCGGAGGACGGCTACGGCACCAACTGGGCGCGCGAGAGCGCCTATCTGCGCGGGGCGCACGACTCGGTGACGCCGGCGTTCGGCATCCCCGTCCTCGTCCCCCGGGAGCGGTACGAGGAACCGGCCGCCGTTCCCCGGCGGCGCGCGCCCCGGCGCCCTCCTGGGGCCGCACCGCTGCTGTGGCCGCTCCTGGGCGCCGCCGCCGCGCTCTTCTGGCTCCCGCTGATCCCCGCCGGCGACCTCACGGCCGGCCGGCTCTCCGGACCCGCCCTCCTCGCCGCCCTGCCGCCGGCGACCCTCGCCGCCGGGCTGCTGCTCGTCGCCCTCCAGGGCACCGCCGTCGCCCTGCGGCCCTTCAGGCCCGGCTTCACCGCGGCGGTGCTGCTCACCACCTTCCTCGCCCTGCACACCGCCCCGCCCCTGCTCGGCCTGCCCCCCGCGGACGCCGGCGGCCCCGGCGCCGGCCTCCTCGGCACCGGCCCGGCCGCCGCCGCGGCCCCGATCGTGGCCCAGGCCCTCTGCCTCCTCCTCGCCGCCGCCCTGCTCCACGTCCTCGGCACGGGCCCGCGCGTCACGGCCGGGGCCGTCTGGGTCCTGGTCTGGGCCGGCTGGGCGGGACAGCAGGCGTTCGCGACGGCGCCGCTGACGGTCCTGCTGGGGCTGGGGGGCGGGGTGATGGCGGGGTACGCGCTACGGGGGCTGACCGGCGGCCGGGGCCGCCGCTGAGCCTGCCGGCGGCCGTCAGCGCCGCGGCACGGGCTGGTTGAAGTACGGGTCCTGGCCGGCGATCCGGTACCCCTCGAGGGCCGGCCCCTGATCGACGGTCAGATCACAGCCCGGCCCGGGCACGGCGCGGTTCCAGTGCACGTACGCCTTCACCTTCGGCAGCGTCGGGGCGACCCCCGGGACGGCGGCGTACCAGTCGCGCTGCCGCTCGGGCCGTTCCGGGTCGGGGGCGGTGGAGAACTCGGCGAGCATGACGGGCTTGTCGGCCGAGATGTTCTCGCGCAGCCAGTCGTGACCGGGGCGCTGGCTGCGGTCGAAGTCCAGCCACTTCGTCGTGCCGTGGCACAGGTGGTAGTTGTACTGGTCCATGCCGATCCAGTCGACGTAGGCGTCGCCGGGGTAGAGCCGCTTCATCGTGTCCGCGCTGCCGAGGTAGCCGGAGACCGTCCACACCCAGACGACGTTGTCCGCACCGAGCCGCTGGAACCGGTCGTGGAGGTGGCGGTAGGCGGCGACGTACTCGGCCGGTGTCCCGGCCCCCTCCTTGATCCGGGCGTCGGCCTCCTGGTCGAAGGAGAGGAAGACCCGCTTGCCGTAGTCCTTGATGCGGCGGATCTGCGGGTCGAGGATCGCCTCGTCGTACTGCCCGGAGGCGATGTTCTTCCAGCCGAGCTGAGTCTCGGTGTACCCGGCGTGGTGCGGTTCCTTCCACACCGTGGACTCCCAGGCGAGCATCAGCATCCGGTCCCGGCCGAGGGCCCGCTCGTCGGGGGTGAGGAGGGTCCCGTCGAGCTCGTTGCCCGACATGTCGTGGTACGTGTAGACGAGGTCGAGGCGGCGGCCGATCTTCTTCTCGAAGGCGTGCACCGGACGGGTGAGCGAACTGTGGGCGTCGTACGGGATGTACGCCCCCCACCAGGCCCCGCAGGGCGCGACGAGCCGGGCGTCGGCGGCGCACCGGTCGTCCCCTTCGGCGACGGCCGCCCACACCCCTATGCCGGCGGTCAGCGCGCCGACGGCCGCGAGCGCCACCGCGAGCCGTCCGGCCGCCCCTCCCCTGGCGTACTGCCTGCTCATCGGCTCGCACCGGGGCCTCGTTTGCGGAACCGGACGGCCCGCGGGCCTTCCGGTTCGACGGCGCCACGCGTGGCGGCGGGCAGCGGCAGACCCGGCAGGAACGCGACGACGGTGGTGAACGCGGCGAGCGGGACGAGGAAGGCGGACACGGAGAACCCTTCGACCAGGAAGAGGAGGGTGGCGGTGAGCGAGGCGAGGGAGAGGCTGATCGGCGCGGCCAGCGCGAAGGCCTCCAGACGGGCCCCGGGCCGCAGCCCGCCCGGCTGCGGATGCAGCAGGGCGAGGCCGGGGCCGAGGCAGACGAACAGCAGCACGGGCGGCCAGCGCAGCGGGGAGCCGCCGGGCAGCAGGGTGGCCGCCAGGGCCACCCATCCGGAGACGGCGACGACGGTTCTCGTCCGGTTCTGGGTCGGGTTCACGGTGTACCACCTGAGGTGGCCGGGGTGCCGGCGGGGGTCGGGGTGTAGTCGAGGACGATCCCGTACGGGTGTTCCTCGACGGTGGTGAAGACCGGCGAGGCCTTGAGGCGCTCGCGCAGCAGCGCGAAACCGCCGGGTGGCAACAGGCCCTGACTCGCCGTGTACGTCTCCTGGGTGCGGGTGAGGACGACCCGCGCCCTGGTGCCGGGCGGGATCCCCTCGGCGAGGTGACGAGCCGGATCGACGAGCATCTTCTCGTTCGCGGGCCGCTCCTGCTCGGCGAAGAACCAGTGCTCGACCTGGTCGTAGCGGTGCAGCGCCTGGGGGAAGGAACCGGCGGTGGCCAGCAGCAGCCCGCCCTCGGGGAGTTGGTCGATGGCCCGGGTGACCAGTTCCGTCTCGGCGGGCGGGGTGTAGTACATCGTCTCCTTGCCGTAGTACGCGGGCAGGAAGCCCGCCATCAGGGCGACGAGGACCACCGGCAGCGCGACGGCCGTGACGCGCCGCAGGGAGCGCCCGCCGCGCGTCCTGCGAGCCCCCGCGGCGGCGGGCACCAGCGCCGCCGCGGCGAAGAACGCGGCGCCCGGCAGCCCGAAGAGGTAGACCCGGAACAGCATCTCGCCGCCGTAGTCGTTGACGGCGAACAGCGGGACGGGGGCGATCGAGACGAGCAGCAGGGGCAGCGCGCTGCGGGTCAGCCGGCGGCGGAGGAGGACGGCCGCACCGGCGAGCACGACGACCGCGAGGGCCATGACGATGCCGGCCCGGCCCGCCAGCTCGGGTCCGGGGCCGGTGAGCTGGCCGGCGTATCCGGCACGGGAGTTCTCGGTGAGCCGGCCGAGGGACTCACGAAGGGTGCCGAGCGTCTCCAGGAACAGGGGGCGGCCCATGGTGAGGTTCCAGGTCAGCATGAGCAGTCCGGCGACGGCCAGGAGACCGTAGTTGCGGTACCGGCGGGTGAGCCCGAGGGCGAACAGCGCCGCGCACAGCATGATCGGCGTGAGCTGGTGGGCGGCGTTGATCGCGAAGATCAGCGGGGAGATGATCACCACGCAGACCGCTCTCTGGCGCGGGCCCGTGGGCGGTGGCACGGCGGTGGCGGCCGGGTCGAGGAAGGACCGGTCCCGGAGCCGTCCCGCCGAGCCGGGACGTACGAAGTGACGCAGCACGACCGCGAGCACGGTGAGGTGCAGGATGTACGCGAGGCCCTGGGGCGCCAGATAGTCCTGGCCGACCCAGTTGGCGAGCTGGAAGATCCAGACCGCGGTCCACACCAGGCGCCAGTCCTCGGCGAAGGTGCGGTAGATCAGAACGAGCACCGGCAGGGCGATCAGGCCGAGGACGACCGGCGCCCAGTTGAGGTAGACGGCGGTGCTCTCGACGCCGAAGGCGCGGACGAGCGCGGCGTTCAGGGTGAAGAAGCCCGGCCACTGGTCGTACGCGGACATGTTCCCGGACAGGGCGGCGTACGGGCGCAGTTCCCCGGCCCCGAGCAGCGTGTTGACGACGGCGTCGTGCTTGGAGGCCCAGGGATAGCGCACCGCGTCGTACAGCACGGCCGGCGGCCCCTTGAGCGCGAGGATCAGCCCGGCACAGTAGGCCAGGGGCCAGCCCGGCGAGGTCCCGGCCCGTCGCAGGGCCGTCAGGAAACCGGCGGTGAGCACGAGCAGGGCCGCGTGGAACAGGAGGGGCAGCCGGTCCAGGAGGCCGTAGGCGCCCATCGTGCGGAAGTCGATCCCGGGCAGGGCGAGTGCCCACAGGCCCAGGCCGAGCACCAGGAGGGTGGGGGGCAGCCAGGTGGGATCGGGCATGCCGGTGCGGCGCGGCGACGGGATGCCGCCGGCTCCGGTGCCGCGGGCCGGGGCGATGGGCGCGGGAGCGTCCTCCGCTCGCACCGGTGCGACCCCTTGGTGGTGCTGCTGCACGGCGGTTCTCCCCCCACCATCCTCTGCGACGGACAGAGGAACGTACGTCGGTCGATCCCTGCACTCGCCTCCCGCCGGCCCGGCGGGCGGTGACGATCCCGGCGTGCTCCGCCGCTCAGCCCGCGAACCGGGGGCCTCTGAGCCGGGCGCGGGCCCTGCGGTACATCCGCCAGCCGAGGGTGGGCAGGGAGTCCGGGTACGGGGCGGTTCGCGCGCCCCGGCCCTCCATCCACTGCTCCACGTCGGTGACGGTGTGGGTGCGGCGCACGATGAGGCGGGCGAGGCGGTAGACCTCGTCGCGCCGGGAGCTGAGGGCGTGGCGGACGGCGGCGGCCGAGGTGTAGCCGGCGGCCGCGGCGGCCCGGCGGACGGCCGGGCTGTTGTAGCCGTGCGGGTAGGCGAGGTGCCGCACCTCGTGGCCGAGGGCGTCCTCCAGGACGGCTTTGGCCTCGCGCAGTTCGCGCCGCAGGGCGTGCGGCGTGAGGGTGTCGAGCTGCGGGTGGGTGACGGTGTGGGCGCCGACCTCCATGCCGTACTCCTCCAGGCGCGGGGCCTGCGCGAGGGTCATCATCGGCGCGGGCGGCAGGAGGCAGGGGCGGCCGGGGGTGATCGCCCCGGTGGTGAGGTAGGCGGTGGCGGGCAGCGCGCGGGAGGCGAGGGCCTCGGCGGTGGGGCCCGCCAGGTCGGCGAAGCCGTCGTCGAAGGTGAGGACGACGGGGCGGGGCGGCAGCGGGGCGCCGGTGGTGAGGTGCGCGACGAGGGTGCCGACGGTGACGGCGGTGCGCCCGGCGGCCACGATCGCGTCGAGCTGGGCCGCGAACTCCCTCGGGGTGACGGTGAATTCGGCGATCCAGTCCGGCGGGTCGTCCCGCACGGCGTGGTAGAGCAGGACCGGTACGCGGCTGTGGACGGGTGCTCCGTTCATCGCTTGCCTCCGCGTGTGCGGGCCGCCAGGTAGCCGAGGGGGCCGTGGAGCATGCCGCGCCGCTCCCTTCGGGAGAGCGAGCGCGGCCACGGGTGGTGGTGGGTGCCGTGCTCGCCGGGGACGCCGCCGCCGGAGGTCTGGCCGCGCGAGGCGGTCATCACGCGGGCGTGGGCGAGGCCGCGCGGGAGCCGGGCGAGGAGCGCGGGCAGCAGGCGGGGGCTGCGGACGAGGGTGGCGGTGAGGTAGGCGGTGAGGCCGGCGCCGTAGCCGTACGCCTGGTTCCGCAGGTCCTGCCAGGTCTCGCGGTGGTGGTGCCAGACGAGGGCCTCGGGGGTGTAGCGGAGCCGGAAGCCGGCGGTGAGGACGGCGACGAAGGCGTACAGGTCGTCGCCGCCCTTCGCCGGTGTGCCGGTGCCGGTCGCCGGGTCGAAGCCGCCGGCCCTCCGCAGGGCGGTGGCGCGGAAGGCCATGTTGGCGCCGGAGCCGAAGCTGCCGGCGGTGAAGGGGAAGAGGGGTTCGTCGGCGGGCGGCGCGGCCGGGTCGTACAGGCGGGGCGCGAAGCCCTTGGCGAAGCCGCCGTGCGCTTCGAGGAGGATCTGGGCGGGGGTGCTCAGCCGGGCGGGCAGGATGAGGCCGGTGACGCAGCCGAGGCCGGGGTCGGCCGTGAACGGTGCGGTGAGGGCGGTGAGCCAGTGCGGATCGGCGATCACGTCGTCGTCGGTGAAGGCGAGGACGTCCCCGTCGGCGGCGGCGGCCCCGGTGTTGTGGGCGACGGCGAGCCCGGGGGTGTCCTCGCGGACGTACCGGACGCGGCCCGCGTACTCCTGGGTGACCAGGTCGCGGGTGTCGGTGGTGCGGGGCGCGTTGTCGACGACGATCAGTTCGTGGTCCGGGTGGTCCTGGGCGAGCAGTGAGTCGAGCGCGCGGGCGAGGGAGCGGGGCCGTTCGCGGGTGGCGACGATCACGGAGGTACGGGGCGGGGGGCCTTCGGGCACCGACCGCGACCGGGCGGCGAGCCGCTCGGCGTCGCTCCGGGGCCCGGCCGCCGCGAGCCGTGCGCGGGCGAGCGCGGCGAGCACCCCGGCGGCGTCCTGTCCCTCGGGCACGGTGCCGGTGACGGTGGCGGCGGGCCGCCCCCGGAGCCGTACGAGCGCGTACACGTCACCGCCGCTCGCGAGCGGCGGGCCGCCGGGCGCGGGCCGGAGCGACAGGACGTTCCCGTCGGGCGCGTCGAGATCGAGCTCGGCGACGGCGAGCGAACGCGGGGGCGGGGCGGTTCGGCTGCTCAACGGGGTCCCTCGGGGAAGTACGGCGACGGGGTACGGACGGCGGGGACAGTCACCGCGGTCAACGGTTGCCCCGCAGCCTGGCGATCCCGTTGAGCGCGGATCTCGCCCGGGCGGCGAGGGCGGGACGGTTGCGGACGAAGCTGTGGGCACGCCGTGCGGGCTCGCGCCCCAGCCAGTGCAGGGCGGCCCGCCCTCCGGGGAGGAAGACGGCGCCCTCACTCACCGTCAGCTCGCCGGTCTTCAGGGCGTCCTTGTACTCGGCGTCGCCGCGCCCCAGGTCGAGCATCCCGATCCCGGCGGCGGCGGCCGCCTCGGCCATCCGGAGGTGCAGGACGAGGCCGGGCGAGAACTTCGCGTACGCGGGATCGTACGAGGGGAACCAGCAGGACAGCACGGTGGCGGACCGGAGCCCGAAGTGCGCGGCGATCGGCCGCCGGCCCACGTACAGCACGGACAGGACGCCGGAGCAGCCGGGCGTGCGCTGCTCGTGGAGGCGCCGGACGAGGGTGCTGATCCACTCCTGGGCGAAGCGGTCACCGCGCCCGGTCCTGCGGTACTGGGCGGACTTCCACTCCATGAGGGTGGGCAGGGCCGCCGGATCGCGCTCGTCGAAGACGAACCTCACGTCACCGTCGGCCCGGCGGGCGAGCCGGCGCTCCTTGGCGAGGGTGGTCCTGAGGAACTTGGGCGACCGGACGCGCAGCAGCGCCTCGTAGGCCGCGTACCCCTCGCCGACGTCGATCACGGGCGAGGCGAAGGACTCTGACGCGGCACCCGCGAAAACGGGCTGGCCGTCCTCCAGGTTGTCGAACTCCCACATCGCGATCCCGCAGGCGCGGAGCACCGCGCGTGCGCCCGGCCGCAGTCCGGGACGGAGAACCGCGCCCTGGCTGTCGGAGACGCCGAAGCCGATGGCCCGGCCCTGCCCCAACGGCCCTTTCTCGAAGGGGAAGAAGCCGACCGGTTCGTCTCCCTCCCACCACACGGCGACCCGGGAACGGGGCCGCACCTCGCCGACGGCGCGGGTGAACTCCGGTTCCATGAAGGGATTCGCGGGCGCACCGGACTTGGCGCGCAGCTCCCGCCACGCCTCGATCTCGCGCTCGCCCAGCTCCCCCGGCCGCACGATCCGCACACGAAAGGCACTCATCCTGCCGACCCCCCGGTCCACCCCTGAGCACTACCAGGACAGGACGGTACCGGCCCGGGCCCCTCCCCGGCAGGCATACTCGCCCTTCGGATCGCGGAGGGGGGCGAGTCGGGAGAGGTGCCGCTCCGCGAGCACCCGAGGCGGAGTACCTCCTTCCCCTTGAACATCGCCAATTCCGCTTGCCGGCAATACTTCTGCCGTCGTCTCAAACACCTTGCGCAGTCACACCGACACTCTTAGCGTTCATGATCGTCGATCGCCGGTCGGCTCGGATGAAGAGATCCGACGCATACCAAGAAGCGCGCCCGCAGTACCCCCGTGCCTGGTGGTACGCCCACCGGACCTGATCCGTCGACGAGGGACGCATGAACCTTCGAAAGTCTCACATCCCGGCCGTCCTCGGCTGTGCGCTCCTGCTGGGCTGCGCCCAGGAACCCGCCGCGCAGGGCCGTACGGAACGGCAGACCGCCGAGGCGTACGTCCAGGCGCTGAACAGCCGTGACGTGGAGGCGCTCGTGAAGCTGGGGCCCCCGGGTTACGAGGAGGTGGAGGCGGACGCCCGCGAGGCCGTGGCCACCGACGGCGGCAAGGGGCTGGAGATCGACAGCGTGAAGGTGTCGCACGAGTTCGGTCCCGACGTGGCGAGCGCCCAGGTGGCCGCCACGGACCGGGCGGGCAAGCCCTTCGCCACCTACGTGCAGATGTCCCGTCACGACGGCGCCTGGGTCGTGGTCCTCGGCCACGCTCCCGGTGCCGGAAAGTCCGGCGGCGGCCCGGCGGCCACGGAGTCGCCGAGCTAGCGTCCGCCGTCCGGTGCGTGTGCCGGGCAGGTCCAGCGAACGCGCGGGCCCGCCCCCGACAGGTTTCGGGGGGCGGGCCCGCTCGCGTTCCCGGGACCCTCGTCGGTCCTGTCAGTGACCGTTTCCGGTGTACTGCCGGACGCCCGCGCGCCAGACGTCCGTCACCAGCGGCACGCCCGGCCGGTACGCGAGGTGGACGTGGGACGGGGCGTCCAGGAGGGACAGGTCCGCGCGGGCGCCGGGCGTCAGGCGGCCCACGTCCGTGCGGCGCAGGGCGGCCGCGCCGCCGGCCGTGGCGGACCAGAGCGCTTCGTCGGGGGTCATGCCCATGTCCCGTACCGCGAGTGCGATGCAGAACGGGACGGAGGACGTGAAGGACGAGCCCGGGTTGCAGTCCGTGGAGAGCGCCACCGTCACGCCCGCGTCCAGGAGGCGGCGGGCGTCGGGCCACGGGGCGCGGGTGGAGAACTCCGCGCCCGGGAGGAGGGTCGCCACCGTCGACGAGTGCGCCAGGGCGTCCACGTCCTCGTCCGTGAGGTGGGTGCAGTGGTCGGCGCTGGCCGCGTCGAGTTCCACGGCGAGCTGGACGCCGGGGCCGTACGAGAGCTGGTTGGCGTGGATGCGGGGGTGGAGGCCCTTCGCCTTGCCGGCGGTGAGGATGGCGCGGGCCTGGTCGCCGTCGAAGGCGCCCTTCTCGCAGAAGACGTCGATCCAGCGGGCGTACGGGGCGCAGGCGTCCAGCATCTCGCCCGTCACGAGGGCCACGTACGCCGCCGGGTCGTCGGCGTGGTCGGGGGAGACGATGTGCGCGCCGAGGTACGTCACCTCGTCGGTGTGCTCGGCGGCGATGCGGAGGGCGCGGGCCTCGTCCTCGACGGTGAGTCCGTAGCCGGACTTCGTCTCGATGGTGGTCGTGCCCTGGCGGAGGGCTTCGCCCAGGTAGCGGGCGACGTTCGCCGACAGGGCCTCGTCGCTCGCCGCCCGCGTCGCGGCCACCGTCGTGCGGATCCCGCCCGCCGCGTACGCCTGGCCGGACATGCGGGCGTTGAACTCGGCGGTGCGGTCGCCGGCGAAGACCAGGTGCGAGTGGGAGTCGACGAAGCCGGGGATCACCGCCCGGCCGCCGGCGTCGACCCGGTTGTCAGTGGCGGGTGCTTTGCTGGATTCACCGACCCAGACGACGCGGTCGCCGTCGATGACGACGGCCGCGTCCTGGATCAGGCCCAGGGGGGTTCCATCACCGAGGGAGGGATCGTTGGTGACGAGGCTGGCGATGTTGACGATGGCGGTGGCGGTCGTGGCCACGGCGCTGTTCGCGCTGCTGGGCGCCGAGCTCGCCGCCGGGTTGTTCGTCGCCGCGGGGCCGGTGTTCATGGTGAGGGGTGTCTCCTTCAGCCGCGCAGGGCGGCGATCGAGTCCGCGAGGGCCTGGGGCACGTCGGGGACGGTCGCGTGCTGCCCGTCCCGGACGACCTGACGGCCGCCCACGACCGTGTGCCGGACGTCCGCGGCCGACGCTGCGAATACCGCCGTCTCGGCTGCCAGACGCGGCGGTGGCCCCGCTGTCCTGACCGAGTCGAGGGCGATCGTCGTGAAGTCGGCGAGCGCCCCGGGCTCCAGGCGTCCGGCCCCGTCCCAGCCGAGGGCGGCGTGGCCGTCGGCGGTGGCGGCGCGGAGGAGGGCGGCGGCGGTCCAGTGGCCGCGGGTGCGCGAGCGCAGGCGCTCGTCCAGCTCCATGGCGCGCGTCTCCTCCAGGAGGTCGATCACGGCGTGGCTGTCGCTGCCGAGCGACAGGGGGGAGCCGGCGCGCTGGAGGGCGACGGCCGGGCCGATGCCGTCGGCGAGGTCGCGTTCGGTGGTCGGGCACATGCAGGTGCCGGTGCCGGTGGAGCCGACGAGGGCGATGTCGGCGTCGGTCATGTGGGTGTTGTGGACGCCGGTCGTGCGCGGGCCGAGGACGCCGTGGTCGGCGAGGAGCCGGGTGGGGGTGCGGCCGTGGGCGGCGAGGCAGGCCTCGTTCTCGGCGGTCTGCTCGGACAGGTGCACATGGAGGGGAGTGCGCCGTTCCTCCGCCCAGCGGGCGACCGTGGCGAGCTGGTCGGCGGGGACGGCCCGTACGGAGTGGACGGCCGCGCCGATGCGGACGCCGTCGCGGTCCTTGAGGGCGGACACCCGCTCGGCCCACCGCTCCGCCGTGCCGTCCGAGAAGCGGAGCTGGTGCGGTTCGGGGGCCTTGCCGAAGCCGGCGGAGAGGTAGGCGGTGTCGAGGAGGGTGATGCGGATGCCGGCCTCGGCGGCGGCGGCGATCAGGGCCTCGCCCATCGCGTTGGGGTCGGCGTAGGGGGTGCCGCCCGGCGCGTGGTGGAGGTAGTGGAACTCGCCGACGGAGGTGATGCCGGCGAGCGCCATCTCGGCGTAGACGGCGCGGGCGAGGGCGAAGTAGGAGTCGGGGGTGAGGCGCTGGGCGACGGCGTACATGACCTCGCGCCAGGTCCAGAACGTGCCGGAGCCGACCTGGACGGTGCCGCGCAGGGCGCGGTGGAAGGCGTGGCTGTGGGCGTTGGCGAGGCCGGGGAGGGTGAAGCCGCGCAGCACGACCGCGCCGGGGGGCGGGGTCTCGGTGCCGGTGCGGACGGCACCGACGCGGCCGTCCGCGGTGACGTCCAGGGCCACGCCCGGCTCGGTGTGGGTGCCGAGCCAGGCGTGCTCCAGCCAGTACGTGGTCGTCAGCGGCACGCCAGGTCCTCCAGTACGTCGGCGAGGGCGCGGACCCCGGCCACGCAGTCGTCCTCGGCGGCGAACTCGGCCGGTGAGTGCGAGACGCCGGTGGGGTTCCGTACGAACAGCATGGCGGTGGGGATCGATGCGGACAGAATCCCCGCGTCGTGGCCGGCGCCGGTGCCGAGGACGGGCGTCTTCTCGCCGAGCACGCGGGACAGTTCGTCGCGAAGGGCGTGCGAGAAGTCCACGACGGGGGTGAAGGACTCCCGGACGACGGCGAGGTCGATGCCGTGCCGGTCCGCGTAGGCGCGGGCGGCGGTCTCGATGCCGGCGGTGACGGCGTCCAGGGAGGCCTGGTCGGCGGCGCGGGCGTCGAGCCAGCCACGGACGAGGGAGGGGATGGCGTTGACGCCGTTGGGTTCGACGGCGATCTTGCCGAAGGTGGCCACGGCTCCGGCGAGTTCGGCCTCGCGGCGGGCGGCGAGGACGGTCTCGGCGTAGGTGAGCATGGGGTCGCGCCGGTCGACGAGCCGGGTGGTGCCCGCGTGGTTGGCCTCGCCGGCGAAGTCGTACCGCCACCGGCCGTGCGGCCAGATGGCGGAGGCGATGCCGACGGCGTCGCCGGACAGGTCGAGGGCGCGGCCCTGCTCGACGTGGAGCTCGACGAAGGCGCCGATGCGGCCGAGCCGTTCCGGGTCGGGGCCGATCGCCTCGGGGTCGTGTCCGGCGGCCTCCATGGCCTGCGGGAGGCTGATGCCGTCGGCGTCGCGCAGCTCGTACGCCTGTTCCTTCGTCAGGTGGCCGGCGGTGAGGCGGGAGCCGACGCAGGCGAGGCCGAAGCGGGCGCCCTCCTCGTCGCCGAAGTTGACGATGGCCAGGGGCCGCCGGAAGGAGACGCCGCGGAAGCGGAGTTCGTCGAGGGCGGCGAAGGAGGAGACGACGCCGAGGGGGCCGTCGAAGGCGCCGCCGTCGGGGACGGAGTCCAGGTGGGAGCCGGTGACGACGGCGTCGCCGGCGGCGGGGTCGCCGAGCCAGGCCCACTGGTTGCCGTTCCGGTCGACCTCGTAGTTCAGGCGGCGGGCCTCGGCCTGCATCCGGAACCAGAGGCGGCAGTCGGCGTCGGCCTCGGTCCAGGCGTAGCGGCGGTAGCCGCCCGAGGCGGCGCTGCGGCCGAGGGGCCGCAGCGACCGCCACATGGCGTGGAAGCTCTCGCTCACGCCGTGCCTTCCGCGGTGCCGGTGGCGGAGTCGCCCTCGCGCATGGGGACGCGGACGCCCCTCTCGTCCGCGACCCGCTCCGCGATGTCGTACCCGGCGTCGACGTGCCGGATGACGCCCATGCCGGGGTCGTTGGTGAGGACGCGGCGGATCTTCTCGCCCGCCAGGGGGGTGCCGTCGGCGACGGTGACCTGGCCGGCGTGGATGGAGCGGCCCATGCCGACGCCGCCGCCGTGGTGGAGGGAGACCCAGGAGGCACCGGAGGCGACGTTGACCATGGCGTTGAGCAGCGGCCAGTCGGCGATGGCGTCGGAGCCGTCGAGCATGGCCTCGGTCTCGCGGTACGGGGAGGCGACGGAGCCGCAGTCGAGGTGGTCGCGGCCGATGGCGAGGGGGGCGGCCAGTTCGCCGCTCGCGACCATGTCGTTGAAGCGCTCGCCGGCGCGGTCGCGCTCGCCGTGGCCGAGCCAGCAGATGCGGGCGGGCAGGCCCTGGAAGTGGACGCGCTCGCCGGCCATCTTGATCCAGCGGTGGAGGGACTCGTTCTCCGGGAAGAGGTCGAGGATCGCCTTGTCCGTCCTGGCGATGTCGGAGGCCTCGCCGGACAGGGCGGCCCACCGGAAGGGGCCCTTGCCCTCGCAGAACAGCGGGCGGATGTAGGCGGGGACGAAGCCGGGGAAGGCGAAGGCCCGGTCGTAGCCGGCGAGCTGGGCCTCACCGCGGATGGAGTTGCCGTAGTCGAAGACCTCGGCGCCGGCGTCCATGAAGCCGACCATGGCCTCGACGTGCCGGGCCATGGACTCGCGGGCACGGCTGGTGAAGCCGGCCGGGTCCTTGGCGGCGGCGTCGGCCATGTCCTCGAAGGCGATGCCGACGGGCAGGTAGGAGAGCGGGTCGTGGGCGGAGGTCTGGTCCGTCACGATGTCGACGGGGGCGCCCTCGGCGAGCATCTGCGGGAGCAGCTCGGCGGCGTTGCCGAGGAGGCCGATGGAGAGCGGGCGGCGGGCGTCGCGGGCCTCGGTGGCGAGCTGGAGGGCGTGGGCGAGGTTGTCGGCCTTCACGTCCAGGTAGCGGTGCTCGATGCGGCGCTCGATGGCGCGCGGGTCGCAGTCGACGCAGATCGCGACGCCGTCGTTCATGGTGACGGCGAGCGGCTGGGCGCCGCCCATGCCGCCGAGACCGGCGGTGAGGGTGATGGTTCCGGCGAGGGTGCCGCCGAACTTCTTCGCGGCGACGGCGGCGAAGGTCTCGTACGTGCCCTGGAGGATGCCCTGGGTGCCGATGTAGATCCAGGAGCCGGCGGTCATCTGGCCGTACATGGTGAGGCCGAGCTGCTCCAGGCGCCGGAACTCCTCCCAGTTGGCCCAGTCGCCGACGAGGTTGGAGTTGGCGATGAGGACGCGCGGGGCCCACTCGTGGGTCTGCATGACGCCGACCGGGCGGCCGGACTGGACGAGCATGGTCTCGTCCTGCTTCAGCGTGCGCAGGGTGCGGACCATGGCGTCGAAGGAGCGCCAGTCGCGGGCGGCCTTGCCGGTGCCGCCGTAGACGACGAGCTTGTCGGGGTGCTCGGCGACCTCGGGGTCGAGGTTGTTCTGGAGCATGCGGAGGGCGGCTTCCTGCTGCCATCCCAGGGCACTCAGTTCCGTACCGCGCGGGGCCCGTACGGGGCGGGGTCCTGACATGGCGATGCCTCCTCGAATGTCGACCAGATATTCACATCCTGACGTGATGAATAGATGTAGTCAACAGGGCCCGCCCCACTGTCCCCCTGACACCGCTCCGGAAGACCGGCCAGGATGGTCGCCATGGCCTCCCTCCGCCGCGATCACGCCGTACGGGCCGCCGTCGCCCACGGACTCCTCACCCCCGACCGCCCGGTCGTCGCCCTCCTCGACACCGCCGGCATCCGCGCCTCCGCCGCCGCCCTGACCAGCGCCTTCGCCGCCGTCACCGACGCGCCCGTCCTGCACGCCTTCGCCGTGAAGGCCGCCCCGCTCGTCGCCGTGCTGCGGCTGCTCCACACGGCCGGGCTCGGCGCCGAGGTCGCCAGCCCCGGTGAGCTCGCCCTCGCCCGCGCCGCCGGCGTCCCGCCCACCCGCACCGTGCTCGACTCCCCCGCGAAGACCCCCGCCGAGCTGCGCGAAGCCCTCGCGCTCGGCATCGCCGTCAACGCCGACAACCTCCAGGAGCTGGCCCGCCTCGACGCGCTCGTCACCTCCGCGCCCACCACCTCACCCCTCGGCCTGCGGGTGAACCCGCAGGTCGGAGCCGGTACCATCGAAGCGCTCTCGACCGCCACCGCCACCTCCAAGTTCGGTGTGGCCCTGCGTGACGAAGGCGCCCGCGAGGCCGTCGTCCGGGCCTTCCTCGACCGCCCCTGGCTCACCCGCCTGCACACCCACACCGGCTCCCAGGGCGTCCCGCTCGCCCTCATGGCCGAGGCCGTCCGCGAGGTCCACGCCCTCGCCGAGGAGATCAACGAGCGGGCCGGCCGGCAGCGGATCGACACCCTCGACATCGGCGGCGGCCTGCCGGTCGACTTCACCTCCGACGAGGAGAACCCGACCTACGCCGCCTACGCCCGGCTCCTCGCGGACACCGTCCCCGGCCTCTTCGACGGGCGGTACGGCCTGGTCACCGAGTTCGGCCGCTCCCTGCTCGCCAAGCACGGCACGATCCTCGCCCGCGTGGAGTACACCAAGACCTCCGGCGGGCGGCCCATCGCCGTCACCCACGCGGGCGTCCAGCTCGCCACCCGCACGGTCTACGCCCCCGCCTCCTGGCCGCTGCGCGTCCTCGCCTACGACGCCGAGGGCCGCCCCCGCGACGGCGCGGCCGTCGTCCAGGACGTCGCCGGGCCCGCCTGCTTCGCCGGCGACCTGCTCGCCACCGGCCGGGCGCTCCCGCTGCTGCGGCCGGGCGACATCGTGGCCGTCCCGGACACCGGCGCGTACTACTTCGCCCACCACTACGCCTACAACAGCCTGCCGCGGCCCGGCATCCACGGCTTCACCGCCGACGGCGACGGGACGGTGACGTTCACGACCGTCCGCGCACCGCAGACCCTGGCCGAGATCGTCGCCGAGTCGGGCGGGGCCCACGCCGACGCGCTCGTGCGATGGCGCGGCCCCGGCGGCCCGGCTTCCATGGACCCATGACCGCAGCGGACAAGGACACCACCACCGTCGTCGTGGAACGCCGGGTCGCCGCCTCGCCGGGGCGGGTCTGGGAGGCGATCACCGACCTCCCGGACCTGCCCCGGATGCTCTCCGCCGTCACCCGCGTCGAGGTCCTCACCGACGGCGTCTTCGGCGAGGGCACCCGGTGGCGCGAGACCCGGCGAATGCTGGGCAGGGAGGCGACGGAGGAGATGACCGTGACGGCGTGCGAACCGCCCGACCGGTACGTGACGCTCGCGGAGTCCCACGGCATGCGGTACGTCTCCGAGATCACCCTCCACCCGGCCGCCGGGACCGGCCCCGCGGCGGGTGCGGGCTCCGGGCCTCCGGCGACCGTGCTGCGGATGACCTTCTCCGCCCGCCGCGCCGACGGCCGCGCCCCGGGCCCGCTGTCCCGGCTGTTCACCCGCCTGGGGACCCGGGCGGTGGCCAGGGCCCTGGCGAAGGACCTGTCGGACATCGCGGCGACGGTGGAGTCCCGGGTCTGAGGGAGGGGCGGACGGCCGCCGGAGGGGCGGGCGGGACCGAGGCGCAGACGCCCGGGGAGCCGGCCGTACGGGCCGTGGGGGCCGTGCGCCCCACCGCCGGGTGCCCGTGCCGAGCCCCTACCTGACGGACTCACGGCGGCCTCCGAGGGGCGGACATCCGGGCGGGGCCGTGCCCGTGAGGCCCGCGTTTCCCCGACCCGGCCGCCCGCGCCCGCGCGCGAACGCCCCCGCACCGGCCGCAACGCGCCACCCCGGGCGACGCTTTCACGCCAACCTTTCCCACCCCACCGGGCATGTTCCGATGGAAAATGCCGGAACGGCTCCCGCGCCCCGGAACGTTCAGTAACGTCACCGTCACTGCCGTACGTTCGCGCGCCGCATCGGGAGGGGAATCCGCGTGCCCGGAATCGACGAGTGCCTTCAGGAGGCCATGTCCCTGCCGGGCGCCCGCGGCGCCGCCCTCGTCGACTGGACCAGCGGGCTCGCGCTCGGGACGGCCGGGGCCGCACCGGCCGGCGACCACGAGACCTCGGCCGCCGAGACGGCGGAACTGGCCCGGGCCGCGGCCGAGTTCGACACCTTCACGGCGCCGGACACCACCGGGCCGGCCCCCGCCGGCCCGCCGGGGACACCCGGGACGCCGGACGGCCCGCCCGTCGAGGACCTGATCGTCACCACCCGGGCCGGCTACCACGTGCTCCGCTTCGTCGAGACCTCCTTCGACAGCAGCGTCCTCCTCCACCTCTGGCTCGACCGCGACACCGGAAACCTCGCCCTCGCCCGCCTCCGTCTCCGCGATCTCGCCGAGAGACTGGTCCTGGGGTGACGCCCGCCGTGACGGCCCCACCACCCCCCGCCGCCCCCGGGACGTCCTCCGAGACGGTCCCCGGGCCCGCGGCGCCCCCGCCGCCGGTCTCCCCCATGCTCGTCCGGCTCGCCGCCGAGGGCGCCACGGGCGCCCTCCTGCGTGACCACGGCACGCTCTACCTGGTCGACGGCGACGTCGTCCACGCCGAGAGCCCCGCCGCCCCCGGCATCGACGTCCTCCTCACCGCCGGCGGCCGCCTCCCGCGCGCGAGCTGGGACGAGGCCGTCGACCGGGCCGGCGCCCACCGCGCGGTGGGCCGCTTCCTCATGGACAGCGGCCGGCTGCCCCGCGGCGAACTGGAGATATGCCACCTCTGCGCCGTCTTCGACGCCGCCTTCTTCGCCCTCTCCCCCACGAGCGGGCCGACCCGCTTCCGGTACGGGGTCGGCCACTGGTTCGGCACCGTCCGGCCGGTCCCGGCGGCGGCCGTCGAGCACGAGACCGCCCGCCGCCGCGAACTCCTCGCGACCGCCTGGCCGTACGCCTCCGTCGACACCGCCCCGGTCGTCCCCCGGCCCGCTCCGGAGGGCCGGGCGGTCGGCGCCCGCAAGCGCGCGCTGCTCGACGCCGCCGACGGCCGCCGCACCCCCGCCGAGCTCGCCCGGCTGCTCGGCCGCCCCGCCTTCCACACCCTGCTCGACGTACGGCGCCTGGCCGCGGCCGGATTCGTCGAGACACCTCCCGCGGCCACCACCCCCCACTCCCCGCCCCCGGCCTCCCCGGCACCCCTGCCGCCGGTGGCCGATCCCGACATCGCTCTGCTGCGCCGGCTCCGTGACGCCCTGGAGGCACACCAGTGATGAGGCGTGCCCTGCGCCTGCGCGCCGAGAGGAGACAGCTCATGACGGCAGAAGCCGAGGTCCTCGTGGAACTCAGACGGCTGCGGGCCCGGCTGCCCCAGCTCACCGGGGCGCTGGCGGCCAGCGCGGACGGCCTCGTCCTCGCCTCCGACACGGTGGACGGCGAGGCGGAGAGCGTGGCCGCGCTGACGGCGGCGGCCCTCGGCGTCGGCCGCCGGCTGACCGACTCCACGGGCCAGGGCGCCTTCCGCGAACTGCTCGTCCGCGGCGACCACGGCTACGTGGCGACGTACGCGGCGGGCGGCTCGGCGGTCCTCACCCTCCTCGCGGAGCCCCGCGTCAACGTGGGGCGGCTCCACCTGGAGGCCCGCCGGTCGAGCGCCCGCATAGGAGAACTCGTCGACGGCGCCCTGGAGCGCGGCGCCCCGGACCGACCCGGCGCCCCACCCCGTATCCCGTAACCGATCCCGACCCCGTCCCCTCACATCAGGAACAGGAAGTACGACACCATGGCGAACCCCGAGACCTCCCTCAAGGAAGCGGCCTCCATCGAAGGCGCGATAGGCGCCGCCCTCGTCGACTACACGAGCGGCATGGCGCTCGGCACCATCGGCGGCAGCGAAGAACTCGACCTCAACGTGGCCGCGGCCGGCAACACCGACGTCGTGCGCGCCAAGGTGCGGGCCATGGAGATGCTGGGGCTCAGCGACGAGATCGAGGACATCCTGATCACCCTCGGCGGCCAGTACCACCTGATCCGCCTCCTCAAGGGACGCGGCACGAACGGTCTCTTCCTCTACCTGGCGCTGGACAAGAACCGCTCCAACCTGGCGATGGCCCGGCACCGGCTGAAGAAGATCGAGGAGGAGCTGGAGATCTGACCGCGGGCGCGGGCCGGCGCCCGCCGCGCCTCACTCCACGAAGAGGCCCCGGGCCGCCGCCTTCGCGTCGAACTCCTCCAGCCGGGCCTGCGCGTCCGGCAGTTCGTCGGCCATCGCCTCCAGGAGGACCCGGCCGAGCATCATCGGCGCGCAGGCGGTGTCGAAGGCGAGCGCGGTGCCGACGGCGGCCGGGATGAGCAGGTCGCTGTGGGCGGCGACGGGCGCGAACGCCGACTCGGCGACCGTCACGACCGTGAGCCCGGCCGCCCGCGCGTACTCCAGGGCCTCCACGACCTCGCGCGGGTGCCGGGGCAGCGCGAAGCAGAGCAGGGCCGTGGCCCCGGCCCGTACGGCGGCGTCGACGCGGTCCGTGAGCATGGTGCCGCCCTCGTCGAGCAGCCGCACGTCCGGGTGGACCTTGGCGGCGAAGTAGGCGAAGCCACGGGCCTGGGAGGAGGCGGCCCGCAGCCCCAGCACGAGCAGCGGACGCGAGCGGGCGAGCAGCCGGCCGGCCCGTTCGACGGGCGCGGGGTCGGCGAGGAGGCCCGCGAGGTGCCGCAGGTTCTCGATCTCGGCGAGTACGGCCTGCTGGTACGCGTTGTGCCCGGCGGGCTCCTCCTCCCCGCCCCCGGCGGCCTCGGGAGGGGCGACCTCCCGCAGGTGCCGGCGCAGCGCCGGGTAGCCGTCGAAGCCCAGCGCGACGGCGAAGCGCGTCACCGAGGGCTGGCTGACCCCCGCGAGGTCCGCGAGCTCCACACTGGACAGGAACGGCACGTCCGCGGCCCGCCGCACCATGCAGTGCGCGATCCGCCGCTGCGTCGGCGTCAGCCGGTGCCCCTCGAAAAGCGCCTGCAGCCGTCCGGCCGGGCTGTCGCTCATGCCGTCCCCCTTCCGCGTATTCATCCACCCTCGAACCTGCATAAGGATATGCAGACGGGGGCCGCGGGACGGCGGGAGGAGTGACGCGGGGACCGCCGCACCCCCGTCACCGGGGGTCGGGACGACGGCGGTCCCCACGGGGACACGGGCCCGGGTCAGGGCCGGTCTCCGCGTCCGAGGCGTCGTGAGGAGGTCCGGGAGCCGCTCCGGAGGTCCGTGACGCCGACACCCCTCACTGTGCCGGATCGGTGTTAAGCGGGTGCTGCGCGGACGTGTCGCGCCGGTACCGATCACACGAAGTCCGGCCGGTCCCCACCGGGGCCGCGGGCGGGCGGGCCGGCGCCCGCCCGCGGCGCGCGGGTCACTTCGAGTCGTCGCCCGCCAGGAAGGCCAGCAGGTCCTGGCGGCTGACGACACCGGTCGGCTTGCCCTGGACGAGGACGATCGCCGCGTCCGAGCTGCCGAGGACGGACATGAGGGCGGCCACCGGCTCACCGGAGCCGACCTGCGGCAGCGGCGCGCTCATGTGCTGCTCCAGCGGGTCGTCCAGGGAGGCCTTCTTGGTGAAGAGGTGGTCGAGGAGTTCCCGCTCGACCACCGAGCCGACGACCTCGGCGGCCATGACGTCGGGGTGCCCGGCGCCCGGCTTCACGATGGGCATCTGGGAGACGCCGTACTCGCGGAGCACCTCGATGGCCTGCCCGACGGTCTCGTCCGGGTGCATGTGGACGAGGGTCGGGATGGCGCCGCCCTCCTTGGAGCTGAGCACGTCGGCGACGGTCGCCGCCGGGCCCTCCTCCTCCAGGAAGCCGTACGAGGCCAGCCACTCGTCGTTGAAGATCTTCGACAGGTACCCGCGCCCCGAGTCCGGCAGCAGGACCACCACCACGTCGTCCGGGCCCGCCTCCTTCGCGACCTCCAGGGCGGCGACGACCGCCATGCCGCAGGAGCCGCCGACGAGGAGGCCCTCCTCCTTGGCGAGGCGGCGGGTCATCTGGAAGGAGTCCTTGTCGGAGACCGGGACGATGCGGTCGGTGACGTTCTGGTCGTAGGCGGTGGGCCAGAAGTCCTCGCCGACGCCCTCGACCAGGTACGGGCGGCCGGAGCCGCCGGAGTAGACGGAGCCCTCGGGGTCGGCGCCGATGATCGTGACCTTGCCGTCGCTGACCTCCTTCAGGTACCTGCCGGTGCCGGAGATGGTGCCGCCGGTGCCGACGCCCGCCACGAAGTGGGTGATGCGCCCGTCCGTCTGCTCCCACAGCTCGGGACCGGTGGTCTCGTAGTGGGAGCGCGGGTTGTTCGGGTTGGAGTACTGGTCCGGCTTCCAGGCGCCGGGGGTCTCACGGACGAGGCGGTCCGAGACGTTGTAGTACGAGTCGGGGTGCTCGGGGTCGACGGCGGTGGGGCAGACGACGACCTCGGCGCCGTAGGCCCGCAGCACGTTGATCTTGTCGGTGGACACCTTGTCGGGGCAGACGAAGATGCACTTGTAGCCCTTCTGCTGGGCCACGATCGCGAGGCCCACGCCGGTGTTGCCGGACGTGGGCTCGACGATGGTGCCGCCGGGCTTGAGCTCGCCGCTGCGCTCGGCCGCCTCGATCATGCGGAGGGCGATCCGGTCCTTGACCGAGCCTCCGGGGTTGAAGTACTCGACCTTGGCCAGGACGGTCGCCTGAATGCCCGCTGTGACGTTGTTGAGCTTCACCAGCGGGGTGTTGCCGACGAGGCTGATCATCGAGTCGTGGAATTGCACCGTGTTCTCCGGGGTCTCCGTAATGGTGTGGCCAGCGTATGCGTAGTCGGAGCGCCTTACGGGGCAGTTAGTCCCTGAACGGCTTGAAGGAGGTGACGGCCTCGTGTCGAGGGCGCGGGTGGCACGGCGGATCGCGGCGGGCGCGGCGTACGGCGGCGGGAGCATCGGGCTGCTCGGCGTGGCGGCGGTCGGGGTCCTGCTGGCGGAGGTGCAGCTGGCGAAGCGGTCGGTGGGGGGCGGAGCGGCACCACTGCCACCCGGGGCGGACGGCCTGTACGGGAGGGCCTTCGGCACGGAGGACCCGCTGCGGCTCGCCCTTCTGGGTGATTCGACGGCGGCGGGTCAGGGCGTACGCCGCTCGGGGCAGACCCCGGGCGCCCTGCTGGCCTCGGGGCTGGCGGCGGTGGCGGAGCGGCCGGTGGTGCTGCGGAACGTGGCGTTGTCGGGCGCCCGGTCGGACGATCTGGAGCGGCAGGTGTCGCTGCTGCTGGCGCAGCCGCTCGGTCCGCCGGACGTGTGCGTGATCATGATCGGCGCGAACGATGTGACGCACCGCATGCCGCCGACCGAGTCGGTACGGCTGCTGGCGGCGGCGGTGCGGCGGCTGCGGACGGCCGGGGCGGAGGTGGTCGTCGGCACCTGCCCGGATCTGGGCACGATCGAGCCGGTGTACCAGCCGCTGCGCTGGCTGGCGCGCCGGGTCTCGCGGCAGCTGGCGGCCGCGCAGACGATCGTGGTGGTGGAGCAGGGCGGCCGGACGGTGTCGCTGGGTGATCTGCTCGGGCCGGAGTTCGCGGCCAATCCGCGCGAGATGTTCGGGGTGGACAACTTCCATCCCTCGGCCGAGGGGTACGCCACCGCGGCGATGGCGGTGCTGCCCACGCTCTGCGCGGCGCTCGGCCTGTGGCCGGAGACGGACCGGCTGGAGCCGGCCCGCCGGGAGGACATGCTGCCGGTGGCGGAGGCGGCGGCCGAGGCGGTACGGGAGGCCGGTACGGAGGTGACCGGGGCGCGCGGGCCCTGGGCGCTGCTGAAGCACCGGCGCCGGCGGCGGTTGCCGGTCCCGTCCGAGCCGGCGGCGGCCACGGAGGCCCCCACCAACCGTCCGTGACTGAGCGAGCGCTTAGAAAAGAGGTCCGCGTCACATGCCCCGCCCGATGACCCCGCGCGGTACGTACGGGTAACTTCCCTTTCGGTCCGCCCATTCCGCACCCTCATGGAGCCGTGATGCCCGAAGCCGTGATCGTCTCGACCGCCCGTTCCCCGATCGGCCGGGCCTTCAAGGGCTCCCTGAAGGACCTGCGCCCGGACGACCTGACCGCCACCATCGTCCAGGCCGCCCTGGCGAAGGTGCCCGAGCTGGACCCGCGTGACATCGACGACCTGATGCTGGGCTGCGGTCTGCCCGGCGGCGAGCAGGGCAACAACCTGGGCCGGATCGTGGCCGTGCAGATGGGCATGGACCACCTGCCGGGCTGCACGGTCACCCGCTACTGCTCCTCCTCGCTCCAGACCTCCCGCATGGCGCTGCACGCGATCAAGGCCGGCGAGGGTGACGTCTTCATCTCGGCCGGTGTCGAGATGGTGTCGCGCTTCGTCAAGGGCAACTCGGACTCGCTGCCGGACACGCACAACCCGTTCTTCGCCGAGGCGGAGGCCCGTACCGCCGAGGTCGCCGCGTCCGAGGGCTCCACCTGGCACGACCCGCGCGAGGACGGCCTGGTCCCCGACGCGTACATCGCCATGGGGCAGACCGCCGAGAACCTGGCCCGCTGGAAGGGCATCAGCCGCCGGGAGATGGACGAGTTCGGCGTCCGCTCGCAGAACCTGGCCGAGCAGGCCATCAAGAACGGTTTCTGGGAGCGCGAGATCACCCCGGTGACCCTGCCGGACGGCACGGTCGTCTCCACGGACGACGGCCCCCGCGCGGGCGTCACCCTGGAGGGCGTGGAGGGCCTCAAGCCGGTCTTCCGCCCCGACGGCCTGGTCACGGCCGGCAACTGCTGCCCGCTGAACGACGGCGCCGCCGCGCTCGTGATCATGTCGGACACGAAGGCGCGCGAGCTGGGCCTGACCCCGCTGGCCCGGATCGTCTCCACCGGTGTCTCCGGCCTCTCCCCCGAGATCATGGGCCTGGGCCCGGTCGAGGCGTCGAAGCAGGCGCTCCGGCGCGCGGGCCTGACGATCGGCGACATCGACCTGGCCGAGATCAACGAGGCCTTCGCCGCGCAGGTCATCCCGTCCTACCAGGACCTGGGTCTGGATCTGGACAAGGTGAACGTCAACGGCGGCGCGATCGCCGTGGGCCACCCCTTCGGCATGACCGGCGCCCGCATCACCGGCACGCTGATCAACAGCCTCCAGTTCCACGACAAGCAGTTCGGCCTGGAGACGATGTGCGTGGGCGGCGGCCAGGGCATGGCGATGGTGATCGAGCGGCTGAGCTGAGCCGGAGCGGAGGGTAGGGGTCCCTGAGGAACGAAGGGGCACCTGCCCGCAGCGGTGGCGAGGCTCAGCGCGACCAGGGAAACGAGCGGCTGAGCTGAGCCGGAGCGGCTGATCTGAGCCGAAGCGGCTGAGCTGAGTCGGACGGTCTGAGCTGAGCCTGCCCCCGGGCGCGGGACGCGCGTCCCCCCGGGCCGAATCGGTCAACCGTCTCGCGTCCCAGCCGTGACCGAATCTCCCCCAGGATGTGACCTACATCCCGGGGGAGTTCGTTTTCCCAGGTCAGAGCGGTTCCGGGACCAAACGCCCGGCATAAATACCTGTCCAATTCGTGACGTAATGCACTGACAGTGGGACCCACCCCACGACAAGCTGATGTAGGAAGTCGGGGGATCGACTCGGAATCGGGAGTACGTCAGTGAGCGCCATGTCTCTTGCCCTGCTGGTGACCACGGCCGCTGCCACGGCCGTGGGCGCTGCCGCCCTGCACGCCGTCCACGGTCTCCGCAAGCAGGTCACGGCCCTGCGGACGGAGCTGGCGGCCGGTCACGGCGTGACGGTCCCGGCGGCCCGCACCTCGCAGGCCGACGAGATACGGTCCGCGGTCGCCGAGGCGCTGGCCGAGGAGCGGGAGCGGGAGCTCGCGGAGGCGCGGGCCTTCTGGGCCGCGCAGGAGGCGCGGGACGCGGCCGACGCCCCGAACCTGCTCGGCGGGCTCGGCGGTCCCGGTGACGACGGCACTCTGTACGTGCCGCGCCAGGCGGACCTGGTGGGCCTGGAGGCGATGGCGTTGGAGGCCATGGAGGCGGAGGCGGCCGCGCTGGACGGGCCGGCCGAGCCGCTGGACGAGTTCCCCGAGGACTCGGCGGAGCTGGCCGCGGCCCGGCGCCGGCACCCCTCGCACCCGGACTTCGTGCCGGTGCAGACGCCGGTCGTCACGGACCACGAGCGGACGGTGGCGCGCCTGGAGGAGCTGGCGGACACGCGGACGGCGCTGACGGACGTGCGTCCGGGCCCGCTGGGCACGCTCGACGTGTACGTGTTCGCCGACGGCACCACGCTCTGCATGACCCCGGGTCACCGGGAGACGGCGGAGCGCCTGGCGGAGGCGCTGCGCGCGGGCCGTACGCCGGTGCTGCTGGGCGGTTCGGGGGTTTCGGGCGCCTTCGCGCTGACGTTCTCGTACGGCGACACGGACGAGGAGAACGTGTACATCCTCGCCGACCGGGTGATCGCCTCCCTATGACCGGAGGGCTGCTACAGCCCGGACCGCTCCGCGGCCTCCCGCACGAGCCTCACGGCCTCGTCCAGCTCCTGCTCCCGGGAGCCGGCCGGGGCCGTTCGCAGGATGTGGGCCAGGTCGTTCCCGGCGACGACGAGCTGGTCGGCGACGGTGAAGACGCCCGCGTCGGGCATGGTCCTGGGGGTGCGGGCGGGGTCCTCGGCGCGCTGCGCGCGGTCGGCGAGGGTGCGGGCGAGGGCGAGTCCTTCGGCCGCCGCTCCGCGCTGGAGGCGGCTCTGCGGGGCGGCCCGCAGCCGGTCGGCGAACCGCTCGACGGTGGCGGTCAGTGCGCTCGTATCAAACACGCGGTGACCCTACGCGCCCTGACGGCGCCATTGCCAACGGGCGAACCCTCGGGCACGGTGACGTGAAGGAGTACACGGTACGAGCGCGTCCGGAGGCGCCGATGTCCCACGCATTCTCCGAGGAGACCCACCGCAATCTGCTGGCCCGCATCCCCCGCTGCACCGGTCGTGAGGTGTCCGACTGGCTGCGCGCGGTCGAGGAGGGGCCGTCCCTGCTGCGCTTCGAGGAGAAGCTGAGCTGGCTGCGCGGGGAGCACGGCCTCGCGTACGGCCACGCGAAGGCGATCATTCACGAGTACGACCTCCGGCGGGCGGCCCGCCGGATGCTCTGACGGTCCGCCCGGCCGGCCCCCGGCGGGGTGGCGGTGTCAGTTCACGTGCCGGCCCAGGAAGTCCCGGACGAGCGCGGCGATCTCCTCGCCGTGGGTCTCCAGGGCGAAGTGCCCGGCGTCGAGGAGGTGGATCTCGGCATCGGGCAGGTCCCGGGCGAAGGCCTCGGCGCCCGCCGGTCCGAAGATCTCGTCGCCGCGCCCCCAGGCGGCGAGCAGCGGGGGCCGGTGGGTGCGGAAGTACTCCTGGAAGGCCGGGTAGCCGTCCAGGTTGAACTGGTAGTCCCAGAACAGCTGGAGCTGGATCTCCTTGTTGCCGGGCCGGTCGAGGCCGGCCTGGTCGAGGGTCCAGGTCTCGGGGCCGACGCGGTCGAGCCGGTCGGCGGGGACGCCGTGGGTGTACTGCCAGCGGGTCGCTTCCGCGGTGAGCAGCTCGCGGACGGCGGCCTCGTGGGTGGCGCGGTCCTTGGCGTGGGCGAAGAGGACGTCCCAGAAGGGGGTGAAGCCCTCCAGGTAGGCGTTGCCGCTCTGGGTGACGACGGCGGTGATCCGCTCGGGGTGGCGGGAGGCGATGCGCAGGCCGATGGGGGCCCCGTAGTCCTGGATGTAGAGGGCGAAGCGGTCGAGGCCGAGCCGGTCGAGGAGGCCGAGGGTGATCGCGGTGAGGCGCTCGAAGCTGTAGTCGAAGTCCTCGGCGGCGGGGGCGGCGGAGGCGCCGAAGCCGATGTGGTCGGGGGCGATCAGGTGGTAGCTGTCGGCGAGCTCGGCCATGAGCCCTCGGTACATGTGCGAGCTGGTCGGGAAGCCGTGCAGCAGGACGAGGGTGGGGTCGGCGCGGTCGCCGGCCTCCCGGTAGAAGACGTCGAGCCCGTCGACGGTGGCGGTGCGGGCGCGCAGGGCGAAGCTGGACATGGGTCTCCCCGTTCTCCGTATCCGGATCGGGAGAACGATCGTTCTCCCGATGGCCTGTAGGCTACGAGAACGATGGTTCTCCATGCAAGGGGTGATCGGACGATGGACGCGGAATCCGCCGAACTGAAGGTGCTCGACGCCGCCCGGCGGCTGTTCGGCGAACGCGGGGTGCAGGCGGTCGGCATGGACGCCATCCGCAGCGCCTCCGGGGTCTCCCTGAAGCGCCTCTACCAGGTATTCCCGTCCAAGGACCTGCTGGTCGAGGCGGTGCTGCGGCGCCGCGACGAGGAGGTGCGGGAGTCCCTGACCGCGCACGGCGCCCGGGTCGCCGACGGGCCGTACGAGCGGGTCCTCGCGGTCTTCGACTGGCTCGCCGACTGGTTCGCGGAGCCCGGCTTCCGGGGCTGCGCCTTCATCAACACCTTCGGGGAGCTGGGCGGGGTCGCCCCGGCGGTGGCGGCCGTCGCCCGGGACCACAAGGAGGCGCTGCGGTCGTACTTCGCGGAGCAGACGGACGCCCTCGGCCTCCCGCCGGTCCTCGCCGGCCAGCTCGCCCTCCTCGCCAACGGCGCCATGGCCGTCGCGGGCATCACGGGCGGCACGGAGCCCGCCGTCGAGGCGAAGGAGGCCGCCCGCGTCCTCCTCGACGCCGCCCGGTAGACCCCGGGGCCGGGAACGCGGAGGGGCCCGCCCGGCAGTGCCGGACGGGCCCCTCCCCCGAGTACGGACGCGTCAGTCGTCGCCCTGCAGGATCGACAGCAGACGCAGCATCTCCAGGTAGATCCACACCAGGGTCATGGTGAGGCCGAAGGCGGCCAGCCAGGCCTCCTCGCGCGGCGCGCCGTAGTTCACGCCGTCCTCGACCTGCTTGAAGTCGAGGGCGAGGAAGCAGGCGCCCAGGATCACGCCGATGACACCGAAGAGGATGCCGAGGCCACCACTGCGGAAGCCGAGGCCGTCACCGCCCGCGAAGACGGAGAACAGCAGGTTGGCCACCATGAGCAGCAGGAAGCCCATGGCCGCGGCCATCACGAAGCCGTAGAAGCGGCGGTTGACGCGGATCCAGCCGAGCTTGTAGGCCACGAGCACACCGGCGAAGACCGCCATGGTGCCCAGGACCGCCTGGATGACGACGCCGTCCGCGATGTAGGTCGAGACGGCCGCCGAGATCACGCCGAGGAAGACGCCCTCGAAGGCCGCGTAGCCCAGGATCAGCGCCGGCGACGGCTTGCGCTTGAAGGACTGCACCAGCGACAGGACCAGGGCGACCAGGGCCGCGCCGATGGCGATGCCGTAGGACTTGCCCAGGTTCGCCGGGTCGACCGGCAGCAGCAGCCAGGACAGGACGGCGGTGACCACGACCGTGCCGAGCGTCATGGCCGTACGGCTCACGACGTCGTCGATCGTCATCACGTTGCCGCGGGCCTGCTGCGGGGCGCCGAGCTGCGTGTCCTGGGGGGCGTACGGGTTGGTCGCGTACGGGTTCGCCGCGCCCTCGGCGTACGGGTTACCGATGGCGTAGGGGTTGCTTCCGACGGCGGGGCCCCCGGCCTGCGGCTGCTGCGCGTTGAAGCCCGCGTAGCCGTTGTCGCGGCTGAACCCCCGTCGCGAGAAGACCGGGTTGCTGCTCCTCATCTCACTCCTCCATGGCGGGCCGTACTGCACGGCCCTGCGTCAAGGGTAATGCGTAGGCAAAAGAAACTCTCTAGTGCTCGGGGAGGATCTTTTACCCGGAGAAGCCGGGCGGGAACGGGGACGGGCCCGGTGGGAGGAGTGAAGGGGGCGAAGGAGGGGGTGTGCCGGGCCTCAGGGGTTGCCTGGGCCCGGTGGTGCCCGGAACCGGACTCGAACCGGTACGGCCCGAAGGCCAGCGAGGTTTAAGCTCGCCGTGTCTGCAATTCCACCATCCGGGCTTGCCGCGAAGCTCCGCGTTGGCACAGGAGCCTATCGGGACCGCATCCCTCGTTCAGAGGAACATCGGTCCGATGTTGTCTTATTTTATTGACGCCTGAGGGTGCGTCAGCCCAGGTCGGGGCCGGTTCGGCCGACTGTGACGGGGGTCGCAGGCGCAAAGCCCCACCCCTGGAATGACGAAAACTCGTCGCAGGTCTGTCACCTTCGCCTCAGGGGCGCCGTCATACCTCAGGAGGAGGGTGGGCGGCCCCGGTCCGACTCGAGAGGGCCCCGGGAACGGGCACACGGACGGACGTCCCGGCCCGGAACGCTCGACACGATGGAGTGGTTCCCGAAAGCCGCAGTGACAGGAGTCCCCCTCGTGACCACCACCCCGACCGTGCCCCGCGCCACCGCGGTGGCCGCCCGCGCCACGGATCTCTCCAAGGTCTACGGACAGGGCGAGACCCAGGTGGTCGCGCTCGACCGGGTCAGCGTGGACTTCCGGCAGGGCGAGTTCACCGCGATCATGGGCCCGTCCGGTTCCGGCAAGTCGACGCTCATGCACTGCGTCGCCGGCCTGGACTCCTTCTCCTCCGGCTCGGTACGGATCGGTGAGACCGAGCTGTCCACGCTGAAGGACAAGCAGCTCACCCAGCTGCGCCGGGACAAGATCGGCTTCATCTTCCAGGCGTTCAACCTGCTGCCGACGCTGACGGCCATGGAGAACATCACGCTGCCGATGGACATCGCCGGCCGCAAGGCCGATCAGCAGTGGGTCCGGCAGGTCATCGACATGCTGGGGCTCTCGGGCCGGCTCAGCCACCGCCCCACCGAGCTCTCCGGCGGCCAGCAGCAGCGCGTGGCCGTGGCCCGCGCGCTGGCCTCCCGCCCCGAGATCATCTTCGGTGACGAGCCGACCGGAAACCTGGACTCGCGCTCCGGCGCCGAGGTGCTGGGCTTCCTGCGGAACTCGGTGCGCGAGCTCGGCCAGACCGTCGTCATGGTCACCCACGACCCGGTGGCCGCCTCCTACGCCGACCGCGTGATCTTCCTCGCGGACGGCCGGATCGTGGACGAGATGCTGAGCCCGACGGCGGACGGCGTGCTCGACCGCATGAAGGCCTTCGACGCCAAGGGCCGTACGAGCTGACGCGCGGGCGCCGGAACCGGACCCGCACCGGCACGGCCCCGCGGCGCGCCCCGCACCCCCCGACCTCCGTCCGTCCCACCCTTCCGTTCAGGACACCCCATGTTCCGTACCGCCCTGCGCAACGTGCTCGCGCACAAGGCGAGACTGCTGATGACCGTCCTCGCCGTGATGCTCGGCGTGGCCTTCGTCTCCGGCACCCTCGTCTTCACCGACACCCTCTCCCAGGCCTTCCGCAACCAGTCGGCGAAGAGCTACGACGACGTCGCCGTCGCCGTCGAGATGCACCCGAACCCCGAGGACGCCCGGCAGGCGCCCGGCCTCTCCCGGAAGGACGTCGACGAGGTCGCCGGACTCGACGGGGTCGCCTCCGTCGCCCCGCGCGTCGGCGGCTTCGCGGGTGTGCCCGACAAGAACGGCAAGCTGATCGGCGTCGGCTGGTCGAACAAGGGCACCAACTTCGCCCCCGGCAAGGACGGCAAGGACCGCGCGTACGCCTTCGTCTCGGGCAGCGGGCCGGTCCGCGCCGACCAGATCGCGCTCGACCGGGCCTCCGCCGACAAGGGCGGCTACAAGGTCGGCGACACCGTCCGCGTGGCCACCAACGGCCCGGTGAAGGAGTACACCCTCTCCGGCGTCTTCACCACCGAGGACGGCGCCGTCAACGCCGGCGGCAGCCTCGTCCTCTTCGAGACCGCCGTGGCCCAGAAGCTCTACCTGAAGCCCGGGTACTTCCAGGAGCTGACCGTCACGGCCACCTCCGGCGCGCAGGCGGACAAGCTGCTCGACGAGGTCGTGAAGGTGATCCCGAAGGAGGCCACCGCCCAGACCGGGCAGGCCCTCGCCGACCAGCAGGCCAAGGACATCGAGGCCGGACTCGGCGCCCTCAACCAGGTGCTCCTGGGCTTCGCGGGCATCGCGCTCTTCGTCGGCGTCTTCCTCATCGCCAACACCTTCACGATGCTGGTCGCCCAGCGCACCAAGGAACTGGCCCTGATGCGCGCGGTCGGCGCCTCGCGCAAGCAGATCACCCGCTCCGTCCTCGCCGAGGCCGGCCTGGTCGGTCTGATCGCCTCGGCCGTCGGCCTCGTCCTGGGCATCGGCCTGGCGGTCGCGCTCCGGTCGGCCATGAACGCCTTCGACCTGAAGATCCCGGCCGGCGGCCTGGTCGTCGGCCCCGCCCCCGTCGTCTCCGCGTTCGCCGTCGGCGTCCTGATCACCATGCTCGCCGCCTGGCTGCCCGGCCGCCGCGCCGCGAAGATCCCGCCGGTCGCGGCCATGAACAGCGTGCACGCCACCGCGAGCACCAAGTCGCTCGTTCTGCGGAACTCCATCGGTGCCGCGCTCACCGCGCTCGGCGTCGTCCTGATCGTGCTCGGCGCGGGCAAGGGCGGCGACGACGGCCGCATGCTCATCGCGGGCGGCGCGTTCCTCACCCTCATCGGCGTGATCGTGCTGATCCCGATGCTGTCGCGGCCCGTGATCGCCCTGATCCGCCCGCTCTTCGTCGGCCTGTTCGGCATCTCCGGCAAGCTCGCCGGCCTGAACGCGGTCCGCAACCCGCGCCGCACCGGCGCCACCGCCTCCGCGCTCGCGATCGGCCTCACCCTGGTCACCGGCCTGTCGGTGATCGGCGCGACCGTCGGCTCGGCCATCGACAGGATGACCGTCGACCAGATCAAGGCCGACTACATGGTGGTCATGGCCAGCGGCGACAGCCTGGGCGAGGATGCCATCACCGCTCTCGCGAAGGCCCCCGGCGTCACGGCCGTCTCCCCGCAGCAGGCCGGTGCCCTGGAGATCAAGGGGAACTACGTCTCGGCCTCCGGCGTCACCCCCGGCGACATCGAGAAGGTCCTCAACCTCCACGTCGTGCACGGCTCGCTGGCCTCGCTCAAGGAGGGGCGGATCGCGGTCGCCGACAAGACCGCCGAGAAGCGCGGCCTGAAGGTCGGCGACACGGTCCCGGTCGAGTACCTGGACAAGGCCAAGGGCAAGCTGACCGTCGGCGCGATCTACGAGGAGAGCGAGTTCGTCTCCCCCGTCATGATCGACCGCAAGCTGATCAACGCCCACGAGCAGCAGCCCTACACGCGGGAGGTCTACGTCGCGATGGACGGCGGCGCCTCCGACGCCAACGCCAGGGCGCTGTCGAAGGCCATGGGCGACAACCCGGGCATCACGGTGATGAACCACAAGGACATCCGTGACGCCTTCGGCGGCCCGATCAACATGCTCCTGAACATCGTGTACGGCCTGCTGGGCATGGCCCTGATCATCGCCGTCCTCGGCGTCGTCAACACCCTCGCGATGTCCGTCTTCGAGCGCCAGCAGGAGATCGGCATGCTCCGCGCGATCGGTCTCGACCGGCGCCGGGTGAAGCGGATGGTCCGTCTGGAGGCCGTGGTCATCTCGGTGTTCGGCGCGGTCGTCGGCATCGGCCTGGGCGCGTTCCTCGGCTGGGCGATCGGCGAGACGTTCAAGGCCAGCCTGCCGGGCTACGCCCTGGTCCTGCCCTGGGAGCGGATCGGCGTCTTCCTGGTCCTGGCCGGTCTGGTCGGCGTCCTCGCCTCGCTGTGGCCGGCCCGCAGCGCGGCGAAGCTGAACATGCTCGCCGCCATCAAGGCCGAGTAGCCGCCCCCGTCACCACCGCGAAGGGCCGGTCTCCCCCGCACACGGGAGACCGGCCCTTCCGGCCGTCCGGCGCCCGTCAGCCCCGCTCGTCCCAGACGCGCGGCCGCAGCGGCAGGCCGCTGGTCCCGGCCGCCGGGGTCTTCACGGCCAGGAACTGGTTGACGCCGATCCGGTTGCGTTCGAAGGCGAGGGCGGAGGCGGCCATGTAGAGCCGCCAGACCCGGGCCCGGCCGGGCGAGGTGAGGCGGATCGCGCGGTCCCACTCCTTCTCCAGGTTGGCGACCCAGCGGCGCAGGGTGAGGGCGTAGTGCTCGCGGATCGCCTCCACGTCGCGGACCTCGAAACCGGCGTCCTCCAGGATGCCCAGGGTGCGGCCCATGGGGGCGAGTTCACCGTCGGGGAAGACGTACGCGTCGATGAAGGGGTCGACCTCGTAGGCCTCCTCGTCGGGCTCGGGGCGGCGGGAGATCTGGTGGTTCAGGAGCCGGCCGCCGGGCTTGAGGAGCCCGTACAGGGTGTCGGCGTACGCGCGGTAGCGGACCGCGCCGACGTGTTCGGCCATGCCGATGGAGGAGATCGCGTCGTACGGTCCGTCCGTGACGTCCCGGTAGTCCTGGACGCGGATCTCGACCCGGTCGGTGAGGCCCTCCTCGGCGACGCGCCTGCGGGCGAAGGCGGCCTGTTCGCGGGAGAGGGTGATGCCGACGACGCGGGCGCCGCACTCGCGGGCGGCGTGGAGGGCCATGGACCCCCAGCCGCAGCCCACGTCGAGCAGCCGGTCACCCTCACGGAGGTTCAGTTTGCGGGCGATCAGGTCGAGTTTGTCCCGCTGGGCGTCCTCCAGGGTGCCGCCCTCGGTCCAGTAGGCGCAGGAGTAGACCATGGAGGGACCGAGGACCAGTTCGTAGAAGTCGTTGCCCACGTCGTAGTGGTGGCTGACGGCCTGCTTGTCCCGGCGCTTGGTGTGGCGTCCGCCGGTGCGGCCGCGGATCTCCTCGGCGGGCGGCGGCGGGGGCGGCTGGGGCCCGGCGAGCCGGAGCAGGGTCCCCGCGGCGGCGCGCAGGCGGGGGTCACGGGCGGAGGCGAGGAGGCCCCGGCTCTCGCCGGTGCGCTCCCAGATCAGTCCGGCGAGCCGGTCCAGGACCTCGTACAGGTCGCCCTCGACGTCGACCTCGCCGGCCACCCAGGCGCGGGCCAGGCCGACTTCGCCCGGTTTCCAGATCATCCGGCGCAGCGCGCGACGGTCACGGAGGACCAGGACGGGACCGTCCGCGGGGCCGGATTCGCTGCCGTCCCAGGCCCGCACCCGTACCGGGAACGGCTCTCCCAGCAGGTCCTCGGCCACTCTCGTCAGCCGCGTCGCGGCGTCGGCCATGGTGCAACACCTCCGTGATCTCGTGCCCCAGAAATGCCTGTCACCAAGAGAACACCGTCCGTGGGCGTTCCCAGTCCCGGCGCAACGCAACGAGTCGGCAAAACACGCGAAGGGCCGTCCGCACCACGGATGGCGGACGGCCCTTCGGGGACGAGCGGGGTGCTGCTTACGAGGCCTTGGCCTTCTCCTGCGCCGGGGCGGCCGGCGCGGGGGCGGGCTTGGCCGCCTCGTAGAACTCCTCGCGCGGCGTCTCCATGGCGCCGAGCGAGACGACCTCGCGCTTGAGGAACATGCCGAGGGTCCAGTCGGCGAAGACGCGGATCTTGCGGTTCCAGGTCGGCATGGCCATGCCGTGGTAGCCACGGTGCATGTACCAGGCGAGCCGGCCCTTGAGCTTGATCTTCACCTTGCCCATGACGATCATCGCGACGCCCTTGTGCAGGCCGAGGCCGGCGACGGCGCCCTTGTTGGCGTGCGCGTACTCCTTCTGCGGGAAGCCGCGCATGCCCGCCACCACGTTGTCGCCGAGGACCTTGGCCTGGCGCAGGGCGTGCTGGGCGTTCGGCGGGCACCAGGCGTTCGGGTTGCCCGCGCGGCGGCCGACCATGTCGGGGACCTGGGCGTTGTCGCCCGCGGCCCACGCGTAGTCGAGACCGTTGATCTGGAGCTTCTCGTTGCAGTCGACGTGGCCGCGGGGGCCGAGCGGCAGACCGAAACGGGCGAGGGCCGGGTTCGGCTTGACGCCGGCGGTCCACACGATCGTGTTGGAGTCGACCTCGAGGCCGTTCTTCAGCACGACGTGGCCGTCGACGCAGGAGTCCATGGAGGTCTCGAGGTAGATCTCGATCCCGCGGCTCTCCAGGTGCTCCTTGCCGTACTGGCCGAGCTTGGGGCCGACCTCGGGAAGGATCTTGTCGGCCGCGTCGACCAGGACGAAGCGCATGTCCTCGCGCGACACGTTCTGGTAGTACTTCGCGGCGTCGCGGGCCATGTCCTCGACCTCGCCAATCGTCTCGGCACCGGCGAAGCCGCCGCCGACGAAGACGAAGGTCAGGGCCTTGCGGCGGACCTCCTCGTCGGTGGTCGAGTCGGCCTTGTCGAGCTGCTCGAGGACGTGGTTGCGCAGGCCGATGGCCTCCTCGATGCCCTTCATGCCGATGCCCTGCTCGGCGAGGCCGGGGATCGGGAAGGTACGGGAGACGGCGCCCATCGAGATGACCAGGTAGTCGAACGGCAGCTCGTACGCCTCGCCGACGAGCGGCGCGATCGTGGCGACCTTGCGGTCCTGGTCGATGGTGGTGACCCGACCGGTGAGCACCTCGGCTCCGCGAACGACGCGCCGCAGCGGGACGACGACGTGTCGCGGGGAGATGCTGCCGGCGGCGGCTTCGGGGAGGAAGGGCTGGTAGGTCATGTACGACCGCGGGTCGACGACCGTGACGGTCGCCTCGCCGAAGCGCATCTTCTTGAGGATGCGCCGAGCTGCGTACAGGCCTACGTACCCACCGCCTACTACGAGGATCCTGGGACGCTCCGTGGTGCTCATGCCATCGAGTATCCACCCCGCTGGAGGGGGGTGCTCGTGCGCCCCTTCACAAGGTCCGGGGGCACCTCTGCTACACTGCGCGGCTCACGTGACCCAGGTCATGGTGGTGCAAAGGAACCGCGTGGCCTTGGCGAACGTTGTTCACCCCTCGTGAACTGGTCCGGAGAGCCTCCGTTAACGCCGTACCGGCCCGCCCGTTCACGCGATGGAAACATCGAGCGAAGAGGGCGTTCCGCCTGCGAAAGGGCCCTGAGACGCCCCTCGGAGGGTCACAAGACCCTCCCGGGGCGCCATCAGGGCCCTTTTCCTTGTGAAGAACTTCACGAACCTTTTCCGACAGGCTGTCGCCGGACCCCTCCATAGGCGTCCGCTATGCCACGGATAGCGCGATCCCATCGAGAATGTCGTGCTCGCTGACCACGATTTCGCGGGCTCCGACCCGCTCGACGATCTCCCTCAGGACGAGGGCTCCGGCGATGATCACGTCCACCCGGCCGGGGTGGATGACGGGGATCGCGGCCCGCTCGTCGTGGGTGGAGGCGAGGAGCCGCTCGGCGACCTCCGCAACCTGGACCGCCGAGATCCGGGCGTGGTGGATCTTGGCGGAGTCGTACTCCGGAAGGCCCAGCGCGATGGCGGCGACCGTGGTGACCGACCCGGCGAGCCCGACGAGGGTCCCGGCGGAGCTGAGCGGCACCGTCTCGGCGGCCAGGTCGAGGGCGGCGCGGACGTCGGCGCGGACGGCCTCCACCTCCTCGGCGGTCGGCGGGTCGTGCCTGATGTGCCGCTCGGTCAGCCGGACGCACCCGATGTCGACCGAGCGGGCGGCTTCGACGTGCCGGTCGCCGGTGACGAACTCGGTGGAGCCGCCGCCGATGTCCACGACGAGGTACGTCTCCGCGCCCCGCAGCTCACCGGTGGCTCCGGTGAAGGAGAACTCGGCCTCCTGGTCGCCGGTGATGACCTCGGGTTCGACGCCCAGGATGTCCACGACCCCGCGGACGAACTCGTCGCGGTTCTCGGCGTCGCGGGAGGCGGAGGTGGCGACGAAGCGGATCCGTTCGGCGCCGAGCTCCCTGATGACCCCGGCGTACTCGCGGCAGGCGGCGAAGGTCCGCTCCAGCGCCTCGGGGGCGAGCCGGCCGGTCCGGTCGACGCCCTGACCGAGCCGGACGATCGTCATCCGCCGGTCCAGCTCGATCAGCTCACCCGTCTCCGGGTGCACGTCGGCGACGAGCAGGCGGATGGAGTTCGTACCGCAGTCGATTCCGGCGACCCGGGTCACGTCGTCTCCCCGCCCTTGTCCTCGTCCGCGCACGGGGTGACGCACGGGCCCTTCGCCCACCACTCCGGCAGCATCGCCAGCGCCTCGTCGCCGAAGGGATTGACGCCCGGGCCCGCCACGAGCGAGTGCCCGACCAGGACGTGCAGGCACTTGACCCGGTCGGGCATGCCGCCGGCGCTGGGGAAGCCCTCCAGGACCTCGATGGCGTCGCGGCGCGCGAGGTAGTCCTCGTGCGCGGCCCGGTAGGCGGCGGCGAGCTCGGGGTCGGTGGCGAGCCGGGCCTGCATCTCCTTCATGACCCCGTTGGCCTCCAGGGTGCCGATGGCCGAGGCCGCCCGGGGGCAGGTGAGGTAGTACGTGGTCGGGAAGGGGGTGCCGTCGGGGAGCCGGGGCGCGGTCTCGACGACGTCCGGGTTGCCGCACGGGCAGCGGTGCGCGATGGCGCGCAGGCCGCGCGGCGGGCGTCCGAGCTGCGCCTCGAAGGCGGCGACGTCCGCCTCGGTGGGCTCGGTGCGTTCGGTCTGCGGAGGGGGCGTTTCCATGTCTGCCTTGGTCGTCGGGGTCGTACGGGATCAAAGGGGGCGTACGGGTCGGTCGGCCGTACGGGTCGGTCAGGGGCGGTCGGCGCGGTCCACGCCGTCCCACAGGTTGTCGTACCAGGGGCGGTCCGCCGGGCCGTGGCCGCTGCGGGGCCGCGGCTCCGCGCCGGGGTCGTCGACGGTGAACCCGGTCTCGCCGGGCAGCACGTAGTGGAGGTGCTCGCGGGCGAGGCGGCGGACGTAGGCCGGGTCCTGGAGGCGGGCCTTCTCGTCCCGCAGCTCCTCGACCCGCCGGGCGGCCTCGGCGGCCTTCCGCTCCTGCTCGGCGATCTCGCCCTGCTGGGAGACGTAGCTCCTTATCGGATAGGCGAGCGCCACGACGAGGGAGCAGACGACGAGGGCGAGGAAGGCCGCGCGGCCGGTGAGCCGGGAACGGCGGGCCTGGCGGCGGCTCTGGGAGCGGTAGACGCGGGCGGCGGTCTGCTCACCGAGCAGCCTGATCCTGGTCGCGGTGGAGAACCGGTCCCGGGCCATGTGCGCGCCTCCCCTTCACGTGCGTACGTCCCCGCACACGGTACGGGACCGCATGCGGGGACGTACGGATACGGGCTGTGTCAGCCCTTGTGCCGGTGCCTCAGTTCGCCGGGCGGAACCGCGGGAACGCGCTGCGGCCGGCGTAGACCGCGGCGTCGTCCAGGATCTCCTCGATGCGCAGGAGCTGGTTGTACTTGGCGACGCGCTCGGAGCGGGCCGGGGCACCGGTCTTGATCTGGCCGCAGTTGGTGGCGACGGCCAGGTCGGCGATGGTGACGTCCTCGGTCTCGCCGGAGCGGTGGGACATCATGCACTTGAAGCCGTTGCGCTGGGCCAGCTCGACGGCGTCCAGGGTCTCGGTCAGCGAGCCGATCTGGTTGACCTTGACGAGCAGCGCGTTGGCGGCGCCCTCCTCGATGCCGCGGGCGAGGCGCTCCGGGTTGGTGACGAAGAGGTCGTCGCCGACCAGCTGGACGCGGGAGCCCAGCTTCTCGGTGATGGTCTTCCAGCCGTCCCAGTCGTCCTCGAACAGCGGGTCCTCGATGGAGACCAGCGGGTACGCGTCGACGAGCTCCGCGTAGTAGTCGGTCATCTCGGCGGCGGAGCGGGCCTTGCCCTCGAACTCGTAGGAGCCGTCCTTGTAGAACTCGGAGGCGGCGACGTCGAGCGCGAGCGCGATGTCCTTGCCGGGCGTGTAGCCGGCCTGCTTGATGGCCTCGAGGATGAGGTCGAGGGCCTCGCGGTTGGAGCCCAGGTTCGGGGCGAAGCCGCCCTCGTCGCCGAGGCCGGTGGAGAGGCCCTTGGTCTTCAGGACGGACTTGAGGGTGTGGTAGACCTCGGTGCCCCAGCGGAGGGCCTCGGAGAAGGACTCCGCGCCGATCGGGGCGATCATGAACTCCTGGATGTCCACGTTCGAGTCGGCGTGCGACCCGCCGTTCAGGATGTTCATCATCGGAACGGGCAGCAGGTGCGCGTTCGGGCCGCCCAGGTAGCGGAAGAGGGGGAGGTCGCTGGCCTCGGAGGCGGCGTGCGCGACGGCGAGGGAGACGCCGAGGATGGCGTTGGCGCCGAGCGAGGACTTGTCGGGGGTGGCGTCCAGGTCGAACATGGCCTGGTCGATCAGGCGCTGCTCGGTGGCGTCGTAGCCGACGAGCTCCGGGCCGATCTGCTCGATGACGGCCAGGACGGCCTTCTCGACGCCCTTGCCGAGGTAGCGGTTCTGGTCGCCGTCACGGAGCTCGAGGGCCTCGAACGCACCGGTGGAGGCACCGGACGGGACGGCAGCACGGCCGGTGCTGCCGTCGTCGAGGCCGACCTCGACCTCGACCGTGGGGTTGCCTCGGGAGTCCAGGATTTCCCGGGCTACGACGACGTCGATGGACGGCACGAGCATCTCCTTCTGGGATGTGACGCTAGGTGTGACGCATACGGCGCAAGGCTCGTTCGCCTTGCGACAAGAGCCTAACCGGCCCGGGGGCTCCGGCCCGCCGGGCGCCCGCCCCGTGGGACGAAAAAGGACCCGGGGGCATGCATCCCGGGACGAACCGCCCGCGGGTACTCATGGGTAACAGACGGAACCCCGGTCCGGCGTGCACGGGGGGCACGCCGGACCGGGGTGGTCACCGCGGGAGGTTCGTCAGGGCCGCGAGGCTCACTTCAGGTGGAGCTGCTGGCCCGGGTAGATGAGGTCGGCGTCCTCGACGACGTCCTGGTTGAGGTCGTAGAGGGTGGCCCAGCCGCCCTTGACGCCGTGCGCCTGGGCGATGGTGGCGAGGGTGTCACCGGCCGCGACCTTGTACTCGCCGTCACCCTTCTTGACCTTCTTGCCGGTCGGGGTGGTGACGGTCTTGCGGCGCTCCTGCGGAGCGGCCTGGGCGGTGACGCTCTTGGAGGTCTCGCGGGCGGTCGCCTTCGGAGCCGTGCGCTTGGTGCTGCGCGTGGTCGGCTGCTCGGAGCGGCGCTCGGGCGAGGTGGTGGTGCCGGTCGGCTTCTGGGTCTCGGTGGTGCCGCCGCTGTAGGTGGCGCGGGAGAGGCCGACGCCGCAGCTCGGCCAGGCGCCCTTGCCCTGGCCCGCGAGGACCTTCTCGGCGATGGCGATCTGCTGCGACTTCGAGGCCAGGTTGGCGGTGGAGGCGTAGGCGGTGCCGCCGTACGCGGCCCACGTGGAGGCCGAGAACTGCAGGCCGCCGTAGTAGCCGTTGCCCGTGTTGATGGACCAGTTGCCGCCGGACTCGCACTGGGCGACGCGGTCCCACTCGGAGGCGGTGGCGGCCGAGGCGGTGCCCGTGGCCATCAGCGGGGCGGCGACGGCGGCACCGGTGACGCCGACGAGCGTGACGACCTGGGTGGCCTTGGAGGGACGGCGGTGTTTGCCCTTGCCGGAAAACAGCATGGAGATTCTCCTCACCGACGCCTGCGAGGTGAGCTGTCGGGTTCGGGCCGAAGAGTTGCCCGGCCGCGTGTCCTAGCACGCGGCTTCACCCCAAGCCGAACGTCGGTCGTCCTTCTCGACGACCGGGGCCGGCACTTACCTTGGGTCCCCCGCTCCTGCCTACGGCGCTTACGCGACGACTGTTCCCATCGGCCGGCGGCAGGACTCGGCGTTCTCGGTCGACGGGGCCCGCGGTGGCGAGCGATGACGACCGTAGCCACACTCCTGCCGGAAGTTCAAAGGGGCGCATTGCGGAAATAACGCCCCTACCGTCCTTCCGGCGGAGGGTGTTTGCGCAGGTGAGAGGTCACGGAATCAAATCTTCCGCACAAGCCGCGCCAGTTGGGGCGAAGAGATCCATGTCTCACTTGAGCAGAACCGGACATTACCTCTCGAACTACCCGGCCGACGGCGCCGAACCGATCGTCAGATCAAGGCTCTGACCAGGCAGGATGAGGTCCGGATCGGTGCCCACCGTCCGCCGGTTGGCGTCATAGAGGGCGGTCCAGCCTCCGGGGAGTTGCCGCTCCTGCGCGATGACGGTCAGGTTGTCCCCGGGGCGCACCGTGTAGGCGTCCGAAGTGTCCTGACTGTCCGTTGCGTCCACTCCGGTCGGCGACGCATCGACGACCGGAGCCTTTGCCGGAGTTTCAGACTTCTTGTCCGTCGGTGCGGCATGACGACCTGCTTCGGCAGAAGTGTCCGTCTTGCCGGTTTCCTCCGGGGCGGCGTCACCCCGGTGCTTGCCGGTGCCGGGCGCGCTCGACGGAGCGTCACCTTCCGCCGTACGGGGCTTTTCGGGCGTTCCGGAGGTTCCGGGCGTGTCGGAGGTGCCGGGAGCCGTCGGCGCGCTCGGTGCGGCCGGGTGGGTGGAGGCACCCGGCGCGGCCGGGTGGGTGGAGGCGTCCGGGGCGGCGGTCGTCCCGGCCGCTCCCGGCGTCCGGGAGGCCGTGGGGGCGTCCGGGGCCGAGGAGGCCGCGGGAGCGCCGGAGGCCCGCGGTACGGGCACCGAGGAGGCCGGGGAGGACGGAGAGACCTGCGCGGCGGGCGAGGCGGGCGAGGCGGTCGGCGTGCCGGCCGTGCGGTTCGACTCCGGGGCGGGGCCCGTCTCCTCGGGCAGCGTGACGGCCGGCCCCGGGTTCACGCCCGGCGCCTTCCCGTCGTTGCCCAGCCCGGCGATCGGGGCGCAGGTGGCCCAGTCGGTCGCGCCCGAGGCGAGCGCCTTCTCGGCCACCACGATCTGCTGGGCGCGGCTGGCCAGGTCGGCGCTGGGGGCGTAGGCGAGCCCGCCGTGCCGCTCCCAGCTCTCCTGGGTGAACTGGAGCCCGCCGTACATCCCGTTGCCGAAGTTGGCACTCCACTGGCCGCCCGACTCGCACTCGGCCACCCGGTCCCAGGTGGCCGCGTCGGCGGCGGAGGCGGATCCGGTGGCGAGCAGCGGCAGCGCCATGGCGGATCCGGTCACGCCCGCCGCGACGACGAGAGCGGGGGCCTGACGGGGTCGACGGTGTCGTCCGTTCCCGGAGCGCATACGTACGCCTTTCGCGTGACGGCTGAAGACTGCCGCGAAACGTAGCGGCATTCGAACGTCCGTCACAAGTCGGTCGCCCCGCGATCACGTGAAGATCACACTTCTGACGAACCCTCAGCCGGAGCCACCCGTACGGAAGGGGTGAATTCCACCGGAAGCGTGCGCAAACCGCGCATGATGAGCCCGCCGCGCCACCGCAGTTCGGCCGGGTCGGCGGCGAGCCGCAGGTCCGGCAGCCGGGTCAGCAGGGCGGCCAGGGCCACCTGTCCCTCCAGGCGCGCGAGCGGCGCGCCGACGCAGTAGTGGATGCCGTGCCCGTACCCCAGGTGCTGGTTGTCCCGCCGCGCCAGGTCCAGGGTGTCCGGCTCCGTGAACCGTGCCGGGTCCCGGTCGGCGGCGGCCAGGACCACCAGGACCGGGTCGCCCGCCGGGATCGCCTGCCCGCCGATGCTCAGGTCCCGGGTCGCGTACCGCCAGGTCGCCAGCTCCACCGGCCCGTCGAACCGCAGCAGCTCCTCGACCCCCGTCTCCAGGAGTCCGGTCTCACCGGCCGCCAGGGAGGCCTGGAGCCGCTCGCGCTGCTCCGGGTGCCGCAGCAGCTGGTAGGTGCCGTTGCCGATGAGGTTGATGGTGGTTTCGAAACCGGCGAAAAGCAGGACGAAACACATGGCCGTGGCCTCGGCCTCGGTGAGGTGGTCGCCGTGGTCGCCGGCCCGGATGAGGCCGGAGATCAGGTCGTCGCCGAGGTCCTGCCGCTTGCGGTGGATCAGCTCGGCGAGGTAGCCCCGGATCTTCTTCACCGACCGGGCGACGCCGCCGCGCGGCCCGCCGCCGTGCCGGATCATCATCCCCGCCCAGTCCCGGAGGTCGTCCTGGTCCTCGGCGGGCACGCCCAGCAGGTCGCAGATGGCGTAGATGGGCAGGGGGAAGGCGAAGTCGTGGATGAGGTCCGCCTCCCCCTTCTCCGCGAAGCCGTCGATGAGCCGGTCGGTCAGCTCCCGCACGCGCGGGGCGAACTCCGCGACCCTGCGCGGGGTGAAGGCCTTGGAGACGAGCCGGCGCAGCCGGGTGTGGTCGGGCGGGTCGATGTTGAGCAGGTGCGTCATCAGCCCCGCGCTGCGCTCGCCCGGAATGCCGGTCTTGCCCGGTTCGGCGTGGTGGACGGGGTTCTTGGAGAGCCGCTGGTCGGCGAGGGCCTGCCGGGCGTCCGCGTACCGGGTGACGAGCCAGGCCTCGACCCCGCTGGGCAGCCGAGTCCGGTGAACGGGGGCGTGCTCCCGCAGCCAGGCGTAGGCCGGATACGGGTCGGTGGCGAACTCCCAGGTGAAGAGGGCGGGCGCCGGGGGCGGGACCTGGGGCGGTACGGCGGAGGGCTCGGGGGGCGGTACGGGGGTGCTGCTCACCCCCCGACCGTACCGCCCGCCCCGTCCGGCCTCCGGGGGCCCCGACCGTCCCCCGTCCCCTCCGGCCCCCGGGTCCCCGACCTGACGTATGAAGATCGCGCGGACCCCCGGTGAGGGCGGGTGGCCTAGATTCCCCCCGTGGATGCCCAGTTGCTCAGGAGCACGTTCGCGGTCGTCGAGAGACGGGCCGAACACGCCGTCGCCTTCTTCTACGCGCATCTCTTCCGCCACAACCCGGGCGTACGCGAGCTGTTCCCCGCCGACATGCGGCCCCAGCGGGACCGTCTCTTCGCCGCCCTCACCCACGTGGTGACCCACCTGGAGGACCCCCGGCTCACCTCCTACCTGACGCACCTCGGCCGGGACCACCGGAAGTTCCTGGCCTCTCCCCCGCTGTACGCCGCCGTCGGCACGAGCCTGCTCGCCGCCTTCGCGCAGACCGCCGGGGCGGCCTGGACGGTGGAGGCGGAGAAGGCCTGGAGCGAGGCGTACGGGCGGGTCGCCGAGCTGATGCTCCGGGGCGCGGAGGAGGCCGCCGGGGCCGGGGAGCCCGCCTGGTGGGACGCGGACGTGGTGCGTCACGCGCGGTACGGCGAGGATCTGGCCGTCCTCACGCTCCGGCCCCGCCGGCCCTTCCCGTACCGCCCGGGCCAGTACGTGAGCGTCAGCTCGCTGCGCGCCCCGCGCGTCTGGCGGACGTACTCGCTCGGCAACGCGCCCCGCCCGGACGGGACGGTGGAGCTGCACGTGAGCCGGGTGCCCGGCGGGGTGATGAGCACGGTGCTGGTGGAGGAGACGGGGCCGGGGGAGGTTCTGCGGCTGAGCGCGCCCGGCGGCGCGCTGGCGGCGGACGGGCCCGCGGACGCCCTGCACACCTATATATGCGCGGGTACGGGCTGGGCGCCGGTGAAGGCGCTCCTGGAGGAGGCGGCCGGGCGCGGGCCGGACCTGGAGGGGCGGCTGTTCGTGGTGGGGCGCGCGAAGGAGTACCTGTACGGGCGGGGGGACGCGGAGCGGCTGGGCGCGCGCCTGCCGGGGCTGAGCGTCACGTTCATCACGGCGGCGCCCGGCCGTCCCCGGGAGCAGGCGACCGAGCGGCTGCTGACGGCGCTGCGGTCGTGCGTCCGGTGGCCGGAGCACGAGGTGCGGCTGGCCGGGCCGCCGGGTTTCCTGACGGAGGTCGCCGGCACGCTTCAGGAGCTGGGGGCGGACCCGGCCCGGATCCGGCACGACACGCTGCCGCCGGTGGGCCGGTTCGCCGCCCGTCCGGCCACGCGCGCGGAGTGGCTGCTGGCCCGCCCGCCGCTCCCCTGGCTCGACCCGGCGGCCCGCGCCCCGCGCGCACCCTGAGCCGGGCCTGGTCGCTGTCCTACAGCCCTTCCGCGGCGCGGATCGCGTCGCGGTAGGCGCGGGCGGCCGCGCGCAGGGCCGCCTCCGGGTCCACGCCCTCGGCCTCGGCGCGGGCGGCGAGGTGGAGGAGTTCGTACCCGATGCCCTCCCCGGCCGGCGGGGGCACGTCGAGGCCGGCGGTACGGACGCGGCCGGCGAGCTTCGCGGCGAGCGCCAGGCCGGGCTGTCCGAGCGGCACCCCGTCGGTGACGGAGTCCCGCTGCTTCTCGACCGCCTTGGTGCGCAGCCAGTGCGCCTTGACGTCCTCGGGGGTCTCGGCGGTGGCGTCCCCGAAGACGTGCGGGTGCCGGTGGACGAGCTTCTCGACGATCGTTCCGGCGACGTCGTCCACGGAGAACGGCTCCTCGGGGTCCTCCTCGGCGATCCGCGCGTGGAAGACGACCTGGAGCAGGACGTCGCCGAGTTCCTCGCGCAGTTCCTCCCGGCTGCCGTCCTCGATGGCCTCGACCAGCTCGTAGGCCTCCTCGATGCCGTACTTGGCGAGGCCCCGGTGGGTCTGCCGGGAGGACCAGGGGCACTCGCGGCGGATGCGGTCCATGACCTGCACGAGGTCGAGGAGCCGGGCGCCCGGCAGGTCGTACGAGCCGGGCAGCAGCTCCAGGTCGGGCATGGCGAACCGGCCGGAGCCGGCGAGACGGGCGAGCCCGTCGGTCAGGTCGCGGTCGCCCTCGCCGGACGGCAGCACGAGGACGGTCCGGCCCCCGGCGCAGGCGGCGACGAGCTCCTCGGCGGTGGGCCGCAGGTGCTCGACGGCGACGCCCGCCTCCGTCAGGTACGGCAGCTGGGGGTGGTGCGCGTCGGGGCAGAGCACCCGGTCCGCACCGCGCAGCGCCTGCCAGGCCGGCCAGGACAGCAGTCCGGGTGCGACACGGTGGCTGGCGGTGAGCAGGACGATGCGGCCGGGGCTCTCAGAAGTCACCTTCCGAACCTACCTCCCCACGTCGGCCCCTCCCCGGACACCCCCGGCGAGTGAGCCGAAGGGTGCGCCGGGGGAACGGTCGCGAGCGCGCGCAGGCCCGCGAGGGACGAGCGGGCCGAGCACGGTCGGGGCCGTGAGTCCGGCTCGGGCGCCCGGAGGCGAACCGAGCCTGGAAAAGAGGGGCGAGTGAGCCGAAGGGTGCGCCGGGGGAACGGGCGCGAGCGCGCGCAGGCCCGCGAGGGACGAGCGGGCCGAGCACGGTCGGGGCCGTGAGTCCGGCTCGGGCACCCGGAGGCGAACCGAGCCTGGAAAAGAGGGGCGAGTGAGCCGAAGGGTGCGCCGGGGGAACGGGCGCGAACGCGCGCAGGCCCGCGAGGGACGAGCGGGCCGAGCACGGTCGGGACGGTGAGTCCGGCTTGAGCGCCCGGAGGCGAACCGAGCCTGGAAGATCAGCTTCCGGGTGCGGCGGCCGGGCCGCTGTCCGTCTGGCGGAGCCACGGCACGCGGGCCGAGTCCGCGAGCCGGACCTGGGTGTCGTCCCAGGTGCCGTAGCGGGGGTTCACGTCGATGTCGAGTTCCCTGGAGGCGGCGGAGAAGACGTCCGTCAGCTTCTTCTGGCCCTCGGGGGTGTCGGTGGCGCCCAGCTTGGCGGCGATCTTGTTCATGAGGACGTTGCGCCGGACGACCTCGTCGATCTGCCCGGGCGCCACGCCCTGCTGCTGGAGCAGCATCGCTTCCAGCCGCTCCTGCCCGCCGCTCTCGCGGACGAAGGCGGCGCGGGTCTGCTGGAGCTCGGCGCGGGTGACGGTGACGCCCTGGTCGCCGGCGACCTTCGCCACGACGCGGTCGAAGATCATGCCGTTGAGCGTCCGGCGGCCGAGGTCCCCGGTGGCCCTGAGCAGTTCGGCGCCGTTCGGGGAGGCCTCCTGCGCGGCGCGGACGTCCTTCACCTGGGCCTGGAGGCCGGCGACGTCGATCCGCTGGCCGCCGACGATCGCCGCCGCCCCTGGGTGGGCGTCGCTGCCGCAGGCGGTGAGCAGCGGGGCCGCGGCGAGGATCGCGGCGGAGACAGAGAGCGCAGTGCGGCGGTGCAAAGGAGCCTCCCGGGCTGGTCGTGCGTCAAGTTGGACGACCTTGCGGTGATCGATGGTAGGGAGTCGCCGGGGCCGTAGCCACTACTTCGGAGCGACTGTTTCCCACAACGACCCACCGGTCCGCCGGGTGTCGGCCCGTCCCTCCTGTTCCTGGCGTCCCGTCTCGGTCTCGGCGACGAGGTAGTGGGGCCGCCGTTTCACCTCGTAGTAGATGCGTCCGACGTATTCGCCGATGAGGCCGACCATGACCATCTGGACGCCGGCGAGGGCGGTGACGGCGACGAGGAGGGTGACGTAGCCGGGCGTGTCGACACCGTTGAGGAGGGCGTCGGCGACGATCCAGGCCGCGTAGGCGACGGCGAGGGAGACGAGGAGGAGTCCGAGGTAGACGGCGGCCCGCAGGGGTTTGTTGTTGAAGGAGAGCAGGCCGTCGAGCCCGTAGTTGAGGAGCTTGCCGAAGGTCCACTTGGAGCGGCCCTGCTCGCGGACGGCGTTCTCGTAGGCGAAGGTCGTGGTGCGGAAGCCGACCCAGGAGAAGAGGCCCTTGGAGAAGCGGTTGTACTCGCCGAGGCCGAGGAGGGCGTCGACGGTACGGCGGGACAGGAGCCGGAAGTCCCCGACGCCGTCGACGAGTTCGACGTCGACGAGCCGGTTGATCGCCCAGTAGTAGAGCCGGGCGGTGAGGGTGCGGGTCACCCGGTCGCCCTCGCGGGTGCGGCGGGCGACGACCTGGTCGTATCCCTCGGCGTGCAGGGCGACCATGCGGTGGACGAGCTCCGGCGGGTGCTGGAGGTCGGCGTCCATGATGACGACGGCGTCGCCGGTGGCGTGCCGGAGTCCGGCGAGCATGGCGGCCTCCTTGCCGAAGTTCCGGCTGAAGGAGACGTAGCGGACGCGGCCGGGGTCGGCGGCGGCGAGTCGCTGGAGCAGCGCGAGGGTCCGGTCGCGGCTTCCGTCGTCCACGTAGACCAGTTCGAACTCGCCGTCGAGACGGTCGAGTTCTTTGGTCACATGGTCGTGGAAGCGGTCGAGGACGTCCTCCTCGTTGAAGCACGGGACCACGATCGAGAGCAGCACGCGGACCACGACAACGGAGCCCGGTGACCCGGCCGGTCCGGGCGGATGGCGGGCAGGCGACCATTGCGTGAACGGGCTCGCGGACCGCCTGTTTCCCACCCGTTCGCTGACATATTCGACTCGTCATGCCGAAGTCGAACATCACCGAGTCCGCCGGTGCCCGGCCCCTCCTCCCGTCCGCGCTCGCCGCCGCCCTGGCGGTGGCGGCCGTCTGCGGCGGGGACGCGGTGGCCCGGGTCTTCCCGTTCGGGCCGCGCCGCCGGGCCGTCAACGACCTCGCGAACCAGTTCGTGCCGTACCACGCCTACCTGTGGGACCTGCTGCACGGCCGGGCGCCGGGCGGTGGGTTCCTGCTGGACTGGCGGGCGGGCTGGGGCACGAGTTTCCTGCCGGACCTCGGCACCTATCTGTCGAGCCCGTTCGCGCCGCTGGTGGCGTTGGTCCCGCGCGGGGACGTCGAGTACGCGGTGTACGGGCTGACCGTGCTGAAGACGGCGGTCGCGGCGGCGGCCATGGCGTTCCTGCTGCACCGCCTGTACGGGCCGGGCCTCCCCGCGCGGTGGTGGCCGGGTGTCCTGGGCGCCGCGTACGCGCTGTGCGGCTGGTCGCTCGCGGAGGGCACGTACAACCCGATGTGGCTGGACGGTCTGATCGCCTTCCCGCTGCTGTGTCTGGTGGGCGAGTGGGTACGTCAGGGGCGCCGGCCGCTCCTGGGGCCGCTGACGGTCGCTGTCTGCTGGTGCGCGAACTTCTACACCGCCCACATGGCGACGCTCGGCGCGGCCCTGGTCCTGCTGGTCCGTCTCGCGACCGGCCCGGCCGGGCCGGGGGTGAGGGCGCCCCGCGTCCTGGCGCGGGCCGTGGTGACCACCGTTCTCGGTGCCGGGCTGGCGGCCCCGGTCCTCCTCCCCGTCCTCCTGGGCTCGCTCCACGCCCACCCGGGCGTGCGGCGGGAGTTCGTCCCGGTGGCGGGCGCGGACGTGCTGGCCCGGCTGTTCCCGGTGACGTACAGCTTCGCGACCCCGGCGGTCTTCGTGTGCACGGCGGTGCCGCTGCTCGTGGCCGCGCTCCTCTTCCGCCGGGACGTGCCGGGCCGGGAGCGGTGGCTGTGGCCGGGGCTGTGCGCGGCGGTCGTCGCCTCGACGCAGTGGGGGCCGACGCATCTGGTGTGGCACGCCTTCGCCACCCCGAACGGCAGCCCGTACCGGCAGACGTTCGTCCTGGCCGGTGTCCTCGTGCTGGCCGCCGGTGCGGCGCTCGCCCGGGGGCTGCCGGACCGGCGGGCCCTGCTCGGGGGAGCGGCCGTCGTGCTCGTCCTGGCGGCGGGCGCGCTGCCCAGCGCGCTGCTGACCCGCTGGGCGCTGCTCCTCGGGCTCGGGGGCCTGGCGGCGGTGGCGGGGGCGCTGCTGCTGCCCCGGCGCGGGCGGTACGGGCTGCTCGCCGCGCTCCTGGTGGCGGGCACCCTGGTGGGGCAGGCCGCCGCGACCACCGCGCACGCCGACCGGGAGCGCCTGGCCCGCCTGGACGACTATCCGCCGTGGGGGCCCGAGCACGCGCGGCGGGCGGCGGCGCTGGCGGCGGCCGACGGCTGGCCCGCGTACCGCACGGATCCGGGGCTGCCCCGGGTGGCGGGCAACGATCCGCTGCTCCTGGGCGGTCAGGGCGCCGCGTACTACAGCAGTCACACCCCGGCGGTCCTGACGCGGACGCTGGAGGCGCTCGGCGGCGGCTGGACCTCGCGCGGCCGGAACCTGCTGACCCTGGACAATCCGGTGACGGACGCCCTGTTCGGGGTGGGGGCGCGCTGGCGGGACGGCCGGGTGGTGCGAAACGGCACCTTCCTGCCGCTCGTGACGGTACGGCCGCCGGGCCCCGGCCCCGCCTACGGCCCGTCACCGTTCCGGAACCAGGAACTCCTGCTGGGCGCCCGGGTGTACGACGCTCCGCGCGCCGGGGCCTGCCCGGTCGGCAGCGAGGTGTTCCTGTGGGCGCCGGACGCCACCGGCACGGCCCGGCTCGGCACCCACGCCCCGGTCCGGCTCCTCGGCGTCCGGCCCAAGCGGCGGGCGGCCCTGGTCTCGCTGGGCGTGCAGCGGGTGGCGGGCGAGCGGCCGGTGGGGCCGCGCGGTGAACAGGGCTGCCTGGACCACGGACGGCTGCGGGCGGCGGTGGCCGCGCTGCGCCCCCGGGCGGCGGTCTCGGTGTCGCTCACCGCGCACGGGCTGCGGGCCGTCCTGCCGCCGGGCGCGGAGGGCGGCACGGCGGTCGTGGCGGCCCCGCGCATCGCGGGCTGGAGCTGTGAAGGGGCCCCGGCGCGGTCGTACGGTGGTCTGCTCGCCGTTCCGGTGGCACCCGGGCAGACGTCGGTGAGCTGCTCCTTCCGGCCTCCGGGGCTGCGGGCGGGCCTGGTGGCGGGAGCCGCGGCGCTGGTGGCGCTGGTGGCCCTGCGGGTGGGTGCCCGTACGCGCGCGCGTGCCCGAGCCCGGTCAGGGTCCGCAGGGGGAAGGGACCCGGCGGGGTCGGGCGGGGGCCGGGGTCCCTGAGGTCGTTCCCCGCCGGGGCGGCCGGCGACGCCCCGGTGGAGGGGTCCGCCTCACGGAGGCGGCATCCGGTCGGGTGGGACCGGCTCAGACGCGGGGCGCGCGGCGCATCGCCCACAGGGTCGGACCGCCGCCCGGCAGGGCGCCCTCGCCGAGGACCTCGAAGCCGAAGTGCCGGTAGAAAGGCAGGTTGTCGGGCTTGGAGGACTCCAGGTACACGGGCATGCCCGCCGCGTCGGCCTGGGCGAGGCCGGAGCGCAGCAGCGCCGCACCGTGCCCTTGACCGCGCGCGGCCGGGTCGGCGCCGACGACGGCCAGGTACCAGTGCGGCTCCTTCGGCCCGTGCTCGACCGCCGCCTCGACGGCCGCACGGAACAGCGGGGCCCGGTCGCCCAGGATGTCGGTCAGCTCGGCCACGGTCTCCGCGTCCGGCACGGCCTTGTCCTGGCCCTCCGGGGCCACCCAGAAGGCGGCGGCGGACCCGGTGCGCTCACACACGCCGTGCCGCAGGTACTGCCGGGTGAACAGGGTGGTGAAGTAGCGGCGCAGGCCCGCCGCGCGGGTGCTCTCCTCGGGGAAGAACCAGCGCATCATCGGGTCGTCGTCGAAGGCGTCCGCCAGGATGCGGCTGATCAGGTCCGCGTCGTCGATCGTCGCCGGTTTCGGCGTGTTCGTCGGGGTCATGCGGCTCATTCTTCACCCGTGGACGATCTTGAACGGGCGGGGGGCGCCGCCGCCCGTCCGCCCGGCGCGCCCTAGGCTGACCCTTTGCGCGCGCCGCCGTCCGTCAGGCCGCGCGCTGCCTCGCGTCGGCGGCGCAGCGGGGGCATGTGCCCGGTTCCCTGGCGCGGAAGACGCGTTCGCAGGAGTCGCAGTCCTGGAAGGGTTCGGGGCGCGGGGTCGCCGGGCGGGTGGCCGGGAGCGGGGGCGGCAGCAGGGTTTCCAGGCGGTGGGCGAGGAGGCCCGCCGGGTGCGTGAGGCGGTCCGGGAGGGTGGCCGTGAGGGTGCGGGTGACCGCGTCCGGGGTGGCGCCGCGGGCGAACCAGGTGTCCACGGCCGGGGCGAGGCGGTGCACGTCCCTGGCGGAGAGCAGCAGCCGGGGGTCCTCGTGCCGCAGGCCCAGGAGGAGGTCGGCCGCCGGTCCCTGGGGCAGCGGCACCGGCTCCGTGCGCGACGTCGCCCGCGCGGGCCGCTCGGAGGGCCGCGGCAGGGCGGTGGGCGCGGGGGCCGCCGGCTCCCCGGCACGGTCGCATCCGCACCCCGGCCCCAGGGCGGGCGCGGGCCCGGGGTCCGGATCGGGGTCCGGCTCCGGCTCGGGGTCCGGGAGGCGTACCGCGCCGGGCTGGTTGTAGAAGGTCGTACGGGTCACCAGGCGGCCGTCGGGGCGCCGTTCCCTGACCCGCTCCAGGTAGCCGTACCGCTCCAGCGCGCGCAGGGCGGCGGCGATGCGGATCGCGCCCTCCTCGAAGCGCTCGCTGAGGATCTTGACGCCGATGCGGGTGCCCGCCGGGAGCGACTGGATGTGGACGGCGAGGCCGATCGCGGTCAGCGAGAGGTGCTCGTGCTGGGCGAGGTGGTTGCCGACGACCACGTATTCCCGCGTGTGGGGGACGACGACGTGGATGACGCCCCCGCAGAAAGCGGGCGCGCTACAGTGCTGGGTATCCATCGGGAAGGGTTCGCTTCCTCGTTGGTCAGGCCCTCGATCGGGATGCCAGTCCCGGCCGGGGGCCGAACTTTTTCAGTTGGGTCGCCGCGAGCATATGCCAGGCAACCACCTGGGAATCCAGCTGCGTTGGCAAAGTTCCCCCGTGCGGGTGAGGGGGGCTCCGGTGTTGCCGTGCGGGGAGGCTGGAGGGGTGGGGTGGGTACTTTCCTCCGGTACTTGGGAGATGTCCCGCGACCCCGGGTCACGAGTTCGCGGGATCCGGTCGGCTCCCCCTCGGGACGCGGTGCGGGGCGGGCGCGGAGGATGCGGCCGAGAGGGTGGAACGGCTCGTTCCGGCCCGGGGTCAGAACCGCTGCCCGACGCGGCCCTGGTGCTCCAGGACGCGCCGGACCTCGGACACGAGCGGGTGGTACGGGCCGTAGGCGCGCTCCGCGTCGAGGAGCAGCCGGTGCAGCTGCGCCTGACCCGAGGGGTGGTCGCCCGCCGCCACGAGCAGCAGGCCGACGCGGCGGCGGATGTCGAAGGCCCGGCCGGGGTCCGGATCCTGCTCGTAGTACGGCAGGACCGCGCGGTACTCGGCAAGCGCCGCCGCCGTCTCCCCGATCTGCTCCAGGCACAGCGCGGCGTCGTACCGGAACTGGAGCGTCTGCGCGTCCGCCGGACCCGCCTCCGCGTCCCGGTCCTCCGCGAGCCGGCGCAGCTCCGGGAGCGCCCGGCGGTACTGGCCGTCGTCCATCAGGGTGGAGGCGTACTGCTTGCGCAGGATGCGGACGACGGGGGAACGCTCGCCGTGCTCGGCCGCCGCGGCGGGCAGGATGCCGCCGAGGACGTCCACGGCCTGCGTCAGCGCCCCCTCCCCCAGGAGCCGCTTGACCTCCTCCACGGCCGCGGCCACGTCGGGCCGCGCCGGGCCGGGCACGGGGGTGGAACCGTACGTCCGCGGATCCGTACGGGGGTCGGCCGGGACGGCCGGCGGCGCGGGGGGAGGGGCGGGCACGGCCGGTGCCGGCGGCGCGGCCGGGCGGTCCGGCCAGGGGGCGTGCGGACGCAGGAACGGCCGCGTCGGGTCCATCGGACCCGCCGGGGTCCCGCGCGCGGGCAGCAGCGGCAGCAGGTGCTCGTACACCTCGTGCGCGCCGGACGGCCGGTGCTGCGGGTCCTTCGCCAGCAGCCGCAGCACGAGCGCCTCCAGGACCTCCGGGACCTCGGGGCGGGCCCGCCGGACCGGGACCGGGGGCTCGTACAGGTGCCGGTGGAGCACGCCGAGGGCCGTGGAACCGGCGAACGGCACGTTCCCGCTGAGCAGTTCGTGGAGGAGGACGCCCAGCGCGTACAGGTCGGTGGAGGGGCCGACGGCGCCGCCCATGGCCTGCTCGGGTGCCATGTAGGCGGGGCTGCCGATCGGGGACCCGGTGTGCGTGAGGCGGGTGGTGTCGGTGTCGAGGACGGAGGCGACGCCGAGGTCGAGGACGACGACCGAGCCGTCGGGGCGGACCATCACGTTCCGCGGTTTGAGGTCGCGGTGCACGATCGGCACCGCGTGCACGGCGGCCAGCACCGCGCAGAGCTGGGCCGCGACGCTGACGGCCCACTGCCACGGGTACGGGTCGTGCTCGGCGAGGTGGTCGGCGAGGTCCGCGCCCTCCACGTACTGCATGACGAGGTACAGGTCCTCGCCGTCGCTGCCGGCGTCGTGGACCGTCACCAGGCCCGGGTGGGCGACGCGGGCGGTGACCCGGCACTCGCGCACGAAACGGCGCCGCAGCTCGTCGGCGGCGGTGGCGGGGCCGGTGATGGCGGCGGGGCGGAGCAGCTTGACCGCGACCCGGCGGTCGAGCCGGCCGTCGTACGCGGTCCACACCTGGCCCATGCCGCCCTGCCCGATGACGGTGGCGAGCTCGTAACGCCCGCCGATGACGCGGCCGTTCACCGGCGGCCCTCACCGTCGCCGGGGTCGCGGGGGTCCTGGCGCAGGAGGTCGCTCAGCTCGTCCAGTTCGGCGCGGACCTGCTCGATCCGCGCCCCGCCCACCACGGGGGGCGGGCCGACGGACCCGCCGGACGGGAGGGAGGTGACCGGCGGGGCGGGGGTGACGGGCGGGGCGGAGGTGTACGGGTTCGGCGCGGTGCCCGGGCTCGGCACCGTGACCGCCTGGGCGGCGACGCCGGTCCACGCCCCGGCCCCGGCCCGGTAGGGCGGGGCGGTGGAGGCGGCCCGGTCGAAGTGCCGGATCTCGCCCACCACGTAGTACGCGACCGACCCGGCCGCCAGGGTGACGATGAGGCCGACGCCGATGACCGCCTCCAGGTCGGTGGACTCCTCCCCGGTCACGCCCATGAACACGAAGAGGCCGGCCGCCACGGCCAGCGTCAGCCCGAACAGCGTCCAGTCCAGCTTCCTGCGGGTGAGGACCGCGAGCCGCAGCAGCGGCGCCCACGCCAGGAAACCGCAGCTCAGCAGCGGCAGCGCGATGAAGAGGGCCCGCAGCGCGACGAGGCCGCCGGAGGCGGGACCCTTCGGCGACGGGGGCGGCTGCGGGGGGCCGTACATGGGGCGCGCTCCTGCTCGGACGGACGGATGCGGAGACGAGCGTATACACGACGGCCGACAACGGTTCCGCCTTGTGCGGAACCGTTGTCGAACGGATCACCCGGCGTGGCTCCGCGAGGCCACCGGGCAGCCGGCGTCTCCGTCCAGGACGCGTCGGACCGGAGTGTCCGGCACCACGTCCAGGGCTTCGGCGGCAGCCGACCCGTACCGGCAAAGCCGTTGATCACCTCTTCGGCCGGACCGTAGGTTCCGTCGCATGACGAATCTCCGGATCGGTGTGATGTACGACCGCGACTGGGTGCCCGAGGAGTTGCCCGCCTTCGCGCGGCGGGCCGAGGCGCTCGGCGCGGACGACCTGTGGGTGGTGGAGGATCTGCGCTGGAACGGCGGGGTGTCGGCGGCGGCCGTGGCGCTGGGCGCGACCGAGCGGCTGCGGGTGGGCATCGGGATCACCCCGGCGCCGTTGCGCAGCCCGGCCCTGCTGGCGATGGAACTGGCCACGCTGGCGCGGGTGTTCCCCGGCCGCCTGGTGGCCGGGATCGGTCATGGCGTACGGGAGTGGATGGAGCAGGTCGGGGTGGCGCCGCGCTCTCCGCTGGCCCTGCTGGAGGAGACGATCACCGCGGTGCGGGCGCTGCTGCACGGGGAGCGGGTCACGGTGGACGGGCGGGAGGTGCGGATCGACGGCATCGAGCTGGTGCATCCGCCCGCCGAGCCGCCGCCGCTGGTGGCGGGGGTGGTGCGGCCGCGCTCGCTGGAGTTGTCCGGGCGGGTCGCGGACGGCACGCTGATCGCCGAGGGCCACGGACCGCGGGACCTGGAGCGCATCCGGGCGCTGCTGGCCAAGGGCGGCGCGGGTGACGACCACACGCTGAACGTGTTCGCGTTCGCCTGCGTCGGCGGCGACCCCGAGGAGGTCGCGCGGACCCTGCACCCGCACACCGAGGGGCACGGCGCCTGGCTGGGCCGCCCGCAGGAGGAGGTCTTCACCGTCTCCGGTGACGCCGCCGGGGCCGCGGCACGGATCGACGCGCTGCGGGAGTCGGGCGCCGACACCGTCGTCCTCCGGTTCGTCGGCGCCGAGCCGCTGCGGCAGCTGGAAGCGGTCCTGGAGGCCGCCCGGCGCTGACCCGCCCTGCGCCGACACGCAGCTCGGCGGGCTCTCCTCGCTCCGGACCGGCTTCGCCGTGGAGGGCACGGGCTAAGGCCTCACCGTGCCGTTCGCGAGGCCGTCGTGGAGGCCCTGGACGAGTTGTTCGCCGAGGCGGGCGGTGAGGCGGAGGGACTCCTCGAACTCGGCGAGGGCGCGGAAGCGGGCCCCGTAGGCGCGCTGTTCGCGCAGGGGGAGCCTCGGGAGCTGGAGGCGGCGGACGTCGAGGCGGGTGGCGGTGGAGGCGTAGCTGCTGGCCTGGCGGGTGTTGGCGGTGGCCCGGAGGAAACCGGCGAGGAACCAGGGGTCGAGTGCTGCCGGATCGGGGCGCAGGAGCTGGAGGTTGCGGCCGAGGGCGGCGCCGGCCGTGGCCGCGTCGACGACCCGTACGGCCGAGCCGCCGCCGAGGACGGGCACGACGACGTCACCGGCGGCGAGCAGCACCGGCTCCTCGGGGGGCCCGTCGGGCAGGGTGCCGGACGGCGGCTGCGCGGCGAGGACGTCGTGGTCGGTGAGGACGGCGACGGGGGTGCCCGCGCGGGCCGTGCCCACCCCGCCCGGGCGCAGGGTGAGCGCGCCGGCGCGGGCGAGTTCGCCGACGGTCGTCGTGGGCCCGCGGACCGGTCCGCCGGGACCGGCCGGCGCCGGGCCGGTCACGGGCGGCGGGGTCAGTTCCCGCGTGCGGCGCAGGGTCTCGGTGAGCCGCTCGCGGACACCGGCGAGCTGGTCCGCGTCCTCGGCGGCGGCCGGTGGCGGGAGGTGCCGGGCGGGGGCGAGGTCGACGTCGTCGTCGAGCAGTTCGATGACGGGCACGGAGCGGCCTGCACCGGGCGTCCCGGCGATCGTCCCGTCCCGGTCGAAGGGCGTCCAGGCGTCGAGGACGGCGGTGTGCACGGCCTGCCAGTCGAGCCGGTCGCGGCCGTCCCTGCCGTCCCGGACGCCCGTGCCGCCGCCCGCCGTGGCGTGCTCGGACGCCGCGTCCACCAGCAGGAGTTCGGCGGGCGGCCGCCCGCCGGGGAGGGGTTTGCGGAGCACCCAGAGGTGGAGCGGCACGCCGTACGGGGGTGCGGCGCCGGCCGGGAGGGCGACGACGGCCCGCAGGGCGCCGCGCCGCAGCAGGTCGGCGCGGATGCGGCGGCCGGAGCGGCGGGAGGCGGCGGCGGGAGGCATGAGGAGGACGGCGGTGCCACCGGGCCGCAGCCGGGCCAGGGCGTGCTGGACCCAGGCGAGTTCGGACTCCGTACGGGCCGGGAAGCCGTACTCCCAGCGCGGGTCGTAGGCGAGTTCGTCGTGGCCCCAGTTGCGCTCGTTGAACGGCGGGTGGCAGAGGACGGCGTCGGCGGTGAGGGCGGGGAAGGCGTCGGCGCGCAGGCTGTCGCCGCCGCGGACGCGGATGTCGGCGTCGGTGGAGAGGGCCAGGCGCAGGGCGGTGAGGGCGGCGAGGTCGCGGTCGGCGTCCTGGCCGTGGAGGGCGGCGGGGCGCTCGACCGCGCGCAGCAGACCGCCCGTGCCGCAGGCCGGGTCGAGGACGGTGGGGCGGCCGGCCCCGTCGGCCTGGAGGCCGGTGGGCGCGGCGAGTTCGGCCATGAGGGCGGCCGGGCCGGGCGGGGTCAGGGTGTACTGGCGCGGGTTGGCGTCCAGGTGCCGGCCGAGCAGGAACTCGAAGGCCTGCCGGGCGCCGGTCTCGGCGGCCAGGTCGGCGGCGCCGCGCAGGAGGGGGACGGACGGGGCGAGTTCGACGGGCGCGGGGGTGCGGACGGCCCGTACGGGACCGAGGCGCGCCGTGAGTGTCTCCTCCAGGGCGAGGGGCAGGGTGTCGGCGAACCGGTCGTCGGGGAGGGCGGCCAGCGTGGACCAGACGGCCGACCTGTCCCGTACGAGGAGGAGTGCGCAGCCGGCGTGGACGAGGGCGGCGACGGCTCCGGCGGGGTGGCCCGCGATCTGCTGCCAGACACGCTCGCGGAGCGGGACCTCGGCGAGTTTCCCCTGGTCGCGAAGCCACTGCTCGACCTCGGCGAGGGCGAAGGACGGGCTGGTCTCGGTGCCGCCGACGGGCTTGGGGAAGTCGGCGTGGCGCCGCCGCCAGTTGCTCACGGCCGCGCGGCCGACCCCGGCGAGCCGGGCGATCCCGGCGGCCGTCACCTCGGTCGTACTCGCGCCGGGTTCGGCGGTGGGCGATGCCGGGTCCGGCATCACCGGGCCGGTCGCGGACCGGTTCGCCCGCGCCGGGCTCGCCTCGGTCGTGCCGGTCGCCGCCGGGCTGGTTCCCGCCGTGTCCGGCTCGGGCCTGTTGTCCGGCTCCTGACGCATGCTGCGGCTCCCCTGGCTCGTCCCTGACCTCTGACTCGTCCCTCGTGTGTCGCCGATCTTACTGCGAGAGGCCGCTCACCCCCCTTCACAGCGTGAGCTGATCCGTTTTTTCGTGAACCGTGTTGACTCGGTTCACACGCTCTGCTGTGATTGACCCATCGCGTCAGACATCTCCAAGGTCCGGGAGGACACCACCCATGTCGTACGACACGCAGGTCCCGCCGTCCCCGCAGGCCGTCATGCGCAACGGCCTCGGAACCGCGGCGCTGATCCTCGGCATCATCGGCACCCTCGCCGGACTGATCCCGCTCCTCTTCTGGCTGGCCGGCATCCTCGGCCTGATCGCCCTGATCCTGGGCCTTGTGGGGAAGGGCCGGGTCAAGCGCCGGGAGGCGAACAACAAGGGAGTGGCGCTCACCGGCGCGCTCCTGGGCCTCGCGGCCCTGATCCTCTCGGTGGTCGGCGCGGTCATCACCTTCACGGCCGTCAGCGACGCGGTGAAGGAGATCGACAAGGCCGTGAAGGACGCCGCACCGCAGGACCCGTCCCCGCAGAGCTCCGCCTCCGGGGCCAAGGGCGGGGCGAGCGCCGCTCCCGGCGACGGCAAGGGCGGCGGCCTGGCGGCCGGTGACACCTCCGTCTACGACGACGACCTGAAGGTCACCGTCTCGGACCCGAAGCCGTACACGCCGGGCGAGTTCGCGGTCGGCCACACCAAGGGCAACAAGGCCTACCAGTTCACCGTCGTGATCGAGAACGGCGGCAAGGAGAAGTTCGACGCCGTGGCCGTCACCCTGGACGCCCGGGCCGGCAAGGACGGCGTGACCGCCGAGCAGATCTACGACGGCAAGGTCGGCGAGGGCTTCAGCGGCACGATCCTGCCCGGCAAGAAGGCCACGGTCACCTATGCCTTCGACGCCCCGGCGACGGCCCGGAACCTCACCGTCGAGGTCAGCCCCGGCTTCGACTACAACGCGGCGCAGTGGGAACTGAAGGTCGGCTGACCCCGGCCACCGGAAGGACCGGGGCCCTCACGGGCCCCTCTCCCCGTCCCCGCGTCCCCGCCTGACACCCTGACCAGGCCCCGCCCCACCCGCAGCACCGCACACCGCACCACCCCGGAGACCCCCATGCGCGCCCCCCGCCGCCCCCGCCCCGTCCGTACGGCCCTCGCCACCGCCCTCTGCGCGGCCCTCTCGGCGGGCGCCGCCGCCTGCGGGCCGTCCTCCACCAGCGGGACGGGGACCGGGACCGGCACCCCGGGGACCGGCCCCGGTGCGGCCTCCCCGGCCACCGCCGGCGGCCCCTTCGCGGACCTGACCGGCGACCGGATCGTCGACAAGGCCATGACCGCCACCCGGAACGCCCGGTCGCTGACCATGGACATCTCCCTGACGACCGCCGACGGCCCGATCAAGGCCTACGTCTCCGCCGACACCGGCGGGAAGTGCTCCGGCACGATGACGGTGGGGACGGCCGGCACCGTCGAGCTGATCAAGCCGGACGCCACCACGGCGTACGTCCGCTTCGACGAGGCCTTCCTGCGGGAGGAGTCGAAGGGCGAGTCCCCCGAGGTCCAGGCGGCCGTGCTGAAGGAACTCAAGGGCCGCTGGACGAAGACGGCCGTGAGCGACCCGGACGCCCGGGACATGGTGGAGCTCTGCGACCTGAAGCGGCTGCTGTCCGACTTCGAGGGCGGCAGCGGCGCCGTGAAGGGCGCGGAGACGACGGTCGGCGGGCACAAGGCGCTGGCCCTCACGGAGAAGGACGGCGCCGAGACGTACACCCTCCACGTCGCCACCGAGGGCACCCCGCACCTGCTGCGGATCGCCGCCACCGGGGGCGAGGAGCCCATGACCGTCACCTTCTCCGGTTACGGCAAGCCCGTCACCGCGCGGGTGCCCGCCGCGAAGGACGTGGTCGACCCCGCCGGGTGACGGCCGGCCGGGGGGCACCGGGCCGTCAGAGCCGGTGGCGCACCCACACGTTGGGCTCGACGTAGACCGCGTAGCCGCGTGAGGCCTCGCAGTGGACCGGGACCAGGGCGCCCGGCACCTCGACGGGTCCGTCCGCGTCGAACGGCAGGCCCGTCCAGGCGCGCCACTGGCCGAGCGAGCCGGAGACCGTCATCGAGGCCGGGGCGACCGCCTCGATCGTGCCGCCCGCGCGGACGTGGACGCGCAGCCACGGGTCGTGCGGCAGACCGTCGGAGGGGCGGGTCCGGAAGGCGTACTCGTGCATGGAGGCCCCGGCCTCCCGGTGCTTGCCGTTCGGGCGGACCGGGGCGACGAGTTCCGTGAAACCGAGCCCGGCGGCGTTCTCGCGCAGGGCGGCCAGCATCCGGTGCGAGATGCCCCGGCCGAGCACCGAGGTGTCGACGGTGATCTCGATCGCGCTCACGGTGTCGGCCTCCTTCCCGTGCCGCAGGTCGGAGAACGCCCACATCAGGACCTCGTCCCAGCCCCGGTCCGGCAGCTCGCGGCGGCCGTCGGCGTCGAGCCGGAAGGGGACGCTGAAGCCCCGGGCGACGACCTCACCCTCCGCGTCGGTCGCGACGAGCACGTACTGCGGCAGCTCGCGCGCTATCCGCCCCATGTTCGCCCAGCCGACCGGGTCGTGGAGCATGAACTCGGGCCAGAGGTCCTTCATGGACCACATCGCCCCTTCGAGTTCGGGGCGTTCGGCGAGGGTCGTGATGCGGAGGTCCATGCGGGCAGGCTAGTGATCACGTCCGATCCTGCCCAAACGTTTTTCCGGCCCGGCCCCGGCCTCACTGCGCGCCGCCCGCCACGAGGTGGTCCCCGAGGCGGCTGCGCCGGTACAGCACATGGCGCCCGTCCCGCGCCCGGATGACGAGCCCCGTCGCGTGCAGGACGCGCAGATGCTGCGAGACGGCGCTCGGAGTCACCCTCAGCCGGCGCGCCAGTTCCACCGTGGGCAGCGGCTCCTCCAGGAGCCGCAGGAGCCCCGCCCGGGGCGCACCGAGCAAGGAGGCCAGCGCGGTGCCGTCCGGGGGCGGGGCCTGGTCCCACAGGGTCGCCACACCCCGGCTGGGGTAGACGAGGCTCGGCGGTTCCTCCGGGCTGACGGGCGGCGCGGGCTGGTGCACGAACACCGACGGCAGAAGCAGCAGTCCCCGCCCGGCGGCCACCACGCGATGACTGCTGATCATGTTGCCGATGCGCAGCTCGCCGTCGTGCCAGCGCAGGTGCGGGTGCATGTCCGCGAACAGCAGCCGGGCGCCGCCGAGGGCGAGCTGCCGGGCGCGGTAGGTCATGTCGGCCTCCAGCACCAGGCGCATCCTCGGCCACATCGGCTCGACGGCCGCCTTCCAGTACCGCCGCAGGACCTCGCAGACGGCCTCCCGCAGCTCCGCGACGCCCTCGTCGCCGGCCGTCGCGGCGCGCAGCGGCGCCGGAAGGGGGTCCGGCGCGTGGGCGAGCAGCAGATCACGCCGGACCCGGGCCGGATGGGTGCGGCCGACGGCGGCGAGTTCCTCCTCGAAGGAGGGGGCGAAGCCGGTGGGGTTGGGGGTGAGGAAGTCGGGGAGGGTACGCCGCCGGGCGACGAGCGCCATGAGGAGGCCCGTGTCGAGGCCGCCCAGCTCACCGATCACCGACCGGCGCCAGGGCAGGTGCAGCGCGGAGAGCCCCGGGTCCTGGAGCACCCGCAGGCTCAGCAGGGTCTCGTGCAGCGGGGAGAGCGCGAAGCGGGTGTCCGCGAGGTCCTCGACCCCGAGCACGAAGCTGATCATTAAGCCGTACGCTACATCGATTGGCGCCGGGGCGCCGATGCCGTGGACTTCGCCCATGACACCACGAACGCGCGGAGGGCGTACCGCACCGGCGGGCAGGGCGGGCGACGCACCGGCGGACGGGGCCTCCCTGAGCCGCCGACTGACCCTGCTCCTGGCCCTGACCTGCGCGTTCGCCGTGGGCAACCTCTACTTCCCGCAGGCGCTCACGCCCCTCGTCGCCGGCGACCTCGGCGTCTCCCCCGACGCCGCCTCGGCCACCGTGACCGCCACCCAGGCGGGTTACACGGCCGGCATGTTCCTGCTGGTGCCGCTCGGCGACCGGCTCGCGTACCGCCCCTTCCTCGTCGTCCTCCTCGTCCTGACCGGCGCGGGCCTGCTCGCCGCGGGCTGCGCCCCCACGCTGCCGCTCCTCCTCGCCGCGAGCGCCCTTGTCGGGCTCACCACCGTCGCGGCGCAGGTGGTCGGCCCCATGGCGGCCGGCCTCGTCCCCGCCGACCGCCGGGGCGCGGTGCTCGGCACGCTGCTGAGCGGTTCCATCGGCGGGATGCTCCTGGCCCGCGCCTTCGGCGGCACCCTCGGCGAGGCCGCCGGCTGGCGGGCCCCCTACCTGGTGGCCGCCGCCCTCGTCCTGGCCCTGGCCCTCGTCCTGGCCCGCGCGCTGCGCACCACCGCCCCGGCACCCCCGGGCGCCGCGGACCGGTCCTACCCGTCACTCCTGGCCGAGGCGCCGCGGCTGCTGCGCGCCGAACCGGACCTGCGGCGCTCCGCGCTCCAGCAGGCGGCGGTCTTCGGCGGCTTCTCGGCGGTCTGGACGTGCGTGGCGCTCCTGCTCACCGGCCCCGGCTACGGCCTGGGCGCCCCGGCCGTGGGGTTGCTCGCCCTCGTCGGCGGCGCCACCATGCTGTGCACCCCGCTCGCCGGCCGCCTGGTGGACCGCCACGGCCCGGACCCGGTGAACCGCGTCTGCGCGCTGGGCGTCCTCCTCGCGGCCGCGGTCCTGGCCGCCGGAGCGCTGGGGGGCGCGCCGGGCCTGATCGCCCTGTTCGCCGGCACCCTGCTGCTCGACATCGCCCTCCAGGCGGGCAGCGTCGCCAACCAGGCCCGCGTCTACGCCCTGCGCGACGACGCCCGCAGCCGCCTCAACACCGCCTACATGACCTGCGCCTATCTGGGCGGCACCCTGGGCTCCTGGCTCGGCGTCCGCGCCTTCGACCTGGCCGGCTGGTGGGGCGTCTGCGTCCTCGTCTCCCTCCTCGCCCTGCTCCCGCTCACCCTCACCCGGGGCCGCGCGACGCCGGTCGGTCAGCCGCCGCGCTGACGGGCCATCGCGCGCTGGTCGGCCTCGGTGACCGGCAGTTCGTACGCGAGGGCCACCTGCGCGACGCGGACCGCGTAGGCGCACCGGACGCGCTTGTCGGGCGGGAGCCAGGACGCCGGGCCGGAGTCCCCCTTGGCCGCGTTGGCCCGGCCCTCGACCGGCAGCAGGTTGAGCGTGTCACCCCGTCAACCGGACAGCCGCTAGGCACGTCGTTCCAACGGTCAGGACTTCGCCGAAGCGGGTCCCCGGCATGCTCAATCGGTGTCGGTCGCGGCCAACACCGCCAAGCGTCGGCGTCCTGGAGTGACACAGATCAGGCCGATGTCCCAGGCCACGCGCTCGAACCACTCGGTGTCGGCGCCGAAGCCGTACCAGGCGCACTCCCGTGCACATGCCTCGACCTCCTCCACGGGGGCACCCTCGGCAGTACCGCAGAGGCCGGCCAGGGACTGCCACGCGGCCAGCCGTCCGTAAGCACCACGGGCGCCGGAGTTATAGGCACCTCCCGTGGACGCGGCGGCGAAGAGGACCCTCCATGCCTGGTCCGGCGGGCAGGCGGCGACGGAGAAGGCGGTCTCCTTCCCCGCACCCTTCAGGCATTCCAGGTCCAGCCCCAGCAACACGCTCGGCACCACCTCGGCCTTCGGAACAGCGGCCAGGTCGAAGACCCTCGCCTCGATCCGACCGTTCGACTCCTCAGCCCAGTTCGCCACAGCGGTGCCGATGACCTCGGCGGCCGCCTCGGTCGTCGTTTCCTCGACCGACGGCACCTGCGCCCCGGCATCGACCCACATCCCGCGATGCGCCGACGGGCCGTACGGCATCGCGTGGCTGCTGCCGCGAGCGCTGTAGCTCGGCAGATCCGGCTGCCCTTCCACATCGGACAGCGCCAGCGGCAGCCATCCCAGCGAGTGGTGTCTCCAGTGCGGTGATGCCGCCCACCCCGCGATCCCCGGCGTTTCCGTGACTGCGGCGCCCCTGAGTACGAGTTCATGGACCAGGCAGGCACGCAGTTCCTCGGAGGCGTTGCCGGTGAACGCCTCGGCGAGTTCCTCTGCCGGGTGGCTGGAGGCCAGCAAGGATGCCGTGTAGCGGTCCAGCTCCCTGTGCGCGGCTTCCGTCGAGGAGACCAGCCGTAGCGCCTGCCTCACGTTCCCGGGGCCGGGATCGGTGGCCAGCAGCCGGAGCAGGTGGTCGAAGACGCTCCCGTACTGCCAGATCGGCCTGGGCTCGGAGCCGTACGCCCCGGCGAGCGCGATGCCGAGGTCCGCGACGAAGGCGGCGTCCCCTTGCGCCAGGCGACGGTCGGCCACCTTCCAGACGTCGGTGACGCTCTTCAGGCCCGGCAGTTCCGTCACGATCTTCTGTACGCGGTCAGCCACAGCGGGAAGCGTATGTGTCCTACAGTCCAAAAGCGATGGCGTTTTCCCACATCAATGCGGCTCGATCAGCCTTCGCACTGCTTCAGCATCATCGCCTTGTCCGCCGCCGTCACCGGGAGCTCGTACTTGTCGGCGACCTGCGCGAAGCGAACCACGTACGAGCACCGGATCTTCTTGTTCGGCGGCAACCAGGACGCGGGCCCCGAGTCCCGCTTCGCCGAATTGGCGCGCCCTTCGACAGGAAGCAGATTGAGCACGTCGTTCGCCAACTGCTCGCGCTTGCTTTCCGGCCATCGAGCGGCGCCCATCTGCCAGCTGTAGGAGAGCGGGACCACGTGGTCTATCTGCACCTCGGCGGCCTTCGCCTTCTTCCAAGCGATGTCCTTGCCGGTGTACGGGTCGTACAGGTCCATCGCGACAACCACGCAGTCGGAACCTGAACGGAACTGCACATGCCTCCCATGGAGTTTCAACACGTCGTTCCGTGTGTCACAACCATTCCTCGCCAGCGGCACCCCGTCCGCCGTATCCATCCACGCGTAGCCGAACTCATCCCGCTCGTAACCCGTTTTCGGCCCGCGCGCCTTTGTGGTGAGTCCCTGAATGAGCTTGCGTGCGTCGGCCTTGTCCGCTTCCGACGTGAGCGCGGCGAGCCCCGGCTTCGTCCCGTCGGGATTCGTCAACGGGCTCACTGCCTGGCCGGCCGCTGCGCCCGGTCCGGATCCTGCGGAACTTCCGCCCGGCTCCAGGCCATCACAGCCTGCGACGAACGCGGCGACGACCACGGCCGAAAGCACGGCCTTCTTCCCTCGAGTCCGCGGGAGCCCGTGGCTCACGTGCCTCTCACTACGCACAGCCGACCTCACCCTGCATACGCTGCGAGAACAGATCCGTCACGGCGCGAAGCACAGAGACAACGCGGGTGTCGCAGCCGTTCCGGGCGAACGGCACCCCGTGGGCGGTGTCCGCCCACGCCCGGCCGAACTTCTCGCGCTCGTACCCCGCCTTCGGTCCCCTGACACCCCGCCACCAGTGGCGCGGCGGCCACCAGCCCGACCGCCGCGGGTGTCCGCCGGAGTACGCCCGGATGCCTGCGTGTCTTCCGAGAGGTGCGCATCCGGCGATCCTAGGCGGGGGTGGTGAACCCCATCGGCCCGGGTGCGCGGGGCGCCGCGGAGCTGCCGGGGGCGCCCTGCCGGAAGGGGGCGACACCCGTACGGCCGATATCGCCGTTGGTCGCTCGTGCACGGCTTCGCTACGCTGCTTCGCACCCACAATCTGGACGAACCGGTCGCCGGTCGGGAACCGGGCGAGGTCCGCCGGTCGTTGACCGGCGTGATGTTCGGCGCGGATGCCCCTCCGACGGGGGCGGAACAGCGGGACGGATGACCACGCACCAGATGTACCGGCGGGCGACCGCCACCTTCCTCGCCCTCGCCACCGCCGCCGCCCTCACGGCCTGCGGCACGGAGCGGCACTTGGGCACGACGGCCTCCGGGACCACGGCGTCCCCGGCCCCCGGCGCGGCCCCCGCCCCCTGGCGGGGCGCCTGGGCGGCCTCGCCCCAGCCCCCCGGGACCAGCAGCGAGAACTGGTCCGCCGAGGGCTTCACCGACCACACCCTCCGCCAGTCCGTCCGGGTCACGACCGGAGGGGACCGGCTGCGGATCGAACTGAGCAACCGTTACGGCACCCGGCCGCTCCGGGTCGCGGGCGCCACCGTGGCCCGCACCGCCGCCGCCGGCGAAGGCTCGGTCCTGCCCGGCTCCGTCCGCCGGCTGACCTTCGGCGGCGACGGCACCGTCACGATCCCGGCGAGCGGCACGCTCCTCAGCGACGCCGCCGCCCTGCGGATCCGGCCCTTCGACCGGGTCACCGTCACCCTCCGCCTCACCGGAGCGACCGGACCGGCCACCGTGCACCGTGTGGCCGCCACCACCAGCCACCGGGCCGAGGGCGACCACCTGGCCGACACCGACGGCTCGGCGTTCACCGAGACCGACGCCTCCTGGTACTTCCTCACCGGCGTCGAGGTCCGGGGCACCTCACCGGACAGTCGCGCCGAGGGCGCCGTCGTCGCCTTCGGCGACTCCATCACCGACGGCTCCGGCTCCACGCGGGACACCGACCGCCGCTACCCCGACGTGCTCGCCGAACGCCTCACCGCCGCCGGCCGCCCCCGCGCCGTCCTCAACCACGGCATCGCCGGCAACAAGGTCGTCCGCGACAGCGGCCCCCTGGGCGAGAAGGCCACCACCCGCTTCGGGCCGGACGTCCTGACCGAACGGGACGTCACCACCGTCGTCGTACTCGAAGGCATCAACGACCTCGGTGCCACGAGCGGCCCCGAGGTCACCGTCGGCGAACTGATCGAGGGCCACCTCGCCCTGATCCGGGAGGCCCGCGCCCACGGCCTGCGCGTCGTCGGCGCCACCCTCACCCCCATGAAGGGCTCACGCCACCACACCCCGCACAACGAGGCCCAGCGCGACGCCTTCAACCACTGGATCCGCACGTCGGGCGCGTACGACGCGTACATCGACTTCGACCGGGCCCTCGCCGACCCCGCCGACCCCGACCGCATGCGCCCCGCCTACGACTCCGGCGACCACCTCCACCCCGGTGACGCCGGCTACCGCGCGATGGCCGACGCGGTCGACCTCGACGTGCTCTGACCCGCGAGCACCGGACGGTGCGGGGGCCGGCCCACCGGCCCCCGCCGCCCTCACCCCAGGATCGTCGTCAGGAACTCCCCCGTCCACGCCAGCAGTTCCCGCCCCACCACCGGCTTCCCGCCGATCTTGCCCGCCGTCGGGCGCGGGACCAGGATCTGGTGGACGGCCGGCTTGATCACCGTGCGCGGGTGGAGGCGCTTGAGACGGAGTTCCTGCGACTCGCGCAGCTCCACCGGGGCGAAGCGGATGTTCGGGCCCTGGAGGACGATCTCGCCGACTCCGCAGGCGCGGGCCAGCATCCGCAGGCCGGCGACGAGGAGGAGGTTCTCGACCGGCTCGGGGAGTTTGCCGTAGCGGTCGGTGAGTTCCTCCCGTACGGCCTTGATGTCCTCCTCCGAGTTGGCGGAGGCGATGGCCCGGTAGGCCTGGAGGCGCAGCCGCTCGCCCGGCGCGTAGTCGTGGGGGACGTGCGCGTCGACCGGCAGTTCGATCTTGACCTCCAGGGGCGCCTCCTCCTCGGCGCCGCCCTCCATCTGCGCCCGGTAGTCCGCGACCGCCTCGCCCACCATCCGTACGTACAGGTCGAACCCGACGCCCGCGATGTGACCGGACTGCTCGCCGCCGAGCAGATTGCCCGCGCCGCGGATCTCCAGGTCCTTCATCGCCACGTACATGCCCGCGCCCATCTCCGTGTGCTGGGCGATGGTGGCGAGCCGCTCGTGGGCGGTCTCGGTGAGCGGCTTCTCCGGCGGGTAGAGGAAGTAGGCGTAACCCCGCTCCCGGCCCCGGCCCACCCGGCCGCGCAGCTGATGGAGCTGCGACAACCCGAAGTTGTCGCCGCGCTCCACGATCAGGGTGTTCGCGTTGGAGATGTCGATGCCGGACTCCACGATCGTGGTGGAGACCAGCACGTCGAACTTCTTCTCCCAGAAGTCGACCACGACCTGCTCCAAGGCCGACTCGCCCATCTGGCCGTGGGCGGTGGCGATCCGCGCCTCGGGGACGATCTCGCGCAGCCGGGCCGCCGCCCGGTCGATGGAGTCGACCCGGTTGTGGATGTAGAACACCTGGCCCTCACGGAGCAGTTCGCGGCGGATCGCCGCGCCGATCTGCTTCTCCTCGTACGGGCCGACGAAGGTGAGGACCGGGTGCCGCTCCTCCGGAGGCGTGGTGATGGTCGACATCTCGCGGATGCCGGTGACCGCCATCTCCAGGGTGCGCGGGATCGGCGTGGCGGACATGGTGAGCACGTCGACGTTGGCGCGGAGCTTCTTCAGCTGCTCCTTGTGCTCGACGCCGAAGCGCTGCTCCTCGTCGACGATGACCAGACCGAGGTCCTTGAACTTCGTCTCGGAGGAGAAGAGGCGGTGGGTGCCGATGACGACGTCGACCGAGCCGTCGCGCAGGCCCTCCAGCGTCGCCTTCGCCTCCGTGTCCGTCTGGAAGCGGGACAGCGCCCGGACCTTCACCGGGAACTGCGCGTACCGCTCGGAGAAGGTCCCGAAGTGCTGCTGGACCAGGAGCGTGGTCGGCACCAGGACCGCGACCTGCTTGCCGTCCTGGACCGCCTTGAACGCGGCCCGCACCGCGATCTCCGTCTTGCCGTAGCCGACGTCGCCGCAGATCAGCCGGTCCATGGGGACCGTCTTCTCCATGTCCTCCTTCACCTCGGCGATGGTGGACAGCTGGTCGGGCGTCTCCGCGTACGGGAAGGCGTCCTCCAGCTCCCGCTGCCAGGGGGTGTCGGGGGCGAAGGCGTGGCCGGGGGCCGCCATGCGCGCCGAGTACAGCTTGATGAGGTCGGCGGCGATCTCCTTGACCGCCTTCTTCGCCCGCGCCTTCGTCTTCGTCCAGTCCGCGCCGCCGAGCCGGTGCAGCGTCGGCGCCTCACCGCCCACGTACTTGGTGACCTGCTCCAGCTGGTCGGTGGGGATGTAGAGGCGGTCGCCGGGCTGGCCGCGCTTGGCGGGGGCGTACTCCACCAGCAGGTACTCGCGGGTGGCGCCCTGCACGGTCCGCTGCACCATCTCGATGTAGCGGCCGACACCGTGCTGCTCGTGCACGATGTAGTCGCCGGCCTCCAGGGTCAGCGGGTCGATCGTCTTGCGCCGCTTGGCGGGCATCCGCTGCCCGTCCTTGCCGGCCGCCTTCTGGCCCGACAGGTCCGTCTCCGTCAGGACCGCCAGCTTCAGCGCGGGGTCCACGAAGCCGTGGTCGATCGAACCGCAGGCCACGTGCACCACGGACGGGGTGAGGCCGGTCAGGTCGGCGGCCTGCCGGGCGGCGATGCCCTCTCCGCCGAGGACCTCGACGGTCCGGGCGGCGGGACCGTGCGCCTCCGTCACGTACACCGTGCGCCAGCCGTCGGACAGCCAGCCCTTGGTGTCGGCGAGCGCGCGGGCCGTGTCACCGCGGTACGACTCCGGGGCGTGCATGCCCAGGGTGAGCGTGTCGGCCTCCCGCTCGGCGTCGTCGGCGGCGAACGGCGACACCGACCACCAGGCCATGCCCAGCTCCCGCGCCCGCTCCCGTACGTCCGCGATCCCCCACAGGGAGGCCGCGCCCACGTCGATCGGGGCCTCGCCGCCGCCCGCCGTGGCCGCCCAGGACGCCTGGAGGAACTCCTGGCTCGTCGCGACCAGGTCGGCGGCCCGGGTCCGTACCCGCTCGGGGTCGCAGACCAGCGCCATCGAGCCCTGCGGCAGGACGTCGAGCAGCAGCTCCATGTCGTCCACGAGCACCGGCGCGAGGGACTCCATGCCCTCGACGGCGATCCCCTCCGCGATCTTGCCGAGCAGCTCGCCCAGCTCCGGGTGCTCCTCGGCCAGCGCCGCCGCCCGCTCCCGTACGGAGTCGGTCAGCAGCAGCTCGCGGCAGGGCGGTGCCCACAGACCGTGCTCGGCGACCTCCAGGGACCGCTGGTCCGCCACCTTGAAGTAGCGGATCTCCTCGACGTCGTCGCCCCAGAACTCGATGCGGAGCGGGTGCTCCTCGGTGGGCGGGAAGACGTCCAGGATGCCGCCGCGCACGGCGAACTCGCCGCGCTTCTCGACCAGTTCCACCCGCGAGTACGCGGCGGCGGCCAGCCCCTCGACGACCTCGTTCAGATCGGCCGACCGACCCGACCGCAGCGACACCGGCTCCAGGTCGCCCAGGCCCTTGACCTGCGGCTGGAGCACGGAGCGGACCGGCGCGACGACGACCGAGACGGGCCCGGCCGCCGGGTCGTCGTCCCGCGGGTGGGCGAGCCGGCGCAGCACGGCGAGGCGGCGGCCCACGGTGTCGGAGCGGGGCGAGAGCCGCTCGTGCGGCAGGGTCTCCCAGGAGGGGTACTCGACCACCGTGTCGGGGTCGAGCAGCGACCGCAGCGCGGCGGCCAAATCCTCCGCCTCGCGGCCGGTGGCCGTGACGGCGAGGACGGGGCGCCCCGAGTCCCGGGCGAGCGCGGCGACCGCGAAGGGGCGGGCGGCGGGAGGTCCGACGAGGTCCACGTGCGGGCGGTGCCCGTCGGCGGCCGCCCTCACCGCCTCGGCGAGGGCCGCGTCCTTGACGACGAGGTCGAGAAGACCGTGCAGGCTCATGGGGCTTTCCATCCCGGTACGTACTGGAGAGCGGACACAACGCGAACGGCCCGACACGTCGCACGGGCCGGGGTGCCCAGCGTACGACGGCCACCGGGCGCGGGCATGCGGTCACCCCCGGGGGCGGCCGGATCATGTCACCGGCCGCAGGAGGACGGGCGGCCGGGGGGTTCCTCCCGGCCCGGCCGGGGTGAGACCCTGTCCGCGCCCATTTAGGTGTACGAAGAAAGGACCCTGTGGTGGTGGAGCAGCCGACGACCCGGACCGGACCGGCCCCGAGCCCCACCGACTCCCCCACCGGCCGCCGCGGACCCGTCGTCGCCGCGCTGATGCTCGCCATGGCGCTCGCCGCCCTCGACGGCACCGTCGTCGCCACCGCCGTCCCGCAGATCGTCGGCGACCTCGGCGGGCTCTCCGTCTTCTCCTGGCTGTTCTCCGGTTACCTGCTGGCCGTGACCGTCACCCTGCCGGTGTACGGGAAACTCAGCGACACCTTCGGCCGCAAACCCGTCCTGGTCGCCGGCACGGTCCTCTTCCTCGCCGGCTCCCTGCTGTGCGCCCTGGCCTGGGACATGGGCTCCCTGATCGCCTTCCGCGTCGTGCAGGGACTCGGCGGCGGCGCGCTCCAGGGCACCGTCCAGACCATCGCCGCCGACCTCTACCCCCTGAAGGAGCGGCCCCGGATCCAGGCGAAACTGTCCTCGGTGTGGGCCACCTCCTCGGTGGCGGGCCCGGCGGTGGGCGGCCTGCTCGCCGGGTACGCCGACTGGCGCTGGATCTTCCTGATCAACCTGCCGCTGGGCCTCCTCGCCCTCTGGCTGATCGTCCGCCACCTCACGGAACCGGCCCGCGACGCCTCCGCCGGGAACCCGCCCGGGACCGCCGGGACAGGCGCACGCGCGCGCGTGAAGGTCGACTGGCCCGGCGCCCTCGCCGTCTTCGCCACCGGCGTCCTGCTGCTCACCGCGCTGGTCCAGGGCGGTGTCGCCTGGCCCTGGCTCTCCGCGCCCTCCCTCGGCCTGCTCGGCGGGGCCGCCGCCCTCGCCGCGCTCACCGTCGTCATCGAGCGCCGCGCGCCCGAACCGATCATCCCCGGCTGGGTCTGGCGCCGCCGCACCATCGCCGCCGTCAACCTCGCCCTCGGCGCCCTCGGCCTGCTCATGGTCGCCCCGGCCGTCTTCCTGCCCACCTACGCCCAGTCCGTCCTCGGCCTCGGACCGATCGCCGCCGGCTTCGTCCTCTCCGCCTGGACCCTCAGCTGGCCCGTCACCGCCGCGCTCTCCAGCCGCGTCTACACCCGCGTCGGCTTCCGGCTCACCGCCGTCCTCGGCATGTCCCTGGCGCTGGTGCTGCTGCTCGCCTTCCCGTTCCTGCCGTTCCCCGGCGAGCCCTGGCAGCCCGCGCTCCTCATGCTGCTGCTCGGCGGGGCGCTCGGCCTCTTCCAGCTGCCGCTGATCGTGGGCGTGCAGTCCACCGTCCCGTACGAGGAGCGGGGCACGACCACCGCCTCCGTCCTCTTCTGCCGGCAGGTCGGGCAGAGCGTCGGCGCCGCCCTGTTCGGCGCCGTCGCCAACACGGTCCTCGCCTCCCGGCTCGGCGGCGGCACCGACCTGGACACCCTGGCCCGCGCCCTCGACGCCCCCGGCTCCCTCACCGCCGAGACCACCGACCGGCTGCGCCGGGCGGTCGACGCGGCGGTGGACTCCGTCTACCTGGGCGCGGCGGTGGCGGCCGGGCTCGCGCTCCTCGCCCTCCTCACCCTGGCCCCGCGCCGATTCCCCGTCCTGGAGGAGGAGAAGCGGCCCGGGCCGGAGCGGGACTGACCGGGTGCCGTCCGCCGTCAGAAGGCGGTGTTGTACCCGAGGTCGGCCGGCAGCACGTCGTTCGCCTTCACCGGCTTGAAGGGCGCCGACCAGTCGCCCGTACCGGCGTAGAAGTACGCCTTTCCGTTGGCGGCGAGCAGGTCGGCCCGCCCGTCGCCGTTGCCGTCCCCGATGCCGACGAGGTCGGTGTACGCGTTCCACCCGGCGCCGAGCCGGGCGCGCGGCGCGAAGGTGCCGTCGCCCTTGCCGAGGTACAGCCACAGGACGCCGTCCGCGTCGCGGGCCAGGAGGTCGCCGGCCGAGGCGCCGGCGAGGTCCCCGGTGGCGGTGAGCTGGTTGTAGATGCCCCAGCCGGTGCCGATCTGCTTGCGCGGGCCGAGGGGCGCGGTGGCGTTACCGGTGCCGGGGTAGAGCCACAGGCCGCCCGCCTTGTCGGTGGCGAGCAGGTCCGCGCGGCCGTCGCCGGTCAGGTCGCTGCCGCCCGCGATGTGCTGGTAGACGCCCCAGCCCGTGCCGATGCGGGTCCGCCCCGACAGCGGCTTCGCACCGTCACCGGTGCCCTGGTAGAGCCACAGGTCGCCGGCGGTGTCACGGGCGAGGGTGTCCGGGGCCGGGGTGCCGGCCACGTTGCCCGCGGACTCGACGCGGTCGTAGATCTGCCAGCCGGTGCCGACCTTCCACGCGCCGGCGTGGACCAGGTTGTCGCCGGCCGGTGCGGGCTGCGTGCCGACCAGCGCCAGGCCGCCGGAGTTGTCGCGGACGAAGACGTCGGCGGTGCCGTTGTCGTCGTAGTCGTGCGCGCCGGCGGGCCGGGTGACGGTGAAGCGGCCGGTGGCCCGCAGCTCCGGTCCGATGCCGTCGTCGGGGAGGGCCTGGAGCTCCCAGGTGTACTCGCCGTTGAGCGCGGGGCGGGTGGCTTCCGGGTGGGTGAGCTCCTTGCCGTTCCAGCGCCAGGAGACCGTGTGCGGCGCGGAGGCGGCCGGGGCGGTGACGAGGGGCCACTGCTGGCGCTGGCCGGTCCGCGTGTGGACGAGCGTCACCCAGGCGAACACGTCGCCCCGGGACAGGTCCCAGGTCATGCCGACGCCACCGGCGAGCTGCGCGCCGGTGAGGGCGGTCGGGGCGGTGGTGCCGAGGAGGGTGACGGCGGTGGCCTGCCCGGTCGGCGCGACCAGGGCGGCGGCCGGCCTGCCGTCTGCGCCGGGTGCCACACGGTAGAGGCCCTCGCCGGTGGCCGGGCTGCCGCCCCGCACGAGCAGGGAGCCGTCGGGGGCGGGGACGGCGGAGGAGTAGTGGGTGAGGAGCGGGACCTTCTCGCCGGTGTCGAGCGAGCGGGCGACGTACGGCCGGGGGGCGCGCGGCGCCGTACCGCCGTAGGTGTCCTGGCCCTCGTCGATGCGGCTGGGCTCGCCGTAGGCCAGCCAGCCGCCGAGGAGCTGGAAGCCGTCGTCCCAGAAGCCGTTCGTCTCGATCCGCCTGCTCTCCGCCGAGCCGATGCGGGCCGCCTGGACCCACGCCGTGCGCCCGTCGGACTCCTCCCAGGCGACATGGGTGGCGGAGACGGCGGACTCCGGCATCCGGTACCCGTTCGGGTGGGCCGAGACGACCGCGGCCGTCGCCAGGTCCACGACCGCCCGCGAGCGGGGCTCGTTCATGCCGAGGCCGCAGTCGAGGACGGCGGTACCGGTGGCGTACGCGCTCACGTTGAGGTCGCAGATGGTGTCCGGCAGGCCGGTCACCGGGCGGGCGACGGGCTTGCCGTCCTCGACGGTGACGAGGTGCGGCTTCCAGGGCCCCACCTCCTCGTCGTCCACCAGGACGACGAGGGTCGAGCCGACGGCGCCGCTGAAGTAGTGGTTCGCGCCCAGCAGGTCGAGGTCGACGCGCACCGGGGCCGCCGACGGGGCGGCCATGTCGTGCAGGGTCAGGACCCGGTTGTCGGACGGCTCGGCCGCCTCGCCGGTCACGACGACGTCCGAGACCCCGCCGGTCACCAGGGCGGCGGGCGGCAGGACGGTGGAGGAGCCGTCCGCGAAGCGCGTCCAGCGGTACTCGGGGGCGGCGGTGCCGGTCACGTTCGTCCGCGTCAGGAACCCGGTGGTGCCCGCGCCGACGATCTCCGCGTTCACCGGGAACCGTACGGGGGACTCCTCCGCCGCCCCGGCGGCCACCGCGGCGGGAGCGGGGGCCGCGGTCGCCGGGACCGCGGCCACGACGCCCCCGGTGGCCGCGAGGACGACGGTGACGGCCGCGGCCGTGAGACGCCGTCCTGACGTGCGTATACGCATCATGATCTTCCTCTCCTGGAGGAGAGGAGAGTAGCGGCTGCCCGGCGGCGAACGTCCGGCGGGGGAGCGAGCGTTGCGGCCGCGCCTACGAGCCGTCCCGGCGCGGGGTGAGACAGAAGGGGTGACCGGCCGGGTCGGTGAGGACCCGCCACAGGTCCGGTCGGGGCTGCCGCTCGGGTTTCCCGGCGCCGAGGGCGAGCAGTTCCGCCTCGGCCCCGTCCAGGTCGTCGACGGCGAAGTCGAGGTGGAGCTGCTGCGGCACCTCCCCCTCCGGCCAGGACGGCGGGCGGTACCCGTCGACGCGCTGGAAGCCGATCACCAGCCCGTGCTCCCCCCGCAGCGCCGCGAACCCGCCGTCGGAACGCTCGTGCAGGGAGAGCCCGGTCGCCTTCCGGTAGAAGTCGGCGAGGGCCAGGGGGTCGGCGCAGTCGAGGGTGACCGCCGTCAGTGCCATCCGCATGACCGGGAGCCTAGGGGTGTATCGCCGATCGTGCCGGGCCCGGGAGAAGAGGGCCTAGGTCGTGTCTTTTGGATCAGGCCGGATCAGGGAGCGGCGTCTGGCGCCGTGCATCGCAAGGCGGAGGAGGGAGTCCATGCGGAGCATCGGCGACCGACGACAACGCTGGGGGCACCTCCCGTGCCCGAAGGGCCACGGGGGAGAGGCGCGGTGCCAGGCGCCGCGAGCCCGGCAAGATCCGAAAGACACGGCCTAGTCCGCCGTGCCCTGGGCCTTCGGGGCCTGTCGGTCCGTCCGGTCCTCCCCGTCCTCGCGGTCCTCCCCGTCCTTCGCCGTCGCCCGCTTCCGGTCGTCGTCCAGCGCGGCCGGGCGGCCCGTCAGGGCGGCGAGGGAGTTGCGGATGTGCTCCATGTGGGAGTGGATCTCGTCGCGCGCCTCCTCGTGCTCCCGCAGCACCCGCTCCGTCGCGCGCTCGATCCGCTCCGCCTTGAGGCGGGCCTCCGCGAGGAGCTCGGCCGCGCGGGCCTCCGCGTCCTCCTGGCCGTGCCGGGCCTGCTCCTCGGTCGCGGACAGGGTCCGGCGGGCCTCCGCGAGGCGCTCCTCGGCCCGGGCGAACTGCTCCTCGTGCCGGGCGTCCAGCTCGGCCGCCCGCGCCTCGGCCGCCCGCTCGGCCTCCTCCCGTACGGTCGCCTGCTCGGCGCGCTGTTCGGCCAGGAGCGCCTCCGCGCGGGCCACGGTCTCCTCGTACGCCTCCCGGGCCGCGTTCCTGGCACCCTCGGCGTCCCGCAGGGCGACCGTCCGCAGCTCCCCGGCCCGGCGGCGGGCCTCCTCCAGGGCCGCGCGGGCCGTCGCCTCGGCCTCCTCCCGTACCCCTTCGGCGTACGTCCGGGCCGACTCCGCCACCTCCCGGGCCGCCTCGGCGGCGGCCTCCGCGAGCGCCTGCGCCTCGGCCTCGGCGGCCCGTACGAGCCGCTCGTCCTCCTGCTCGGCGAGCTCCAGGATCTTCTGCGCCGCCTCGCCCAGCGACTCGTACCGCTGCGGCGGCAGCGCCTCCGCCTCGGCCCGCAGCCGGGCGACCTCGGCCTCCATCTCCTTCTCGAGGACGGTGAGCCGTGCCGCCCGTTCCCAGGCGCCGTCGCGTTCCCCGGAGAGCGCGGCGAGGAAGCGGTCGACCTGCTCCGGCCGGTACCCGCGGCCCCGTCCGACAGCGAAACTCATCCCTGACGCCCCTTCCGTATGGACTCGAGCATCAAGGATGCTCCATGAGAACGGACAAAAGGCGCCCGACGTGAACACACGTCGAGCGCCTTTGATCACATCCTGTCGTGCCGGTCCGTCCTCAGAGCAGGCCGTCCCACATCTGCTCCAGCAGCACCGACCACCAGTTCTCCGGCGACGACAGCGCCGCCGGGTCCAGCATCGCCAGCTGCGCCTGGAAGTCCACCGTCCACCGGCCCGCCTGCTCCGGGTTCAGACCGAACCGCAGCCGCCACATCCGGCCCAGCAACGCCATGCACCGCACGAACTCCGGCAGACCGGTGTTCACGAACTGCGGCGGCACCGGCTGCCCGCCCGGACCGGCCTCCACCGGCACCGCCACGATGTGCGCGGTCCCGTACTGGACACAGATCGCCCGCCCGAAGTCCGACCCGAGCACCAGGTAAGAACCCGCGTCCGCGGCCGGCTGCACCTGCCGCTGCGCGGCCAGCTCCGCCAGCGTCGGCACCACCGGCACCGCCGGCTGCGCCCAGAAGAACGGACCGAAGTCCGCCGGCAGCCCCGCCCACACCAGCGTCCGCGCCACCAGCTCGGGCACGCCCTGCCGGGACACCGCCCGCTGATCGAAACGGAGGATGCCCGGACCGAACGCCCCGCCGAGCTCCTGCGCCACCGCCTCCGGCGGCAGCGGCGGGGCGGGCTGCACCTGCGGCAGCGGCGCCCGCACCGGCGCGGGACGCGCCGGACCGTCCGCCACCTGGTGCAGCTCGCCCTGATGGGTCAGCAACTGGCGCATTCCCTGCTGCCGGCCCGCGTGGTCACGGCCGTACGGGGCGATGCTCGTGATCCGCGCCTGCGGCCAGGTCTCCCGGATCATCCGGGCGCAGTAACCGCCCGGCAGCTCGCAGGACGCCAGCTCCGTGTGCAGCTCCAGCACCTGCTGCGGCGGCACGTTCATGGCCCGCAGCTCGTGCAGGATCTGCCACTCCGGATGCGGGGTGCCCGGCGCCGAACGCCGGATGATCTGCGCCTCCGAGCCGTCGGGCGCACGGTAGCGCAGCACCGCCTGGTACCCCGGGCCGACCGTCGGCACCCCGGCCGGCGGCTGCTGCGGATAACCGTACGCGGGCGGCGGCACCGGCCCCGCAGCCGGCGGCGGCGTGTGCCCGCCGTGCACCGGCGGCGCCGGGGCGGGCGGGGGCGGCGGCGTACCGGGACCACCCGGCCCCGGGTGCGCCAGCATCGTCGCCGCGTGCGCGACCCCGCCGGGCGGCGTGCCCGGCACCCCGGGCGGCGGCGGAGGCGGCGGAGGCGCGCCCGGCCCGCTCGGACCGGGGTGCGCCAGCATCGTCGCCGCCTGGTGCACCGGCTGCGGCGGCGTCACACCACCGGGAGCACCCGGCGCACCGGGAGGCCCGGGCGGCGCGGGAACCCCGGGCGGACCCGGCGGCGCGGGCGGGCCCGCGTCGGGCGCGAGCTGCGACACGAGCTGCGTCGGCACGTAGGCGAGACCGCCACCCCCACCCGTACCACCGGCACCCGGCACACCGGGAGCACCCGGCGGCGGGGGCGGAGTCGGTCCGCCCGGCGGCGTCAGCCGGGCCTTGCTCGTCGCCGCGTCCGCGAGGTCCCCCGCCTGCCGCGCACCCGGGGCGGGCGGCGCGGACGGCGGAGGCGGCGTCGGCGCGGGCGCCGGGGCGGAAGGCGGCGTCACCGCCGGCGGCACCGGGCCCGGCGGAGGCGCGTTCGGGTCCAGGGCCGGGGTCGCCACGGCGGTCGGCGGCAACGCGCTGCCCCCGTGCATCAGCGCCGTCGGCGCGTCCGCGCCCACCACCGGCGGCGGCGCGTCCTCGTCGTCCGCACCCGACAGCGGCGGCGCGAAAACGGTCGCCGGCAACGGCACGGCCCCGTCCGCCCCACCGGAACTCGCGTTGGCGTCCACCCACGGACTGTCCGCCGCCGCAGCCGCCGCGGAACCCGCGGAGTCCGCCGACGAGGAGTCCGAAGGACGCGCCGGCACCCCGTCCATCGCCGTCGGCTCACGGTCCGGACCGTCCGCGGAAACCACCGGCTCCGGCAGCGGCGTCGCCGAGGACGACGAGGCCTCCGAGACACTCGGCGCCTCCGGTACGTCCGCCACCTCCGACGCGTCCTGCAACCCCGAAGAGGGCGACGGCGACGACGTGGAGGACGAGGACGGCGCCGCGACCGCGCCCCCTTCCTCCTGCGACACGTTCGGCTCCTTCGGCAGACCGATCCGGTCCGCCGCGTCCTGAAGCCACTCCGGCGGACTCAGCAGGAACGACGTCTGGTTCAGATCGACCCGCGCCGCCGGAGCCGGCACCACGGCCGCCTCCGCAGCCGCGCCGTACTCCTCCTCGTACCGGCGGATCACCTCACCCACCGGCAGTCCCGGCCACAGCGTCGCCTCCCCGCTGTCCCGCGCGATCACCAGCCGCTGCCGGCCCCCGTCCGAGACCGGACCGCCCTCACGGTCCTCCGCCCACACGACGAAACCCAGCTCGAACTCCCGCACCCGCACCTCACGGTGCTGATACGCCGGCAGGTCACCGTTGATCCACTCCTCGGCACGCTCCTGCGCCTGCGCGAACGTCACCACAGCCAGCTCACTCCCCCACCGGGACCACGGGCACGGCACGCGCGAAGCCACCGTCCACCATCAGATTCGCCACCGTCTCCAGCTCCGGCGGATTACCCGCCAGACGCGCCAGGAAAGCGTCGAAATCCTCACCACAGGGCAGCAGCAGACGCTCCACCCGCTCACCCACCGACCAGCCGGCCGCCACCTCGCCGCCGTCCCGCGCGTCGTCGTACGCGCAGAACCACACCGAACCGACCGCCTCACCGCGCACCTTCACCGCGATCAGACCCCCCTGCACGAACGCCACCCCCAGGTAGTCCTTCGTCAGGTGATCCCGCAGACACTTGTTGACGTACACCAGATCGTTCACCCCGGCCGCGTCCCGCACCGTGAAGAACGGCTGGTCCACCAGCAGCCCCAGCTCCGCGTCCAGCGCCGCGCCCACCGGCGCGCACCCGCCCGCCGCCTTCAGGAACGAGCGGTACGCCCCCGGCAGCCGGTACCCGAGGTCCTCCTCGACACCCTGCAACTGCTGCTCCGACACCGACACCAGCGTCCTCGGCACCCCGAAATGCGCCGGCCGGGTCTCCTGCAGCGGACGCGTCCCCCGCTTCGACTGGTCCACCGCCGCCGTCGCCACCCCGCCGTGATGCCGCAGCAGCGCCTTCACCTCCACCGGAACCAGCTCCATCCGGCGGCTGTGCGCCACGTGATGCCAGGTCCAGCCGTGCGGGGTCGCCACCGACGGGATCGCGTCCCACAGCTCGTGGCCGGTCGCCGCCATCGCCGCGTTCGCCGACACGTAGTCCGTGAGCCTCAGCTCGTCGACACCGAAACCCTCCGGCGGATCGGCGATCTCCGCCGCCGCACGCGCGTACGGCGAGAAATCCGGGTAACCCCGCTCGTCCACCCGCACCCCTCGCGGGTGACGGGCGGCCCGCACCGGGTCCGGGAAATGCACGACCTGCCCGGCGTAGGCCGCGTTCGGTGGCGCGGTGTCCTGCCCGAGCCGACCTGTCGTCATGGCGGTTGCCCCCTGCACTGGCGTCGCTGACTGCTGACTGCTCCTACCGACTGATCCCGCACAGCCTATGCGCTGCCACCACCCTCCGGACGGGCCCCGTCCGCCCCCACCCCGACCGTCACCCCGTGTCACCACGCCATGACAGGCCCCCCACGATTCCGACACACCGACAGCGCGTTTGGCCGCCCCAGCTTCCCCATATGGCTCCCTATTTGGCAGGCTGTCCACGCAACTCGGGGGATTGCAGGAGGGGAAGACCGACACGATGCACACCGCAACAACACCCACACAGGGTGACCCGCGCCTCAACTGGAGCAGCGACGCCGACGCCACCCGCGCGCCCTTACTGCGTCACCGGCGCGACGGAATCCTCCCCACCGTCGGGGCCGCCCTCTCCGTCCGCGGCGAAACCCTCACCTGCACGGCCGGCCGCGGCGACCGCCCGCCCGCCCTCCACCCGCTCGTCCAGGACTTCCTGGACACCCTCACCAGCGGCCAGCGGGAACGCTTCACCGGACGCTGCCCCGAAGCCATCCTGCTCTCCCGGCACCTCACCGCCACCGAGAACGGACGCTCCCGGCGCGCCCAGCGCAAACCGCTCACCCACGGCGAGGCCCGCCGCTCCCTCAAGCACGCCAAACTCACCGCCCGCCGCATCCGCGAGGACGGCGACCCGCTCCACGGCAGCTACGCCGCACCCTGCCGCTCCTGCACGGCGATGCTCGCCCACTTCGGCGTCCGCACCGTCGACCCGACCGCCCAGAACGGCTGACCCCGCGCATGCCCGACACCACCCGCTTCCCGGTCAACGTCGACGCCGCCCTCCGCGAGGCCGGCTGGCAGCCCGGCCGCTGGGACATCAAACTCGCCGAGGAATGGGCCGACGCCCTGCGCGCCCACGTCTCCCCCGCCGGCCACCGCCACAGCGTCTTCCCGGCCGCCGTCGAGGCCTGGGCCGAATTCGGCGGCCTGACCGTCACCGCCCCCGGACAGGGCCGCCAGATAGCGCCCGCGACCGTACGCTTCGACCCCCTCGCCGGACTCCACCTCGCCCGCACCCTCGGCGACCTCGGCCGTGCCCTGGACACCGAACTCGCGCCGCTCGGCGAGGAGGGCGACCACCAGGCCGTCCTGGCCGTGGACGCCGAAGGCCGCGTCTACAGCCTCGACCACGCCGGCGACTGGTACCTCGGCAAGGACATCGACGCCGCCCTCGCCACCCTCGTCACCGGAGCCCAGCCCACCCGCCTCACCACCCTGCCCTGACCGGCACGCCCGCCGGGACGCCAGGGCCGACCGCCCACGGCGCGTCCATCGGGACGTGAGGCGCTAACCGTCCACGGACGCGGCCGGCGGGTCGGCCGGCGCCGTCGGCAGCACCGCCGACACCCGGAAACCCCCCGCGTCCGTCGGCCCCGCCACGAACACACCACCGAGCCGGCCGACCCGCTCCCGCATGCCCACCAAACCGTTCCCCCCGCTCGGCAGATGCGCGTCCGCCACCGCCGCGTCCGAAGGACCGTTCTCCACCTGCATCGCGACCTCGGCCTCCCGATGCGCCAGCCGCACCACGACCGCCGCACCCGCCGCGTGCTTGTGCACGTTCGTCAACGCCTCCTGCACCACCCGGTACGCCGTCCGCTCCACCTCCGGCGCATACCGCCGCACCTCACCCCGCACCACCAGCTCCACCGCCGCACCCGCCTGCCGCGACTGCTCGCACAGAGCCTCCACCGCGTCCAGACACGGCCCGTCCCGGTCCTCACCCTCACCACCGTCACCATCGCCACCGGCCGCCGCCTCCGCCGCGGCCGCCGCCGCACGCCCCACCGCCGCCAACGGCACCCCCGACGCAACGGGAGGAGGCGCCTCCTCCCGCAACACGCCCAACATCTCCCGCAGCTCCGTCAGCGCCTGCCGCCCCATGTCCCCCACCAGCGCCGCGTTCCTCACCGCCTTCTGCGGATCCTTCAACGCCACCGCCTGCAACGCCGCCGCGTGCACCACCATCAACGACACCCGGTGCGCCACCACGTCGTGCATCTCGCGCGCGATCCGCCGCCGCTCCTCCTGCCGCGCCCACTGCGCCCGCTGCTCCGCCCGGTCGGCCAGCAACGACAACTCCTGCTCCAGGCTGTCGGCCCGCTCCCGCAGGCTCTCCATCAGCCGGCGCCGCGCCCCTATGTAGAGGCCGAAGAGGACGGGCGGGGCGTTGAGGCCCAGCGTCATGAAGGCCGACACGAGCGGCACGTACCAGCCGCTCGGATCGAAGTCCTGCTGGTCGACGTCGGCCTGCGCCACGTCCTGGCGCAGCCGCACGACCGTCACGACGAACACGGCCGCGGTCGACATCCCGGCCAGGACGGCCGTGACACGCCGGGGCACCTCGGAGGCCGCGAGCGAATACAGGCCGACGATCCCCATGAGGTAGCCCATCTCGGCGGGCGTCACGGCGATCGAGACCAGAACGACGGTGATCGGCCACCGGCGCCGCACGAGGAGCACGGCCCCCACCACGAAACCGAACAGCACCCCGACGGCCAGGGGCGTCCCCGCCCGGTCCGCGAAGGCGGCCCCCTCCGCCGCGCACTCCACCGCGGACACCCCGGCGAGCCCCACGTCCAGGACGGCCCCCCGCCGTCTCTCCCACCACCACCAGCCCCGCGCGCCGGCGCCCGGCGCGTCCTGATCTGCCCCCGTTGCGGTCATGCCCACCACCCTACGGGTGGCCCCCCTCCCGGGACGCGCGACGTCAACGTCCCGCACACCAGTCCCTCGAACTGCTGAATCGCGAGAGTTTTCGACCCGGACGTCCGCATTCCGGACGAAGGTCGACACATGACAGCGATCACCACCACGTCCGCGGACTTCGAGAACCTGCGCGCCCAGGCGGTCGCGCTGCGCCGCGAGGGCCTCAGCCGCCGCCGGATCCGCGACCGGCTGCGCGTGTACAACAACGACATCCTCAACCGCCTCCTCGAAGGCGAACCCGCCCCGGCGTGGACCAAACGCCCCAACGCCAAGGACGACCTCCGCGCCCGCGCCCGCGAGCTCCGCCTCCAGGGCATGACCTACGACCGGATCCAGGTCGAACTGGGCTGCTCGAAGAGCTCGATCTCGCTGTGGGTCCGGGACCTGCCGAGGCCTGAACGCCGCGATCCGTCGGAGCAGGCGAAGCTGGCGGCCCGCAAGCGCTGGGAGTACGAACTGGCGGTTCGGGACGAAGCCCGTCGCAAGACCAAGGCAGAGGCGGAGAGCGCGATCGGCTCCCTGTCCGACAGGGAGCTCCTGCTCGCAGGCGTCGCCCTCTACTGGGCCGAAGGCGCCAAGGACAAGTCGTACGACCGCCGCGAGAACGTCCTCTTCGTCAACAGCGACCCCGGAGTCATCCAGCTCTTCCTGGCCTGGCTGCGCCTGCTCGAGGTCGACCCCGACCGTCTGGCGTTCCGCGTCATGATCCACGAGTCGGCGGACATCGAAGGGGCGAAACGCTACTGGGCGGACCTCGTCGGCGTCACTCCGGATGCCTTCCAGAGGACGACGCTCAAGCGGCACAACCCCAAAACGGTCCGCAAGAACATCGGCGACGGCTACCGGGGGTGCCTGGTCATCCGAGTCTCCAAGGGTGCCGATCTCTACCGCCGCGTCGAGGGCTGGTGGCAGGGCATGGTGAAGTCGTCCGCGGCATTCGTGGCGGCGGATCACTCCGGTAAGGTCTGAGTCAGATCCGCCGTGGGGTAATGGCAGCCCGCAGGTCTTTGGAACCTTGCAGTGCTGGTTCGAGTCCAGCCGGCGGAGCTGCTCGGTTCGGGTCCTGACCTCCCTGGTCAGGACCCGCGCTCATGTCCGGCCCCCGACCCCCCGGTATCCTTCGTGCGTCCACCACCCAAAGCCGAAGGGCATACCCGTGAGCGCCAACCGCCCGGCAGCCGTCGTCGTCCTCGCAGCGGGTGAGGGCACCCGCATGAAGTCGAAGACTCCCAAGGTCCTCCACGAGATCGCCGGGCGTTCGCTCGTCGGGCACGTCGTGTCCGCCGCCCGGGAGCTGGAGCCCGAGCACCTCGTCGTGGTCGTGGGGCACGCCCGTGAGCAGGTGCGGGGGCACCTGGAGGAGCACTACGCGGGGACCCGGACCGCCGTGCAGGAGGAGCAGAACGGGACCGGGCACGCGGTGCGGATGGCGCTGGAGGAGCTGGGCGAGGCGCCCGAGGGGACCGTCGTGGTCGTCTGCGGCGACACTCCGCTGCTCTCCGGCGCCACGCTCGGCGCCCTCGCCGCCACGCACGCCGCCGACGGCAACGCCGTGACCGTGCTGACCGCCGAGGTGCCGGACTCGACGGGCTACGGCCGGATCGTCCGGGACGCCTCCGGTGCGGTGACCGAGATCGTGGAGCACAAGGACGCCTCCGAGGAGCAGCGCGCGATCAGGGAGATCAACTCCGGCGTGTTCGCGTTCGACGGGAAGCTGCTGGCCGAGGCGATCAAGCAGCTGCGGACGGACAACAGCCAGGGGGAGGAGTACCTCACCGATGTGCTGTCGATCCTGCGTGAGGCGGGCCACCGGGTCGGCGCGTCGGTGGCGGCCGATCACCGGGAGATCCTGGGCATCAACAACCGGGTGCAGCTGGCGGAGGCGCGGGCGCTGTTGAACCAGCGGCTCCTGGAGGCGGCGATGCTGGCCGGTGTGACGGTCGTGGATCCGTCGTCGGTCCTGGTCGACGTGACGGTGACGTTCGAGCCGGACGCGGTGATCCACCCGGGTACGCAGTTGCTGGGTGCCACGCACGTCGCGGAGGACGCCGAGGTGGGTCCGAACACGCGCCTGAAGGACACGCGGGTGGGCAGGGGTGCCCGGGTGGACAACACGGTGGCGGACTCGGCGGTCGTCGGTGAGGGTGCCTCGGTGGGCCCGTACGCGTACCTGCGTCCGGGGACGGAGCTGGGGCGGAAGGCGAAGGCCGGCACGTACGTCGAGATGAAGAACGCGACGATCGGCGAGGGTACGAAGGTCCCCCATCTGTCGTACGTGGGTGACGCGACGATCGGTGAGTACACGAACATCGGCGCGGCCAGTGTGTTCGTGAACTACGACGGCGAGGCGAAGCACCACACGACCGTCGGGTCCCACTGCAAGACCGGCTCGGACAACATGTTTGTGGCTCCTGTCACGATCGGGGACGGGGCGTACACCGCGGCCGGGTCCGTGATCACGAAGGACGTGCCGGCCGGTGCACTGGCCGTCGCCCGTGGCCAGCAGCGGAATATCGAGGGTTGGGTCGCCCGGAAGCGGCCCGGCAGCGCTGCCGCGCAGGCCGCTCAGGCGGCGTCGGAGGGTTCTGTCGGCGAAAGCTGACCGGAAACGGGTACGTCGAACTCGGCGTACCGTGATACGTGCACACAAATTCGGCTGGTTCGCACACGCGCACGGGAGCGCGGGGGTCGCGGCCAGGGAACACGTCTGAGGAGACAGTGCTGTGACCGGGATCAAGACGACCGGCGAGAAGAAGCTGATGCTCTTTTCCGGCCGCGCCCACCCCGAGCTGGCCGAGGAGGTCGCGCACCAGCTGGGTGTCGGCCTCGTTCCCACCAAGGCGTTCGACTTCGCCAACGGTGAGATCTACGTCCGCTTCCAGGAGTCGGCGCGCGGCGCGGACTGCTTCCTGATCCAGAGCCACACGGCTCCGATCAACAAGTGGATCATGGAGCAGCTGATCATGATCGATGCGCTGAAGCGGGCTTCCGCGCGCAGCATCACCGTGATCATTCCGTCGTACGGGTATGCCCGTCAGGACAAGAAGCACCGCGGTCGTGAGCCGATCTCGGCGCGTCTGGTGGCGGATCTGCTGAAGACGGCCGGTGCGGACCGGATTCTGACGGTGGACCTGCACACGGACCAGATCCAGGGCTTCTTCGACGGTCCGGTGGACCATCTGTCGGCGCTGCCGGTGCTGGCGGACTACGTGGGTGCGAAGGTCGACCGTACGAAGCTGACGATCGTGTCTCCGGACGCGGGCCGTGTGCGGGTGGCGGACCGGTGGTGCGACCGGCTGGACGCGCCGCTGGCGATCGTGCACAAGCGTCGTGACAAGGACGTGGCGAACCAGGTCACCGTGCACGAGGTCGTCGGTGACGTGGAGGGCCGTGTGTGTGTCCTGGTGGACGACATGGTCGACACGGGTGGCACGATCTGCGCGGCGGCGGAGGCGCTGTTCGCGCACGGTGCGGAGGACGTCATCGTGACGGCGACGCACGGCATCCTGTCGGGTCCGGCGGCGGACCGTCTGAAGAACTCGAAGGTGAGCGAGTTCGTGTTCACGGACACGCTGCCGGTTCCGGGTGCGCTGGAGCTGGACAAGATCACGGTGCTGTCGATCGCGCCGACGATCGCGCGTGCGGTGCGTGAGGTGTTCGAGGACGGTTCGGTGACGAGCCTGTTCGAGGAGCACTGAGCTTCGACCGCTCAGGGTTGACGTGAGGGCCGCTTCCCCGGGGGAGGCGGCCCTTCGGCGTGCCGGGGTGCGGGGTGATCCATTTGGGCGGTTCCCGGGGGGCGGCTAGACTGTCGTGGTTGCTCGGCGAGGGAGGCCGGCCCGTTCCGGGTCCGGCGGTCCGTTATCGACGCGCTCTTCGTAGCAGGCCATCGCCAGTCGTGGCCGGGTGACAGTCGCATCCGTCACCACCCATACGAGGAGTGCACATGTCCGAGGTCAAGCTCGCCGCGTCCGTCCGTTCGGAGTTCGGCAAGGGCGCCGCCCGCAAGATCCGCCGTGACAACAAGGTTCCCGGTGTCCTCTACGGTCACGGCACGGAGCCGGTCCACCTGACGCTCCCGGGTCACGACCTGGCGCTGGCGCTGCGTACGCCGAACGTTCTGCTGTCCCTGGAGATCGAGGGCCGCGGCACCGAGCTGGCGATCCCGAAGGCCGCGCAGCGTGACCCGCTGAAGGGTTTCCTGGAGCACGTCGACCTGCTCCTGGTCGAGCGTGGCGAGAAGGTCACCGTCGAGATCGTCGTCGAGACCGAGGGTGACCTGGCTCCGGGTGCCTTCCTGGTCGAGAACGTGCTGAACACGCTGTCGGTCGAGGCCGAGGCCACCCACATCCCGGAGTCCGTCACGGTCTCGATCGCCGGTCTGTCCGCCGGTGACGCGATCCACGCCAAGGACATCGCGCTGCCGAAGGGCACCGCTCTGGTGACGGACCCCGAGGCTGTCGTCATCCAGATCCTGGCCGCGCAGGCCGAGGAGCCGGCGGCCGAGGCTGCCGAGTCCGAGGGTGCGGAGGCCTGAGCCGTAGGCTCTGCCTGACGTGACGGGGTGACGGGCCGTGCGGCCCGTCACCCCGTTTTCCTTTTTCTCTCTGTACGCGCACGAGGAGACGTGGAGCGGATGACGGACGACGCGAACGCGCCCTGGCTGATCGTCGGCCTCGGCAATCCTGGCCCGGAGTACGCGGGCAACCGGCACAACGTCGGCTTCATGGTGGTGGATCTGCTGGCCGGGCGGATCGGCGGGAAGTTCAAGCGGGCCCAGAAGGCGCAGGCGCAGGTGGTGGAGGGCCGGATGGGTCCTCCGGGGCCTGCCAACCGCCGGGTGGTGCTGGCGAAGCCGATGTCGTACATGAATTTGTCCGGTGGTCCGGTGATGGCGTTGCGGGACTTCTACAAGGTGCCGACGGCCCATGTGGTGGCGGTCCATGACGAGTTGGACATCGATTACGGGGTGCTGCGGTTGAAGCTGGGCGGTGGGGACAACGGGCACAACGGTCTGAAGTCGATGACGAAGGCGATGGGTCCGGAGTATCACCGGGTGCGGTGCGGGATCGGGCGGCCGCCGGGTCGGATGCAGGTGGCGGATTTCGTGTTGAAGGACTTCTCGTCGGCGGAGCGCAAGGATCTGGACTGGTTCGTGGACCGGGCGGCGGACGCGGTTGAGTGCCTGGTGGCGGAGGGTTTGGAGCGGGCGCAGTCGGCGTACAACTCCTAGGCGCCTCGGCGTGTTCGTACGACGGTACGATCGCGGGTCATGACGCACCTCCGTAACGCCGCCATGGCCCTGGTCGTCCTGCTGCTCGTCGTCGCGGGGGTGTGGGCGTCGTGGGGGTCGGCCCAGCACGTGCTGCTGTCGAAGGGGCGGGAGCACGGGACGCTGACCGTGACGGGTTGCACGGAGGAGCGGTGCAGCGGGCGGTACGTGCCGGAGGATCCGTCGGTGACGCGGCGGACGCTGGTGATCGAGCGTTCGGTGGCGGCGGAGAAGGGTGTGACGATCCCGGTGGTGGTGAAGCCGGGGACGGACGAGGGCGTGCGGGCGGGCTGGGGTGGTGGTCTGCACGCGTGGCTGCCGCTGGGGGGTGCGCTGCTGCTGGCGGCTCCGGTGGTGGCGGGCGGGCTGCGGATGTCGCGGGTGGCGTGGTCGCTGGCGGGTGCCGGGGGTGCGCTGCTGGTGGCGGCGTTCTTCGCGTTGTGACGCATAGCCGTTGATACCGGCGGGTCCTGCGCGATCGTTATGAACCTCTGGGTTAAGGGTGACGTAAGGCGACGGATAGGCTGCCCCCGCCACCTCCCACGGCATCCCTCATCCCAGATGGACGACTGCACATGCGACGATCCCTGATTTCCGCCGGCGCGCTTGTCGCGGCCATGGCGGGCTCCCTGGTCCTGGCCCCGGCCGCCTCGGCCTCCGAGCGCCCGAACCCCGAGTTCAACCAGCAGGAGCAGCTGCCGATCTCGGCCGGCGAGTACGAGAAGGGCGACTGCCCGCCCGTTGCGTCCGACAAGGACGGCTGGCACTTCGTGCTGCCGGGCAGCGGCAAGGACGACAGCGCGGTCTTCACCAAGCTGACGGTCGAGTTCAAGCCGGGCGGCATCCAGACCGTCACGGTCTTCGGCCCGCCGAGCGACAAGCACGCCTACGTGGCCTCCGAGCCGGGCGCCGAGCTGATCTCGGCCACCGCGGAGATCAATGGTGAGCTGAAGAAGAACTTCTTCAACCTCTCGCACACCTGCCCCGCGAGCGCCAAGCCCACGCCGACCGGCACGCCCACCACCACCGCGCCGACGCCGACGGACACCCCGACCACCGGGACGCCGACCGGCACGCCGACCACGGACGTGCCCACCACGGGCACGCCCACCACCGGCACTCCCTCGGGCACCCCGTCCGAGAGCACCACCCCGTCCGGGACCCCGACCACCGGCGCCCCGACCACGGGTACCCCGGGCGAGAGCGTCTCCCCCACCTCGACGTCCTCCGAGAGCGCGGGCCAGCCGGCGCCGAGCGCGTCGGGTTCGTCCTCCACGGGCGGCTCGGCCGAGGGTGACCTCGCCGAGACCGGCTCCAGCGCCCCGGTCGGCGTCCTCGCCGCCGTCGCCGTCGCCCTCGCGGGTGCCGGCGCGTTCCTGGTGAGCCGTCGCCGCAAGGCCCAGCAGCACTGACGTACCCCGTCATGACGGTGCCCCCACGGGAGATCCCGTGGGGGCACCGTCGCGTGGTGCGGGCGGGTGTCAGCCGGTGTTGCGCAGGCCGGCGGCGACGCCGTTCACGGTGAGGAGCAGGGCCCGCGCGAGGAGCGGGTCCGGGTCCTCGCCGCGCTCGGCGGCGGCCCGCTGGCGGGCGAGCAGGGAGACCTGGAGGTAGGAGATCGGGTCCAGGTAGGCGTCGCGGATGGCGAAGGTCTGCTGGAGGACCGGGTGGGAGTCGAGGAGCTTCTCCCCGCCGGTGATCTTGAGGACTTCGGCGACGGTGAGGGCGTGCTCGGCCTCGATGGTGTCGAAGACGTGCTTGAGCTCGTCGGGGACGAGGGTGTCGACGTAGTGGCGGGCGATCCGCAGGTCGGTCTTCGCGAGCGTCATCTCCACGTTGGAGAGGAAGTTGCGGAAGAAGTGCCACTGCTCGTACATCTCGCCGAGGACGGCGGCGCCTTCCATGCCCGCTTCGCGCAGCGCCTTCAGGCCGGAGCCGACGCCGTACCAGCCGGGGACGATCTGCCGGGACTGGGTCCAGCCGAAGACCCACGGGATGGCGCGCAGTCCGTCGAGCGAGACGCCCGAGCCGGGGCGGCGGGAGGGGCGGGAGCCCAGGTGCAGGTCGGCGAGCTGGTCGACGGGGGTGGAGGCCAGGAAGTACGTCGGCAGGTCCGGGTCCTCGACGAGCTTGCGGTACGCGGTGTGGGCGGCTTCCGAGACGGTGTCCATGGCCGCGTCCCAGCGGGCGAGGGCCTCGTCGGACTGGCGGGGCGCGGTGTGCAGGGCGGAGGCCTGCAGGGTGGCCGCGACGGTCAGTTCGAGGTTCTCGCGGGCGAGGGACGGGATGAGGTACTTGTCGGAGATGACCTCGCCCTGCTCGGTCACCTTGATCTCGCCCTCCAGGGTGCCCCAGGGCTGGGCGAGGATCGCGTCGTGCGAGGGGCCGCCGCCGCGGCCGACGGTGCCGCCGCGGCCGTGGAAGAGGCGCAGCCGGACCCCGTAGCGGTGGGCGACGTCGCGGAGCCTGCGCTGGGCGCGGTGGATCTCCCACTGGGAGGTGGTGATGCCGCCGAACTTGGAGGAGTCGGAGTAGCCGAGCATGACCTCCTGGACGTCGCCGCGGAGGGAGACGAGGCGCCGGTAGGAGGGGTCGGCCAGCATGTCGTTGAGGATGACGTCGGCGGCCTTGAGCTCGTCGGTGGTCTCCAGGAGCGGCACGATGCCGATCTTGGCCCAGCCGGCGTGCAGGTCGATCAGGCCGGCCTCGCGGGCGAGGACGGTGGCGGCGAAGACGTCGTCGGCGCCCTGGCACATCGAGATGATGTACGACTCGATGACCTCGGGGCCGAAGCGCTCGAAGGCTTCCTTGATGGTGTGGAAGACGCCGAGGGTCTTCTCTCCGGCGGCGTCGAGCGGCGCGGGGGTGGGGGCGAGCGGGCGGCGCGAGCGGAGCTCCTTGGCGAGCAGCTTCTGCCGGTAGTCGCGCGGCATGTCCGCGTACCGCCAGGACTCCTCGCCGAGCCGGTCGAACAGCTGGCCGAGGGCGTGGTGGTGGGCTTCGGCGTGCTCGCGGACGTCCATGGTGGCGAGCTGGAGGCCGAAGGCGGAGAGGGTGCGGATGACCCGGTCCATGCGGCCGTCGGCGAAGAGGCCGCCGCGGTGCTCGCGCAGCGAGGTCTGGATGAGGGTGAGGTCGCGCAGCAGCTCGGCGGTGCCGAGGTAGTCGCGGCCCTCCTGGTGGGGGGTGCCCTTGGCGAGGCGCTCGCGGGTGTTGACGAGCTTCTGGCGGATGCAGGTGGCCTTGAGCCGGTAGGGCTCTTCGGCGTTGAGCCGCTTGTAGCGGGGGCTGATCTCCGGCAGGAGCTCCAGGTCGCGCTGGAGGGAGTCCAGGAGTTCCTGGGTGGCCCCGGTGTAGCGGATGGAGTTGGACAGCAGGCCGCGGAGGAAGTCGACCAGTTCGAGGGCGTCGGTGATGCCGTGCTCGTGCTGGAGGATCAGGATGTCCCAGGTGACCTGCGGGGTGACGTTGGGGTTGCCGTCGCGGTCGCCGCCGATCCAGGTGCCGAAGGTCAGCGGGCGGGTGCCGGACGGCAGTTCGACGCCGACGCGCTCCAGCTCGGCGGCCAGGTCCTCCAGGACGTCGCCGACGGCGTTCGCGTGCAGCTCGTCCAGGTAGTAGATGGCGTTGCGGGCCTCGTCGGCGGGCTCGGGGCGGACGACCCGGAGTTCGTCGGTCTGCCAGATGAGGTCGATGTTCTCGGCGAGCCGCAGGTCGTGGCGGCGCCGGTCGGCCTCGATGACCGGGGTCTCCAGGAGGGCGCCGATCCGGCGGAGCTTGTTGAGGACGGACCGGCGGGCCGCCTCGGTGGGGTGGGCGGTGAACACGGGGCGTACGTTGAGGTTCTTGACGGTCTCGCGTACGTGCGCGGGGTCCCCGTCCTTCAGCATGTCCGCGGTGCGGGCCAGGAGTCCGCCCTCGGCGGCGCGCCTCTCGCGGAGTTCACGGCCGCGGTGAACCTGCTCGGTGACATTCGCCAAGTGGAAGTAGGTGGAGAAGGCACGCACGAGCTTCGCGGCGGTCTCCAGCTCCACGCCGCGCAGCAGCTCGGCGGCCGCGTCGCCGTCCTCGCGGGTGAGCCGGCGGACCTTCTCGACGAGGTCGAGGAGCTCGTGGCCCTCCTGGCGGACGAGCGTCTCGCCCAGCAGGTCACCCAGGCGGCGGATGTCGGCGCGCAGCTCGGCGTTGGTGGTGGGGGTCTGGTCGGCACTGCTCACAGGTGTGGCTCCTTGCAGTGTTTGAGCACGTCTGGAGGGGTACTGGAGGCTTGCGGACCGCGCTGTCCGACGCCCCCAGGATAGGTGCCCGTGTGCTCCGTGGGGGCCACGCCCCCGCTCGTGCCCTCTTGCCTGGCGCCGCGGCACTGCCATACTTACGATGGCGTAGGTTACGGAGGCGTAGCCTGGTGCACGTCCGTCCCGTTCCTCCGCTCCCCATCGCTCCCGCCCTCCCGGCCCCGTCACCCCGGCCCTCGCGGCCCGTTCGCCCGGCCTTCCCGGCCGCCGTTCGCCCGGCGCTCCCCGCCGGCCCCGTACCTCGCACCCCCCGGCCCTTCGGGCCCCGCTCCCCGGCCTTCCCGGCCCCGGGAGCGCCGGGGACTCCCCCCGGCCCTTCCTTCCGCTTCCTCACCCCCCAGGGACCTTCATGACCACAAGCCCCCAGATGACCTCCGCGCCCGGGACCGGCACCGCGCCGGTCGACGCCGAGGCCCTGCCCTCCGCCACGCTCGGCGGCGACAGCAAGCGGTCGATCGAGCAGCTCACCCTCCTGCTGTTCATCACGGTGCCGTTCCTGGCCGTGCTCGCGGCGGTGCCGCTCGCGTGGGGATGGGGGGTGAGCTGGCTCGACCTGGGGCTGCTGACGGCGATGTACTTCATCGGCTGCCACGGGATCACGATCGGCTTCCACCGCTACTTCACGCACGGCTCGTTCAAGGCGAAGCGGCCGCTGCGCATCGCGTTGGCGATCATGGGCTCGCTCGCGGTGGAGGGCCCGCTGGTCCGCTGGGTGGCGGACCACCGCAAGCACCACAAGTTCTCGGACGCGGAGGGCGACCCGCACTCCCCGTGGCGGTTCGGCGAGACGGTGCCGGCGCTGATGAAGGGCCTGTGGTGGGCGCACATCGGCTGGATGTTCGACGAGGAGCGGACGCCGCAGGCGAAGTACGCGCCGGACCTGATCAAGGACCCGGCGATCCGCGCGATCTCGCGTCAGTTCATCTTCTGGACGATGCTCTCCCTGGCGATCCCGCCGTTGGTCGGCGGTCTGGTGACGATGTCCTGGTGGGGCGCGTTCACGGCGTTCTTCTGGGGTTCGCTGGTCCGGGTCGCGCTGCTGCACCACGTGACGTGGTCGATCAACTCGATCTGCCACGCGGTGGGCAAGCGCCCCTTCAAGTCCCGGGACCGTTCGGGCAACGTCTGGTGGCTGGCCGTCCTCTCCTGCGGCGAGTCCTGGCACAACCTGCACCATGCCGAACCGACCTCGGCCCGGCACGGGGTGCTGCGCGGCCAGATCGACTCCAGCGCGCGCCTGATCCGCTGGTTCGAACAGGCGGGCTGGGCGTACGACGTGCGCTGGCCCGCGGCCTCCCGTATCGACGCCCGGCGCCGGTCCGCGTCCGCAGACGCGGCATGATGGACGACGTGGCGATCGACGGCAGGACCAGCGGGACCGGCGGCAGCGCGGGCGAACAGAAGCCCCGGCGCGGCCGGCGGGTCAGGATGACGGGCGCCGAGCGCCGTGAGCAACTGCTGGACATCGGCCGCACGCTGTTCGCCGCGAAGGGCTTCGAGGGCACCTCGGTGGAGGAGATCGCGGCGAAGGCCGGGGTCTCCAAGCCGGTGGTGTACGAACACTTCGGCGGCAAGGAGGGGTTGTACGCGGTCGTCGTCGACCGCGAGATGCGCCAGCTGCTCAACGGGGTGACGGGCGCGCTGACCGCCGGGCACCCCCGCGAACTCCTGGAGCAGGCGGCGTTCGCGCTGCTCGACTACATCGAGAACTACACGGACGGCTTCCGGATCCTCGTACGGGACTCGCCGGTGGCCCAGTCGACGGGTACGTTCGCCTCGCTGATCAGCGACATCGCCACGCAGGTGGAGGACATTCTGGGCCTGGAGTTCAAGGCCCGCGGCTTCGACCCGAAGCTGGCCCCGCTGTACGCGCAGGCCCTGGTGGGCAGCGTGGCGCTGACCGGCCAGTGGTGGCTGGACGTCCGCAAGCCGAAGAAGGCGGAGGTCGCGGCGCACCTGGTGAACCTGGCGTGGCACGGCCTCGACGGGCTGGAGCAGAAGCCCCGGCTGATAGGGCACCGCAAGAGCTGACGGGAATGTCCCCGTACGGGAGGACCGGTGGGTTCTCCGACCCGATGAGGTCGGAAATCCACTGGTCCTTTCGCGTTCGAACAGGGATACACTCCCGATCACATCCGGAAGGGCGTTCGCCCTCCGCGCGCGGGACGCGCGGAGGCGGTGCGAACCCCTGCCCCGGTACCCATTTCTTGCGTCCCCAGGGGGGGATTCTCTTTGCGTTCCGCTTTCTTCGGGCGTGGCCGCCGCGTCACCGCGTGCACCGCTCTCGCTCTCTCCGCCGGCATGCTGCTGGCCACCCCCGCGTCGGCCGAGGAGCCGGCGCCGCGTCCTTCGCTGACGAAGCCGACGCCGACGTTCACGCCGCCGAAGGCCTTCCCGGTCCAGGAGCCGGCCAGGGCCGGGGCGGCGGCGGCCACGGATGCCTCCTTGCTGCTGTCGGACCTCGACGGTGACGGCCACGAGGACGCCCTCTACCGCACCATGAACAACGACCTGTACTCGGGCACGACCACGGGCGGCGGCGGCGTTTTCGAGACGTACCGCTACGGCGAGGTCGCCAAGGACATCATCCCGATCGGCAACCAGGTCGGCGACTCGCGTCCCGAGGTGCTCATACCGTCCGAGGACGGCACCCTCAAGATGTACGTCGACGCCCACCCGACCGGTGTCTCGTACGAGACGACGGTGGGGGGCGGCTGGCAGGGCTACAACAAGATCGTGTCGCCGGGTGACCTGAACGCCGACGGGCGTGCCGACGTCCTGGCCCGCGCCCACGACGGCTCGCTGTACGTGTACGTGTCCACCGGTGACATCAGCCGCCCGTTCTACGGCCGGGCCAAGGTGGGCAGCGGCTGGAACATGTACGACCAGGTCGTCGGCCTGAACGACGCCAACGGTGACGGCCACGGTGACGTGTACGCCCGCGACACCGCCGGCAAGTTGTGGATCTACCGGGGCACCGGCATCTCCACCAGGCCGTTCGGCGGACGGGTCCTCGTCGGCACCGGCTGGAGCGTCTACAACCAGATCGTCCCGACCGACAACGGCGGGGTCTTCGGGCGGGACAACTCGGGAAGCGGCTACTACTACGCCCCCCGCGGCAACGGCACGCTGGCGGCTCCCGTCAAGTCCGGTTCCACGGGTGACTACCGCTATGTGGCGCAGTTCGCCGGCGCGGGCAACATCCCGTACACGGGCAAGGACGGCATGGTCGCCCGCGACTCCCAGGGGACGCTGTACTGGTACGGCAACACCGCCACCGACAAGCTGGCCCCCCGGGCGGAGGCCAGCGACCCCGGCGGCTGGGCCGGCGCGAACTTCACCCACTTCTCGTCGATGAACCCGGACGGCTCGTCCGACATCGCCGAGATCTACGACGGCGGCCTCTACATCGAGGGCTCGTACTTCGGCTCCGGCTGGAACGCCTTCAACGCCCTCGTCGGCCCCGGTGACCTCAGCGGTGACGGCAAGGGCGACCTGCTGGCCCGGGACCGTTCCGGCAACCTGTACCTGTACCGGGGTTACGGCGACGGTGCCCGGATGGCCGCGCGGATCAAGGTCGGCAGCGGCTGGGGCGTCTACAACAAGCTGCTCGGCGCCGGTGACTACACGGGTGACGGCCGCATGGACCTGCTCGCGCGCACGTCGGGCGGTGACCTGTACCTGTACGCGGGTACGGGTTCGGCGACCTCGCCGTTCAAGGGCCGGCAGAAGATCGGCACCGGCTGGAACACGTACAAGCACCTGGTCGCCCCCGGTGACCTGAACGCGGACGGCAAGGGCGACCTGCTGGGCGTCACCTCCGGTGGGGACCTGTACCGCTACCTCAACGTCGCCCCGTCGAAGTTCTCGGGCCGGGCGAAGATCGGTTACGGGTACGGGATCTACAACGCGATGTCCTGACGGCCTCCGGGCCTTCGGCAGGGCGCCCCGCACCGGGACCGGTGCGGGGCGCCCGTGCGTTCAGGCGGGTTTGCGGGCGACGGCGAAGATGCGCCGGAAGGGGAAGACCGTGCCGTGGGGGCCGGGCGGGTAGGCCTCGCGGAGCCGGTCGCGGTACTGGGCGAGGAAGGCGTCGATGGCTTCCTGGTCGCCGTCGAGGGTGGTGAGGACCGGGCGCAGGGCGGTGCCCTTGACCCATTCGAGGACCGGGTCCTCGCCCTGGAGGAGCTGGCAGTACGTGGTCTCCCAGACGTCCGTCTCGCAGCCGAGGTCGGTGAGCCGGGTGAGGTAGTCGGCGGCGCCGAGGATGTGGACGAAGCGGCGGCCCTGGTCGCCGAGGCGGGAGCGCCACTCGGGGGTGTCGCACAGTTCGCCGAGGAGGGCGTGGCTGGGCGAGGTGAAGTTGGCCGGGACCTGGAAGGCGAGGACGCCGCCGGGGCGCAGGCCGTCGATCCAGGAGGGGAAGGACTCGGGGTGGTTGGGGACCCATTGGAGGGCCGCGTTGGAGACGATGAGGTCGTAGGGCTCGTCGGGGGTCCAGTGGGCGGCGTCGGCGGGCCGGAAGTCGATCCAGCCGCCGCCGCGGGTGGTGCCCGACCAGTCCTTCTCGGCCCGTTCCAGCATGTCGGGGGAGAGGTCGAAGCCGGTGATGTGGGCGTCGGGCCACCGGTCGGTGAGGAGGGTGGTCACGTTGCCGGGGCCGCAGCCGAGGTCCGCGATCCGGGCGGGCCGGCCTTGGGCGGGCAGGTCCGGTATTCGGGCGAGCATGTCGAGGAAGGGACGGGTGCGATGGCCGGAGTGGCGGAGATACTGCTGCGGATCCCATGTCGGTGCTGCCGCGGATTCCACGGAATACATGTTCGAAGCCCCCTTGCTGGAACGAGTTGCCGAAGCGGAACGGAGTTCCGGCCGGGTCCCTTCCCCATGGTCCAGCGGAATATTTCTTGAAGTCAAGAATCTTGACCACAAGAAACTCGAACCGAAGAGACTTTATGTCAACAGACCCTCTACACTGATCACATGGAGGACGAGGTCGACCGTCTGGTCGCTGCATGGCGCCGCGAGCGCCCCGACCTCGACGTGGAACCGCTCGAGGTGCTCAGCCGCGTCTCGCGACTCGCCCGCCACCTCGACCGCGCCCGCCGTATCGCCTTCTCCGAGCACCAGCTGGAGCCCTGGGAGTTCGACGTCCTGACCTCCCTGCGCCGCGCCGGAGCGCCCTACCAGCTCTCCCCCGGTCAGCTGCTCACGCAGACCCTGGTCACCTCGGGCACCATGACCAATCGTATCGACCGGCTGGCGAAGAAGGGCCTGGTCGAACGGCTCCCCGACCCCAGCGACCGGCGCGGTGTCCTCGTCCGGCTCACCCCCGAGGGCCGGGACCGCGCCGACGAGGCGCTGGCCGGACTGCTCGCCCAGGAGCGGGCGATCCTCTCCCAGCTCTCCCGCACCCAGCGCGGCGAGCTGGCCGCGCTGCTACGCCGGCTGACCGCCCCGTTCGACAACGTCCCCGGCTAGCGGAGCCTCCAGCGGCGCCGGGCCGACGCCCGCCCGCCGGGCCAGCGCCACCGCCGCCAGCGTCGAGTGCACGCCCAGCTTGCCCAGCACGTTCTGCATGTGGGTACGGACCGTGTGCGGCGACAGGAACAGCCGCTCGGCCACCGCCTTCCGCCCCAGGCCCGCCACCATGCAGCGCAGCACCTCCCGCTCGCGCGGGGTCAGCGACTCCACGAGCCGTTCGCTCTCGGTGCGGTGCCGCCGGGCCTCCGTCAGCTCCCGCAGCACGCCCGTGAGCAGCGCGGGCGGCAGATGCGTCTCGTCCCTCAGCACCCCCCGGACCACGGCGAGGAGCCGCTGCAGGGAACAGTCCTTGGCGACCCAGCCCGAGGCCCCGGCCTGCAGCGCGAGCGCCGCCCTGCGGGGGTCGTCCCGCTCCGCGAGGACCACGGTGCGCACGGCGGGATGGGTGCCGCGCACCCCGGCCACCAGGGCGATCCCGTCCGCCGGCCCGCCGGCCGTGCCGTCCCCCGGCGCCCGTGGCCCGGGCAGGGACGGCCCGCCCGCGCCCGTACCGATGAGCGGCGCCGGGCCCGGACCGGGGGTCACACCGAGGTCGGCGTCGACGAGGAGCACGTCGAACCTGCGGCCCTCCGCGGCGGCGCGCTCCAGGGAGCGCAGCGCGGCCTGGCCGGTGCCCGCCGCGGCCACGTCGACGTCCGGCTCGGCCGCGAGAGCGGCGGCCAGCGACTCGGCGAACACGCGGTGGTCGTCCACCACCAGGACCCGGATACGTGCCACGGACAACCCCCATGCGTCGAGGAACGGACCGGCGCGGGCACGGCGCCGGAGGTGGGTCGTCCGTCGCACGGCCGCCGCCGTGCACGGACTGCTACCCCTCTCCGGGCGCCGTACCCGGCGGTTCTCGACCCCTGAAACGGCACCGGCCCCCACCGGTGCTGCCCAACAGAGTAGGGGCGGGGCGGCACGGCGGGGGCCGATTGGCGGAACTGTCCGAAGACGGTGGGCGGTGGCGCGTTCAGAGGAGGCGCCGCGCGCCCGCCGAGGGGACGGCGGGGAAGACGCCGGGCGCGGTGTGGCCGGCGCCGGCGAAGGCCTCCCGCACCGCGGTGGCGACCGCGTCCGCCCCGGCGCTCTCCACCAGGACGACCGCCGAGCCGCCGAAGCCGCCGCCGGTCATGCGGGCGCCGAGGGCCCCGGCCGCGTTCGCCGCCGTGACCACCAGGTCCAGTTCCGGGCAGGAGACCCGCAGGTCGTCGCGGAGCGAGACATGGCCCTCGGTGAGGACCGGTCCGACCTCCCGGGTCCTTCCGGCGTCCAGGAGCGCGACGGTCCGGGCCACCCGGTCGTTGTCGGAGACCACGTGCCGGACGTATCGCGCCGTCGTCCCCCCGCCCAGCCGGGCGAGCGCTTCCGGCAGGTGCGCGGCGCTCACCTCGCGCAGGGTCCGCACACCGAGCGCCCGCGCGCCCGCTTCGCAACCGGCGCGCCGCTCCGCGTACGCGCCGTCCCCGAGGGCGTGCTTGACCCGGGTGTCCACGACGAGCAGCGTGAGCCCTTCGCGGGCCGGGTCGAAGGGGACCTGACGGTACGTGAGGTCGCGGGTGTCGAGGTGGAGGGCGTGGCCCTCCTCGGCGCAGGCGGAGGCCATCTGGTCCATGACGCCGCAGGGCACGCCGACGAAGGCGTTCTCGGCGCGCTGGGCGATCCGGGCGAGTTCGGGCCGGCTGAGGCCGAGGCCGAAGAGGTCGTTCAGGGCGAGGGCGGTGACGACCTCCAGGGCGGCCGAGGAGGAGAGTCCGGCGCCGGTGGGCACGGTGGAGGCGAGGTGGACGTCGGCGCCGGTGACCGGGTGGCCCGCGGCGCGCAGCGCCCAGACGACGCCCGCCGGGTAGGCGGCCCAGCCGCCGCCGGAGAGCGGTGCGAGGGTGTCGGTGGCCAGCTGGACGACACCGCCGTCGGCGTCGGCGGAGTGCAGCCGCAGCACGCCGTCGTCCCGGCGGGAGACGGCCGCGACGGTGGTGTGCGGCAGGGCGAGCGGCAGCACGAAGCCGTCGTTGAAGTCGGTGTACTCGCCGATGAGGTTGACCCGGCCGGGGGCCGCCCAGACCCCCTCGGGCGCGCTGCCGTACAGCGCCTCGAAGCCGGTGGCGACGTTCATGTCCGGTCCTCCTCGTGGCGCGCGCGGGCGAAGTCCCAGGCGTCGGCGACGACGGCCGCCAGGTCGGTGCGGGTGGGCCGCCAGCCGAGGCGTTCGCGGGCGGTGTCGGCGGAGGCCACGAGGACCGCCGGGTCGCCGGGGCGGCGCGGGGCGGTGATCTCGGGGACGGAGTGGCCGGTGACCTCGCGGACGGTGTCGACGACCTCGCGGACGGAGAAGCCGTTGCCGTTGCCCAGGTTGCAGACGAGGTGCTCGCCCGCCGCCATGGCGTCGAGGGCCAGCAGGTGGGCCTCGGCGAGGTCGGCGACGTGGAGGTAGTCGCGGACGCAGGTGCCGTCGGGGGTCGGGTAGTCCGCGCCGTACACGGAGATCGCCTCGCGCCGGCCGAGGGCGACCTGGAGGACGAGCGGGATGAGGTGGGACTCGGGCTCGTGGCGCTCGCCGTGGGAGCCGTACGCCCCGGCGACGTTGAAGTAGCGCAGGGAGACGGCGGCGAGGCCGTGGGCGGCGCACTCCCCGGCGATCATGTGGTCCACGGCGAGCTTGGTCGCCCCGTAGGGGCTGGTGGGCGCGGTGGGGGCGGTCTCGGTGATCGGGACGGAGACCGGTTCGCCGTAGGTGGCGGCGGTGGAGGAGAAGACGAGGCGGCGCACTCCGGCCGCGCGCATCGCGGCGAGGAGCGCGATCGTGCCGCCGACGTTGTTCTCCCAGTACTTCTCCGGGTGGACGACGGACTCGCCGACCTGCGAGGAGGCGGCGAAGTGGAGGACGGCGTCGTACGTGCCGTCGAGCCATCGGGCGGCGTCCTGGACGCGGCCCTCCACGAACTCCGCGCCCTCGGGGACGGCCTCGGCGAAACCGGTGGAGAGGTCGTCGAGGACGGTGACCGCGTGGCCCCGCTCCAGGAGGTGGGCGGCGACCACGCTGCCCACGTAGCCGGCTCCCCCGGTCACCAGGTACTTCTTCCGCGCGGTCGTCATGCGCTCGCCACCTCTCGGAGTCGTCGGGCCGCGTCCTCGGGCCGTACGTCGTTCATGAACGCGCCCATGCCGGACTCGGTGCCGGCGAGGAACTTCAGCTTGCCGGGGGCGCGCCGGACGGTGAACAGCTCCAGGTGGAGTCCGAAGTCCTCGCGGCGGGGGTCGCCGAAGGGGGCCTGGTGCCAGGCGGAGATGTAGGGGGTGGGCGGCTGGTCCGGGCCGAAGAGCCGGTCGAAGCGCCGCAGGAGTTCCAGGTAGACGGGGGCGAAGCCGGCGCGGGCGGCCTCGTCCAGGGCGAGCAGGTCGGGCACCCGGCGGCGGGGGTGGAGGTGGACCTCGTACGGCCAGTGGGCGGCGTAGGGCACGAAGGCGGTCCAGTGGTCGGTCTCCAGGACGATCCGCTCGCCGTCGGCGCGTTCGCGGGCGACGAGGTCGTCGAAGAGGTTGCGGCCGGTGGCGCGGCGGTGCTCGTCGACGCGGCGGCGGGTGGCGGCGGTGCGGGGCGCGACGAAGGGGAAGGCGTAGATCTGGCCGTGGGAGTGGGGCAGGGTGACGCCGATCTCCCGGCCCCGGTTCTCGAAGCAGTAGACCTGCTGGACGCCGGGGAGGGCGGAGAGGGCGGCGGTGCGGTCGGTCCAGGCGTCGAGGACGAGGCGGGCCCGTTCCTCGGTGAGGTCGGCGAAGGAGGCGGTGTGGTCGTCGGTGAAGCAGACGACCTCGCAGCGGCCGACGCCGCCGGAGAGGGAGGGGAAACGGTTCTCGAACACGACGACCTCGTACGCCTCCTCGGGGATCTCGCTCTCGCGGCCGCCGGTGGCCGGACAGAGCGGGCAGGCGTCGGCCGGCGGGTGGTAGGTGCGGGCCTGCCGGTGGGAGGCGACGGTGACCGGGTCGCCGGTGAGTTCGTCGAGCCGGATCTCGGAGCGGGAGACCACGGCCGTCAGGGGGCGCGGGTCGGTGGCGGTGCGGACGGCGTCGTCACGTCCGTCGTAGTAGATCAGCTCACGCCCGTCGGCGAGCGTGGTGACGGTCTTCTTCACGGGAGGCCCTCCGCGGGATCGAACAGAACCACGCACAAGTAATCACAATCCAACATCGCCGTCAATGGCGGAACCCCGGACCGCCCCGGGGCCGTCGCCCCCGCGGTTCCGGTGCTCGTGCCGGAGGGATCCGGCGCCGGCGTCAGAGGGCGTGCCGGGGCCCCGGCACCACCCGGTCGAGCAGTCCCGTGCGCGCCGCGAGGGCCGCCGCCTCCAGACGCGAACCGACCCCCAGCTTCATCAGCACCCGCTGCACGTGCGTCCGGGCCGTGCTGGGCGCGATGCCCATCCCGGCCGCGATCAACCGGGTGTCCTCGCCCTCCGCGACCCGGACGAGGACCTCCACCTCACGCCGCGTCAGCAGCCGCAGCAGCCGCTGCCCCTCGTCGTCCGGCCGCGCCGACGGGTTGAGCAGCTCCGCGAAGGCGCCCTGCAGCAGCAGCGGCGCGACCGCCGCCTCCCCCGCCCGCGCCTTCAGGAGCGCCCGCTCCACCCCTTCGATGCGCTCGTCGTGCCGCACGTAGCCCGCGGCCCCGGCCGCGAACGCCGCCGCGATCCCGCGCGGCGACGGCACGGGCCCCAGCACCACCACGGCCACCTGCGGCCGTTCCCGCCTGATCCGTACGACCGGGTCGAAGGCGCCCGGCGCGGCCGGCGCCGCCGTGCCGAGCAGGCACACCTCCGGCGCCCGGCCGATCACGAGGTCCACCGCTCCCGCCACCGGCGCGGCCGCCGCGAGCACCCGGTGCCCGCGCAGCTTCAGCGCCGAGGCGAGCGCCTCCGCGAGCAGACGGTGCTCGTCCACCACCACGAGGCGTACGCCCATCCGGCCTCCCCCTCCTCCGGGCCCGCCGCTCCCCGGCCACCCTGACCCGGCAAGCTACACGCTCCCCCGCTCCACGAGACCCCAACCACCGGCCCCGGTGCGCGCCCGGAAACGCGCGCGGGCTCCCCCGGATGTCCGGGGGAGCCCTCGGGGCGCGTCTCGGCCGGGGCCGTCAGCGCGGTACGGCGAAGGAGACGGCCAGGTAGTTCTTGGTGGTGTCCGACTCGCGGGTCTTGCTGACCAGGTTGGCGGAGATGAAGAACCGGCCGCTTTCGTAACGGAGTTCGGCACCCGTCAGGCTGAAGCTCGTCTCCACGTTCCGGATCGAGCGCTCCCCCGGGTTCTCCAGCAGCAGGGTCTCCTTCATCGTGCCGCCGTTGATGGAGACGATCCGCCCGCCCTTGTCGTAGGGCGGTTCCTTGTACGCGATGAGGTCGCCGCCGTCCATGCGCAGCGGCACCAGCGTGTACCGGTCGCCGGCGTCGGCCTTCTCCGGGACCGTACGGCCCGTGGTCAGGTCGAAGGCGATGATCTCGTTGGTCTCGTCGCCGTACTCGCCGGTGCTGCCCTCGTGCTCCTCGGTCGGCACGTAGAGACGGTTGTTGCCGACGAGCACCCGCGAGCAGGCCTCGACCTTGGTGGCCTTGCAGTGGCCCGCGTACTGGGCGGCGTCCGCGGTGATCTTCGCCTTGAGCTTGCCGGTCTTCTCGTCGATGGAGAAGAAGTCGGAGATGCCGCTGCCGTCACCGGCGCTCTCACCGACGTCCGCCGCGACGACCAGCGGCTTGGTGGAGACGACCGCCGCGTACTTGACGCCGGTGGGCATCTTGTACTGCGAGAGGACCGCGCCCGAGGCCGGGTCGATGTTCTGGACGGTCACCGACTGGACGTCGTACCCGCCGCACTTGCGGACCGCGACGAGGCCCTCGCCGCCACCGTAGCCCTGGTCGTAGCAGTTGTCGTCGTTGGCCTGCGGCTTCCAGCGCGGGTTGCCGTTGGCGAGGTCGAAGGCGGCGCCGCCGTCGGTGCCGCCGGCCGCGACGGTCGCCCCGCTGAGGGTGACCTCGCTGAACCGGGCCTTCGCGTCGCCGGCGGTGCCGCCGGTGACCGAGGTCGACCACACCAGCTTGCCGGTGTTCAGGTCGACCAGGCCGACCTCGGTGCACGGCTGGTAGTAGCGCGGCGGGACCCGCTTGGTGGCCTCGAAGAGGATCGGCACCTTGTTGTCGGCGCTCTTGTGGCGCGAGGCGCCGCAGACCTGGCCGGTCAGGGGCAGGGTCCACAGGACCGTGCCCTTGTCGAGGTCGTAGCCGACGAGCGAGTTGACACCGGGCTTCACGAACGCCTTGTCCGTGACCCACGAACCGGAGACGTCCGTGACGTCGGGAACCTTCGGCTCCGGCACCGACCAGGCCAGCTTGGCCTGCGCGTCGGCCGGCGCCTTCTCCGTGCCGCCGCCCCCGAGGCCGCCGTTCCCGCCGGCTCCGCCGTCCCCGCCGCCGGAGCCCTGCGTGGCGCCGGTCGTGCCCTTGGCGTCGGGCGCCGGGTCGCCGCCCTCGGAGGAGGCGTACCAGATGCCTGCGCCGATGATCAGGACGACGGCCACGGCCGCCGCGAGGACGATCTGCATCTGCGCCGACAGCTTCTTGCGCCCGGCCACGGGAGCCACCGCCACCGTCGGCTGCTGCCCGTAGGCCTGCGGGTCGTGGCCCGGCTGCTGACCGTAGGGCTGCTGCCCGTACCCCGGCTGCCCGTAGGCCTGCTGGGGCGCGGTCGGGTAGCCGTACGGGGGCTGCGCCGGCGGCTGCTGCGGGGCGCCGCCGTACGGGCCGGGCTGCTGCTGCGGGGCCTGCGGAGGCTGCTGCGGGTAGCCGTAGCCGGGTTCCGGCTGCTGCTGCGGGTATCCGTACCCCGGTGCCTGCGGGGGCTGCTGCGGCGGGGGCGTCGGCGCGCCGAAGCCGCCCTGGTGCTGCGGATCCGGCGGCTGGGCCGGCGGCGGGGGTGGCTGCGTCATCGGTGCGTGTCCTTCACTACTTGCTGAACGCCATCATCGTCTTGACCTGCTTCTCGTCCTTGTCGTTCGACGCGGAGACGCGTCCGCTGGCCACCACGAAGGTGCCACCGCCGTAGGCATAGCCGGCGCTGTAGAAGCTGCCCTCGATCTGGGAGGTGGCGACCGGGTGCTGGAGCTGGATCTTCGGAGCACCGCCGGTCGGGGCGATGGTGGCGACGGCCCCGCCCGCGTCGTAGCGCGGCTCGATGTAGACCAGGACCTCGCCGCCCTCCATCCGCAGCGGCTTCATCGTCTGCTCACCGGGCGCCTTGGAACGCCACGCGGCCTTGCCGTTCTTCAGGTCGAAGGCGATGACCTCGTTGGGGACGCCGTAGGCGGTCTCGGTCGCCATGTAGAAGTACCGGGCGTCGGCGGCGACACCGGTGCAGCCCTGGAGGTTACGGCCGAAGATGACGAAGCCGCCGCCGCAGGAGGGGGCGAACTTGTCCTTGCCGCCCTGGATCTGCGAGCGCAGCGAACCGTTGGGGTTGAGCGCGAAGACGGTCCACTTCTTCTCCTCGCGCTGGGTGGCGGAGATGACCAGCGGGTCGACCGAGTAGACCTTGTCGACCTCCCAGTTGGGCTGGAGCTTGAAGGTCCACTTGGGCTTGCCGGTGTTCGGGTCGACCTCGCTGACCGACTGGACCTTCTTGTTCACGTCGCCCGAGGGGCAGTTGTAGGCGCCGATGAGCTTGGCCGGGCCGCCCGCGTACGCGAAGGGCTTGCAGCCGCTGTCGGGCGAGGCGAACAGCTGGCGGCCGTCGGTCAGGGAGAAGCCGTAGGCGCTGCTGCTGCCGGAGGCGGTCACCGTGTTGCCGCCGATGGCGAGGGTGTTGTCGGAGAAGGCGAAGAGGCCCTTGGGCTTGGGGACGGCCTTCTTCCAGCCCGTCTTGCCGGTCTTCAGGTCGATCTGCTGGAGCTGGGTGCACTTGGCGCCGTCCTTGGCGCTCTCCGCGTAGCCGAAGACCATCAGGCCGTCGGCGGAGGGCTGCGCGGGGACCGCGCACAGCTCGAACGGCAGGTCGACGTGCCACTTGGGGCTGCCGTCCTTGAGGCTGTAGCCGTCGACGCCCTTGTACATCGCCTTGACGACGGTGTCGCCGACGATCCACGGGCCGTGCACGTCGGCGCCGTTGCGGGGCAGGTCGACGTCGTTCTTCAGCAGCCAGTCGACCTTGGCCTCGCCGGGCTTGCGGTCGGCGTTGAGGTCGTCGCTCCCGCCGGTCCCGTCGCCGCTGCCGTCGCCCTGGTCGACCGACTCGCTCGGCTTCGGCCCGGCCGAACCGGAGGCGGAGCCGGAGGCCGTCGCGGTCGGCCGGGCGACCGGCTCCTCGTCGTCGCCGCCGCCGACCACGGCCCAGGTGGTCACCGCGGCCACGAGCACGGCGCCCGCGGCGATCGCCGCGACCAGACCGGTCCTGCCCTTGAACGGGCCGCCGCCGCCGGGGCCGCCGGGGGTACCGGGCGGCGTCGGGCCACCCGGGTGGCCCGGCTGCTGCGGGTAGCCGTACGGACCCGGCTGCTGGCCGTAGGGGCCGGGCTGCTGACCGTACGGGCCGGGCGCCGCCGCCGGCTGGCCGTACGGACCGGGCTGGGGCTGCTGCGGGTACCCGTACGGGCCGGGCTGGGGCTGCTGCGGGTATCCGTAACCGGGCTGCGGCTGCTGGCCGTACGGTCCCGGGGCGCCGGCCGGCGGACCCGGCGGGGTCTGCGGCGCCTGCGGCGGGACCGGCGGCATCTGCGGGGCCTGCGGCGGTACCGGCGGAACGCCGGGGCCCTGGTTCGGGTCCTGAGGAGCTCCGAAGCCCCCCGGCGGCTGGTTGCTGGGCGGCTGGGTCATCAGCGTTTCCCCCTTGACGTGAGCGGGTTGTCTTTCTACCACTCACTCGCTGGCGCAAAAGCGACCGGTCCGCCGCTTGTGCCCAAGGGAGGACCGGCCCGTGATGCCCTCGTTATGCGTCCTCGGCCAGTTCGAGCCAGCGCATCTCCAGTTCCTCGCGCTCCCCCGCGAGCGCGCGGAGTTCGGCGTCGAGCTTCGCCACCTGCTCGAAGTCGGTGGCGTTCTCCGCGATCCGCGCGTGCAGCTTCGCCTCCTTCTCGGAGACCTTGTCGAGCTGCCGCTCGACCTTCTGCAGCTCCTTCTTCGCGGCGCGCGCGTCGGCCGCCGAGGGCCCCTGCTTCGCCGGGGCGGCGGGCGCGGCGGCGGGCGCCGGGACGGCCGCCTCGATCATCCGCTGCCGCCGCTCCAGGTACTCGTCGATGCCGCGCGGCAGCATCCGCAGCGCCCGGTCGCCGAGGAGCGCGAAGGTGCGGTCCGTGGTCCGCTCCAGGAAGAACCGGTCGTGCGAGATCACGACCATCGAGCCCGGCCAGCCGTCGAGGAGGTCCTCCAGCTGGGTGAGGGTCTCGATGTCGAGGTCGTTGGTGGGCTCGTCGAGGAAGAGGACGTTCGGCTCGTCCATCAGCAGGCGCAGCAGCTGCAGACGGCGCCGCTCACCGCCGGACAGGTCACCGACCGGCGTCCACTGCTTCTCCTTGCCGAAACCGAACTGCTCGCAGAGCTGGCCGGCCGTCATCTCCCGGCCCTTGCCGAGGTCGACGCGGTCGCGGATCTGCTGCACGGCCTCCAGGACCCGCAGGGTCGCCGGGAGTTCGGTGACGTCCTGGGAGAGGTAGGCGAGGCGGACGGTCCTGCCGACGACGATCCGGCCCTGCGGCGGCTGCTTCTCGCCCTGGGTGGTGGCGGCGTCCGCGAGCGCCCGGAGGAGTGAGGTCTTGCCCGCGCCGTTGACGCCGACGAGACCGACGCGGTCGCCGGGGCCGAGCTGCCAGGTGAGGTGCTGGAGCAGCGTCTTGGGTCCCGCCGTGACGGTCACGTCCTCCAGGTCGAAGACCGTCCTGCCGAGGCGGGCGCCCGCGAACTTCATCAGCTCGCTGGTGTCGCGCGGCGGCGGCACGTCCTCGATGAGCGCGTTCGCGGCCTCGATGCGGAACCGGGGCTTGGAGGTACGGGCCGGGGCACCGCGCCGCAGCCAGGCCAGCTCCTTGCGGACCAGGTTCTGCCGCTTGGCCTCCTCCGTGGCGGCGATCCGCTCCCGCTCGGCCCGCGCGAAGACGTAGTCGGAGTAGCCGCCCTCGTACTCGTACACGTCACCGCGCTGCACGTCCCACATGCGGGTGCAGACCTGGTCGAGGAACCACCGGTCGTGGGTGACGCAGACGAGGGCCGAACGCCGGTTCTGGAGGTGGCGGGCGAGCCAGGCGATGCCCTCGACGTCCAGGTGGTTGGTGGGCTCGTCGAGCACGAGCAGGTCCTGGTCCTCGATGAGCAGCTTGGCCAGCGCGATCCGGCGCCGCTCACCACCGGACAGCGGGCCGATGACCGTGTCCAGGCCCTTCTCGAAGCCCGGCAGGTCCAGGCCGCCGAAGAGGCCGGTGAGCACGTCGCGGATCTTGGCGCTGCCGGCCCACTCGTGGTCGGCCATGACACCGATGACCTCGTGGCGGATGGTCGCCGCCGGGTCGAGCGAGTCGTGCTGCGTGAGCACCCCGAGCCGCAGCCCGCCGCTGTGGGTGATCCGGCCGGTGTCGGCCTCCTCCAGCTTGGCCAGCATCCGGATGAGGGTCGTCTTGCCGTCGCCGTTGCGCCCGACCACCCCGATCCGGTCCCCCTCGGAGACGCCGAGCGACACGCCGTCGAGCAGCGCACGGGTGCCGTACACCTTGCTGACGTTCTCGACATTGACCAGGTTGACGGCCACGTTGACTCCTGTAAGGGGTGATCGATCGGTGTCCAGGGTAGACCGTGGCGTGGATGGTCACTCCTGGTCACGAGAGGGCAGGGGTCCCGTCACGGACCGGTGGACCGCGACCGGCCCGGCTCCCCGTCCCGTCCGGCTCCGGCCTCACCGCGCCGGCGGGACGGAGGTCCTTCCACCAGCAGCCATCCCGCGAGGGCCAGGGTCACCGCCGCCGGGGCCGAGACGTCCACGGCGATCAGGGTGGCCGTGTGGCCTTCCAGGAGCCCGGCGAAGCCCGCCGCCGACAGGCCGAGGACGCCCAGCAGGGCGAGGGTGATGCCGAACGCGGCCAGCGGGCCCGACCCCCCGGTCCGGGCGGACGGCGCCGGGGCCTCGAAGCGGCGGAAGACCGCCACCAGCAGACCCGTGAGCACCGCCGCCGCGAGCAGCCGGACCGGCAGCCGGGCCCACCAGGCGGCGGAGGCCGGGACCGGCGGTTCCAGGCCGAGGGCGGCCGACACGCCGTACACGCCGAGCATGCCCGTCAGGTGCCACAGGAACGCGGTCATCGCGATCCCGTTCGCCGCGACCACCGCACGCCAGACCCCCGCCCGGGCCGCGAACCGGCTCCCCGGGCCCCGCAGCAGCTCGACGGCGCCGACCAGCCACAGGCCGTGGCAGAGCAGCGCCAGGGTCGGCGGGGCCATGTTCGACACCTCCTCGCCGGGCATCCCGACCATCGACAGCGGATACGGGCCGAGCGCGACCAGCGCGGCGGCGCCCGCGAGGCCCGTGCCGGCGAGGAGGGCCGGGCGGCGGATCATGCCGTCGGCGCGCAGGAATCCCAGCTGGTGGACGGCGAGCCACACGAAGCCGAAGTTGAGGAACTCGACGTACGGCACGTCCGCCGCGAACCGCAGCACGTCGACGAGGACCGCCCCCGCCACGAGCCCGGCGAAGGCCCCCCGGCCGTACCGCTCGTGCAGCCGCAGCAGCGGCGGGGTGAGCGCGACCATCGCCAGGTAGATCCCGATGAACCAGAGCAGCTGCGGGACCAGTCGCAGCACCGCTCCGACCGTCCCGCCGCCCGCGCCCGCCAGCTGGATCAGCAGCGCGGCGGCGCCCCACACGGCGACGAAGACCATCGTGGGCCGCAGCAGCCGCCGCAGCCGGGCGCGGAGGAAGTCGGCGTAGCCGGGCCGGGAGCGGTGCGCGAGGGCGTGCGCGAAACCGCCGACGAAGAAGAAGACGGGCATGACCTGGAAGGCCCAGGTGGCGATCTGGAGGCCGGGGACGACGGCGAGGAGGTTGTCGATCCGCCCGTCGGGGGTGACGGCCGCCATCGTCCAGTGGCCGAGCACCACGACGGCGAGCGAGGCCACCCGCAGGAGGTCGACGTACCGGTCGCGGCCCGCCGGGGTGGCGGCGGCGAGGTCGCGTGCGCTGATTCCCATGGGGGTACGGTGCCGAGCGCGGCCCGGCCGCCGACAGGGCGCCGGTACTCAGCCCGCGCCTGAGTACCCACCCCCGGACGCCGGGGTGTCAGTCCGTCAGGACGGTGGCCCCCGGGGCCGGGGAGGTCGCCACCCGGGCCGTGCGGCAGGTGCCCGAGGCGATCAGGGCGTCGGCCACCGTCCGCGCCGCGTCCGCGTCCTTCACCAGGAACGCCGTCGTCGGACCCGAGCCGGAGACGAGGGCCGCGAGGGCGCCCGCGCCGGTGCCGGCCTCCAGGGTCGCGGCGAGCGAGGGGCGCAGCGAGAGCGCCGCCGGCTGGAGGTCGTTGACGAGGGCGTCCGCGAGGGCGGTGGTGTCACCGGTCACCAGGGCCTCCAGGAGGGCCGGTGAGGCGGCGGGCACGGGGACGTCCACGCCCTCGGTGAGCCGGTCGAACTCGCCGTACACCGCCGGGGTGGACAGTCCGCCGTCGGCGACGGCGAAGACCCAGTGGAAGGGGCCGCCGACGGGCAGGCCGGTCAGCCGCTCGCCGCGCCCGACGCCGAGGGCCGCCCCGCCGACCAGGCTGAACGGCACGTCCGAGCCGAGTTCGGCGCAGATCTCCAGGAGTTCGGCGCGCGGGGTCGCCAGGCCCCAGAGCGCGTCGCAGGCCAGGAGGGCGCCCGCGCCGTCGGCGCTGCCGCCCGCCATGCCGCCCGCGACGGGGATGTCCTTGGCGATGTGCAGGTGCACGGCCGGCTCGATGCCGTGCCGGGCGGCGAGGAGTTCGGCCGCCCGCGCCGCCAGGTTGGTGCGGTCGAGCGGCACCTTGTCGGCGTCGGGGCCCTCGCAGGTGACCGTCAGCGCGTCCGCGCGGGTGGCCGTCACCTCGTCGTACAGGGAGACGGCCAGGAAGACGTTGGCCAGGTCGTGGAAGCCGTCCGGGCGGGCGGCGCCGACCGCGAGCTGCGCGTTGACCTTCGCCGGGACCCGTACGGTCACGCTCGTGGGCGCGCTCATGCCCTGGCCTCCGCGATCCGCGCGAACTCCTCCACCGTCAGCGCCTCGCCCCGCGCCTGCGGCGAGACACCTGCCTTGACGAGGGCCTCCTCGGCGGCGGCCGGGGAGCCCGCCCAGCCGGCGAGGGCGGCCCGCAGGGTCTTGCGGCGCTGCGCGAAAGCGGCGTCGACGACCGCGAACACCTCCGCCTTGGAGGCGGTGGTGGCCACCGGCTCGGCGCGGCGGACGAGGGAGACGAGGCCGGAGTCCACGTTCGGCGCGGGCCAGAAGACGTTGCGGCCGATGGAACCGGCGCGCTTCACCTCGGCGTACCAGTTCGCCTTCACCGACGGCACGCCGTACACCTTGTTCCCCGGCCGGGCCGCGAGCCGGTCGGCGACCTCGGCCTGGACCATGACGAGGGTCCGCTCGATGGTCGGGAAGCGGTCGAGCATGTGCAGCAGGACCGGCACGGCCACGTTGTACGGCAGGTTGGCGACGAGCGCGGTCGGCGCCGGGCCCGGCAGCTCCTCGACGTGCATGGCGTCGGAGTGGACCAGCGCGAAGCGGTCCTTCCGCTCCGGCATGCGGGCGGCGATCGTGGCCGGCAGGGCGGCGGCGAGCACGTCGTCGATCTCGACGGCCGTCACCCGGTCGGCGGCCTCCAGGAGGGCCAGGGTGAGGGAGCCGAGGCCGGGACCCACCTCCACGACGACGTCGTCGGGGCGGACCTCCGCCGTGCGGACGATCCGCCGGACGGTGTTGGCGTCGATGACGAAGTTCTGGCCGCGCTGCTTCGTGGGCCGCACGCCGAGGGCGGCGGCCAGTTCACGGATGTCGGCGGGGCCGAGGAGGGCGTCGGGGCCGTCGGGGCCGGTGGTGGTGCTCACCGGTACAGCCTACGGGGCACGGGCGCGCGCCTCCTACGGCTCACCGGCCGGCGGGCGGGGCGGCGGCTCCCGCGACCCGGACGCGGTTCCGGCGCGGGCGGGCGGGGCACCTGGGGCGGCCGACCGATACAGGCTTGGTCAGCCGTGGAGGCGGCGACCGCAGTGCGGCCAGGGGCTCGCGCCGCGCCGTACGTACAGCTTCTTCGCCCGGTACGTCTGCTCGGCGGCGGGCGCGTCCTGCGCGACGCCGTCGCCGCCGAGGGACCGCCAGGTGGCGGGGTCGAACTGGTAGAGCCCGCCGTACGTGCCGGAGGGGTCGACGGCGTCCGGGCGTCCGCCGGACTCGCAGGCCGCGAGCGCGGCCCAGTTCAGGCCGTCGGCGCCCGCGACGGAAGGCGGCAGCGGCCGGGTGCCGACCCTGACCTTGCGGCTGACGGGCACGCGGACGATCTCCTCGCCGGTCCTGCGCGGCCGCTGGGCGACGCCGTTGACGGACCTCAGGCTGTACGTGACGCGGCGGACGCCCTGGACGCCCTGGCGTTCGACGACCTCCGTGCCGGCGAACAGGTCCGGGTCACGGACGCGCTCGACGGCGTACGGGATCGCCTCCTCGCGGACCTGCCGGGAACCGGTGACGCGGAGCACGGTGACCGTCTGGCCGTCGCGCGGGAAGCTCCCGGCCGGGACGGAGGTGGTGTCCTGGCCGGAGAGGGTGATCCCGGCCTCGGCGAGGGCCTCGCGGACGGTGGCGGCGTTGGTGCGGACGGTCCGCTCGCGCCCGTCGGCGAGGAAGGTGACCGCGCGTTCCGTGCGGACGTCGAGGGCGAGGCCCCGCCGGGAGATGGGGGCCGAGCGGGAGACGGACAGGTGGGCGCCCTCGGCCCGGACGCCGAGCTGGCGCAGGGCCCCGTCGACGGTCCGCGCGGTGGTCCACACCTGGCGGCGGGTGCCGTCCAGGGTGAGGGTGACCGGGCGGCCGTAGCGGACGACGACCTCGTCCCCGTCGGTGAGGGCGTGGCCGGGCGCCGGGGCGACGATGTCGTGGTCGCCGACGGCGACGCCCTCGTCGGTGAGGAGTTCGGAGACGTCGTCGGCGAAGGTGTGGAAGGTGCGCGGTACGCCGTCCACGGAGAGCCGGACCGCCTTGTCGTCGGCGACGAAGGCGCTGGTGCCGCCGGCGAGGAAGGCGACGACGAGGGCCTGTGGGACGAGCCGGCGCAGCCCCTCCGCGCCCGCCCCGGCGGCCTTGCGGCGCCGTGCCGCCCGGCGGGAACCGGCGCGTGAGCCCTGGTGCGGGACGACGGCCGGGACGGTGACCGCCGGGAGGGTCGGCGCGGCCGGACCGGCCGACGGGGGCGCGGCCACGGGCGGGGGCGGGGGCGGAGGCGGTGGAGCCGTCGGGAGGACCAGCGCGGCCTGCGTCGGCTGCTCGTGCAGGGGGAGGGCCGGCGCGCCGGCCCCGCGCCGTCCGGCCCGGTGACTGCCCTGGGAAGTGCTCACGAGGCCGGGACCCTAGCCCCTCGGCGGGTCACTCCGCATGACGACCCGGCTACGTGGCGTAACCGTTATGGAAGTCCGCGCGGCTCAGTAGTCGAAGGCGCGGGCGCTGTTCACGGCGATGGCCTCCGCGAGGTCGTTCTCCCCCGTGCCCCGCACCTCCGCCATCGCCCGGACGGTGACCGGGATCAGGTACGGGGCGTTGGGCCGGCCCCGGAAGGGCGCGGGGGTGAGGAACGGGGCGTCGGTCTCGACCAGGACCAGCTCCAGCGGGGCGACGGCGAGGGCGTCCCGCAGCGGCTGGGCGTTCTTGAAGGTGACGTTGCCGGCGAAGGACATGTAGTAGCCCTTGGCCGCGCAGATCCGGGCCATGTCGGCGTCCCCGGAGTAGCAGTGGAAGACGGTCCGCTCGGGCGCGCCCTCCTCGTCCAGGACGCGCAGCACGTCGGCGTGGGCCTCCCGGTCGTGGATGACCAGGGTCTTGCCGTGCCGCTTGGCGATCTCGATGTGGGCGCGGAAGGAACGCTCCTGCGCGGCCATGCCCTCGGGGCCCGTGCGGAAGAAGTCCAGACCGGTCTCGCCCACGCCGAGGACGTGCGGCAGGGCCGCGAGCCGGTCGATCTCGGCGAGCGCGTCGTCCAGGGCCGCGTCGCCGCCGGCCTCCCGGGCGCCCTGCCGGGACCAGCCGTCCGGGTCGCCGAGCACGATGCGCGGGGCCTCGTTGGGGTGCAGGGCGACGGCCGCGTGCACCTGGGCGTGGGCGGCGGCGGTCTCGGCCGCCCACTGGGAGCCCTTCACGTCGCAGCCGACCTGCACCACGGTCGTGACGCCGACGGCGGCGGCCTTCGCCAGGGCCTCCTCGACGGTCCCCGACTGCATGTCCAGGTGGGTGTGCGAGTCCGCGACCTCCACGAGGAGCGGTTCGGGCAGTGGCGGCGGGGCGTCCTTGGCACTCATGGCCCCGATCGTACGAGGGCCGCGCGGCACGGACGCCGCGCGGCCCGGGTGCTACCTGTCCCGGTGGCGGAAAGGACGCAGCAGATCCGCGAGGTGCCAGTGGTGCGGAACCGGGGGCCGCTCCGGGTACTCCTCGGTCAGCTCCTGACCGATCGGCCCCGCCGGCGAGACGGGCTTGGCCGCCCGCACACCCGGCTGGTGCCGCTCGGTCGCGGCGACCGTGTCCAGAACCGAGGAGACCTGCCCCGCGCGCATGATGCGGACGACGTGCCCGCCACAGTTCATGCAGGTGGGGCTGGACAGCGGGGACGGCACCCGCTCTCCTCCGGCCTTGTAGACGACGAATTCCTGGCCGGCCGCGTCGACGTGGTGCTCGATGTCGTACGCCTGCTCCCAGCCGTATCCGCACCGCATACAGGCGAAGGCGTACGCCTCATGGGCGACGGATATGCCGGTGCCGGTGATCTCGGTCATGCCAGCTCCTCTCCACTGGGTCCAGTGGACGCCTTTTCGGGCCGGAGCGCATCAGCGGGGGGAGAACCGTGGAATTCTCTTGGGCTTTCCCTTGCCGAAACGCTCTGCGAAGAGTCCCGGCGCCGGATTCGGCTTTGCCTTTCAGATTAACTCTTTGCCCTTTTCCCGGCCCGACGGCCCGCGAGGCGCGAGGCCGGGCCCCGGCGGCCGGGAGGTACGGGGCGGGCGGGGGCGCCCCCGCCATCAGCGCGCGGTCTTCGCCGCGACGACCGCGTCGAACACCTCGCGCTTGGGGATCCCCGCCTCCGCCGCCACCGCCGCGATGGCCTCCTTGCGGCGCTCACCCGCCTCCTCGCGGATCCTCACCCGGCGGACCAGCTCCTCCGCGTCCAGCTCGGCCGGGCCCGGCTCCGGGGCGCCCTCGACGACGACGGTGATCTCGCCGCGTACGCCCTCCGCCGCCCAGGCCGCCAGCTCGCCCAGCGACCCGCGCCGGACCTCCTCGTACGTCTTGGTCAGCTCGCGGCACACGGCGGCCCTGCGCTCGGCGCCGAAGACCTCCGCCATGGCGGCGAGGGTGTCGTCGAGCCGGTGGGGGGCCTCGAAGTAGACGAGGGTCCGCCGCTCGCCGGCGACCTCGCGGAGGCGGCCGAGCCGCTCGCCCGCCTTCCTCGGCAGGAAACCCTCGAAGCAGAAGCGGTCCACGGGCAGTCCGGAGAGCGCCAGGGCGGTGAGCACGGCGGACGGGCCGGGGACGGCCGTCACCTTGATGTCCTGCTCGACGGCGGCTGCGACGAGCCGGTAGCCGGGGTCGGAGACCGACGGCATGCCCGCGTCCGTCACGAGGAGCACCCGGGCCCCGCCCGCGAGCGCCTCCACCAGCTCCGGCGTACGGGCCGATTCGTTGCCCTCGAAGTACGAGACGACCCGGCCCTTGGTGTGGACGCCGAGCGCGCGGGTCAGCCCGCGCAGCCGCCGCGTGTCCTCGGCGGCCACGATGTCCGCGTTCTCCAGCTCGGCGGCGAGGCGCGGCGGGGCGTCCGCGATGTCACCGATGGGGGTCCCTGCGAGTACCAGCGTTCCTGTCACACGGGTCATCCTCCCAGCCCGGACAGGCGACGCGCACCGAAGCGTTCCCTACGATGGCGCGGTGACGAGTACCGCACCCGAGGCCCTGGAGGGCCAGCACCCCATGGCACCGACCGTGGCAGAGCCCTCTTCCTGGCAGCAGAGGCTGCGGCGCTTCGGCTACCGCCCGCCCGCCACCGGCACGCTCGCCATCGGCCTGCGGGACCGGCTCGACCCGCCGTACGCCCGGCCCTCGGAGCGGCTGTGGCAGCTGTTCGGGATCGGCCCGGCCCTGGCGGAACGGCTGTGGCGGCTCTCGGCCTGGGGCGGTCCGCTGCTGGTGGCGGCGATCGCCGGCGTGCTGCGGTTCTGGAACCTGGGCAAGCCGCACGCGGTGATATTCGACGAGACGTACTACGCCAAGGACGCCTGGGCGCTGATCAACCGGGGTTACGAGGGCGCCTGGCCGAAGGACGTCGACAAGAAGATCCTCGTCGACCCCGGGTCCGTACCGATTCCGACCGACCCCGGCTATGTCGTCCACCCGCCGATGGGCAAGTGGGTCATCGGCCTCGGCGAGAAGATCTTCGGTTTCGAGCCCTTCGGCTGGCGCTTCATGGTGGCGCTGCTCGGCACCCTGTCCGTGCTGCTGATCTGCCGGATCGGCCGGCGCCTGTTCCGCTCCACGTTCCTGGGCTGCCTGGCCGGTCTGCTGCTGGCCGTCGACGGCCTGCACTTCGTGATGAGCCGGACCGCGCTCCTCGACCAGGTGCTGATGTTCTTCCTGGTCGCGGCCTTCGGCTGCCTGATCGTGGACCGGGACCGGGCGCGGCGGCGCCTCGCCGGGGCGCTGCCGGAGGACGAGGAAGGGGTGCTGCGGCCGGACGCGGAGATCGCGGAGACGCTGGGCCTGGGGTGGCGGCCGTGGCGGATCGCGGCCGGGGTGATGCTGGGCCTGGCCGCGGCGACGAAGTGGAACGGTCTGACGTTCCTGGCGGCGTTCGGCCTGATGACGGTCCTGTGGGACGTGGGCGCCCGGCGGACGGCCGGCGCGGTCCGCCCGTACGTGTCGATGCTCAAGCGGGACGCCGTCCCGGCCTTCGTGTCGACGGTGCCGGTCGCGCTCGCCACCTACCTGGCGACCTGGTCGGGCTGGCTGGCCTCCGACAAGGGCTACTTCCGCACCTGGGCGGCCGACCAGGACAAGCTGGACGGCGGCGGCTTCTGGAGCTGGCTGCCGGAGTGGCTGCGGAGCCTGTGGCACTACGAGTACGCGGTGTGGGACTTCCACGTGAAGCTGACCTCGCCGCACACGTACGAGTCGAACCCGTGGTCGTGGATCGTGCTCGGCCGGCCCGTCTCCTACTTCTACGAGTCCCCGGCCCCCGGCACCGCGGGCTGCCCGGCCACCGCCAAGGAGAAGTGCGCCCAGGAGATCCTGGCCCTCGGCACCCCGCTCCTCTGGTGGGCCGCCTGCTTCGCCCTCCTGTACGTCCTTTGGCGCTGGGCCTTCCGCCGGGACTGGCGCGCGGGTGCGATCGCCTGCGCGGTCGCGACCGGCTGGCTCCCCTGGCTCCACTACCAGGAGCGCACGATCTTCCTCTTCTACGCGGTCGTCTTCGTGCCGTTCCTGTGCCTGGCGGTGGCCATGCTGCTGGGCGCGATCATCGGCCCCCGCGGCTCCTCCGAACGCCGCCGCACGATCGGCGTGGTGACGGCCGGCTGCCTGGTGCTGCTGATCGTCTGGAACTTCATCTACTTCTGGCCGATCTACACGGCGACGCCGATCCCGCTGGACGAGTGGCGGGCGAGGATGTGGCTGGACACGTGGGTGTAGACCGATGTGTTCGCACCACTCCCCCGGGGCGAGGGCGTCGGTGATGATGTCCGCGTGGCTCACCGCATCAGCACTCTGATCTCGGCCCTCGGCGTTCTCGCCGGCGCCATGCTGCTCGTCGCCGCCGTGCGCGAGTACCGCTCCGGGGCATCGGCTCTCTGGATCGCCGCCGGAGCGGTCGTCCTCGCCGGCGCCCTGCACGCGCTCGTACGGGACGTGCGGCGCCTGCGTGCGGAGGCGGGGACCGTGGAACGGTGAAGAGGCGCGGCCGGGGCCGGCTCCGGCGGATCATGGTCGGGGTGGGGTGATCGGCCATACCGGCGGCCGGGTGGCCGGAACAGGTCGGTGAGGTACCGGTTGTGACACAGGCGTCGAAAGTTGCTCGACACACGTATCTGACGGCTGTTTGACTCTCTCGTCCACCTGGGGAGGGGAGGCGCAGCCATGCGCAGTGGAGCCAAGGTCGCGATCGTGGGGGGTGTCTTCGTCGTCGTGGCGAGCGGCGTCGGCTACGGGGGCTACAACCTGTGGACGGGCATCACGGGCGGCAGCACGTCCGTGGGGACCCGGGCCGGGGAGGCGCCGAGGTCGGGGCCCGTCACGCCGGAGGAGACCGGGACGACCGCGAAGGACTTCCTCGCGGCCTGGGCGGCCGGGGAGGCGGACCGGGCGGCCCAGCTGACCGACGACCCGGTGAACGCCGGGACCGCGCTCGCAGGCTTCCGCAGCGGCGCCTCCGTCTCGGCGGCCGAGATCACGCCGGGGCCGGCGACGGGGACGACGGTGCCGTTCACGGTGCGGGCGACCGTCACGTACGAAGGCCTGTCGAAGCCGCTGACGTACAGCTCGCGGCTGACGGTGGTGCGCGGGCTCAGCACCGGCCGGCCGCTGGTGAAGTGGCAGCCGTCCGTCCTGCACCCGAAGCTGACCGCGAGCGGCACCCTGCACACCGGCCCCTCGAAGACCGGGCCGGTCAAGGCCGTCGACCGGAACGGCAAGGAGCTGACGGCGGAGAAGTACCCCTCGCTGGGGCCGGTCATCGACCAGCTGCGCAGCCGGTACGGCGCGGCCGCCGGGGGCAAGGGCGGTGTCGAGACCGTCATCGAGTCGGGCGGCTCGTCCGTGCCCGACACCACCCTCCTCGTCCTGTCGAAGGGGGAACCGGGGCTGCTGAGGACCACCATCGACGCGGACGTGCAGGCCGCCGCCGAGAAGGCGGTCGCGGCGTACGACCAGGCGGCGGTCACCGCGATCGAGCCGTCCACCGGCGCGATACGGGCCGTCGCCAACAGCCCCGCGCAAGGCTTCAACACCGCCTTCCAGGGCAAGCAGGCCCCCGGTTCCACGATGAAGATCGTCACCGCGGCGATGATGATGAAGCACGGCGTCGCGGGCCCCGACACGGTGGTCGAGTGCCCGCCGACCGCTTCCTGGGACGGCTACACCATCCAGAACCTCGACAAGTTCCAGATCAAGGACGGCACGCTCACGGAATCGTTCCGCCGCTCCTGCAACACCGCCTTCGTCAAGGCCATCACGCCCCTGAAGGCGAAGGGCGTCCACAACACCGCTCTCGGTGAGACCGCCCGCGACTCCTTCGGCATCGGCCTCACCTGGTCGGTGGGCGTCTCCACCGAGGACGGCTCGGTGCCCGAGTCGAGCGGGGTCGAGACGGCCGCCTCGTACATCGGCCAGGGCAAGATCACGATGAACGCGCTGAACGTGGCCTCGCTCTCCGCCACCGTCGCCAACGGCGGCTTCCTCCAGCCGTACCTGGTCCCGGCGAGCGTCGGCGACCGGGAGTTCGCCACGACCGGGCCGCTCTCCCCGGAGGTCGCCTCCGGGCTGCGGCGGATGATGCGCGCGACGACCGCTCCGGGCGGCACCGCCGCCGACGTGATGGCCGGGGTGCCGGCGCCCAAGGGCGCGAAGACCGGTTCCGCCGAGGTCGACGGGCGGGACATGTCCAACAGCTGGTTCACCGCCTACTCCGGCGACCTGGCGGCCGGCGCGGTCGTCGAGTCCGGCGGTCACGGCGCGGACGCGGCGGGCCGGGTGGTGGCCCGGGTCCTGAAGGCGGGCTGAGTTCCCGGGTGCCCCCGCCCCTCACGGCCGGAAGGTGACGGCCCGGGGGCGGGGGTGCCGGTGCGCGGTCCGGAGCCCGCCGGGTTCACGGTCCGCCGGCGGCGGGCCGGTGCGGGGTGAAACCCGGTCGCACCGCTCGGCCGGCCCCCGCTAGCGTGCCGCCATGGCCACAGACGACCTTTCCGCCGCCCACCCCCAATTCGCCGCCGCCCTCCGGGAGCTGGGGCTCGACGTGGAGATCCGGCGCTTCCCGGACGAGACGCGGACCGCCCAGCAGGCCGCGGAGGCGATCGGCTGCGAGGTCTCCGAGATCGTCAAGTCACTGATCTTCGCCGCCGACGGGGTGCCGGTCCTCGTCCTCATGGACGGTGCCTCGCGGGTCGACGTGGAGCGGGTCCGCGAGGAGCTGGGGGCCGGCGAGGTGACCCGCGCCGACGCGCGCGTGGTCCGCGAGACCACCGGATACGCGATCGGCGGCGTCCCGCCCTTCGGCCACCGCACCCGCACCCGGGTCATCGCCGACCGCGGACTCCTCGACCACGACCTGGTGTGGGCGGCGGCGGGCAACCCGCACACCGTCTTCGCCCTGGACCCGAAGTCCCTGGTCACCCACGCCGGTGCCACCCTGGCGGACGTCCGGGAACCGTCCGTGTGAACAGAGCGGCCGGTTGAGGGCGGGGCGGCCCTCAGGAGGTGGCGGCGCGGAAGAAGTCCGTCCGGATGCGGCGGAAGCCGGTGTGTCCCGTCGCCTGCGTGTGCGCCAGGCACCACAGGGCGGGGCCCCGTCCGTCGTCCGCCGCGCCGGACCCTTCGAGGCAGGTGGTGCACTCCGCCTCGGTGATCGGCCCACTGCCCGACCGGTCCGGCCGCAAGGCCCAGAGCCTCGCCCGCCGCGGGGTCCCACACGTCGCTTCCGTCGCCCGGTTCACCCCTGCTCCCTCCCCACGGCCACCTCCGCCCACACCAGCTTCCCGGGCCCCTCCCGGTTCCCGACACCCCACGCGGCGGCCAGGCTGCCGACCACGGGGTTACGGTTGCGGCAGCACAGGACTGGAGGAGGTGTCCGACGTGCAGCGGTACTCCGCCGGTCCGGCCTGGCGAAGCGGAAGCCACGGCAGCGGCCACGGGCAATGCGTCGAGGTCCGGGACCACCTCGTCGGCACCGCCCCCGTGCGCGACAGCCGGAACCCCGCCAGGCCCCGCCTCCTCTTCCGGGCGGAGGCGTGGGCGTCGTGCGCGCTGACGACCTCACGGCTCCGGAGCCGGAGGGACCCGTGATCTCCGAACGCCACCGGGCGGACGCCCTGGTGCTCTGGGACTTCCAGCGGATGGGGCACGCGCCCCGGCCCTGTTCCGTGGCCGTGGGGCTCGGGAGTCACGATCTCGGGGTGGCCGAGGTGGCCGCGGGGATGTACCTGGGCGGGCTGGTGCCGCTCCTCGTGTTCACCGGGGCGAACAGCCCGACGACGCGGGAGCGGATGCCCCGGGGCGAGGCCGAGCACTACCGGGAGCGGGCCCTGGAGATGGGCGTGCCGGCGGAGGCGGTGCTCGTGGAGGGTGCGGCGCGGAACACCGGGGAGAACATCCGGTTCTCCCGGGAACTGCTCGCCGCGCGGGGCGTCCGGGTGGCGTCCGTCCTGCTCGTCAGCAAGCCGTACGAGGAGCGGCGGGCCTATGCGACCGCGCGGAAGCTGTGGCCGGAGGTCGAGGTGGTCTGCGCGTCGTCGGGAGCGGACTTGGACGCGTACGTGGCGGGCATCGGGGACCCCCGGCTCGTGCTCGACATGCTCGTCGGAGCCGTGCAGCGGCTGCTGGCCTACCCCGCGCGCGGCTTCATGATCGAACAGGAGATCCCCGCCCCGGTGGCGGCGGCGTACAGGCGGCTGCGCGACGCCGGGTTCACCGGGCGTCTGCTCGCGGAGGAGCGCTCCTAGGAGGTTCGCCGTCCCGCGCGGGCCGGGAGCGGGACGTGGGGGCGGGCGCAATCCTGCGGCCCGCCTACGCCCGCAACGCTCCCGCACGCCCCTCCCCGCACTCCTCCGGGGGATGGGCAGGCCGGAACGGTCTCGGAAGGATCGGCACCGGGTGCCGGCCGGGCACTTCCCTTGCACCTCGGGAGACAGCATGAGTGACAGCGGAACGTTCGAGTTCTTCGTTCTCAATCTGACCAAGGAGCCCCTGAAGGGCACGGTCTCGTGGAACGGGGCCGGTCGGACCGTGGACATCGACGTCAACGGTCTGGAGCCCTGCGCCATGTCGCGACGTGCGGCCTTCTCGCCCGAGCGAGGACGCGACGACATGTGGAGCTGGAGCGAGCGGGGCCGGCAGTACCAGCTGAACTGCTTCGACGGGGACCGGTACGTGGTGGTGACCATCAGCGACTACGGCATCGGCGTCCTGCCCACCGCGACCTCCCCCGACACCTGGGGCTGGTGAACCCGCGTCTCCGCACGCGGTTCACCGAGCCCGATCAGGGGTGGGCGCCGTCCAGGAGGGCCGGACGGTCGGGGGGTCGGGCAGCGGCTCCGGTGCAACCGGGGTGGGCGTGAGGGGGCGGGGCAGGGGTGGCTCGCTCGCCGGCGGGGGGCCTGCCGGTCGTACGGGGGCGGGGTGCGGGACCGGGCGGTCGGCCGGGAGGAGGGCCAGCAGGCAGACGGCCACCACCGCCGCCGCGCCGAGGACGGCACACGCGAACGCGCGGGTGCGGCGGGCCCCGCGCTGCGGGCCCTGCGGCGGCACCCCGGGGCGCAGGCTGTGCGGGGTCACGAGCGCGGCGCGGGCGGTCAGGGCGGCGCGCAGCCGTTCCTCGGTCGCGGCGCGGCGCTCCTCCTCGTACGGAGTCGTGCGCGGAGTCATCGGACCTCCCCCAGTTTCTTCTCCAGCGCGTCGAGCGCGCGGCTCGCGGTCGACTTCACCGTGCCGCGCGAGAGGCCCAGCGTCCGCGCGATCTCCGCCTCGGACAGCTCCGACCAGTAACGCAGCACCAGCACCTCCCGCTGGCGGCGCGTCAGGCCCGCCAGCGCGTCGAGCACGAGCCGGTGTTCCTCGGCGAGCAGCAGCCGCTCGTCCACCGCCGGGCCCGCGCCCTCGTGGGGCGGGGTGTAGGCCCGGGCGGTACGGCGCCGGCGCAGGACGGAACGGGAGGCGTTCACGACGGCGGTGCGCAGGTACGCCCCCGGGTCCTGAAGACCCGTCAGGGACGTACCGTGCGCCCGGCACACGGCGGCGAACGCGTCCTGTACGACGTCCTCGGCCGTGTGCGGGTCGTCCACCAGGAAGACCGCGAGCCGCACCAGATCGACGCGCCGGGCCCGGTACAGCTCCGTGAGCGTGGGCGGTGGCTCCTCCGGATACGGCGGGCCGTCGACCACCCGCAGCCTGCGGGCCCGCGCGGGAGCCTCGCGGCGTTCCGTGGCCTCGGGCCGGGTCAGGCGGGCGAGCAGCCGGAACCAGCGGGGCGGCGCTGCGGGAAGGGCGTACTGCATGGGCCTCGATCCGTTGCGGGAGGCGGGCCGGGCCACCACGGCGACCCGGCCCGCTTCCTGGGGTGGTGCTGGTGCTTCTACTTGCCGATGCCGGTGCCCGGTGCGGCCACGCGCGGCGCCTCCTCGGCGGGAGCGGGTACCGGGGTGGGCTTCACCGCGGGAGCGGGAGCGGGCGCCGGTACGGGGGAAGGCGCGGGCGCCGTGACGGGGGCGGGCACGGGCTTCGCGGGCGCCGGAGCGGGCGCCGGTACCGGAGCGGGCGCGGGCTTCACCGCGGGGGCGGGCGCCGGGGCCGGGGCCTCCACCGCCGGGGCCGGCGCGGGCGCCGCCTCCGGGGCGGTGGAGTGGTGGTCCGGAGCGGCCGGTGCGGGCTGCGGGCGGGCGGAGTCGGCGGCGGCCTGGGCGGCGAAGCCGCCGCCCAGGAGCAGCGCCGCCCCGGCGAGGACGCCCAGGGCCCGGGGGCGGGGGCGGAGGTTCCGCTTGGCGTGGCTGGACATGGTGGGTTCTCCCGATGCGGTGACGGACGTGGACGAGGGCTGCGGAGTCCGGACTCCGCAGCCCTCCCGAAGGGCGCCTTCACCCCTCCAGACGTGCGGCACCCGCCGGGGTTGCGCCACCTGCCGGGAAAAGTGCGGGAAGACCCGGCTCAGTGCCCGAGGACCTCACCGAAGTGGGTGTTGACCGCCAGCACACCGCCGTCCACCCGCAGGGTCGTCCCGGTGATCCAGGCCGCGTCGCGGGAGGCGAGGAAGGCGACGGCGGCGGCCACGTCCTCGGGGGTGCCGACCCGGCCGAGCGGATACACGCGCTCGGCGAGGACGGCGAGTTCGTCCTCGCGCCCCGCCCAGCTGCTCGTGGCGATCGTCCCCGGGTTGACCTGGTTGACGCGCACCCCCCGGCGGGCCGCGTCGCCCGCCAGGGTGCGAGTGAGGGAGCCGAGCGCGGCCTTGGCGGCGCTGTAGGCGTGGCCGCCGAAGTCCATCTCGGCGTTGACGGAGCCCACGGTGACGACGGCCCCGCGCCCGCCGGCCGCCGCCAGCAGCGGCAGCGCGGCCCTGGCGCACCGGACGGCCCCCATCAGCGTCACGTCCAGCTGCCGCTCCCAGCCGGTGTCGGGCTCGTCCTCGAAGCGGTCCCGGTCCCGCTCGACCGGGGCGAAGGCGTTGTTGACGAGGACGTCCAGCCCGCCGAAGGCCTCCGCCGCGCGGGCCACGGCCGCGTCGGCCGAGGTCTGGTCGGCGATGTCGCAGCGGACGGCCAGCGCCCCGGGCAGGCCGCCGGCGACCTCCCGCGCCCCCTCCTCGTCCACGTCGGCGACGAGCACCCGGGCCCCCTCGGCGGTGAGCCGCCGCGCGACGGCCGCGCCGATGCCCCGGGCCGCGCCGGTGACCATGACTCCGTACCCCTCGAACCGTGTCCTGAGATCCATGCCGAGATCACAGCACCGAACCCGGCCCCCCGCCAGGGCCGGCCCGCCGGACGGGAGCCACAAGGACGCGGGGGCCCGGCGCGGGGCTCAGGCCGGGAGGCAGTCGCGGACGGCCCGGATCAGGGCCTGGGCGCGCGGGTCGGCGGTGACCGTCCGGCGCATGCCGTTGGTGACGTAGCCGAAGGCGATGCCCGACTCGGCGTCGGCGAAGCCGAGAGAACCGCCACGGCCGGGGTGACCGAAGGAGGTGGGGCCGAGAAGGGGCGAGGCCGGGCCGTGCAGCATGTGGCCGAGGCCGAAGCGGGTGCCGACGAGGAGGGTGCGGTCGATGCCGGCGGACTCCTCGGTGCGGGCGAGGGTGACGGTGGCCGGGGCGAAGAGGCGCACCCCGTCGACCGGGCCGAGGGTGGCGGCGTAGAAGCGGGAGAGCGCGCGGGCGGTGGCGACGCCCGAGGAGCCGGGCAGTTCGGCGGCCCGGTAGGCGGGGTCGTTCTCGTCGGGGCGGGGGGCGATGACGTCGAAGGCCCGGCGGGTGAGCGAGCCCGGGTCCTCGTACGCGGCGGTGACCGAGCGCTTGGGGCGGAGCCTGAGGGCGCCGCTGCCGGCGGGTTCGGTCTCCTCTACGCGGCCGAGGTGGCCGACGCGGTGCGTCTCCGCCTCGGGCAGGCCTATCCACAGGTCGAGGCCGAGCGGACCGGCGATCTCGTCGGCGACCCAGCGGCCGACGGTGCGGCCCGTGACCCGGTGGACCAGGCCGGAGAGGAGCCAGCTGAAGGTGTGGGGGTGGTAGCCGTGGGCGGTGCCGGGTTCCCAGACGGGCGCCTGCGCGGCCACGGCGGCGGTGGCGGTGGGCAGGTCGGCGGCCTCGGCGAGGGTGAGGGGCCGGTCGAGGACGGGCAGGCCGGCGCGGTGCGCGAGGAGCTGCCGTACGGTCACCCGGTCCTTGCCCTCGGCCTTGAACTCCGGCCAGTACGTGGCGACGGGGGCGTCCAGGTCGAGCAGGCCGCGCTGGTGGAGGAGGAGGGGGACGGCGGCGGAGACGCCCTTCGTGGCGGAGCGCACGACCTGCGCGGTGGACGCGGTCCAGGGCGCGGGCCCGCCGGATCCGTCCCTGCCGTGGGCGTCCTCCGCGCCGCCGGCGTCCCGCGTGCCCGCCCACAGGTCGACCACCGGCACGCCGTCGTGGTGGACGGCGACGGCCGCGCCGCGCTCGCCGCGCCCCTCGAAGTTGCGCAGGAACGCGTCCCTGACCGGCTCCCAGCCCGCCGCCACCGTGCCCTGGACGTCCACCTGACCCACACTTCCTCTCGTACCGTACGAACGGCCCCCATGGTCTCAGGCGACGGAACCGGGGACGAAGCCGAAGGGCAGCTCCAGGCGGTGCCGGGCCATCAGCTCCGTGTCGGCGAGGATCTCGCCGGTCGGGCCGTCGGCGGCGATCACGCCCTCGCTGAGGATCACCGAACGCGGGCAGAGCTCCAGGGCGTACGGCAGGTCGTGGGTGACCATGAGGACGGTGACGTCCAGCGAGCGCAGCACGTCGGCGAGCTCGCGGCGGGAGGCCGGGTCCAGGTTGGAGGACGGCTCGTCGAGGACGAGGATCTCCGGCTCCGTGGCGAGGACGGTGGCGACGGCGACCCGGCGGCGCTGCCCGAAGGACAGGTGGTGCGGGGGCCGGTCGGCGAACTCCGCCATGCCGACCCGTGCCAGCGCCCGGTGCACGACGGCGTCGAGGGCGGCGCCGCGCAGCCCGGCGGCGGCCGGGCCGAACGCCACGTCCTCGCGGACGGTCGGCATGAACAGCTGGTCGTCGGGATCCTGGAAGACGATGCCGACCCGGCGGCGGATCTCGGCCATGTGCCGCTTGCCGACCGGCAGACCGGCGACGGTGACGGAGCCCGCGCCGGCGGCGAGGATGCCGTTGAGGTGCAGGACGAGGGTGGTCTTGCCGGCGCCGTTGGGGCCGAGGAGGGCGACCCGTTCACCGCGTCCGACGGTGAGGTCCACGCCGAAGAGGGCCTGGTGGCCGTCGGGGTAGGCGTAGGCGAGGCCGGTCACCTCGAGCGAGGGCGGGAGCGGGGCGGTGCGGGTCACGGGGTCCGTCCGAGGAGGCAGATGAGGCAGATCAGGAGCGCGGCGAGCGGGAGGGTGGCGGCGCGCGCCCACTCGGCCCGGGTGGCGGGCGTCTCGTCGAGGACCGGCAGGGTGCCGGTGTAGCCGCGGCTGACCATGGCGAGGTGGACCCGCTCCCCGCGCTCGTACGAGCGGATGAAGAGGGCGCCCGCCGAACCGGCGAGCACGCCCCAGTGGCGCACGCCCCGGGCCTCGAAGCCGCGCGAGCGGCGGGCGACGGACATGCGGCGCATCTCGTCGGTGACGACGTCCCCGTACCGGATCATGAAGGAGGCGATCTGGACGAGCAGCGGGGGCATCCGGAGGCGCTGGAGGCCGAGGAGCAGGGCCCGCAGTTCGGTGGTGGTGGCGAGGAGCACGGAGGCGGCGACGCCGAGGGTGCCCTTGGCCAGGACGTTCCAGGCGCCCCACAGGCCGGGGACGCTCAGGGGGACGCCGAGGAACTCGGTCCGCCCGCCGGGCACCACGAACGGCATGAGCAGCGCGAACGCGACGAACGGCACCTCGATGAGCAGCCGCTTGAGCAGGAAGCCGGCCGGGACGCGGGCCGCGCCCGCCACGCCGGCGAGGAGCAGGGCGTACAGGGCGAAGGCCCAGACGGCCTCGCGGGGCGTGGAGACCACGACGGCCACGAAGCCGAGGACGGCGACGAGCTTGGTGTGCGGGGGCAGCTCGTGGACCGGGGAGCGGCCGGGCCGGTGGAGCCGGTGGGCGTGCCCCGCGCCCACCTCAGGCGTCCGCGGGGGTCTTGCGGCGGCGTGCGGCCCAGAAGACGCCGGTGCCGGCGGCGAGCGTGACGCCCACGCCGATGACGCCGGCGAGGCCGCCCGAGAGGCGCTCGGTCTCGACGCCCTCGACGCCGTAGTCGGCGAGCGGGGAACCGGCGGCGGCGTGTTCCTCGGCCTTGGCGTCGATGCCCTGGTCGGCGGCGACCTTCTCCAGGCCGTCGGGGCTGGCGGAGGCGTAGAAGGAGACGACCCCGGCGAGGACCAGGGCGGTGACGACGCCGCCGATCCACAGCTTCTTCGGCGAACCCGGGGAGGCCGGCGCGGTCGCCACGGTGCCGGCGGCGGGCCGGGCGTCGACGAGCTCCCCGCCGACGCGGAGCTTGAGCGGGGCGGTCAGGCCGCGGGCGCCGTACACGAGGTCGGGGCGGACGGCGAGGACCGCGCCGACGGTCAGCATGGTGATGGCGGCCTCGCCGACTCCGATGAGGACGTGCACGCCGAGCATGGCGGTGAGGACGGTCCCGATCGGCACGTCGGTGGTGCCGCCGATCGCGTAGAGCAGGGTGAAGGCGGCGGCCGAGGCCGGCACGGAGACGAGCGCGGCGACGAAGGCGGCCGCGGTCACCGAGCGGCGGGTGCGCGGCAGGACGAGGACGAGTCCGCGGAAGAGGGCGTAGGCCACGACGACGGTGACGACGCCCATCACGGTGATGTTGACGCCGAGGGCGGTGAGACCGCCGTCGGCGAAGAGGAGCCCCTGCATGAGCAGGACGACGGCGATGCAGCAGACGCCGGTCCAGGGTCCGACGAGGATCGCGGCGAGCGCCCCGCCGAGGAGGTGTCCACTGGTTCCTGCGGCGACCGGGAAGTTCAGCATCTGGACGGCGAAGACGAAGGCGGCGACGAGTCCGGCGAGCGGGGCCGTGCGCTGGTCGAGTTCGCGTCGGGCTCCGCGCAGGCTGACGGCGACGGCGCCGGCGGCGACGAGACCGGCGGCGGCCGACACGGGGGCGTTGATGAATCCGTCAGGTACATGCACGCCCGAATGATGGACGCTGCTGCAAAGCACTTGCAAGAGCGTACGGATCACAGAACGGCACGGAGTGGCGTGCGCGACACCGGGGCGGCGCATGCGCGGCGCGCGCTCCGGGAAGGAGGACCTGTACGGGAGGGATCGAAGAGGCCGAAGAGGACCGAACGTGAGGAGCTCTCCGATGGACCCCGCGGATTCCGCGGAGGGGCACGCCGCAGGCGGCCCCGCCGCGCACCACCTCCCGCCGGCCGGCCGCCCGGTCGAGGACCGGGCCCGGGGGCGGATCGTCAGTGACGCCCCCCTCTCCCGTCCCGTCCCCGTCGCCCTCCGCTTCGACCCGGGCTACTCCCCCGCCACCGTGCGCTTCATCTTCCCCGGCGAGGTCGAGTGGGCCTTCCCGCGCGCCCTGCTGGAGCACGGGATGCGCGTGCCCGCCCACCGGGGCGATGTGGCGGTGTGGCCGTGCGGGCGGGTGCAGACGGTCGTGGAGTTCCACGGCGAGGACGGCGTCGCGGTCGTCCAGTTCGACACCGCGGCCCTGGTCCGTTTCCTGCGCCGTACGTACGCGGGCGGCCGCGGCCCCGAGCCGCGCGGCGCCGGCTCCGCCCGTACGGAACCCACCCGCGCCGAGGCCGACCCTGCCGAAGCCGTGGCCCGGCGCACCGGCGCACGGACACCGTCGGCGCGTCACTGACCACCGGCCGGCCGGAGCACCACCCCGGGCACGTGGCCTGCCCGGCGTCCCGCGACGCACGGACGCCGCCGGCGCATCGCTGAACGACACGCCGACGGCGTCCTGCCGCGTCGGTTCCCCGTCCCCACAGGTCCCGGCGCGGTCCGGGGCACGCCCCCCGCTCAGGGGCCGCCCCGGGGTATCGGGGGACGGGCGCGAGCCTTCGGAAGAAGGCCCCGCGCCCTGCCGGTCAGGCCTTCACGAGGTCGGTCTCCGGCCTCCCGGCCGCGGCGTCGCGGGCGGCGGCCAGGCCCTCGCCCTCCACGTCCACGTTGGGCAGCGCCCGGTCGAGCCACTTCGGCAGCCACCAGGCCTTGGCCCCGAGGAGCGCCAGGACGGCCGGGACGATCGCCATGCGGACGACGAAGGCGTCGAAGAGGACGGCCACGGCCAGGCCGAAGCCGATCATCTTGACCATCTGGTCGGACATCCCGATGAAGCCGGCGAAGACCGCGATCATGATGACGGCGGCGGCCGTGACCACCCGGGCGCTGTGCCGGAAGCCGGTCACGACGGCCTGGGCGGGCCGCTCGCCGTGGACGTACGCCTCACGCATCCGGGTGACGAGGAAGACCTCGTAGTCCATGGCGAGACCGAAGACGACACCCACCATGAAGATCGGCATCATCGACATGATCGGGCCGGTCTGCTCGACGCCGAACAGGCTGCCCAGCCAGCCCCACTGGAAGACCGCGACGACCGCGCCGAGGGCCGCGACGACCGAGAGCAGGAAGCCGAGGGCCGCCTTGAGCGGGACGAGGACGGAGCGGAAGACCAGGGTCAGCAGGACGAAGGCGAGCCCGACGACCAGGGCGAGGTAGGGCACCAGGGCGTCGTTCATCTTCTGCGAGAAGTCGATGTTCATCGCGGTGGCGCCGGTGACGAGGACCTCGTCGCCGGTGGCGTCCCGGATGTCGTGGACCAGCGTCTCGGTGGCGGCCGAGGAGGGCCGGTCCTTCGGGACGACGGTGATCATGGCGGCGTCGCCGGCCTTGTTGGGGGTCGCCGGGGTGACGGCGGCCCAGCCGTCGAGGCCCTTGATCGTGGAGACGGTCCGGTCGGCGGTGGCCCGGTCGCCGTCCACGACGACGAGGAGGGGGCCGTTGAAGCCGGGGCCGAAGCCGTCGGACAGCAGGTCGTACGCCCGGCGCTCGGTGGCGGAGACCGGCTTGACGCCGTCGTCCGGCAGGCCCATCTCCAGGGAGGCGGCGGGGACGGCCATGGCGCCGAGGCCGAGGACGCCGACGAGCAGCACCATCAGGGGGCGGCGGACGACGAAGCCGGCCCAGCGCGTCCCCGCGTTGGGCTTGGCCGGGGCCCCGGTCGCGGCGGCGCCCCGTTCGCCCGCCTCCGTCCCCTCGGCGGCCCGGGCCGCCTTGCGCTCCTTCCGGCTGACGATGCGGTCGCCGGCGAAGCCCAGCAGGGCCGGGATGAGGGTGAGCGCGATGAGGACGGCGATCACCACGGTGCCGGCGGCGGCGAAGCCCATCTTCGTCAGCATCGGGATGTTGACGACGGCCAGGCCGACGAGGGCGATGACGACGGTGAGACCGGCGAAGACGACGGCGGAGCCCGCCGTGCCGACCGCGCGGCCCACGGCCTCCTCCTTGTCCCGGCCCTCGGCGAGCTCCGCGCGGTAGCGGGAGACGATGAAGAGGGCGTAGTCGATGCCGACGGCCAGGCCGATCATCGTGGCGAGGGTGGAGGTGGTGCTGCCCAGGTCCAGGACGTTCGCGAGGGCCGTGATCGCGGAGACGCCGATGCCGACGCCGATGATCGCGGTGAGCAGCGGGAGTCCGGCGGCCACGAGCGAGCCGAAGGTGAGGACGAGCACGATGCCGGCGATGACCACGCCGACGGCCTCGCTCGCGCCCTGCTCCGGCATGGTCTGGAGCGCGTCACCGCCGATCTCGACGGTCAGCCCCTTGCCCTGCGCGTTGTGCCCGGTCTCCTTGAGGGCGTCCCGGGTCGCGTCGGTCAGCTCCATCGCGTTGACCTCGTACGTCACGGAGACGTAGGCGGTCGAGCCGTCACGGGAGACGGCCTGCGTGGTGTACGGGTCGGAGACGGCGACGATCTGGTCCGAGCCGGACTTCAGGACGGCGACGGTCTCCTGGACGACGGCCTTGTGCGCGGCGTCGGTCATCTTCCGGCCGTCGGGGGCCTTGAAGACGACGCGGGCGGTGGCTCCGTCGGCGCCGGCGCCGGGGAAGCGTTCTTCGAGCAGGTCGAAGGCGCGTTGGGCCTCGGTGCCGGGTATGGAGAAGGAGCTGGAGGTGGCGGTGGGCGCGGTGGCGGCGCCGACTCCGGCGACCGCCAGGAGCGCCACCCACAGGAGGGCGACGAGCCGTCGGCGCCGGAAGGCGGAGCGGCCCAGCTTGTAGAGGAAGGTGGCCACGGGTACGTACTCCCGGTGTGATTGGGACAGGGCATGGGGAGCCGGCCCGACGGCGTGAGCGGTACGCGTCAGGTGGTGCGGGGTGGTGCGGGCCGCTGTGGGGACAGCGGCTGTCAGACGCCGAGTGAGGGGAGCACGACGGCGTCGACGTAGGCGCTGAGGAACGCGTGGTCGACCGGCTGATCGTCGATCAGCGGACGGGCGACGAACGCGCCGATCAGCATGTGCGGGACGAGCGAGAGCGCCGGGTTCCCGGCGTCGACCTCGCCCCTGCGGACAGCCCGGCCGAGGACTTCCGCGAGACCGTTCATCTCGGGTGCGATGAGCAGTTCGCGCAGGGCCTGGTGCAGGTCGGGGTTGTCGTGGACGGCATGGGCCAGACCCCGCATCAGCGCGGCGTCCTTCTCCATCTGGCAGTCGTCGGTCCGCTCCAGGAGCGCCTGGAAGTCCCCGCGCAGGGAGCCGGTGTCGATCTCGGCGAGATCGACCGGCTTGTTGTGGCGCAGGGCCCGGGCGACCAGTTCCGGCTTGCTCCCCCACTGGCGGTAGAGGGTGGCCTTGCTGGAACGGGTGCGGGCGGCGACGGCGTCCATGGTGAGGGCGTCGTAGCCGACCTCGCGGAGGAGGTCGAGCACGGCTTCGTACAGCTCGGACTCACGCTCGGGGGTGAGCCTGCTGCGTGCCATGACCGGTCTCCCGTCCGATCGAAACGGTGTCGTACACCTCGACCCTACCCGCACCCTCATCGAAACGAAACCGTTTCGTACGTGTTCTGGGACACACGGCCTCCGGCACCGCACCGTCCCTCCCCCGTACGGGTCCGGCGGGTGGACACGCGTACGAGTTGCCGCGCCCCCTTCGCGCGGAAAGCATGAGGGGGTGAGCGACGACGTGGCCTACCTCCGTTTTCCGCACCTCCACGACGACCTGCTGTGCTTCGCGGCCGAGGACGACCTGTGGCTCGCCCCCCTCGTACCCGAGGGCGAACGGCCCGGCAGAGCCTGGCGGCTCACGGTCGACCGCACCCGCGTCGGCCCGCCGCGCTTCTCCCCCGACGGCCGCCACGTGGCCTGCACGAGCTGGCGCAGCCTGGACCCCGAGATCCACCTCGTGCCCGTCGACGGCGGACCGGCCCGGCGGCTCACGCACTGGGGCTCCACCGACACCCGGGTCTGCTCCTGGACGCCGCCGGACAAGGACGGCCGCTCCGACATCCTCGCCGTCTCCTCGCACGGCCAGCCCTTCTCGTACTTCTCGTGGGCCTACACCGTGCCCACCGACGGCTCGCCCGGCGGCCGCATGCCCTGGGGACCGGTCAGCGACATCGCCTGCTCCGACCAGGCCGGCGGGGAGCGCCGCACCCTCCTCCTCACCGGCCGGCCGCCGCACGAGCCCGCCGCCTGGAAGCGCTACCGGGGCGGCGCCACGGGCCGGCTCTGGCTGCACGGCGAACGGCTCCTGGCCGACCTCGGGGGCCAGCTCGACGCACCGATGTTCGTCGGCGGGCGGATCGCCTTCCTCTCCGACCACGAGGGCATCGGCAACCTCTACTCCTGCCTGCCCGACGGCACCGACCTGCGCCGCCACACCGACCACGACGCCTTCTACGCCCGGCACGCCTCCAGCGACGGCCGCCGGGTCGTCTACCAGTGCGCGGGCGACCTGTGGATCGTGGACGACCTGACCCCCGACTCCCGGCCGCGCAAGCTGGAGGTACGGCTGGGCGGCCAGCGCGCGGGCCGCCGCCCCTACCAGGTGCCCGCCGCCCACCACGTCGACGCCCTCTCCGTCGACGAGACCGGCCGGGCCAGCGCCGTCGGGGTGCGCGGCAGCCTCTACTGGCTCACCCACCGCGACGGCCCGGCCCGCGCCCTGACCGACACCCCCGGGGTGCGGGTCCGGCTGCCCGAGATGCTCGGCAGCGGGGGCCGGATCGCCTACGTCACCGACGCCGAGGGCGAGGACGCCATCGAGGTGGCGTACCTGCCGCGCGCCACCGGCGACCGGCCGCCCCGCCGCCTCGCGCAGGGCCTGCTCGGCCGGGTCGAGGAGATGGCCGCCGACCCCGACGGGGACCGCCTCGCCGTCGCCTCCCACGACGGCAGGCTGCTCCTGGTCGACACCGGTGAGGACACGGCCGGCATCGGCGTCCCCGGCACCGGCGAGGAGCCGGGCGGTACGGAAGGGGCCGGAGGTACGGAAGAAGCCGCGGTCCCCGGTACGGACCGGCCCTCAGGTACGGATGGGGCCGAGGGCACGGATGGGGCCGAGGGCACGGAAGGCGCCGGGGCCGCGGACGAGGCCTCCGGCGCGGAAGCGGCGCCCGCCCGCGTCACCGAGCTCATCCGGTCCGTCAACGGCCCCGTCCGCGACCTCGCCTTCTCCCCCGACGGCGCCTGGCTGACCTGGTCCCACCCCGGTATCGGCCGCTCCCTGCGCTCCATCAAGATGGCCCGCATCGCCGGCCCCGGCGCCCCCACCGTCGTCGACGTCACCAACGGCCGCTTCGAGGACGAGAACCCGGTCTTCACCCGGGACGGCCGCTATCTGGCCTTCCTCTCCTGGCGGGGCTTCGACCCGGTGTACGACGTCCACACCGGCGACCTGTCCTTCCCGCTGGGCTGCCGCCCCTACCTCGTACCGCTCTCCTCCGCCACGCCCTCCCCCTTCGCGCTGCTCCCCGACGGGCGGCCGGCGGCCGGCGGGCTCGACCCCGACGACGCCGTGGACACCGGTGACGGCACGGTCACCGTCGAGGTCGAGGGCCTGGCCGACCGGGTCACGCCCTTCCCGGTCGCCGCCTCCAAGTACTCGGCCCTGCACCCGGTCAGCGGCGGCGGCCTGGTCTGGCTGCGCTGGCCCATCTCGGGCGCGCTCGGCGAGACCTTCGCCAACCCGGCCGACACCTCGGGCCGCCCCACCCTGGAACACTTCTCGGTGACCCGGGCGCGCCGCACCGAACTCGCCAAGGACCTGGACTGGTTCGCCGTCAGCGGTGACGGCAGCCGGCTGGTGATCGTGGACGAGGGCGAGCTGCGGGCCGTGCCCGCCACCGAGCCCGGCGACGGCGACTCCACCGTCTACCTGGACCTGCGGCGCATCCTGCACGAGGTCGACCCGGGCGCCGAGTGGCGGGGGGCCTTCGACGAGGCGGGGCGGATCGTCCGCGCCTACTTCTGGGAGCCCGGCATGGGCGGGGTCGACTGGTCGGCGATCCTGGACCAGTACCGCCCGCTGGTCGAACGGGTCGCCTCGCCCGACGAGTTCGCCGATCTGCTGCGCGAGGTCATGGGCGAGCTCGGCACCTCGCACGCCTACGTCACCCCCGCCCGCCGCAACGAGGGCCCGCCGCACTACCAGCGCCCGCAGGGCCTGCTCGGCGCCAACTTCGTGCCCCGTGAGGGCGGCTGGACGGTGAAGCGCATCCTGCCCGGCGACTCCTCCGACTCCAAGGCCCGTTCGCCGCTCGCCGGCACCGGCATCCGCCCCGGCGCGATCCTCACCCACGTCGACGGCCGGCCCGTGGACCCGGTGGCCGGGCCGTACCCGCTGCTCGCCGGCACCGGCGGCACCACCGTCGAGCTCACCTTCACGCCCGCCGAGGGCGAGGGCCGCGCCCGCCGGGTCGCCGTCGTCCCGCTCGTGGACGAGCGCCCGCTGCGCTACCAGGACTGGGTCACCAAGCGGCGCGCGGTGGTCCGGGAGCTGAGCGGCGGCCGGTGCGGCTACCTCCACATCCCCGACATGGGCGGCTCCGGCTGGGCGCAGTTCAACCGCGACCTGCGCATGGAGGTCTCGCGGCCCGCGCTCATCGTGGACGTGCGCGGCAACGCGGGCGGCCACATCAGCGAGCTGGTGATCGAGCAGCTCACCCGGAAGATCCTGGGCTGGGACCTCACCCGGAACGCGCAGCCCGTCAGTTACGCCTCGAACGCGCCGCGCGGCCCCGTCGTCGCCCTCGCCGACGAGGCCACCTCCTCCGACGGCGACATGATCACCGCCGCGTTCAAGCTGCTCGGCCTCGGACCCGTGGTCGGCCAGCGCACCTGGGGCGGGGTCGTCGGCATGACCGGCCGCCACCGGCTCGGCGACGGCACGCAGATCACCGTACCGATGAACGCGGCCTGGTTCCCCGAGTACGGCTGGTCGGTCGAGAACCACGGCGTCGAACCCGACCTCGCGGTCCTGCGCACCCCCCTGGACTGGGCCGAGGGCCGGCACGCCCAGCTGGACGACGCCGTGCACGTGGCGCTCGCGCTCCTGGAGAAGACACCGGCCGCGAGCCCCCCGGGCTACGAGGACGTACCGGACCGCTCGCGTCCGAAGCTGCCGCCGAGGTCGAGCTCGTAGGCGATGCCGGGCTCGCCGGGCCCGAGGCCGACGCTGCCGACGGCCCCGAAGCCGACACGGGTGAGGACCGCGCGGGAGGCGTCGTTGGCGAGGGCCGCGGCCGCGGTGAGCCGGCGCAGCCCGTACTCCTCGACGGCGAGCCGGCACACCTCCCGCACGCCTTGGGTGGCGAGGCCCCGGCCGGTCGCCTTCTCGGCCAGCCGGAAGCCGAGTTCGGCGGTGCCCTCGCGCGGGTCGACGCCGAGCAGGGTGACCTGGCCGAGGATCTCCCCGCCCTCCGCCACCAGCACGTGGAAGTGGATCTCGCCGGCGTCCTGCGCCTTCAGCAGCTCCCGGTGCCGGGCGTCGAACTCCTCGAAGTACGCCTCGCCCCGGTCGGGCACCGAGCGGGTGAAGAACGCCCGGTTCTCCCGCTCGAAGGCGAGCAGGGCGGGCCCGTGATCGGATCGGATGCGCTCAAGTACGGCCATGGGCGCCACGGTACGGAGAACCGGCCCGGGACGCGCGCGACTTATGCGCCAAGATCACACGCGAAAGGCGCACCCGGCGTCCCGGGTGCGCCTTCCTCAAGGACGGCCGACGCCGAGCGGCGTCAGACTCCTCGGGCGCCGTACGGCGGCGGGGTCAGGACTCGTAGTCCCGGTTCCGCTGCTGGGCGTCCTGCTGCGGGCGGCGCGTCTGCTCCGCGGCGCGCTCACGGCCCTGGGCCGCACGCTCACGGCCCTGGGTGGCGCGCTCCGACGCCTCGTTCTTCGCCTTGCCCGCGGCCTGCTTGGCCTGCTCCTTGAGCTGCTCGGCCTTGTCCTTGAACTGGTCCATGCCCATGAAGGTTCACTCCTAGAAGGGTGTGAGGGGGACGGGGCCCGTTGGCCCCGGGGGCACGACCAGATTCGCATGGGCGAACACACTTCGCATGTCGGAGCATCACGGTGCGTAACGGACCGGGTCCCGGCCCAGCCCCGGGCCGGGCCCCTCCCTCAGGCCCGTTCCGCCCGCGCCGCTTCGTCGGCCGCGCCGCCCGCGCCGACCAGGCCCTTGGAGACGGTCCCGAGCCGCGGCCCGAAGCGCTCCACCTCGCGGCGGCCCACCGTGGCGATCAGGCCCGGGAGGTGGCCGCGCACCGACTGCATCCCGCGCAGCCACCACTGGGCGTACACATGGGCCGAGCGCCGCTCGATGCCCGCCACGATCCGGTCCACGGCCGGGCCGAGGGGGTACGTGCGGTTCGCCGGCCACGGCAGCCGCTGCCGCAGCTCCTTCATCACGTCGTCCTGGTCCGCGCCCCGCACCATGTCCGTGTCGGTCCAGGAGAGGTAGCCGACGCCCACCTTCACGCCCTTGTACGCCACTTCGGCGCGCAGGCTGTGCGCGAAGGCCTCCACGCCCGACTTGGAGGCGCAGTACGCCGTCATCATCGGGGCCGGGGTGATCGCGGCGAGCGAGGCGATCTGGAGGAAGTACCCGCGGGATTCCATCAGGACGGGCAGGAAGGCCCGGCCGGTGACGGCGCCGCCGATGAGGTTGACCTCGATCACCCGCCGCCAGGCGGCCGGGTCGGAGTCGACGAACGGACCGCCCGCCGCGACACCGGCGTTGGCGACGACGATGTCGACCTTCCCGAACCGTTCCTTCACCTCGGCCGCGACCCGGGCCATGGCCTCGTGGTCGGTGACGTCGGCGTGCCACCAGTCGGCCTCGGTGTGCAGCCGCCCCGCCACCTCCTTCAGCAGCTCCGGCTCCAGGCCGACCAGCGCGATCTTCGCGCCGCGCGCGGAGAGCTTGCGGGCGAGGAGTTCTCCGACGCCGCGCGCACCTCCGGTGACGACCGCCACCTGTCCTTCCAGGCTCACCCTGCTCATGCCTCTGCCTCCTCCTTCGCCCCCAGGTAGGTGAGGGTCAGTTCGCGGATCTGCGCGGTGACGGCCTCGGGTGCCTCCACCGGCGTCATGTGGCCCACGCCGGCCAGCTCGACCAGGCCCGTGCAGTGCGGCAGCGCCTCCGCCATCGCCCGGGAGTGGGCGGCCGGGGTGAGCCGGTCGGCGGTGCCGACGAGCACCGCCACCGGAAGCCGCAGGTCCGCGAGGGCGGCCTGGAGATCGAGGCCGGCCAGAACCTGCGACCACCCGTACCGGGCGGGGCGCGGGCAGGCGTGCACGATCCGGGCGCAGGTGTCGACCCGGTCGGGCGCCGAACCGGGGCCCATCGTGGCGTACTTGAGGATCTTCTTCGAAAGGACCGTGACCGGTCCCAGCGGCGCCTTGGAGCCGAGCACCGCCCCGGTCAGCAGGGTCCGCAGACCGCCCGGCCGCAGGGGGAGGACGGTGGCCTCGGCGGTCAGCCGTGAGGGCCCGGTCGAGCAGAGCAGCACGGCGGCGGCGTGCTGCCGCAGGCCCTCCCGGCCGGCGGCGGCCATGATCGTCATGCCGCCCATGGAGTGCCCGGCGAGAACGGCGCGTTCACCGGGGCCGAGCGTGGCGGCGAGCACCGCCTCCAGGTCGTCGGCGAGGGACGTGGTCGAGTAGCCCTGCCCGGTGGGCCCGGGCAGCGGCGAACGGCCGTGGCCGCGCTGGTCGTAGGCGATGACCCGGTGGTCGGTGGCGAGGGCGCGTATCTGCTCCGCCCAGAAGGCGATGGAGCAGGTCCACCCGTGGGCGAGCACGACGGCGGGGGCGCCCTCGGGGCCGTACACCTCGACGTGGAGGCGGGCGCCGTCGGCGGAGACGGCGGTCACTTCGCGGGGCACCGGCATGCGGCGGAGCGTCACTTGGCCGCCTCCTTCGCGCGGGAGGCCGGGGTCCCGGCCGGGTTCAGGGGCCTGGGCGCGCGGACCACTTCGTACTCGGAGAGGTCGACCCTGCGGGTCTCGCGCCGGAACTCGGCCGTCGTGCCGGGCCACAGGGTGGTGTTGCGGCCACTGGCGTCGAGGTACCAGCTGTCGCAGCCGCCGGACTTCCACACGGTCCGCTCCATGCGGGACTGGACCTTGCGGTTCCAGGCGCCGACGGCGGAGGGCCGCACGGCGAGGGCGGCGCGTTCGCCGAGGCCGTGGAGCCGGCGCAGGTAGTCGGCCATGTAGTTCAGCTGGGACTCGATCATGAGGATCATCGAGGAGTTCCCGAGGCCGGTGTTGGGTCCGATGATCATCATGAGGTTGGGGAAGCCGCTCGCGGTGGCTCCGCGCAGCACCTGCACGCCGTCCTTCCAGGACTCGGCGAGGCTGATCCCCTCGGCGCCGATCACGCGCTCGGCGATCGGGATGTCGGTGACGTGGAAGCCGGTGCCGAAGATGATCGCGTCGACCTCGGTCCCGGTGCCGTCGGCGGCCACCACGGTCGAGCCGCGGACCTCGCGCAGCCCGGAGGCGACGACGTCGACGTTGGGCTGGGCGAGCGCCGGGTAGTACGTGTTGGAGAGCAGGATCCGCTTGCAGCCGATGCGGTACGAGGGGGTCAGCTTCGCGCGCAGCTCCGGGTCCTTGATGGAGCGGGCGATGTTGGCCTTGGCGAGCTTCTCGACCAGGCCGAGTTCGCCGGGGTGCTTGGTGAAGGCGCCGACCTGGAGTTCGCGGATGCCCCAGAGGATGCCGCGCCGCAGGGTGGCCGTGACGGGCAGCGTGCGGTGCAGCCAGCGCTCGGGGCCGCTGATGGAGCGGTCCATGCGCGGCATGACCCACGGGGGCGTGCGCTGGAAGAGGGTCAGCCGGCCGACCTCGCGCTGGATCTCGGGCACGATCTGGATGGCCGAGGCGCCGGTGCCGATCATGGCGACGCGCTTGCCGCGGAGGTCGTAGTCGTGGTCCCAGCGGGCGGAGTGGAAGACCTTGCCGGGGAAGTCGGCGAGCCCCGGGATGTCGGGGATCTGCGGGTCGGAGAGCGGCCCGGCGGCGGAGACGACGACATCGGCGCTGAGGCGGCCGGCGCTGGTCTCGATCTCCCAGCGCAGCGCCTCGGCGTCCCACTCCATGCGGAGCATCTCGTGGTTGAGGCGGATGTGCGGACGGAGCCCGAAGGTGTCGGCGACGTGCTCCAAGTAGGCCCGGATGTGCCGCTGGCCGGAGAAGGTGCGCGGCCAGTCGGGGTTGGGCGCGAAGGAGAAGGAGTAGAGGTGGGACGGGACGTCACAGGCACAGCCGGGGTAGCTGTTGTCGCGCCAGGCGCCGCCCACGGAGTCGGCCCGCTCCAGGACGACGAAGTCGGTGATCCCCTCGCGGCGCAGCCGGACGGCGGCTCCGAGCCCGCCGAATCCCGATCCGATCACCGCCACCCGTACGTGCTCGTGCTTCGCCATGCCGCCTCCCGTGCGCCCGGCCAAGATTCCGCCAGCAATCACTGGCACAGTCGGGACTGTAGAGCAGCTCCCTACCGAGCGGTAGAGGTCCGGCGCGGGAAAGTTACCGGCGGTACAACATAGGCTGGCGTCCGTGGCAGAAGGATCAGGCACCCGACCGGGCGAGACGGCGGAGACCGCGGCGGGCACCCCCGTACGCGAGTACCGCATGGAGGAGTTGGCCGCCGCGGCCGGCATCACCGTCCGCACGCTGCGCTTCTACCGGGAGCGCGGCCTCATCCCGCCACCCCGCCGCGAGGGCCGCATCGCCTGGTACGACGACCACCACCTCGCCCGGCTGCGCACCATCGCCGCCCTCCTGGAACGCGGCCACACCCTCAACGGCATCGCCGACCTCACCGCCGCCTTCGAGAGCGGGCGCAACGTCCGCGAGGTCCTCGCCCTCCCGGCGCCCACCGAGGAGGAACCGGTCCGCCTCACCCCCGAGGAACTCGCCGACCACTTCGCCGGCGAGGTCACCCCCGAGAACCTGGCGGCCGCCCTCGACCTCGGCTACGTCCTCACCGACGGCGAGGAGTTCGTCCACATCAGCCGCCGGCTGCTCGACGTCTCCGCCGCCCTCGTCCGCGAGGGCGTCCCGCTCGCCGAGGTCCTCAAGGCGGGCGCCCGCGTCCGCGAGCACGCCGAGGCCCTCGCGGACCTCTTCACCGACCTCCTCCGCGCCCACGCCCGCGACGGCGACATGCAGCGCCTTCGCCCGCTCGCCAAGAGCGTGGTCGAGGCGGAACTGTCGATGGCCCTCGACCGGCGACTGCGGGACGACACCCCGTAGGCGCCCCGGTCAGAGCTGGTAGACGGCGGTGACCGGCGCGTGGTCGCTCCAGCGCTCGGCGTGGGTGGCGGCCCGCTCGACGTACGCCTTCACGGCCTTCGCGGCGAGGCCGGGGGTCGTGATCTGATAATCGATCCGCCAGCCGCTGTCATTGTCGAAGGCGCGTCCGCGGTACGACCACCAGCTGTAGGGGCCCTCCTGGTCGGGGTGGAGGGCGCGGACGACGTCCACGTAGCCGCCGTCGTTCTCGTCGAGGACGCGGCTCAGCCAGGCGCGCTCCTCGGGGAGGAAGCCGGCGTTCTTGCGGTTGGCCCGCCAGTTCTTGAGGTCGGCCTCGCGGTGGGCGATGTTCCAGTCGCCGCAGACGACGACCTCGCGGCCGTCGGCGGCGGCCCGCTCCTTCAGCTCCTTGAGGTAGGGCAGGAAGGCGTCCATGAAGCGGTACTTCTCGTCCTGGCGCTCGGTGTCGACCTCGCCTGACGGCAGGTAGAGGCTGGCGACGGTGACGCCGGGGAGGTCGGCCTCGATGTACCGGCCGCTGCCGTCGAACTCGCTCGACCCGAAGCCGACGCGCACGGCGTCGGGCTCGCGCCGCGTGTAGAGGGACACACCGGCCCGCCCCTTGGCGGCGGCGGGAGCGTGGAAGGTGAACCAGCCCTCGGGGGCCCGGACCTCCGCGGGCAGCTGGGCCTCCTCGGCGCGGACCTCCTGCAGGCAGACGGCGTCGGCGGAGCTGCCGGCCAGCCACTCGGAGAAGCCCTTCTTGGCGGCGGCACGGAGACCATTGACATTCACGGACGTGACGGTGAGCATCCCGGGAGGATACCGACAGGCGGATGCTGCATACATGTACGATGCACTGCATGAACATCCAGCCGCTGCCCTTTGACCACCCCGACGCCGTCAAACTCAACGACGCCGTACAGCTGGAGTACGTCGCCCGTTACGACGACGAGGGCGATCTCACACCGCTGGACCCCTCCATGTTCACCCCGCCGCACGGCCTCTACCTGCTCGCCTACGACCCGCTGGGCCGCCCCGTCGCCACCGGCGGCTGGCGCACCCAGGACGAGAACGACGAGGGCTACGCGGACGGCGACGCGGAACTGAAGCGCATGTACGTGGTCCCCGAGGCCCGTGGCCTCGGCCTGGCCCGCCGCATCCTCGCCGCCCTGGAGGCGGACGCCCGCGCGGCCGGCCGCACCCGCATGGTCCTGGAAACGGGCACGGCCCAGCCGGAGGCCATCGCCCTCTACACCTCCAGCGGCTACGAGCCCTGCGCCAAGTTCGGCCTCTACCGCGACTACCCCAACAGCCGCTGCTTCGCGAAGCCCCTGGCCTGAGGGGTCACCCTTCCGCCAGGATCGCCCGCCAGACGTCGAGCCGCTCCACCTCCCCCTTGTAGTGCTTGCCCCCGAGGCGGGCGTGGACGGCCTCGTACCGCCGGACGAGATCCGCAGCCGTCCGCTCGACCTCGGCGGGCAGGTCCCGCTCGATCCCGCCCTGCCAGTCGAAGCGTGACTGCTCGTCGTGCAGCCCGGCCACGGGCAGGGTCTTCCGGCAGGCCTCCCGTGCGACCAGGTCGGGGGCGTACGAGATCAGATGACCGGCCCGTTCCCTGGCCCGGGCCGGCAGGCGCCGCAGCGCGGCCTGCGCCGCCTCGTAGGCCTTGACGGCCCGCACGACACCGAGCGGGCTCATCCGGTCGTGGAAGATTTCCAAGTAGAGGGCCGAACCGACGCTTCCCCAGAGGACTTCGAGGCCCTCGTCCGTCGCCGCCAAGTGCGCGGCCTCCGGCCCCGGCCCGGCCGAGAGACAGGCGAGCCCCCGGGTGACCACGGGCATCGTGTAGAGCCGCTTGCTCGGCCCCGCGCTCGCTCCCCGCCACGGGCTGAACGACCCCTCCTTCTCCCAGTCGCTCCTCATCAGCCGCTGGATGTTCGGGCACCGGACCAGCCGGTCCTGCGCCGTCGGCGCGTTGACGTGCCGGTACGCGGCGTCGTGCAGGTCCCGCGCGACATCACGGGCCCGGCCGCAGTGGATCTCCAGGCGCACCGTGGCCCGGTCCAGGTGCGCCGGCCCCCAGCGGTCGAGCCCGTCCGCGACGGTGCACAGCCGCTGGAGCCCGTCGATGCACTCGACCCCGTACACATGCAGGGCACCCACCCCGCCCCGGGCCGCGGCGAGGCCCGGCACGTGCACCTCGTCGGCCCCGAGAACGATCGGGTGGATCCGCCCGAAGTGCTCGGGCCGCTCCGCGAGGGTCCTGCGGAGCTCCAGGTTCGCCGGCGTCTCGCCCAGGAAACCCCGCCGGGCCCCGAGCGCCCTCACGGCGTCGGGCCCTTGCGCCAGTCCGGCCAGCTCCACCGCCGACACGGACACGTCCCAACCGTGCGGAGCCTGAGAGAAGTGACGGGGGTTCAGCGCGAGGTTCACCCCGACCGGGAAGGGCCAGGGAGCGGAGTAGGACTCGTGATTCATACCGGAGTAACTTCCGGCGCACCGCGCAGGTGGCGGCCGACGCGATCACATCCGGAAAAGAATCCCCCGCCCACGCCCGTGCTCCACCTCGGCGAAGTGCGCCCGGAAACGGCGGAATCCCGCCCGATCTTGCGATCGGACGGGATTCCGTCTGTCTGTGGACCTGTGGGGATTTGAACCCCAGACCCCCTCGATGCGAACGAGGTGCGCTACCAGACTGCGCCACAGGCCCTTGCGACGTGTGAAACATTAGCATCCCCGTCGGCGAGAACAAAAATCGCTTCCGCCGCAGGTCAGCGGAGGGCCGTCACGGGCCTCCGCCGGGCGGGTCACTCGTTGGCGGCGCGGGGGCGGTCGTCGTCCGCGTACTGGTCGAAGAGGGGGGTCCGGCCGTGGTCGCGGGTGCGGCGGGGCGGGGCGGGGCGGCGTTCCGGGGCCGGGGCGGGCGGCGGGGTGGGGTCGGCCGCGGTGGAGGAGCGGGCCGCGCTCCAGGTCTCCGGGTCGGTGATGTCCACGCCGCTCGACGCGCGGGGGGCGACCGGGGCCGTGACGTACGTGGGCAGCGGCACCGGGACAGGGTCCCAGCTGTCGCCGCGGGCCGGGCCGCGCTCGCGCTGCTGGTCCACCCACTCGGCGTGGTCCGTCTGCTCGACCAGGGCGCGCCGGTCCGCCTCCTGCGGGGAGACGGACGGGGCCGGGGCCTCCTCGGCCTCCGGGGCGGGGTCGGGTGCGGGCCGGCGGCTCTCGCGGAGCCGGGCGGCGGCGGCCTCCGCGCGGCGCCGGTCCATGACGTACACGAAGCGGCGGCGCTCCTGGACGCGCAGGTGCACGATGTACGCGCTCAGCAGCACCGCCGGGATGCCCGGGGCCCACAGGAAGGTGACGCCGCCGACCGCGGCGACGATCGCGCCGAGGGTGAAGGCGACGAAGAGGACCGTGATGGTGCGCCGGCGGCGGGCGAGGACTCTGCCGCGGCGGGCGCGTTCGGCGGCGCCACGGCGGGGCCGGGCGGGCCGGTCGCGGGCCGGTTCGGGCTCGGCGGGCTCCGGGGGGCCGGTCTGCTCCGGGAGTTCCAGGCGCGCTTCGGTCCTGGCCGCGGGCGCGGAGAAGGCCCGGACGTCGACCGAGCTCAGATGCTCGGTCACCGCGTCCGGGTCCACGTCGGGCACCGCTCCGTCCGCCGTCCGGTCCCGCTCCCTGAGCTCCTTGGCGTACCGGCGCTCCATGCCCGCCCGTCCGGACAGCAGCCGGATGGCGGTGCTGAAGCGTTCCGTGGGACGGGCTTCGTTCAGCTCGTCCTGCCGGCGGAGCCACATCGGCACCAGGTAGGCGGCCCAGGCCCCGACGATGACTGCGTAGATGAGGCCGCTGCTGCTCACGTCTCACACCGTAGAGGGGTTCGGAGACGGGCATCGGCCAATTGGCCCGGTGTGTCGCACGATCTGGCTGATATCACTGAACTTTTTTGTGATTGTTCAGATCGATTGGCGTTCAACTGACGATGAAATTCGAACACTTATTTTATTGTGCGGGGTGCTGACGTCGTGCCAGGTGCCAGCGCCGCACCAGCCCCTCCGGCACTTCCTCCGCGGTCAGCGCGTAGACCAGGTGGTCACGCCACGCCCCGTCGATGTGGAGATAGCGCGGACGCAGCCCCTCCTCGCGAAATCCGAGCTTCTCCACGACCCGCCGCGAAGGCCCGTTCTCGGGACGGATGCAGACCTCCATCCGGTGCAGTCCGACCGAACGGAAGCAGTGGTCGACGGCGAGCGCCACCGCCGTCGGCATCACCCCGCGCCCCGCGACCTCGCGGTCGACCCAGTAGCCCACGTGGCCCGAGCACATCGAGCCCCAGGTGATCCCTGCCACCGTCAACTGGCCGACGAGCCGCCCCTGGTACTCGATGACGAAGGGGAGCATCCGGCCCGCGTTCGCCTCCGACCGCAGATGGCGCACCATCTGACGGTAGGTCGGACGGCGGCCGGCCGGGGCGCCCGGCGCGGGCGGCGGCACCGTCGCCTCCCAGGGCCGCAGCCACTCGCGGTTACGGCGGTTCACCTCGCGCCAGGCCCGCTGGTCCCGCATCTTTATCGGGCGCAGCAGCACGTCGCCGTCGACCAGGACCACGGGCCAGGACGGGATCATGACGTCGCGCCCGCTTCCTCCGGTCTGGGATGGTCGCCGCCCCGGATCTGGTCCACCGCGTGTCGCAGCAGCGGCTCCAGGACGGCGAGCCCGTCCCGTACCCCGCCCGTCGAACCGGGCAGGTTCACGATCAGCGTGCGGCCGGCGACACCGGCGAGGCCCCGGGAGAGCGCGGCGGTGGGGACCTTCTCGCGGCCGTACGCGCGGATGGCCTCCGGGATGCCGGGGATCTCCCGCTCCAGGACCCGGCGGGTCGCCTCGGGCGTCGCGTCGGTGGGCGAGATGCCCGTGCCGCCGGTCGTCACGATCACGTCGTACCCGGCGGCGACACCCTCGCGCAGGGCCGCCTCGACGGGGGCGCCGTCGGGGACGACCCGGGGGCCGTCCACGGCGAACCGCATCCGGCTCAGGCCCTCGGCGATCAGCGGACCGCCCTTGTCCTCGTAGACGCCCGCCGAGGCGCGGTTGGAGGCCGTCACCACCAGGGCCCGGTAGGCGGCGGCCGGGGCTTCCGAAGGGGTGGCCGGCCGCGTGTGCTCCTCGTGGGCGCCCGCGACCCTGCCCGCCCGCGTCACGAGGCGCTCCGCGTCCAGTCGCCCGACTTGCCGCCGGTCTTCTCCTCCACCCGCACGTCGGAGATGACCGCGCCCTTGTCGACCGCCTTCACCATGTCGACGACGGTCAGGGCCGCCACCGACACCGCCGTCAGGGCCTCCATCTCGACGCCCGTACGGTCCGTGGTCCTGACCGTCGCCAGGATCTCCACCGCGTCGTCGGCGACGCGCAGGTCCAGGGTGACGCCCGAGAGGGCCAGCGGGTGGCAGAGCGGGACGAGGTCGGGGGTCTTCTTGGCGCCCATGATCCCGGCGATGCGGGCGGTGGCGAGCGCGTCGCCCTTCGGGACGCCCTCGCCGCGCAGCAGCTCGATCACGCGGGGCGAGACGAGGACCCGTCCGCTGGCCCGCGCGGTGCGGGCCGTGACGTCCTTCGCGGAGACGTCGACCATGCGGGCCGCACCCGCCTCGTCGATGTGGGTGAGTCCTTGCTGCGTGCTCATGGCCGTGACACTCCCGGTCGCTGTGTGGGACGACACCGTACCCCCACCTCCCCCTTCTCAGCCGAGGAGGACCACGTCCAGCTCCTCACCCGGCGCCACCGACTCCGTCTCCTCCGGTACGACGATCAGGGCGTCCGCCCGTGCCAGCGCCGCGATCAGGTGGGAGCCCGCGCCCCCCACGGGGGTGACGGTGCCCGCCTCCGCGTCGTACGTCCCCCGGAGGAACTGGCGGCGCCCCGCGGGTGACGTCAGCGGTCCTTCGGCGGCGAGCTCCGCCCGCACGCGCGGCCGGTGAAGGTCCTCAAGGCCCCGCAGGGCCCGGATCGCGGGCCGCACGAACAGTTCGAAGGAGACGTACGAGGAGACCGGGTTGCCCGGCAGCGCGAGGAGCGGCACCTGCTCCGGACCGATCGCGCCGAAGCCCTGCGGCTTGCCCGGCTGCATCGCCAGCTTGCGGAAGTCGACCTGTCCGTCGGCGGACAACGCCTCCTTCACCACGTCGTACGCGCCGACACTCACGCCGCCCGTGGTGACGATCAGGTCGGCCCGGATCAGCTGGTCCTCGATCATGTCGCGCAGCGCGTCGGCGTCGTCGGTGACCGCGCCCACCCGGTAGGCGAGGGCGCCGGCGTCCCGCGCCGCCGCCGCGAGGGCGAAGCTGTTGGAGTCGTGGATCTGCCCCGGCCCCAGCTCCTCGCCGGGCTGGACCAGCTCGCTGCCGGTGGAGACGACCACCACCCGGGGGCGCGGCCGGACCTTCACGGTGCCCCGGCCGATGGCGGCGAGCAGCCCGATCTGCGGCGGCCCCAGGACCGTGCCCGCCGGGAGGGCGAGCTCCCCTGCCTTCACGTCGCTGCCGGCGGCGCGCACATGGGCGCGGACCTCGGCGGAGCGGTGCACCCGGACCGTGCCTCCGGCGCCCTCCGGGTCGGTGCGCGCGGAGCGCATGCCGGCGGCCGCGCCCCCGCCCGTACCGCCGTCGGTCCACTCGACCGGGACGACGGCCTCGGCGCCGGGGGGCAGCGGGGCGCCGGTCATGATGCGGGCGGCCTCGCCGGGGCCGACGGTGGGCAGCCCGTCCGCGCCGGCGGCGACGTCCCCGATCACCGTGAGGGCGGCGGGGAACTCCTCGGTGGCGCCCGCGACGTCGGCGACCCGGACCGCGTACCCGTCCATGGAGCTGTTGTCGAAGGGCGGCAGCGCGGCGGGCACCGTCACGTCCTCGACGAGGACGCAGCCCTGGGCGTCGAGCAGCTGGAGCTCGATCGGTTCGAGCGGGCGGACCGTCGCGAGGATGTCGGCCAGGTGCTCGTCCACCGACCACAGCCCGCGTGCCGGGCCGGCGCACGGGTCGGCGGCACCCTGCCCGTGGTCGTGCCCGTGGTCGTGGGCGGGGCCGGGGGAGGGTGCCGTGCTGCTGCTCAAGGTCCTACATCTCCTCGCTGACGTATCTCCGGAGCCAGGCCCGGAAGTCCGGTCCCAGATCTTCACGCTCGCACGCGAGTCTGACAATGGCACGCAGATAGTCGCCCCGGTCGCCGGTGTCGTACCGGCGGCCCTTGAACACGACGCCGTGGACCGGCCCGCCGATCTTCTCGTCCGTGGTCAGCTTCTGCAGGGCGTCGGTCAGCTGGATCTCCCCGCCCCGGCCCGGCTCGGTCTCCCGCAGCATCCCGAAGACGGCCGGGTCGAGCACGTACCGGCCGATGATCGCGTAGTTGCTGGGGGCCTCGTGCGGCTCCGGCTTCTCGACCAGGCCCGTCACCTTCACCACGTCGGAGTCGACCGTCGCCTCGACGGCCGCGCAGCCGTACTGGTGGATCTGCGCCGGGTCGACCTCCATCAGCGCGATCACACTGCCGCCCTCCCGCTCCTGGACCTCCACCATCCGCGCGAGCAGCGGATCGCGCGGATCGATCAGGTCGTCGCCGAGGAGCACCGCGAACGGCTGGTCGCCGACGTGCGGGGCCGCGCACAGCACCGCGTGACCGAGGCCGCGGGGGGCGCCCTGGCGCACGTAGTGCATGGTCGCGAGGTCGCTGGACTCCTGGACCTTGGAGAGGCGTTCGTCGTCCCCCTTGCGGCTGAGGGCCTCCTCCAGCTCGTAGTTGCGGTCGAAGTGGTCCTCCAGGGGGCGCTTGTTCCGGCCGGTGATCATGAGCACGTCGGTGAGGCCGGCCGCGACGGCCTCCTCGACGACGTACTGGATCGCCGGCTTGTCGACGACCGGCAGCATCTCCTTCGGCGTCGCCTTGGTCGCCGGGAGGAAGCGGGTGCCGAGGCCGGCGGCCGGGATGACAGCCTTGCTGATCCGGCCGAGGCTGGGGAACGACTGAGTCATGCCGTGCACCTTAACGGTTGGGAATGAGGGGAAGATGTGGATCCGATTAACTTCGCCCGCATAAAGACAGTTACGAGAGGTTCGCGAAGTTCACGTGAGGCCGTCATGACCGCAGAGTTGACCGAGAAGACCCTGTTGCGCCGCCGCCTGCTCGACGCGCGCGCCGCGCTGCCCCCCGAGTCCCTCGGACGGACGTCCGCGGCGCTCGCCGAGCACGGCCTCGAACTGGCCGAGCTGGCCGGGGCGTCCACCGTCGCCGCCTATGTGTCGGTGGGCCGCGAGCCCGGCACGCGCGCCCTGCTCGACGCGCTGCGCGAGCGCGGGGTACGGGTCCTGCTGCCGGTCCTGCTGCCCGACAACGACCTCGACTGGGCGGAGTACGAGGGACCGGAGGCGCTGGCGAAGGCGGGGCGCGGGCTGCTCGAACCGACCGGCCCCCGGCTCGGTCCCGAGGCGGTGTGCGCCGCCGACGCCGTGCTGCTGCCGGGGCTCGCCGTGGACGGGCGGGGCATGCGGCTCGGCCGGGGCGGCGGCTCGTACGACCGGGTTCTCGCCCGGCTCGCCCGGGCGGGCGCCGACCCGGCCCTCGTGGTGCTCCTGTACGCGAACGAGGTGGTCGCCCGGGTTCCGGAGGAACCCCACGACCACCCCGTGCACGCGGTGGTCACCCCCGACGGGGTGACGCGCTTCCGGCCGGCGGGCCCGGCGGCCTGACTGCTCGCCGCCGGGGCCCCGGGCGGTCCGGGCCGGTGGTTCCCGGCCCGGACCGCCCGGCCGCGCCTACGGCTTCAGCGTCAGCGTCTCCCTGGCCGCCGCGGCGACCGCCTCCTTGCCGAACGGCCAGTCGTACAGCTCGCCCTTCGCCCACGTGTCCGTCTGGTCGGTGTAGTGGTCGTGGAAGGCGTGCCCGGAGGCGCCGGTCAGGTTGACCCAGCGGGACCTGTCCCAGTCGCCGACGTTGACGACCATCCGCATCGACGGCACCCAGACGACCTCGTAGCCGCCGGCCGCGTTCCAGCCGGTGGCGTCGACCGCCGCCTCACCGCCGCCCAGGTTCCAGGGGCCGCGGTTGAGGAGCTTGCGCACGGCGCCGGGCCCGGCGGTGCCGAGGGTCTGGTTCTCCAGCGTCAGCTGGTGCAGCCGGCCCCAGCTCCATGTGGAGACGTCCTTGCCGAGCTTGGCGGTCAGCTCCCAGCGGGCGTCCTTCATGGCCCGGGCCAGGAGCTGGTCACGGGTCTCGGTGGCCGCGTCGGTACGGCTGCCGGGCGTCTTCCACCAGTCGTTCTTCTCCTGCTTCAGGAGCGGGCGGACCACCTCGTACCAGCGGTCGCCGCCGTCCGGCTGCGCCGAGTCCCCGTCGCGCTCGCCGCACTCGCGGACCGGCTCGCGCTGCTCGTCGACCGGGCCGGTGGCGTCGGCCGGGATCACGTTGATGCAGTCGCCCTCGGCACGCACCTCCTTGGGCAGCTTGTTGCCGAAGGCCAGCTTGAGGACGTTGCGCCAGACCGCGTTGAAGTAGGCGGCGGCGGCCGAGTCCGGCTCCTGCGTGTAGTCCCAGCCCTCCAGGAGCTTCTGCGCCTCGCGGACGTACGGGTCGGAGATGTCGATCTTCAGCAGGAGCGGGTTGAGCAGGGCCGCGATCTGGCTGCGGTTGTCGGTCTGCATGGTCCGCATGTCGTCCGGCGAGATCTTGCCGCCGTCCTTGATCTTCGACTCGATGAGGTCGTTGATCCGCTGGCTGCGCGCGCCGTAGCCCCAGTCCTTGGTGAGCAGGTCCGGGTAGGACTTCGGGTCGATCACGGCCTGGTTGGCGGTGACGATGTAGCCGCGGTCCGGGTTGTACTCGTAGGGCAGCTGCTCGAAGGGGATGTAGCCCTTCCACTTGTACTTCGAGTCCCAGCCGGGCGCGGGCAGGGTGCCGTCGCCCTTGGCGCGCTGGGGGATCCGGCCCGGGGCCTGGTAGCCGATGTTGCCCTCGGTGTCGGCGTAGATCAGGTTCTGGGAGGGGACCTCGAAGAACTTGGCGGCGGCCCGGAACTCGGGGAAGTCCTTCGCCCGGTTGAGCGCGAAGATGGCGTCCATGGAGCGGCCGGGCCGCAGCGCGGTCCACTGGAGGGAGACGCCGTAGCCGGTGGCGCGGTCCGGGGCGGAGTTGCCGACGGGGGCGGTCTGGCCGACCTTCTCCAGCTCGGTGGAACGGTCGGAGACGAGCGGTCCGTTGCCGGTGGAGCGGACGGTGATCGTACGGCTGCCGCCGCCCGCGACCTTGATCGTCTCCTCGCGGGTGGCGAAGGGGCGGACCTTGCCGTCGACGAGGTAGCCGTTCGGGCCGATCTTCTCCAGGTAGAGGTCGGTGACGTCGGCGCCGAGGTTGGTCAGGCCCCAGGCGATGGAGTCGTTGTGGCCGATGACCACGCCGGGCATGCCGGAGAAGGTGTAGCCGGCGACGTCGTAGCGGCAGGTGGCCGAGACGGAGCGGCAGTGCAGGCCCATCTGGTACCAGAGGGACGGCAACTGCGGCGCGAGGTGCGGGTCGTTGGCGAGGAGCGGCTTGCCGGAGGTGGTGTAGCGCCCGGCGACGACCCAGGAGTTCGAGCCGATGCCGTTGCCGTTCGGGCCGAGGAGGGCCGGGACGGAGTCGAGGACCTCGGAGAGCGCGCCGAGCTGGGACTGCACGTCGGAACCGGAGCCGGAGCCGGCGCCGGTGTCGGTGCTCGTACCGGAGCCGGTGCCCGTGCCCGTACCGATGCCGCTGTCCGTGCCCGTGCCGGAGTCCTCCGAGCCGCCGTTCTCGCCGGAGCCGGACTTCGGGTCGAAGGCGCCCGTCGACTCGTCGACGGCGCCCCGGTCGACGATCGGCTGGTGCAGGGCGTACGGGTACTCCGGGTACAGCTGCTTGATCTGGGCCGTGGACAGCCGGCTGGTGAGCAGCGAGCGGTCGATCTCGTCCTGCATGTTGCCGCGCAGGTCCCACGCCATGGCCTTGAGCCAGGCCACCGAGTCGACCGGGGTCCACGGCTCGATGGTGTAGTCGTGGGAGAAGGAGAGCGCCGCGTACTCGACGGAGACGTCGGACGGGTCCCGGTCCTTGAGATAGGCGTTGACGCCCTCCGCGTACGCCTGGAGATACTTCTTCGTCTCCGGCGACAGCCGCTTGTCGTACTCCTCCTGCGCGACCTGGCGCCAGCCGAGGGTCCGCAGGAAGGCGTCCGTGTCGACCTGGCTCTCGCCGAACATCTCGGAGAGGCGGCCCGCGGTCATGTGCCGGCGGACGTCCATCTCGTAGAAGCGGTCCTGCGCCTGGACGTAGCCCTGGGCGCGGAAGAGGTCCGCCTCGTTGTCGGCGTAGATCTGCGGGACTCCGTTGGCGTCCCGCTTGACCTCGACCTCGCCGGACAGGGCGTCGAGCCGGATCTCGCCCGTCGTCTGCGGGAACGAGCCCCGGACGGTGCTCACACCCCAGTACCCGCCGGCCCCGACGCCCGCGACCAGCGCGAGGACCAGGACGAGGAGGAGCAGGCGGGCACGCCGCCCTTTCTTCTTGGCGGGGGGCGCGGTCGTGTTGGAGGGCATCGCTGTCCTTCGAGGGGCAGGGTGGTCCTGGAGTACGGGAGCAACCTTAGGCGCAGCACCCGCGCGCCTCGGACGCGGTGTCAGGAAGAGAACCGTACGGATGAGCGAGGGTAGGCAAAGACGGCGTCAAGAAACCGTTAAAGATTAGGTAAGGTAACGAAGTACCGGCCGCTGGAGGAACGATCCGGCTGGCGTGCGAGGGGAAGGAACGGCACTGACTGTCCACCAGCTCAACGAACTCCTGCTCATCTGTTCCCTCGTGCTGCTCATCGCCGTCGCGGCCGTACGGATCTCCTCCCGCAGCGGGCTCCCCAGCCTCCTGCTGTACCTGGGGATCGGCATCGCGATGGGCCAGGACGGCGTCGGCGGTGTCGCCTTCGACAACGCCGAGCTGACGCAGGTCATCGGCTACGCCGCCCTCGTCGTGATCCTCGCCGAGGGCGGCCTCGGCACGAAGTGGAAGGAGATCCGGCCGGCCCTGCCCACCGCGGTCGTCCTCTCCACCCTCGGTGTCGCCGTCAGCGTCGGCATCACCGCCGCGGGCGCCCACTACCTCGTCGGACTGGAGTGGCGGCAGGCCCTCATCATCGGCGCCGTCGTCTCCTCGACCGACGCCGCCGCCGTCTTCTCCGTGCTGCGCAAGGTGCCCCTGCCCTCGCGGGTCACCGGTGTCCTGGAGGCCGAGTCCGGCTTCAACGACGCCCCGGTCGTCATCCTCGTCGTCGCCTTCTCCACCGCGGGACCGGTCGACCACTGGTACGTCCTCGTCGGCACCATCGCCCTCGAACTCGCCATCGGCGTCGCGATCGGCCTCGCGGTCGGCTTCCTCGGCGCCTACGGCCTCCGGCACGTCGCCCTGCCCGCCTCCGGCCTCTACCCGATCGCCGTCATGGCCATCGCCGTCGTCGCCTACGCGGCCGGCGCCCTCGCCCACGGGTCGGGCTTCCTCGCCGTCTACCTCGCCTCGATGGTCCTCGGCAACGCCAAGCTGCCGCACGCCCCCGCCAACCGGGGGTTCGCCGAGGGGCTCGGCTGGATCGCCCAGATCGGCATGTTCGTCCTGCTCGGGCTGCTCGTCACCCCGCACGAGCTGATCAACGACTTCTGGCCGGCCGTCGTCATCGGCCTGGTCCTGACCATGGTCGCCCGGCCCATGGAGGTGCTGGTCAGCCTGCTGCCCTTCCGCATCCCCTGGCAGGAGCAGGCGCTGATGTCCTGGGCCGGCCTGCGCGGCGCGGTGCCGATCATCCTCGCCACCATCCCGATGGTGGCGCAGATCGAGGGCAGCGAGCGGATCTTCAACATCGTCTTCGTCCTCGTCGTCGTCTACACCCTCGTCCAGGGCCCGACGCTGCCGTGGCTCGCCAAGGCCCTCAAGCTCGGCGACAACGCCGGGGCCTCCGACCTGGGCGTCGAGTCCGCCCCGCTGGAGCGACTGCGCGGACACCTGCTCTCCGTCGCGATCCCGGACGGCTCGCGCATGCACGGCGTGGAGGTCGGCGAACTGCGCCTGCCGCCGGGAGCCGCCGTCACCCTCGTCGTACGGGAGGAGGCCAGCTTCGTGCCCGGGCCGACCACCGTCCTGCGGCACGGCGACGAACTCCTCGTGGTCGCCACCGACCCGGTGCGGGACGCGACCGAGCGCCGGCTGCGGGCGGTCGGACAGGGCGGCAAGCTGGCCGGCTGGCTCGGCACGGGCGACGGCAGGACCGAGGTCACGACCACCCCGACCCGCTTCCGCCTGCCGGGCACCCGCCGGCGGAAACCGTCGAAGGCCGGACGCGGAAAGCCGCCGAAGGCGGGGCAGGGAAAACGGAACGCCCGGGGCCCGCGCTCGTCCGGGCCTTCCGGCTCCGCGTGACGTGCGCCACGGCGGGGGTGGCGCACATCCCCGGATTCGGGCACGAAAACCAGGTGTGAAAAGAGGGGCGGGAGCGTTTCCCAGGCCGGAAGACGCACTTTCCCTGTACCATGAAGGCACACCAGATCGAACCAACTCTGCCTGACGCAGAGCTGGCGCGACCGTATGGCGGCCGTGGCGCCCCTCCCCGCAGTGGGGCCGGCCCGGTATCTACCGCAGTTCCGCGCAAGAGGACAGCTCTCGGCGACATCGGCACCACCGTGCCAGGCGCGCTACCAGGCGGCAGAAAGGCAAGGACCGTGGCGTCCACGGTCAACTCCTCCGGGAAGCGGCCCGGCTACGGGCAGCTGCTGCGCACCCCCGGTGCGCTCTCCTTCCTGATCCCCGGCTTCGCCGCCCGGCAGCCGTTCGCGATGCTGACCATCGGCATCGTCCTGCTCGTCCAGCACACCACCGGCTCGTACGGCAGCGCGGGCGCCGTCGCCGCCGCCACCGGCGTCTCCATGGCGCTCTTCGCGCCGCAGAGCGGCAAGCTCGCCGACCGCTTCGGCCAGCGCGCCGTCCTGATCCCGGGCGTCCTCGTCCATACGGCCTCCGTCTCCCTGCTCGTCGCCCTCGCCCTGGGCGGCGCCCCGCTGTGGGTCCTGTTCCTGGCCGCCGTCCCCGCCGGTGCCTCGGTGCCGCAGGTCGGTCCGATGGTCCGGGCGCGCTGGGCGGCCAAGCTCGACGGCACGCCGCTCATGCAGACCTCCGCCGCCTTCGAATCGGTCACGGACGAGTTCACCTTCGTCGTCGGCCCGGTCCTCGCCACCGCCCTGTGCACCGGCGTCCACCCGGCCGCCGGCCTGATCGCCGAGGCCGGCCTCACCCTCGTCGGCGGTCTGTTCTTCGCCGCCCAGCGCGCCACCCAGCCCGCCCACGGGGCGGTCGCCGCGGCCGCGCACGGCGACGAGCCGCACCGCTCGGCCCTGTCCATCCCCGGCGTCCGCGTCCTGATCGTCGCCTTCCTCGGCATCGGCTCGGTCTTCGGCGGCATGCAGGTCTCCCTGACCGCCTTCACCGAGGAGATCGGCAACCCCGGCGTCAACGGCGTGCTGTACGGCGTCTTCGCCGCGGGCAACATGCTCGCCGGCGTCGCCATGGGCGCCATCGCCTGGAAGATCGGCCCCCGCCGCCGCCTGATCCTGGGCTACGCGGGCCTCACGGCCGCCGCCTCCCTGCTGTGGACGGCGCACTCCGTGCTGCTGCTCGGCGCGCTCGGCCTGGTCGTCGGCCTGTGCATCGCCCCGGCCCTGATCACCGGCTACACCATCGTCGAGACGCTGATCCCGGCCTCGGCCCGCACGGAGGCCTTCACCTGGCTCACCGGCGCCGTCGCGCTCGGCCAGGCCGCGGCCGTCACGGTCGCCGGCCGCCTGGCCGACGCCCACGGCGCGAGCACCGGTTTCCTGGTGCCGATGGCGGGCACCGCGCTCGCCCTGGCGACCCTGCTGGCGCTCCGCTCGCGGCTCAAGCCGCGCGAGGCGAGCCGGGTCGCGGCACGTGGTGTCGGTCACCGAGTCCCGGTGACGGTGGACTGAACCGGCGGAATACGTCACTATGGATCGTCGTTAGCACTCGATGAGTGTGAGTGCCAGGAGGAAGACACGTGCCGACCTACCAGTACCAGTGCACCGAGTGCGGCGAGGGCCTCGAGGCGGTGCAGAAGTTCACCGATGACGCGCTGACCGAATGCCCCAGCTGCAAGGGCCGCCTGAAGAAGGTGTTCTCGGCCGTCGGCATCGTCTTCAAGGGTTCCGGCTTCTACCGGAACGACAGCCGCGGCTCCTCGTCCAGCAGCTCGCCCGCCTCGTCCGGCTCGTCGAAGTCCTCCACGGGCTCGGCGTCCTCGACCCCGTCGGCCTCGTCCTCCTCGGACGCCAAGCCGGCCGCGTCGACGTCGTCGTCCGGCGCGAGCAGCTCCACCTCGGCCGCCTGAGCCGATCCCCGTCCTGCCGAGGGCCCCGTCGCGACCGTGCGGCGGGGCCCTCGGCGTTCCGCCCCTTCACCCCTGCGGGTGAAGGGGTTTTCCACAGGCGCGGGCCGGTCCACAGGCCGGAGCGGGGGCCGGGCGCGGCGAGGAGAGTGAGGGCGACGACGGGCCGCCCGTGCGGGCGGTGCGTCGGTACGTCCCGACTCCTCCGACCGAACAGGCGGTGTGCCCCGTGGTGTCCGTACGCGCAGGGGAGCCCGAGCTCCTCACCCCCGGCCTTCCCGGTTCCCCTCCCTCGCCCTCCCCTTTCTCGCTGTCGTCGCTCTCCTCTTCCTCGCTGTCCCCCTCGCTCTCCTCTTCCTCGCTGTCCTCCCCGCTCGCCTCCTCCGTCTTCGGCGTCCCGTCGTCGTCCGTTCCGCCGCCGTGCGCGGTGCCGGCCTTCGCGCCGTTGCGGGTACGGGGCGGGAGGCGGGGCCGGCCGGGGCTCGGGCGGGGTGGCGCGGGCAGGGCGGGGCCGCGCCGGGGGCGGGTGCTTCCGGCGGCGCTCCTGGCGCTCGCGGCCGCCTCCCTCGCCGTCGCGGGCGGGAGCCTCCCTCCCCCGCCCGGGCCCGAGCCCGCGACGGCCGCCGTGCCCACGGCCCGGGCGTCCGGGGCCGCGCGGCCGGTGTCCGCGCCGGTACGGATCGCGGACGCCGCGACGGTACGGCTGCTGCGGCCCGGCGACCGGGTCGACGTGATCGCCGCGCCGCCGACGGGCCTCGGCGGGGGCGGCGCGGCGCGGGTGGTGGCGCGGGGCGCCCGGGTGGCGGCCGTACCGCCCGGCGACGCGACCCGGCCGGACGCGGGGGCACTGGTCGTCCTGTCCGTGCCGCGGTCGACGGCGGCGGCGCTGGCCGGTGCCGGCGTCACGTCCTCGTTGGCGGTGGTTCTGTGCTGACGCCCGTCGCCCCGCCGTCGATTCACCTTCACGGGTGTACGGATTGGACGTTTCTGCGGCCCAGGCGGCCTAATGACTGCGCACACAGCAGTACTCGCGACGAAAGGCACCTTGGTGGCCGAGAAGAAGGAAAGCGTGATGGCGGGCTTCAAGGCCTTCCTGATGCGCGGCAACGTGATCGATCTCGCGGTGGCGGTCGTCATCGGTGCCGCGTTCACCAACATCGTGAACTCGGTGGTCAAGGGCGTCATCAACCCGCTCGTGGGGGCCTTCGGCACGAAGGACCTGGAGAGCTACCAGTCCTGTCTGAAGGGGCCCTGCCGGATCGACGACGCGGGGAACGTGGTCTCCGGCATCCCGATCATGTGGGGCACGGTGCTCAGCGCCGTCCTCAGCTTCCTGATCACGGCGGCCGTCGTCTACTTCCTGATGGTCCTGCCGATGGCGAAGGTCCTCGCCAGGCGCGCCGCGCACGACAAGGCGAAGGAGGGCGTCCAGGAGACCCTGGAGGTCAGCGAGCTGGAGGTCCTGAAGGAGATCCGCGACCACCTCGTGGCCCAGCGCGGTCCCGTCCCGGGGACGGGCTCGGGCCCGGGCACCGGCTCCGCCGGGGGTTCGGGGGCGCACCCCACCTCCTGACCCGCGCGGCGCGCGGATCTCAGAGGTGGTGCGGCGGCTTCTCGTCGAGGAAGCGCGCGAGGTCGGCGGCGCTGTCGCCGCCGGCGGGAGGCCGCTCGCCCCACCCGCGGTCCGTGTCGTCCGCGGACTGCTGGTCCAGCGGATCGTCGAAGACGAGTGCCGGCTTCGGAGTGTTCTCGGAGTGTTCGCCGGACTGCTTCGCGTCTCGCGGGCCGTGGGCGGGGGCGGTGCTCATGTCTTCAGGGTACGCCGGGGGTCCCGCCCCGCACCCGCCCGGCCGGTGCGGTCCGGGTCAGCGATCGTCCGGGTCGAGCGCCCACAGTCCGAGCACCACCAGGAACGACAGGACGAGGAAGCCGGCGCCCCACCAGGCGGTGCCGGTGTCACCGGCCATCCACTCGTCCACCACCACCGTCAGACCCCAGAGCTGCCCGGCGACCACGGTGAGCGCCAGTGCCAGACGGGCCGACAGTTTCGAGGAGCGCTCCGGCTCCTGTTCCGTGCCGGCGCCCGGGCCGGGCCCGGTGTGCCGGGTCCGGGGGTCGCCGTAGCCGCTGGTCGGCCGGAGCTGCGGATAGCGTTCGCGGACGGGCCGGTTGAGGCGCGGCTCGGCGCTGCCGGGGGTGTAGGCGGGCGGGCGCGGGGCCCGCGGATCGCGGGGGAAGCGCGGTGCGGTCACGGGCGGTCGCTCCCCTCGGCCGGGGCGGCGTTCCGGCAGAGGGCCGCGTCGCCGCCCTGCTGCCGGCAGAGGGCCTCGCGGGCGTCCTCGCCGGAGCGGGCCGTGCCGACGGCCCAGACGCTGCCGTCCTCCCGCTCCTGGAGCAGCACCTTCGGCAGGGCGCGGGGCGGCGGGCCCGCGGTGACGGCTCCGGTGCGGGCGTCGAAGACACCTTCGTGGCAGGGGCAGTACAACTCGCCCTCGGCGCCCCGGTCCCTGCGCCACAGGACCGCGCAGGCGAGGTGGGTGCAGACGGCGGAGTAGCCGGCGAGGGTGCCGTCGTCCATGCGGACGGCGATCGCCCGGTCCTCGGCGCCGGGGTAGCGGAAGGCGAGCGACTCCCCCGGCTCGATCCGGTCGGCGATCCTCCTCGGCTCGGGCGGTCCCCCGGCGTCGCCGTGCCGGTGGAGGACGCCGGAGGCGACGGCGACCCCGCCGACGGCCAGACCGCCGGAGACGGTGGCGACGATCCGCAGGTAGTCGCGGCGGGTGGTGAGGGAGTCGGCGGCGATCCGGTCGTGCAGCGCCTCCTGCGCGGCGTCGGCGGATCCCGGGGCCGGCGGCTGCGGGTCGGTCACGCTCACCGGACGTCCTTTCCGTTGATCTCCACGACCGGCAGGCCGCCGGGGACGGGCCACTCGACCTTGTCGGCCGGGACGACCATGGCGACGCCGGTGGTGACGGTGGTCGAGCCGAAGGTGAAGGAGTCGGCGACCTGGACGCCGGGGCGTTCGGTGCGCAGTTCGTCGAGGGTGCCGTAGAAGAGGGCACCGGTGGGGCAGACGGTGGCGCACATCGGGGCGAGTCCGTAGGAGGTGCGGTCGTAGCAGAGGTTGCACTTCATCTGGAGCTTGGCGCCCAGGTCGATCTTCGGTACGCCGAAGGGGCAGGCGTTGACGCAGTTGGCGCAGCCGATGCAGCGGGTGGTGTCGGCCTGCTGCACCACTCCGTCGGCGGTGACCAGGATGGCGTCGGCGGGGCAGACCTCGGCGCAGGGGGCGACCGGGTCCTCGCAGTGCATGCAGACGGTGGGGAGGGAGGCGACGGAGCGGCCCTCGTCGGGGTAGTCCAGGTGGATCATCGACTTCCCCCGGTGGGAGTCGCATTCCCGGCAGGCGGAGACACAGGCCTGGCAGCCGATGCAGCGGCCCGGGTCGATGAAGAGGGTGCGGCCCATCATCGGCGGCTCAGCTCCTCTCGGCGGTGCCCCGGCCCTGCGGGGCCGTGGGCGGCAGGGGGTCGGTGCGGGAGACCTGGGTCTCCGGGTCGGCGGTGCGCCCGGGGGCGGTGGGGGGCGGGGGGACCTGGTCGAGGCGTTCGGCCGGTTCGACGCGGGCGGCGCACACCTTGTACTCGGGAATCTTGGAGCGCGGGTCGAGGGCGTCGATGGTCAGGGTGTTGGCGGCGGTGGGGACGGGCCAGTGGTAGGGGACGAAGACCGTGTCCGGGCGGATGGCCTCGGTGACCAGGGCGGGGAAGACGGCGCTGCCGCGGCGGGTGACGACGCGGACGGGGTCGCCGTTGCCGAAGCCGTGGGAGGGGTGGACCTCGACCCACGGGCGGGGGGTCTGTTCGACGAGGGCGCCCAGACGGCGGGTCTGGTTGCCGGAGAGGAAGTGGGCGACGGTGCGGCCGGTGGTCAGCGAGAGCGGGAACTCCTCGCTGTACGGGTCCATGGGCGGGTGCCATTCGACGACCTGGAGGTGGATCTTGCCGTCGGGGTGATAGGTCCTGCCGTCCTCGAAGAGGCGGGGGGTGCCCGGGTGGTCGGTGGAGGGACAGGGCCAGGCGATGCCGCCGGTCTCCTCCAGACGCTCGTAGGTGATGCCGTAGTAGTCGTTGACGGTGCCGGCGGAGGCGACGCGGAGTTCCTCGAAGACCGAGCGGGAGTCGGGGAAGTCGAACTTGTCCCCGGCGCCGAGGCGGCGGGCGAGTTCGCGGATGACCCAGGTGTCGGTGCGGACGCCCGCCGGGGGCTCCTGGGCCTTGTTGTGCTTGACGACCCGGGCCTCGGCGTTGGCCATGACGCCCTCGTCCTCGGCCCAGACGGTGACGGGGAGGACGACGTGGGCGTTGGCGGCGGTCTCGGAGAGGAAGAAGTCGAGCTGGGCGTGGAACTCGAGGGTGTCGTAGCCCTCCTTGACGGTGGCGTGGTGGGGGAGGGAGACGAAGGGGTTGTTGCAGATGCCGATGAGGCCGCGGATCTCCTGGCGCCGCATCTGCCAGACCATTTCCATCATGGAGGTTCCGGCGGGCGGGAGTTCGGTCTCGTCGATGCCCCAGATCTCGCAGATCTGGCGGCGGTGTTCGGGGTCGGAGATGGAGCGTCCGCCGGGCAGGAGGTCGGACTTCTGGCCGTGCTCCCGGCCGCCCTGGCCGTTGCCCTGGCCGGTGATGGTGCCGTAGCCGGCGCCGGGCCGGCCGATGTTGCCGGTGGCGACGCAGAGGTTGATGACCGAGAGGCAGTTCTCGACGCCCTGGGAGTGGTGCTCGATGCCCCGGGCGTGCCAGGCCATGGCCTTCTCCGCGCCGGCGAAGACGCGGGCCACCTGGACGATCTGTTCCTCCGGGACGCCGCAGATCCGCGCGGCGCGGGACGGCGGGTACTGGGCGACGGTGACCCTGACCTCGTCCCAGCCGGTGGTGTGGGCGGCGAGGTAGGCCTCGTCGGTGAGGCCCTCGGCGACGACGACGTGCAGGACGGCGTTGAAGAAGGCGGAGTCGGTCCCCGGTCTGAGGGCGACGTGGATGTCGGCGGTGCGCGCGACGGCCGTCTCGCGCGGGTCGACGACGATGAGGGTGGCACCCCGGTCGCGGGCTCCCCACACGTACTGCGTCATGACGGGGAAGCACTCGCCGACGTTGGAGCCGGCGATGAGGAGGCAGTCGGTGAGGAGGATGTCGGAGAAGGGGTTGCCGGCCCGGTCGATGCCGAAGGCGAGCTTGTTGGCACCGGCGGCGGAGACCATGCACAGACGCCCGTTGTAGTCGACGTGCCGGGTCTTCAGCGCGACCCGGGCGAACTTGCCGACGAGATAGGTCTTCTCCGAGTACAGGCTCGCCCCGCCGAGGACGCCGAAGGCGTCGTTGCCGTACTCCCCCTGGACGCGGCGGATCTCGGCGGCGGTGTGGTCGAGGGCCTCCTCCCAGGAGACCTCGCGGAACTCCTCGTCGCGGTGGCGGCGGAGCAGCGGGCGGGTGAGCCGGTCGGGGTGGTTGACCTGCTGGTAGGCGTTGATGCCCTTGGGGCAGAGCCGCATGCGGTTGATGTCGTGGTTGCGGGGTTCGACGCCGAAGACCTTGCCGGCGTGGTCGACCCGCAGGTACATGCCGCACTGGACCCCGCAGAAGCAGCAGTGGGTGGGGACGAGGGTCTCGCCGCGCTGGTCGGCGTGCCACCGGTCGGCGGGCAGCGCTCCGGCGTCCCGGAAGGCGCGGGCGCCGGGCGGGGCGACGGAGGGGTCGAGCGGCAGCGCCCGTGCGGGCGGGCTCGCGGGGTCGGTCGCGCTCACTGGAAGCCCTTCTTGACGTGCGTGAGGTAGGCCTGGCCGCGCAGGACGCGCTTGCAGCGGGGGCAGTACTCGGCCCAGGCGTCGAAGTCGAGCGAGAGGTCCCGCATGGTGCCGCGCAGGTTCTCCACGTACGGGGCGGTGTCGATCGGCTCCCGGCAGCGCCGGCAGGCGAGCAGGTCGGTGTCCGTGCGGCGGGAGGTGTACTTGAACAGCTGCATGCCGACGGCGGCGGGCCGCTGCACGATGTGGAAGAACTTCCCGAAGGGGATGTAGACGAGGGTGAAGACCACCGCGACCATGTGGAGGATCGCCAGGAACGCGTAGCCGCCGCCGTGCAGGAAGATCGAGGAGAAGGTCAGCAGGAGCCCGGTCACCGAGACCACGATCAGCGCGATGAGCGGCACGAGGTCGTAGGCGAAGCGCTGCCCGGTGGTGGCGCCCCGGTCCCGCATCCGGCGCCACAGGAAGTACGAGGCCCCGGCGATGACGAGGACGGCGGCGACGTCGAGGCCGTGGAACATGAGCCAGCCGACGGGGCTGAGCGCGTCGAATCCGAGGATCTTGAAGCCCCAGATCCGCATCTCGTACCCGGGGCCCGCGCCGGTGCCGGAGGTGAAGGTGAACCAGCCCCAGGTGAGGGGGAAGGTGATCGCGGCGGCCAGCAGACAGCCCCAGAAGAGGAGCTGGTGCGCGGCCCAGCGGGCGCGGGAGCGGGCCCCGAGGAACTTCTGGAGGCCGAGGTAGGTGGCGATCATCCTCGGCAGGGCGGTGGGGGCGCGGCGGGCGTTCGCGACGGAGAAGAAGGAGCGCCATCCCTGGCGGAAGAGACGGCGGGCGGCGGGCGCGGACACCCACACGGTGTAGCGGTGGGCGACGCCGAAGGCGAGGAAGACGGTGGCGACGGCGTAGGGCAGGAGGGCCGAGTCGAAGTCCCGGAGGAACCGGCTGCCGAGGACGATCGCGAGGACGAGGAGGACGGACACGGTGGTGCCCGCGAGCAGGGCCCGGCGGCGCACGGCCCCGGGCGCCCGGCCCCCGGGCCGCTCCGGCGTGCCCGCCCCGGCCGCCACGGTGGCCCCCTCCGCCCCGGTGGGCTCGTCGCCGGGGGCGGAGGCGGTGGGCGCGGTGGTCTGCGGTGGCTCACTCACCCGGCCACGATAAGACCGAATTTACCTGTTGGCCCTGTTTTGCGATCAAAGGGCGGAGATGTTCCCCGTCCGGCGCGGGACGGCCGACGGGGCGGGCCCGTGGGCGGGCGTCCCGGCCCCGGGGTGCGCGTGGCTCGAGGGGGCGGGCAGGGATGGTCTGCTGTCCTGGGGGGATGACACGGACCTTGCTGCCGCTCACCGCGCGCTCCCCCGAGGAGTCCCACCGGGCCGCCACTCCCCTGGAACTCTTCTTCGACCTGTGCTTCGTCGTCGCCGTCGCCCAGGCGGGCGCGGAACTGGTGCACGCCATCGCCGGGGGCCACGCCGGGGAGGGGCTCGTCACCTACGCGATGATCTTTTTCGCTCTGTGGTGGGCCTGGATGAACTTCTCGTGGTTCGCCTCGGCGTACGACAACGACGACGTGGCGTACCGGGTCGTCACCCTCGTCCAGATCGCCGGCGTCCTCGTCCTCGCCGCCGGTGTGTCGCGGGCATTCGAGGGCCACGACTTCCTCGTCGTCTACCTCGGCTACGTCGTGATGCGCGTGGCCCTCGCCACCCAGTGGACGCGCGCCGCCCGGCACGCCGCCTCCGCCGCCGAGCGGACGATGTGCCTGCGGTACGCGGGCGGTGTGCTCGCCTGTCAGGCCGGCTGGCTGGGCCTGCTGTTCGCCCCCGGCCCGGTCCGCCCGTGGGTCTTCCTCGTCATGGCCCTGGCCGAACTCTCCGTCCCCGTCTTCGCGGAGCGGGCCGCCCCCAGCAGCTGGCACCCGCACCACATCGCCGAGCGGTTCGGACTCTTCACCCTCATCGTGCTGGGTGAGACCGTCGCCGCCGCGACCGTCGGAGTGAAGTCCGGCATCGCCGAACACGACGCCCTCGGCGAGCTGCTGCCGATCGCCGCCGGCGGTCTGCTCCTCGTCTTCGCCGCCTGGTGGATCTACTTCGTGGTACCCGCCCACGACCGGCTGACCTCCGCCCGCAACGGCTTCGTCTGGGGCTACGGCCACTACCTGATCCTCGCCTCGGCCGCCGCCATCGGCGCGGGCATCGAGATCGCCGTCGAGCAGGCCGTGGGCAAGGCGCACCTCTCCACCCTCGCCGCCTCGGCCGCCGTGACGATCCCGTCGGCCCTGTTCCTGCTGTCGGTGTGGTTGCTCCACGCCCGCTACTTCAAGGTGGGCACGGCGCAGCAGCTCGTCCTGCCGGTCGCGGCCCTGGCGATCCTGCTGTGCTCCTTCGCCGGCCGCTGGGCGGTACTCGCGGCCGGGATCGTCGCGGCGCTGACCGTCGCGACCGGCGTGACCCTGACCGCCCGCGGCCCGGTGTCCCGGACGGGCCCGCACACCCCCGACACCCGTGATAGTCAGGGGACATGACACCTCAGCGGGACGCGATCACCGACGTGGCCGGGGTGCGCGTGGGGCACGCGCGCGTGTCCGGGCCCGGGGCGCTCTCCGGCACCACGGTCGTCCTCGCCCCGCAGGGCGGGGCGGTGGCCGCCGTGGACGTGCGGGGCGGCGGGCCGGGCACCCGCGAGACGGACGCGCTCGACCCGCGCAACGTGGTGGGCCGCGTCGACGCGGTCGTCCTGACCGGCGGCAGCGCCTACGGCCTGGAGTCGGCCGCCGGGGTGATGGCCTGGCTGGAGGAGCGGCACCGGGGCGTCCGGGTGGGCCCCGACCCGGCGCACGTGGTGCCGGTCGTGCCGGCCGCCTGCGTCTTCGACCTGGGCCGGGGCGGCGACTTCCGGGCCCGGCCCGACGCCGCGACCGGCCGGGCGGCGGTGGAGGCGGCCTGGGCGAGCGGCGACCACGCGCCGGTGGAGACGGGCGCGGCCGGCGCGGGCACCGGGGCCGTGGTCGGCGGGCTGCGCGGCGGGACCGGAACGGCGAGCACGGTCCTGGAGTCCGGGATCACCGTCGGCGCGCTGGTCGTCGTGAACGCGGTGGGCGAGGCGGTCGACCCGGCGACGGGTGTGCTGTTCGGGCGGTACGGGGCGGGCGGCCGGCCCGCCTGGCCGCCCCGGGACGTCCACGAGGCGGCACGGCGACGGCTCGCCCGGGCCCGGGCCGCCTCCGCCCCTCCCCCGCTGAACACCACGCTCGCCGTGGTCGCCACGGACGCGGCCCTGACCCGCCCGCAGGCGCAGAAGGTCGCGGGCACGGCGCACGACGGCATCGCGCGCGCCGTGCGGCCGGTGCACCTGATGAACGACGGGGACACGGTCTTCACCCTCGCGACCGGCGCGCGGGAACTGCCGTCCGACGAGGGCCCCCTGGCTCTCAACGCGATCCTGACGGCGGCGGCCGACACGGTGACCCGGGCGATCGTCCGGGCGGTCCTCGCCGCCCCCGCGGGCCGGCGCGGCCCGGGCGGCGACTTCCCCTCGTACCGCGAGCTGTACGGGCCGCACGGCGGTGACGACGGCTGATCCGGAGGGCCGGGGCGGGCCCGTACCGCCCGCCGCCGTACCGGAGTTGACGCCGGACCTGCGGGAACTCCGGGCGCCGGTTCCTCGTTTTCCGGAACCCGGTCACGATGTCGGACCCAGGGACTACGTTTAGCAAGCATCAAGTGACATGCGGCGACGGCCTGGAGACACCCTTGAACGATCCGCGGGATCCTTCCGATCCGTACGAGACGACCGAGACGCACCTTGAGCGGCTCCTCGGCAGGGCGCTCAACTCCTTCGATCTGCCCGACTCCGTGGTGGAGCGCCTGCAGACGGCGCTGGCCCACTCCAGCGCGCTGCACTCCTCGCACCACAGTGCCTCGCTGCACCGCGCCACCCACCGCCACACCTATCTGCTCGCCGACGGCAGCGCCCTCACCCTGTGGGAGCTCGTGCACAACGCGGGCCGGGACGGCGCCGACCAGCACGAGCTGTACACCGAGGAGTCGGACGTCCGGCTCGCCGCCTCCCGCCTGCCGTCCGGACCCCTGCCGGGCTGGACGGCGGAGCGGGCCGACGGCCGAGGAGGCGAGGAGGACGACGACCTGGAGCTGATGGCCGCGCTCCTGGCCCGTCCGATACCGGCGCAGCCCCGGATGTACGTGCCGGACAACTCCGCCGACCACGCGCGCCGCGTCCTGCGCCGCGCGGAGAACGCGGACCGGCCCGGCGAGCGGACGGCCCGCCGGCTGCGCCTCGCCTTCGCCCACCACATCACCCAGGCCTTCGGCCGCCTCTGCCCGGTGGAGGGAGGCCGGGACGCCGGCTTCACCCTGTACGAGCACCAGTTCCTGCTGCTCGACGGCAGCGAGGTCAGCCTGTGGGAGGTCGAGCACACCGCCACCCCGGACGGCCGGCACATGTGCGAGGTGTACGAGACGGAGAGCGCGGCCCGCGAGGCCATGGAGTCCCGCGCCCGGGTCCGCTGATCCCGCCCGGTCCGGGCAGGGTCCGGGCACGGGCGGGGCCCTGGTCCCGGGAGTTCTCCCGGGACCAGGGCCCCTCGTCGTACGGCCGTCCCTCAGGAGGCGAGGGCCGGGGCCTTCTCCACCACGGCGCCGGTCCCGTCCGTATCCGTCCCGTCCGCGCCGCCCTCCAGGTGCTGCTTCGGCTTCGCCGGCAGGGCGAACATCACCAGGAAGATCGCGGCGAGGACGCCGACGACCCAGCCGAGCGAGTTCTGGAAGGCGTCGGTGAAGGCCGCGCCCACCTCGGCCGGGGCCTGGGCGAGGCGCTCGTCGTCGATGGAGCCGTAGAAGACCACGGCCACCAGGCCGAGGCCGAGCGCGTTGCCCATCTGCCCGGTCGTGTTGATCAGCCCCGAGGCGGAGCCCGCGTGCTCCTTGGGGACCTCCGACAGCACCGCGTCCGTCAGCGGCGCCACGATCAGGCCCATGCCGGCGCCCATGACGACCAGCGGCGGCACCATCTGCCAGGGCTCGATGCCCGTCCCGTACCGGCCCGCCTCGAAGAGGTACAGGAGCACGCCCGCGATCATCGTCAGGGCACCCGCCTGGAGCACCTTGCGGCCGAAGCGCGGCACCAGCTTCTGCACGGACATGCCGGCGGCCACGGAGACCGCGATCGAGAACGGCACCCCGGTCAGCCCCGCCTTCAGCGGGGTCCAGCCGAGACCGATCTGCATGTAGAGCGTCCAGACCAGGAAGAAGATGCCGAGCACGACGCCGAAGGTCAGCTGGACGGCGATGCCCGCCGCGAAGCTCTTGACCCGGAACAGCGACAGCTCGACCAGCGGCGAACCGTCCTTGCGCGTCTTGTACTTCTCGTACGCGACGAGGGCGCCGAAGACGACGAGGCTGCCGGCCATCATCAGGTGGCCCCACAGCGGCCAGCCCAGCTCACGGCCGCGCGTCAGCGGGTAGATCAGCAGGATCAGGGCCGCCGTCACCAGCAGCACGCCCACCAGGTCGAGACGGAGCGCCTTCGGCGCCTTCGACTCGGTGATGAACTTGCGGCCGAGGAACAGCGCGGCCACGCCCACCGGCAGGTTGATGAGGAAGATCGGGCGCCACTCCAGGCCCGCGATGTTCCACTGGGTGAGCAGCGCGCCGAGCAGCGGACCGGAGACCGCGCCGAGCCCGATGATCGCGCCGAAGAGTCCGAACACCTTGCCGCGCTCGTGGGCCGGGAAGGTCACGTGGACGATCGACAGGACCTGCGGCACCATCATGGCCGCCGCGGCGCCCTGCAGGAGGCGCGAGCCGACCAGCATCTCGGGCGAGGCGGCGAAGCCGCAGAGCGCCGAGGCGAGCGTGAAGCCGGCGGTGCCGAGGAGGAAGAGGCGCTTGCGTCCGTAGATGTCACCGAGGCGGCCACCGGTGATCAGTCCGGCCGCGAACGCCAGCGCGTACCCGGCGGTGATCCACTGGATCGCCCCGAACGAGGCGCCGAGGTCCCGCTCGATGCTCGGGATCGCGATGTTGACGATCGTGGCGTCGACCAGGTCCATGAAGGCGGCGGTCATGACGATGGCGAGCGCGATCCAGCGCCTCTTGTCCGCCGCCGCTGCGGCGTCGTGTCCGTGTGAACTCATACCGAGAAGATAGAAGTCATATAGGTCGGATGATGTCCTAGTTCGGCCTCATGCTGGAGAGCATGACGACGGACACCCCGGCACGACTCCTGAACCTGCTCTCGCTCCTCCAGACCCCGCGCGAGTGGCCCGGAAGCGAGCTCGCCGAACGGCTCGCGGTCTCCCCGCGCACGATCCGCCGCGACATCGACCGGCTCCGCGACCTCGGTTATCCGGTCGAGGCGACCCTCGGCGCCACCGGCGGCTACCGGCTCGTCGCCGGGGCGGCGATGCCGCCGCTGCTCCTCGACGACGAGGAGGCCGTCGCCATCGCCGTCGGCCTGCGCGCCGGGGCCGGGCACGCCATCGAGGGCGTCGAGGAGGCCTCCGTACGGGCCCTGGCCAAGCTGGAGCAGGTGCTGCCCGCCCGGCTCCGGCACCGGGTCTCCACGCTGCAGAACGCCACGATCCCCCTCACCCGGGGCGACGGCGCCACCGTCGCCCCGTCCACCCTGACCGCCCTGGCGGGCGCCGTCACCGCCCGGGAGCGGCTGCGCTTCGGCTACCGGGCGGGGGACGGCGCCGAGACGAAGCGGCTGGTCGAGCCGGACCGGCTGGTGTCGACCGGGCACCGCTGGTACCTCGTGGCGTACGACCTGGGGCGCGAGGACTGGCGCACCTTCCGGGTGGACCGGGTGAGCGACCCCTTCGCCACCGGGGCGCGCTTCACACCGCGCGAGCTGCCGGCGAGCGACGCGGCCGAGCTGCTGTCCCGCTCGATGTCGCGCGCCCAGCGGGAACTGGACCTGGACATCACCTTCGCGGCGCCGGCCGCCTTCGTGACGGCCCGGCTGCCCTCGCACCTCGTCCCGGAGGCGACCGGTGAGCACAGCTGCCGGCTGCGCACCCGCTCGGCGGACTCGGTGGAGTGGGTGGCGCTGCGCCTGGCGCTGGTCGACGCCCCCTTCACGGTCCACGGGCCCGCGCCGCTGCGGGCGCATGTGGAGGACCTGGCCGCCCGTCTGACGGCGGCGGTCGGGGCGGGCGGCACACGGGCCGGCTGACGGGCCCCGGCGCCACCGGGCGGCCCGCACCGGGTACGCGGAGGGCCCGGGGACGGTGTCCCCGGGCCCTTTCCGGTGGCGCGCACGGCCCGCGGGCGGTGTCCCCTGGCGGCGTGCGGTCAGGCGACCGCGTCGAAGCCGGTGTCGCGGGCCATCTTCTTCAGTTCCAGCAGGGCGTGCTTCTCGATCTGGCGGATCCGCTCCCGCGTCAGGCCGTGCTCCTTGCCGACCTCCGTCAGGGTCCGCTCGCGGCCGTCCTCGATGCCGTACCGCATGCGGATGATCGACGCCGTACGGTGATCCAGCTTGTCGATCAGGTCGTCCAGCTCCTCGCTGCGCAGCAGCGTCAGCACGGACTGCTCCGGGGAGACGGCCGACGTGTCCTCCAGGAGGTCGCCGAACTGCGTCTCGCCCTCGTCGTCCACCGACATGTTCAGCGAGACCGGGTCGCGCGCCCAGTCCAGGACGTCGACGACCCGCTCCGGTGTGGTGCCCAGCTCGGCCGCCACCTCGGCGGGCTCGGGCTCCCGCCCGTTCTCCCGGTTGAACTCGCGCTGGACGCGCCGGATCCGGCCGAGCTCCTCCACCAGGTGGACGGGGAGGCGGATGGTGCGCGACTGGTCGGCGATGGAGCGGGTGATGGCCTGGCGGATCCACCACGTCGCGTACGTGGAGAACTTGAAGCCCTTCGCGTAGTCGAACTTCTCGACCGCGCGGACCAGGCCCGCGTTCCCCTCCTGGATGAGGTCGAGCAGCGGCAGGCCGCTGCGCGGGTAGCGCCGGGCGACGGCGACGACGAGCCGCAGATTCGACTTGATGAAGAGGTCCTTGGCACGCTCGCCCTCGGCCACCAGCGCCTCGAGCTCCTCGCGGGTCGCCCCGCCCGCTTCGCTCTCCACCTCACCGTCGAGTATCTGCTGGGCGTAGACGCCCGCCTCGATGGTCTGCGAGAGCTCGACCTCCTTGGCGGCGTCGAGCAGGGGCGTGCGCGCGATCTCGTCGAGGTACATGCCGACCAGGTCGCGGTCGGCGATCTCCCCGCCCACGGCGCGAACGCTGCTTGCCCGGCCGCCCCCGCTCGCGGCGGAGGACTGACGACGGGCGACGGCACGGGTTGCCATGCGTGCTCCCTTGCTGAGTAGGTCGCGACACCCTTGCGGGTGCCCTGCATCCGACGGAAACAACGACTGGAATCAGGACAGAATTCCCACCGGGCACCTGAATTTTCGCGATCATGCAGTATCCTGCGCGCCGCCGCGCCGGGCGGCCCTGCGACACCGCGCCCGCCGGGAGAGCGGATACGCAGGTCGGAGCCGTACGGGGGCCGGGCGCGGCGCCGATCCCGGAAACCCCGACCGCGCCGTCGGTGAGACCGTGATCACACGCGGTGCACCCGGAGAGACGCCGGCCGGTGCCCGGAGGTTGCCCCCTTCCCTTCTCCCGGCAGGGTGTCCTCTCCGTCTCCCAGAGGTTGCTCCCTCCGTCTCACCTGCCGCGCGGCGCCTAATCACCCGGCCCCGTCCGGGCCGGGAGTCCCGCCGCCCGGGGTACGGCCGGGGCGGGCCGCGCCCCCGGTGGTCCTCCGTCTCCCCGTCCCCCGTCTCGGCCCAGGAGCCTAGGTCCCGCGCCCGTTCCGCGACCCGGGGGCGGCGGCCTACCGTCCGTGCCATGAGCGACGACCTTTCCGGCACCCTCGACGAGGCGCTCGAACGCCTCCACACCACCGGCCCCGAGCACGGCGGCTGGCTGTCGAACCACGCCCCGATGGCGGTCGAGGCCCTCGTCCGCCACGGCCAGGCCCCGGCCGTGCACCGCTGGCTCGACACCTACGGCCCGAAGCTGGAGGAGCTGCCCTCCCCGCACACCCCGGTGACCTCGGCGACCTGGCGCGAGGCGCTCGGTGACCCGGCCCGGATCACCGACTGGACCCGGTTCTTCGCGCGGGAGCTGGCCGAGCACCCCTGGCGGGAGGTGCTCGCCATCTGGTGGCCCCGGCTGCTGCCGGGCATCGCGGGCGGGGCGACCCACCCCGTGATCCGTACCGGGCACGCCGTACGGACCCTGCTCACCTCCCCGGAGGAGACGGCGCCGCGCCGCGCCGAGCTGGCGCACGCCCTCGGCTACTGGGCGGCCCGCCACCAGCCCCTGCCGCCGGTCGCGCCGCTGCCCGCCGCGCCGGACGCGGCGGCCGCGCTCGACTCCGTACCGCCCGTGCCCGAACAGGAGGGCGGGATCCGGGACCGTCTCGCCCAACTGACGGCCCTTCCCGCCTGGGGAGCCGGAGCGCCACCGGACCCGGAGACGGCGCGGGCGCGGCTCACCGAGCTCGTGACGGCCGCGACGCACCGGTACGCGTCCCACGGCCACGGCGAGCCGATCATGCTGGTGCACGCGGCGACCGCGCCGAACGCCGTCCTGCGGACCCTGCCCGCCCTGCCGCGCGAGCTGTGGGCGCCGAGCGTGGCGGCCGCGTGGGCGGCCTCGGCCGCGGTGACGGCGGCCTACACGCCCCGGGAGGCCGCGCCGTACACGGCGACCGCCCTCACGGCCGAGGAGGTCTTCGCGCGGGCGGCGGCGCACGGCGACGACCACACGATCAAGTTCGCGGACACGGCGCTCGACGTCGGCGACCCCGTCGCCCTGGCCGCCGCCGTCCGCGCGGTCGAACTGAACCCGCCCGTCTTCTAGAGCCCGGCCCGCTCGGCCGCACCGCCGAGGCCTCGGGCCCGGGCGGTTCAGCCGAACTGCACGGACCGCTTGGCGAGGCCCATCCAGAAGCCGTCGACGACCGACCGACCGCGGTCCAGGTCGCCGGCGGCGTCCGCCGCGCCCATGGCGACGAACAGCGGCGCGAAGTGCTCGGTGCGCGGGTGCGCGAGGCGCCCGGCCGGGGACTTGTGCGTGAAGTCGAGGAGGGCGTCGACGTCCTGGGCGGCGAGCGCCTCGCGCCCCCAGGCGTCGAACTCGGCGGACCAGCCCGGCACCCCGCCGCCCGGGTGGCGGAGGGCGGCGAGGTTGTGGGTGAAGAAGCCGCTGCCGACGATCAGGACGCCCTCGTCCCGCAGCGGTGCCAGGGCGCGGCCGATGTCCATCAGGCGGCGGGGGTCGAGGGTGGGCAGGGAGATCTGGAGGACGGGGACGTCGGCGCGGGGGTACATCTCGACGAGCGGGACGTACGCGCCGTGGTCGAGTCCCCGGTCGGGGATGTCCTGGACGGGTGTGCCGGGGGCGCGCAGCAGTGTGCGGACGGCGGCGGCGAGGCCGGGCGCGCCGGGGGCCGCGTACCGGACGCGGTAGTAGTGCTCGGGGAAGCCCCAGAAGTCGTACACGAGCGGCACGGTCTCGGTGGCGCCGAGCGCGAGCGGGGCCTCCTCCCAGTGGGCGGAGACCATGAGGATCGCGGTGGGGCGGGGCAGCGCGGCCGACCAGGCGGCCAGCTCGCCGGGCCAGACGGGGTCGTCGGCGAGCGGCGGCGCGCCGTGGGAGAGGTAGAGCGCGGGCATCCGGTCCGGGGTGGTGCCGGTGGTGCCGCTGTCGGGGGTGGTGTCCATGGCGACGACCTCCGCCTTCCGTCGTGATCCTCGGTCACGTCCTCGGCCGACTGGATCTTTGAAAGTTCAAGCTCCTACTCCATGCAGAATAAAACTACATAGTTCAACTTTCAAGGACGAGTCGTACGATGGTGCCCATGGGAGACACGACCGCACCGCGCTGGCTCAGCGACGACGAACAGCGCACCTGGCGCGCCTACCTCCACGCCACCACGCTCCTGGAGGACCACCTCGACCGCCAGTTGCAGCGGGACGCGGGGATGCCCCACATCTACTACGGCCTGCTCGTCCAGCTCTCCCAGGCCCCGCGCCGCCGCCTGCGGATGACCGAACTGGCCCGGAGCGCCAAGATCACCCGCTCCCGCCTCTCCCACGCCGTCGCCCGCCTGGAGAAGAACGGCTGGGTACGGCGCGAGGACTGCCCCTCCGACAAGCGGGGTCAGTACGCCCTGCTGACCGAGGAGGGGATGGAGGTCCTGCGCCGGACCGCGCCCGGCCATGTCGCGGCCGTCCGGCAGGCCCTGTTCGACCGGCTCTCCCCCGAGCAGGTGGCCCAGCTCGGCGAGATCATGCGCGTGATGGCCGAGGGGCTCCAGCCCTCGGACCCGGACGCGGACCTGCCCTGGCTCCGCTGAGCGCACGCGCGGAACCAGGGCAGGCGAACGGGGACGTGACCGGCCGGCCGGTCACGTCCCCGCGGGGTCAGTGGGCGATGACGGGGATCTTGACCTCGTCCTGCGCGCCGGCGTCCGCGCCGGTCCCGGCGACGGTGCCCGTCCCCGGCTTGCCGGCGTTGATGAGGGCGAAGGCGATGCCCGCCGAGACGACCAGGATGCCCACGGCCCACCAGATGGCGGCCGTGTAGCCCTCGACCATGCCCTGAAGCTGCACCAGCTTCCGCGCGGCCGGCGTGGTCGCGCCCGCCGCGTGGTCCGTCAGGTACGCGGTCGTCGCGGAGGCGGCGATCGTGTTCAGCAGCGCCGTACCGATGGCACCGCCGACCTGCTGCGAGGTGTTCACCATCGCGGAGGCCACACCGGCGTCCTTCGGGTCCACGCCGAGCGTCGCCAGCGACATGGCCGGCATGAACGCCGTGCCCATGCCGAGGCCGAGCAGCAGCTGCGCCGGCAGGATCAGCCCGGCGTACGAGGTGTCCACCTCCAGCTGCGTGAGCAGCAGCATGCCGGCGCCGGCGGTCAGGAAGCCGGGCGCCATCAGCAGGCGCGCCGGGACCCGGGTCATCAGGCGCGTACCGATCTGTGTCGAGCCCACGATCATGCCCGCGATCATCGGCAGGAAGGCGAAGCCGGTCATGACGGGCGAGTAGCCCTTCACGACCTGGAGGTAGTACGTCAGGAAGAGGAAGAGGCCGAACATCGCGATGACGGCCAGGCCCAGGGAGAGGTAGATGCCGCCGCGGTTGCGGTCGGTCAGGACCCGCAGCGGCAGCAGCGGGTGCTTGACGAAGGCCTCGGTGCCCACGAAGGCGGCGAGCAGCACCGCCGAGCCGACGAACAGGCCGATCGTGCCGGTGTCGCCCCAGCCCTCGGTCTCGGCCCGCGTGAACCCGTACACGAGCGCGACCAGGCCCAGGGTGGAGAGGAACACGCCGGGGATGTCGAGCGGGGAGCGGTTGCGGCCGCCCGCGGGCTCACGGATCACGAAGTAGGCGCCGAGGGCGGCCACGACGGCGAACGGAATGTTGACGTAGAAGGTCCAGCGCCAGTCGAGGTACTCGGTGAGGAAGCCGCCGAGGATCAGGCCGACGGCGCCGCCGCCGCCCGCGATCGCGCCGTAGATGCCGAAGGCCTTCGCGCGCTCCTTGGCGTCGGTGAAGGTCACGGCGAGCAGCGAGAGGGCGGCGGGCGCGAGGAGCGCGCCGAACACGCCCTGGAGCGCGCGGGCGCCCAGCATCATCCCCTCGCCGGTGGCCGCGCCGCCGAGCGCGGACGCGGCGGCGAAGCCGACGAGACCGACCACGAAGGTCCGCTTGCGGCCCCAGAGGTCGGCGATACGGCCGCCGAAGAGGAGCAGTCCGCCGAAGGCGAGGGCGTAGGCGGTGATGACCCACTGCCGGTTGGCGTCGGAGATGCCGAGGTCCTGCTGGGCGGAGGGCAGGGCGATGTTCACGATCGTCGCGTCGAGGACGACCATCAGCTGGGCGAGCGCGATGAAGACGAGTGCCTTCCAGCGGGCCGGGTCGGCCCCTGTCACGGCGGTGTCGGGCGTTTTGGGCATGGGAGTGGCCACCTCTTGGCGCGAAATGTCAAAAAACGGAAAAAGGAAAGGGGAGGGAGCGTCGCCGGAGCGGTGAGAAGCAGGCTTCCGGGCCGCCGCCGGCCGGGCCGTCAGGACGCCGGACAGGTGTCGCGTCGCAGATCCTCCAGGGTCGCGGGCGTGCCGGGCAGTTCGGAGCGGGCCGGCGCCTCCAGGCCGTCGAGGAACAGCAGGAGATGGCGGCGTACGAAGGGGGCGAAGGCGTCACCGGCGGTGCCCGGCAGCGGCCGGGCGAGCTGCGACACGGCCACCATCAGGTCGCCGACGCCGACGTCGGCGCGGAGCCGGCCGGCCCGCTGGGCGCGCAGGACCAGCTCCGCGACGGCCTCCTCCACCCGCTCGCGCTCCACGACCAGGTCCGGGTGCTCCTTGTCGAAGGCGCCGTCGAGCATCGGGCACAGGGCGCCGACCCGCTCGTCGGCGGCGGCGAGGGTGAAGCGGCGGACGGCCTCGAAGGGGTCGGCCTCCTCCGCCATCGCCCGTTCGGCGATCCCGGCGACCCGCCCCATCAGGGAGAGGACGACCTCGTGGACGAGGTCGGCCCGCTCGGGGAAGTTCCGGTAGAGGGTGGCGTTCCCGACGCCGGCGCGGCGCGCGATCTCGTCGTACGGCACCTGGGGGCCGAACTCCACGAACATCTCGCGGGCCGCCGTCACCAGCCGCTCACGGTTGCGGAGGGCGTCGGCACGGGGCTTCGGCACGCGCCGGGCGGGCGCGGCACCCTGCTCGGGGCACACGCGCCCGGGACGTACGGATTCGCCTCGTACGGACGCGGCGCGCGCGGCGCCGGCGCGTGCCGCGTCGGGGGTGCTGGTCACGCCACGACCTCCTCGGTCGGTCGACGGTCTTCGGGCATCGGACATCGGGCATCGGTCGGGACTCGCAAGTCTCACGCGTCCCGCCTGTCCCTCGGGTCTCCGGTGCGTCACACCGGGCTCACCCGTCACACAGGTCTCACACGTTCCGGCCAACCGGGGAAGGACTCCCCACTTCATCGGAACACCTTCCTAAACGGGGACGCGCTCCCCGGTTATTTCCGGGCCCTGTCGTGACCTGGGTCACATCCCGTCGGCTCCGCCGGGATACCCACGATCGGGCCACCCGGCGCGCGCCCCCGCACCGGTCGTTCCAGGCTGATCGCACGGCGCGATCTCCGCCCGCCCCCGACGGGACGGTCCGGGCAGGCCCGTGCCGCAGACCTGCCCGTACCGGAGAGGCGACCGTATGCAGCACACCCGCCGGCGGATACGCAGACCCGTCGCCCTGGCCGCGACCACGGCGCTCTCGCTCGCCCTGCTCGCCTCCGCGAGCAGCACGCTCCCCGGACCCGCCCCCGCCTCGGCCGGCCCCGTGGCCACCACGCCGGGCACCACCCAGCTCGGACCGTGCCGGATCACCACCACGATGGGCGTGCAGATGTCGGAGGGGATGCCGACCGCCCCCGGCTACGCCCGTTCCACGGGCCGCGTCAAAGCCCTCAACCTGATGATCGACTTCCCCGACGCGGTCGGGGAGGGCACGGCGATGAGCCGCTACCGGGAGTTCTTCCCGCAGACCTCCGACTGGTTCGCCACCAGCTCCTACGGGCGCCTCCACTACAAGCCCGAAGCCCCCATACCCGACTGGCTGCGCATGCCGCGGCCGTTCTCCTCGTACGGGATCGAGCGCGGCTCACCGTACGAACCGGGCTACCGCTCCCTCGTCGAGGACATCGTGAAGGCCGCCGACCCGAAGGTCGACTTCAGCGCCTACGACCTGGTCAACGTCCTCGTCACCCCGAACGCCGGGCCCTCCGCCCTCGACACCGTCCTGTCCGTGACCTTCTCCGGCAACGACGAGGCCCCCTACGCGGACGGCGTCCCCCTCGCCAACACGTCCTTCGTCTACAGCCGCCAGGACGACGGCTCCGGCAGCTTCGCCGAGACCGGCTACCGGGTCCTGCCCCACGAGAACGGGCACGTCTTCGGCCTGCCGGACCTCTACACCGCCGACGGCGGCGGGACCGTCGGCCACTGGGACATCATGTCCGAGGACTGGGGGGCCAACAACGACCTCCTCGGCTGGCACAAGTGGAAGCTCGGCTGGCTCGACAACGACCAGGTGAGCTGCGCCTCGGCCACCGGCACCAGCGAGCACCTGCTCACCCCGCTGGCCCACGCCGGCGGCCCCAAGCTGGCCTTCGTGCCGCTCTCCGACACCTCCGGCTACGCCGTCGAGGTCCGCACCGAGGACGGCAACGACGAGGCCGTCTGCGACGAGGGCGTGCTCATCTACCGGGTGGAGTCCGACGTCGACACCGGCCACGGCCCGGTGACCGTCTCCGACAGCGAGCGGGCCAGCGGCGGCTGCACGCGCCGCCCCAACGTGCACGCGGAACTCTCGGACGCGCCCTACCGCCCCGGCGAGACCTTCACCGACCGCGTGAACGGCATCCGCATCGGCGTCGTGGACGAGGACGGGGCCGGCACCTACCGGGTGCGCATCACCCGGCCCTGAGCCCCCCGCGCCCGCCGAGCCGCCGGCCTCAGCCGTCCCCGGCCGTGAAGCACGCGCGGAGCTCCCGCTTGAGGAGCTTGCCCGTCGGGTTCCTCGGCAGCTCCTCCGTCCGCACGAGGATCCGGGCCGGCACCTTGAAGGCGGCGAGCCGCGCCGCCACGTGCGCCCGGAGCGCCTCGGCGTCCACCTCCGCCTCCCGGCCGGGCCGGAGCCGTACGACGGCGGCGACCTCCTCCCCGAGCACGGGATGCGGCAGGCCGAGCACGGCCGCGTCGGCCACCCCCGGGTGCTCCTGGAGGACGCGCTCCACCTCGACGCAGTACACGTTCTCGCCGCCGCGGATGACCATGTCGGTCAGCCGGTCCACGATCGTGACCCGCCCGCCCTCGTCGATCCGGGCCAGGTCCCCGGTCCTGAACCAGCCGTCGTCGGTGAAGGCGGCCCGGGTGGCCTCGTCGTCGCCCCAGTAGCCGCGGATCAGCGACTGGCCGCGCAGCCGGAGTTCGCCCACGCCGCCGGCGTCGGGCGCCTCGATCCGCACCTCGGTCACGGGGGACGGGCGGCCGGCGCTGCCGGGGTGCGCGCGGTACTCGGCGCCCACGTGGGACAGCACGCCGCCGCAGGTCTCGGTCAGCCCGTAACCGTTGCGGGGCTCGATCCGCTCCCCGTACCGCTCGGTCAGACCGGCCACGATCCCGGGCGGGGCGGGCGCCCCGCCGGTGCTCAGCAGCGTCAGGCTGTCCAGGCCGTCGCCCGCGCGCCGGGCCTCCTCCAGGAGCTGGAGGGCGGTGGTCGGCACGCCCGCGTAGTGGGTCACCCGGTGCTCCCGGATCAGCTCCAGGGCCCGGCCGGCGTCCCACTTCCGCATCATGACGAGCGTGCCGCCGGCCGCCATCACGGCGTAGAAGGAGGTGAACGCGGCCACGTGGAAGAAGGGGAACGTCGTCAGGGACACCGGCGCGGGGCCCGTCCCCGGCACCTCGCCGCGCGCCAGGGCGGCCGCCGCCGCGAAGTAGCGCGGGTTCACGGCCGCGCCCGCCTGCGCGAGGTGGGTGGCCACGGCGCCCTTGGGCCGCCCCGTGGTCCCGGACGTGTAGACGATGGTCGCGTCCTGCTCCGGCGTCACCTCCACGTCGGGCGGTCCCAGGTGGGGATCGGTGTCGGGGGCGTACGCCGTGAAGCCCTCCTCCGCCTCCTCCGAGCCGTCCCCGTGGAACACGATCCCGGGCACCGCGTGCCGCCGGGCCCAGGCCAGGACGCGCGGGAGCCGCTCGCCGTCGACCAGCAGGACGCGCGGCGCGCAGTCGTCGAGCGCGTAGGCGAACTCGTCCTCGGTCCACCAGGCGTTGAGGGGAACGGCGACGAGCCCGGCGAGCTGGGCCGCCCAGAAGGCGACCTGCCACTCGGGGTGGTTGCGCAGGGCGACGACGGCCCGGTCGCCGGGGCGGAGCCCGTACTCCCCGACGAGCCGGCGGGCGAGGCCGCAGGCGGCGTCGAAGAACTCCCGGTACGTCATGCGGGCGTCCTCGGACACCAGGAAGACCCGGTCCCCGTAGGCCCAGACGGCCTCCACGAACTCGCGCAGGGTGCGGGGCCCGGAGGCGTACACCCCGTCGCGTACGGCGAAGGGGGCACCGTCGGCGGTCAGCCGGGCGGCCCACGGGGCGGGGGCGGCGGCCCGGGGGCCCGTACCGGCCCCGCCCGCCGACGGCTCCGTACCGGCTCCGCGCACCGGTTCCGTACCGGCCTCAGCCTTCACGTGGCCCCTCCTAAGCGCTCGCTCAGCCCGCTGGTGACGCTATGCCGCCCTCCCTCGGGGGTCAACCCCGCCCCGTTAGACTCGGCGGAGGCCAGGGGCCGTGACACCGCCGTTCCGCCCCCGCCGTACGAGGCCGAGGCTCTGGGTTTCCCCTCCTCCCCCTCTCTCCCTCCGCCGTCCCGCTCCCCGACAGGTGTCCGTTCCTTTGCCCTCCCCCGCCACCGTGTCCCCCGCCGCGCGCCCGCGCCGGCTCAAGCCCGACTGGATCTCCGACCCGAAGGTGTGGCGCACCGAGATCCTCGCCGGCCTGGTCGTCGCCCTCGCGCTGATCCCCGAGGCCATCTCGTTCTCGATCATCGCGGGCGTGGACCCGGCGCTCGGCCTCTTCGCCTCGTTCACCATGGCCGTGACCCTCTCGGTCGTCGGCGGCCGGCGGGCGATGATCTCCGCGGCGACCGGGGCCGTCGCCCTCGTCATCGCACCCCTCAACCGCGAGCACGGCCTCGGCCACCTGATCGCGGCGGTGATCCTCGGCGGGGTCTTCCAGATCGTGCTCGGCGCGCTGGGGGTGGCCCGGCTTATGCGGTTCATCCCGCGCTCGGTGATGGTCGGCTTCGTCAACTCCCTCGCGATCCTGGTCTTCATGGCGCAGATCCCCGAGATGCGGAACGTGCCGTGGCCCGTCTATCCGCTGATCGCGGCCGGGCTGCTCCTCCTCGTGTTCTTCCCGAGGATCACCACCGCCGTGCCGGCCCCACTCGTCTCGATCGCCGCCCTGACCGCGTTCACCGTGGGCGCCGGGATCGCCGTCCCGACGGTCGGCGACAAGGGCGCCCTGCCCTCGGCCCTGCCCGTGCCGGGCCTGCCCGACGTGCCGTTCACCCTGGACACCCTGACGACCATCGCCCCCTACGCCTTCGCGATGGCGCTGGTCGGCCTCATGGAATCCCTCATGACCGCGAAGCTGGTGGACGACATCACCGGCACGCCCTCCGACAAGACCCGCGAATCCATCGGCCAGGGCATCGGGAACATCGTCACCGGGTTCTGCGGCGGCATCGGCGGCTGCGCGGTGATCGGCCAGACGATGATCAACGTGAAGGTCTCCGGCGCCCGCACCCGCCTCTCCACCTTCCTCTCCGGCGCGTTCCTGATGGTGCTGTGCGTCGTCTTCGGCCCGGTGGTCTCCAAGATCCCCATGGCCGCGCTCGTCGCCGTCATGATCATGGTGTCGATCGCGGCCTTCGACTGGCACTCCGTCGCCCCGAAGACTCTCCGCCGCATGCCCGCCGGCGAACTCACCGTCATGGCCGTCACGGTCGTGGCCGTGGTCGCCACCCACAACCTCGCCGTCGGCGTCGTCACCGGATCGATCACCGCCATGGTCGTCTTCGCCAAGCGGGTCGCCCACCTCGCCGAGGTGGCGGCCGTCCCCGACGCCGACGGCCGGCGCGTCGTCTACCGGGTCACGGGGGAGCTGTTCTTCGCCTCCTCCAACGACCTCGTCGAACAGTTCGACTACGCGGGCGACCCGGACCGGGTCGTCATCGACCTCTCCGCCGCCCACATCTGGGACGCCTCCTCCGTCGCCGCCCTCGACGCGATCGAGAACAAGTACGCCCAGCGCGGCAAGACCGTCGAGATCACCGGCCTCAACGCCCCCAGCGCCGACCTCCACCGCCGCCTCACCGGCGAACTCGGCAGCCCCTGACCGGGCAAGCCCGGGCCGCCCCGCCCGCCGCCGCCCCAGGGGCCGGGGCCGGCCGGGAGACGGCAGCGGTGCGCGGGCGGAGGCGGTTCAGGCGCCGCCGTACAGCAGGTCCGGGCCGATGTCCGTGACCCGCGCGCAGCCCGCCAGGCCCATGGCCGTCGACAGCTGCGTACGGTACGAGTCGAGCAGCGCGGTCACGCCCGCGGCGCCGCCCAGGGCCAGGGACCACACGACCGGGCGGCCGAGGAGCACCGCCCGCGCGCCCAGGGCTAGGGCCACCAGGACGTCGGTGCCGGTGCGCACCCCGCCGTCGACGAGCACCGGGACCTCGTCGCCGACCGCCGCCACGACCGCGGGCAGGGCGTCCGCCGGGGCCACGGCCCGGTCCAGTTGCCGGCCGCCGTGGTTGGAGACGATCACGCCGGCCGCGCCCGCCGCCACGCACGCCCGCGCGTCGTCGGCCCGCAGCACGCCCTTGACCAGCACCGGCAGGCCGCCCGACATGCGGTGCAGCCGCCCGATGGCGTCGAGGCCGAGCGACGGGTCCTGCTCCCAGCCCGGCAGCCGCGTCCCCACGCCCACCGCGCGGCACAGCTCGTCGTCCTCGGGCAGCGGCAGCGGCAGCCCGGACGTGGCCCTCGGCGGTACGTAGGGGGCGTCCACCGTCAGGACCAGGGCGCGGGCCCCGGCCGCCACGGCCCGCTCCACCTGGCGGCGGGTGATCTCCGCGTCCCGCAGCCAGTACACCTGGTACCACCAGGGCCCGGCCGCCGCGGCGACCTCCTCGGGGTGGCGGGTCGCGCGGGAGGAGAGCACCAGCAGCGAACCGGCCGCGGCGACCCCCGCCGCCGTGGCCGTCTCGCCCTCGTCGTGCGCCATGCGGTGGAAGGCCGTCGGGCCCGCGAGGACCGGTGAGGCCAGGCGGGTGCCGAGGAGTTCCGTACCGGTGTCCACGGACGAGACGTCGCGCAGCACGCGCGGCAGCAGCCGCCGGTTCCGCCAGGCGTCCGCCGCCTCCCCCGCGCTGATCTCCTCGTCGGCCCCGGCGGCGTAGAACTCGTAGGCGGCGGCCGGCAGCACGGGCCGCGCCCGCGCGGCCAGGTCGCGCGACGCACGGATGCCCGCCCCGGCGGCAGCGGCAGGTGTGCCGGGGGTGCCGGGGGCCTCCGGTGCGGGCGCCGGCTCGGGTGCGGGCGCCGCTCCGGTCGTGGCCGCCGTCTGCGGGGCGGGCGCCGTCTCGGACGCGGTCATCTCAGACCCAGTCCCGCGCGCCGCCGGCCGCGTCGTCGCCGGACACCGTGACCGCGAACTCCAGCCCCGCCACGGCCTCCCGCGCCCGGGCCACGGCCTCGGCGGCGTCCGCGCCGCGCGCCCGGACGAAAGCCGCCCGCGACTCGGAGCTGTCCAGGTCACCGAGCACGTCACCGGCGCCGAGCAGGGCCTCGGCGGCCACCACGCCCGGCCGGGCCGCGGCCTCCTCCAGGCCGTCGATCCGCGCCAGCGTGCCGCGCGCCCTGGGCACCGCGAACCAGATCGCCTCCGGGCTGCGGTCCACCGACGGGTCCTCCAGCGTCTTGCGGATGTCCGCGAGCACCGGGAGGCCCAGCGTCTGCCGCACCACACAGTCCACCAGGTCGACGCCGGTGACGTCGTGCACCAGGTACGGGATCTCGTCGCCCGCGAGCCGGACGTGGGTCTCGATGACGCGCGGCCCGTCCTGCGTCAGGACCACCTCGGTGTGGGTCACGCCGTAGGTGATGTCGAGCGCGTCCAGGAGCCGTCGCACGTAGGCGTGCACGGCGTCGGTCTGCTCGGCGGAGAGGCCGGCCGGCACGACGTGGCCCAGCTCGACGAAGCCCACCGGGTCGGAGAACTTCCGCGTCACGGCGAGGATCTCGTGCTCCCCGTCCTCGGAGAAGGCCTCCACGCTGAACTGCGGCCCCTCGTGGAAGCGTTCCACCAGCACGCCCGCGTCCGGGATGACCTCGAAGTCACGCGCCGCCCGCGCGAAGGCGGCCTCGGCCTCCTCGGCGGACCGCACCACGGAGACGCCGAAACTGCCGGCCCCCTGCACCGGCTTCACCACGCACGGCGTGCCGTGCTCGGCCAGGAACGCCCGCAGCTCCGCCACGTCCGCGACCCGCCCGCCCGGGGTGTCGTCCACACCGAGCTCCGCGAGCCGCCGCCGCATCGCGTCCTTGTCGTGCACCCAGGCGATCGTCCGGGGCGAGTGGCACGGCAGGCCCAGTGCCGCGGCGACGGCCGCCGCCCGGTCCTGGTCCCGCTCGCCGAAGGTGCCCACGCGGGTGAAGGGATGCCGCTCGTGCACGGCGGCGGCCAGCGCGATCCACTCCTCGTCGGGCGCCTCGCTGCGCAGGGCCAGGACCCGGTCGTGCTGCCCCGGCTTGCGGATCTTGGGCACGAAGTCCATCCGGCACAGGATGGTCGTGGCGACGTCCGGGCCGCCCACCTCCCGGATCAGGCCGGGGATCTCGCGGCCGCCGCCGACGATGAGCACGTGTTCGGTCATGGGGTCACCTCGCTGGAAGAACGGGAAGCAGGGGAAGAGGCGGGGGCGGGATCCGTCTTCGGGGGCGCCGGTGCGGTGCGCGGCGCGCCGGTCGCGCGGACCACCACGGCGGCCAGGGCGTACACGACGGCGAGCACGGCCCAGCCGGCCGTCCCCATCGGCAGCAGCACGCCCGTCATGAGCACCGGGCCGACGATCTGCTGGCCCGTCATGCCCAGGCTGAAGGCCGCCAGGTAGCGGGCCCGCGCGGGAGGCGGCGAGAGCTCGTACGACAGGTTCCACACCGCGACCGAGTGCAGGTTCTCGCCCACCGTCAGGAGCACCACGGCGAGGACGGCACAGGCAGCCGCCGGCCACACCGGTACGTGCTCGGCGCCGGCGAACACGGCGCAGGAGACGAGCAGCGGGACGAGCGCCACCGGCACCAGCCGCAGCGCGCCCGCCGTGGTCTCCGCGAACCGGGCCACGTACACCTGGAGCAGCACGGTCAGCACGGTGTTCACCGCGAGCAGCACCGAGACCGACGAGGAGGGCGCGTCGGTGGCCGTGATGAGCCAGAGCGGCAGCAGGATGAACAGCACCGAGTCGTGCAGCGAGAGCACGCCGTTGGAGACGGTGAACAGCATGAACCGCAGGTCCCGGAAGGGGCTGCGGACGGCAGCCGGTTCCCGCTCGGCCGGCGCGGGGGCCGGGGACGCCGGCGGGGGCCCCGCCCCGGCACCGTCCGCGGCGGGCGCCGGAGCGGCGGCGGCCGACCGGCGGCGCAGCTGCTCCACCACGGCGGCGATCACCCAGAAGGTCAGCGCGTTGCCCAGGAACAGCGCCACGAAGGCCGCCTGCTCCTCGATCGCGAGCACCGCGCCCGCCAGCAGGAAGCCCGCCGTCAGACCGATGTTGCGGACCGACCGGATGGACGCCATGGTCCGGGTCTGGTTCTCACCGCCCTCGACGATGCCCACGACCACCTGCTGGAGCGGCGAGCAGCCCCGGTCGAGCGCGGTGAGCACGCAGGTCAGCACGGCGTACGGCCAGAAGCTGTCGACCAGCGCGAACCCGGCGTACCCGAGTCCGCGCACCGCCAGCAGCCCCACGTACACCTTGACCGGCCCCACCCGGTCGGCCAGCCGGCCGAGCGGCACCGGGCTGAGCAGCCCGGCCGCGGCGGCCACCGACAGCACGACGCCGACCTGGGCGGCGGGCAGGCCGACGACCGTGACGAAGTAGAGGGTGGAGGCGGCCAGGAACATGCCCGAGCCGACCGAGTCCACCGCCGCGCCCGCCGCCAGCCGGCGGCCGGCCGGCGTCTTCGGCAGGATGGCCAGCAGCAGGCGCGCGGCCCGCCCCGCCACTCCCGTCCGGCCGTTCGGCTCCCCGCTCATGCGGCCCTCCCGCTCCGCGCGTTCACGCGCCGCTCCGCCCCGCGGAGCCGGTGATCCAGTCCACGAGTTCCGCGGTCCGCCGCACGTGCACGGCGGTGGCCGCCTCCGGGGGCGGCTGGCGCAGGTGGTTCCAGGTGTGCCGGCGGGCCGCGTTGACGCGGGTCTCCGCCTCCTCGGGGCCGGCCGCCAGCAGGGCGGCGGCCAGCGCGAGCCGGCCGATCCGGTCGACCAGCACCCAGCCGCCGGCGGCCGTGCACGCCGGGTCGGCGCCGACCCACTCCTCGCGCGTGGCGCCCAGACCGGAGAGCGCCGCGTCCGCGATCTCCCAGGCGGCGGCCGCCCGCCCCGGAGGACACGGCCCCAGCGCCGTCCGCAGCCCCGCGCACACCGCGTCGTACACCTCGGCCGATGCCAGCGCGGTGACGAGCGCGGCGACGTGGCGCTGCGCGACGACGACGGCAGCCGCCTCGGCGGGTACGGCTCCGCCGGCCGCGCCACCCGACGCCGGCACGGCTCCGGCCGGCAGCAGGTCCGCCGCGGCCGGGCCCGTCAGGGCGAGGACACGGGTGGTGTCCGCCTCCACGGCCCACAGCGCGCACCCGCGCAGTACCGTCGCCGCCGGGTCCCGGTCCGCCGGGGCGGCCGTCTCGCGGGCCGCCCAGGCGCGGGCGGCCGCCAGGTCGATCAGCCGGTCGCACAGCTCCTCGTCCAGGGCGGCCCGCCAGGCCGGATCCGGGACGCCGGCCGTCGCCGTGACCGGCGCGCCCAGGACGCTCCGCAGCCGGAGCGCGGCGGACTCAAGGCGTACGACGGCGGCGCGCACCGCACCGGCGTCCGCCCCGGGGAGGAGCGACGCGGCGGCGCCGTGCGGTTCCGTCCGGTTCACACGCGCTCCAGCCAGCGGGCGTACCCGTCGTGCCGGCCGCCGACGACGTCCCGGAACAGCTCGCGCAGCTGCTTGGTCACCGGGCCGGCGCCGCCCGCGCCCAGCGGACGCTCGTCGACCGAGGCGACGGGCACGATCTCGGCGGCTGTGCCGGTCAGGAACGCCTCGTCCGCGATGTAGACCTCGCTGCGCGGGATGCTCCGCTCCGTCACCTCCAGTCCCAGGTCGCGGGCCATGGTGATGACGCTGTCGCGCGTGATGCCGGGCAGGATGCCGTCACTGACCGGCGGGGTGAACAGGGCGCCGTCGCGCACCACGAACAGGTTGGCGGCCGACGCCTCCGCGATGTGCCCGGTCGCCGTCAGCATCAGCGCGTCGTCGTAACCGGCGCGCTGCGCGCCCACCTTGGCCAGCGCGCTGTTGACGTAGGCGCCCGTGGCCTTGGCGAGCGGCGGCACCGTCTGGTGCGAGTTGCGCTGCCAGTTGCTGACGATCAGACGGCAGCCCTCCGTCTCGGCCCGGTCGCCCAGGTACGAGCCCCACGGCCACACCGCGATCGACATCCGCACCGCGTCCAGCTGCGGCGCGACGCCCATCTCGCCGTAGCCGAGGTACGCGATGGGGCGGATGTAGCAGGACTCGTGGCCGTTGATCCGGACCAGCTCGAGCACCGCCCGGACCAGCTCCTCGTCGGTCCACGGCAGTTCCATCAGGTACACGCGCGCCGAGTCCCGCAGCCGGGCCACGTGCTCGCGCAGCCGGAACACCGCCGGGCCCGTGTCCGTGGCGTACGCCCGGATGCCCTCGTAGACGCCCCAGCCGTAGTGCAGGCTCGGAGTGAGCACGTGCACCTTCGCGTCGTCCCAGGGGACCAGCTCGCCGTCCATCCAGATGAACGGGGTCGGGGTCAGTGGCATGTCTGCTCAGTCTCCTTGTGAAGTGGTGCTGTCCGGCCCGAGGCCCCGCAGCCGGGCGTCCTCGCTCGTGCCCTGCAGCCGCAGGGTCTCCTCGAGCTCGGCGCTGCCCGGACCGGTGAAGCGGAACCAGCCGTGGCGGGCTTCGAGGTCGCAGCCGCGCAGCTTCTTCGCCTCGTAGGCGGCGAGGCCGTACCAGACCTCGCGCACGCCGTGGGCCAGCGCCCAGCGGATCGTCTCGTGGTAGGTCAGGGCGAAGTAGACGCCCCTGGCGCGGTCGTCGTCGAAGCCGGCCGTGCGCCCGTACAGGGCGTCCCCCGCCCGCAGGTAGAGGACGAACCCGAGGGTCTCGCCGTCCCGTTCGGCGCTCAGCACCAGGCAGCTGTCGCCGACGGTCTCCCGCAGGGCGTCGAAGTCCCGCTGGACGCGCGGCCGCCCGCCGGGCAGCCCGTACTTGGCGCGCAGCGCGACCTGGAGGTCGACGACCGAGTCGGACAGCGCCCCGGGGCCCTCGCGGATCACGGTGCGGAAGCCGGCCGCCGCGTACTCCTCCAGCTCGCGGTGGGCGCGGCGGCGCTTGCGGCTGGCCAGGCCCGCGAGGTACGTCTCCCAGTCGGGGGCGTCGAGCCGCAGGACGGACTCGGCGCCCAGGACGGCGGGCACGTGGCCGCGCGCCTCGGCAGCCGGTCCCAGGACGGCGGCCTGCTCGTCGGTGGCGTACAGCAGGGAACTGCTGCGGCAGCCGAGCTGCCCGGCGGCCTCGTCCAGGAGCCGCGGCAGCTCGGCCAGGACGCGCGCCCGGCCGGCCGCGTCGCGGCCGGATGCGTGGACGATGCCGTGGTGCGAGCCGAACACGGCCAGCGTGACGGAGGGGTACTGGCCACGGCGGGCGTCCGCCAGCCGCCCGGCCAGCTCCTCCCAGCGCGTCCGCCGCTCCGGGTCCAGCAGCTCCGGGGCGCCGAAGGCATTGGTCTCCCCGGTCATCCTCGGGGTGTCGTAGAACAGCAGCCCGCCGCCGTCCCGGGTCACCAGGAGGGGGGCGAGGGCGGCGAGGGCGCCGCCCTCGCGCACGGCGAGGTAGCGCACCTCGTGCAGGTCGGTGCGCTCGGTGAAGCGCCACCAGCGGTCGTCCTCCCAGACCACCGCGGGCGCGGCGAGCGCCGGGAACTCCGCGGCGGTGGGCCGCGCGTCCGGGGCGAGGACCTCGGCGGTCAGGTCACTCACCGGTCCGCCTCCGCGGGTGCGGCCGCGGGGGCGGGCTCCCAGCCGAATCCCGCCTCCGCCTCCGCGCCCGTCTTGTCGACCAGCGCGAGCAGCTCCTGGGCGTCGTCCGCCGTCACGAGCCAGGTCGCGATGAAGTCGCCGGACTTGCGGCCCTCGTACCGGGCGCCGCCCCAGTCCTCGCCGAGCCGCGCGAGGACGGTGAAGTCCCGCGTACCGGCCGGCGCCCGCTCGGGCAGGCGCACGATCCGGCCGTCGCGCGGCGGCAGGCCGTAGTTGGCGACCAGCGGCGCGGCGGCGGCGTGCGCCCGTACGGCCTCCAGATCCACCGGCAGCCCGCACTCGATCCGCGCCCACAGGTGCCGCGGGTCGAGCCCGAGGACCGCCTCCAGCATGGCCGGGATCGGCGTGCCGCCCACCCGGCCGGCGATCTCGCACAGGACGATCTCGCCGGCGTCCGTCACGAAGAACTCGGCGTGCACGAACAGCGCGGGCGCCGCGGGCAGCGCGCCCACCAGCCGCCAGGTCTCCGCCACCAGCCGCGCGTGCAGCGGGTCGTCGGCGGGCAGCGTCCAGCTGCCGTTGCCGGAGTCGGTCCAGTGCGACAGGCAGCCGCCGTCGGTGTAGACGGAGGGCACGCAGACCACCGGCTCCCCGCCGACGTGCAGCGCGTCCACGTGGCACATGCGGCCCTCGACGTACCCCTCGACCTCGTGACCGCCGCCGGCCACCCGGTCGGCCACCTCCGCGATCTGCGCCGGGTCATGGAGCACCGCGACGCCCGTCGAGCCGGAACCGCCCCGCGGCTTGACCACGACCGGTCCCGGGTGGGCCGCCATGAAGGCCGCGACGTCCGCCGCCGAGGCGACCGCCGCGAACGGCGGCACCGGCACGCCGCCGGCCGCCGCCCGCTCCTTCATCAGGACCTTGTCGCGGTAGGCGCGGGCACTGTCGGGCAGCTGGCCGGGCAGGCCGAGTTCGGCGCGGAGGGCCGCGGCCCGCTCCACGTCCACCTCGGCGAGGGCCAGCACCCGTGTGACGCCGTACCGTTCGGCGGTCCGCCGGGCCGCCGCGAGGACGGCTTCGTCGTCGGTGTAGTCGGCGACCCGTTCCACGTGGGCGAAACCGGGCCCGGGGGCCACGCCCTCGGCGGTGACGGCGAGGAGCCGGCCCGCCTCCTCGCCCAGCCACTCGGCGAAGGGCAGGCCCGCGTTGCGCGGGCTGAGCAGGACGAGGATCACGCCGACACCTCCGGCCAGGCCACGCCCTGCTCGGCGGCGAGCGCCGCGAACGCCCGCGTGGTGTGCGGGTCGAGCGGGATGCCCCGCTCCGCCCGCCCGGCGGCGACGCGCCGCTGCGGGTCTCCGGGTACCTGGACCGGCTGCTGCGCGTCGGCCCCGGCCGGGGCGCCGCGCGTGGTGTCGAGCAGGCCGGTGAGCCCCTCCGCGAACTCCGCAGCGCCCGCGAAGGCGGCCGGGTCCAGGCACACCACCAGGTGGCCGATGCCCCGGCTGCGGCCGGGCGTGGAGGCGCCGATGTGCTCCAGCTCCCAGTCCCCCGGCGAGCCGGTCAGCACCGCGCCGAGCAGGGTGGCCACCATGGCCAGGCCCTGGCCCTTGTAGCCGCCGAGCGGCGAGAGCGCGTAGGCCTGCTCCGGGTCGGTGGCCGGCCGGCCCTCGGTGTCGGTGGCCCAGCCGGCGTCCAGCGCCCGGCCGTGCTTGCGGCGCTCCTTGATCTCGCCGAAGCAGACCTGGCTCGTCGCCATGTCGAGGGCGAACTCGTCGCCGTCGACGGCGGCGGCGAAGCTCAGCGGATTGGTGCCGAACAGCGGCTCCGTGCCGGAGAAGGGAGCCACCCGCGAGGCGGCGGAGGTGGTCACGATGCCGACCAGGCCCTGCCGGGAGAGGTGCCGGCTGTAGACGGAGGCCGCCCCGAAGTGGTTGGAGTTGCGGACGCCGACCGCGGCCACGCCGTGGGTACGGGCCCGCTCGGCGGCGATCCGGGCGGCGGCGAGGCCGGCCACCACGCCCAGCGCCCCGCCGGCGTCGAGCATGACGGCCGCACCGCTGTCCCGTACCGTCCGGATCTCCGGCCGGGCGGTGGCGATCCCGTCGGCCAGCTCGTCCAGGTACTGCGGCAGCAGGCGCAGGCCGTGGGTGTCGATCCCGCGCAGCGAGGTCTCGGTCAGGGCCTCCGCCACGTCCCGCGCGTCCCCGGGCGCGAGTCCCGCCCCGGTGAGGGCGGTCTCGGCCAGGGTGACGGCGGTGGCGGCGGGAAGCAGGGGGGCGGACTCGGACGCGGGGGGCGTGACGTCCCCGGCGGCCGGGGTGGGCCGCACGTCGTGCACATGGGTCATGCGGGTTCGTTCGCCTTCCAGACCATGAGGGGGGACGGGTCGTCGCCGTCCGGGAGGGGGCCGTCGCCGGCGGGCGCTGCGGCGGGGGACCTGTCGGAGGGCAGGTCCGCCGGCCCGGCGGGGGCGCCGTCGCGGGCCGGGCCGACGGGAGCGGCGAGGGTCCGGAAGCCGGCCGCGCGGCAGGCCTCCCGCAGGTTCTCGTCGTCCGCCCGCAGCCAGACCGTGTCGGCGCCGTCCGCGACCGCGCGGGTGACGGCGCCGCGCAGCAGCGCCACCAGTTCTTCCGGGGCCACCGCTTCCGTACCCGGCGCGGCCGTCCGGACGAGCTGGCGGAAGGTGTCCGCCGGCGCGTGGCCGGGCAGGGGCCTGCGCCGGACCCGTACGGAGGCCAGAGCCGTACCGTCGCGGTGGACCGACAGTTCCTCGGCGTCCCAGCCGGCCTGGCCGGCGCGGCCGGCCGCCGAGGGACGGACCGTGAACGCCGGCCCCTCGTACGCGGGCACGAAGCCGGTGCCGGGCGCGTCGGGCAGCGTGAGGGCGCCCCCGGCGTCGAGCAGCACGCCGGTGCCGGTGTCCACGGCGAGGAGCGCGATGCTGTCGGCGTCCAGGTGGTCGACGAACGGGCCCAGGTGCGCCGTGGCGGACACGCCCGCGCTGGACTCCGGCATGCAGCCGAGCATCGTGCCGAGCCCGGCGGCCCGCGCCGCGCGCAGCATCCGCAGGGCCGGGGTGATGCCGCCGGCCTTCATCAGCTTCAGGTTCACGCCGTGGAAGGCCTCGGCGCAGGCGTCGAGATCGTGCGGCCCGGTGATGCTCTCGTCCGCGTACACCGGGATCGGGGAGATCTTCTTCAGCTCCCTGGCCTCCGCCCACGCCTCGCGCGGGAAGGGCTGCTCCAGCAGCGTCACGCCGAGTTCCGCCATCGCGTCCAGCGCCGCCGCCGTCGCGGCGGGCTCCCAGCCGCAGTTGCCGTCGACGTAGAACGGCGCGTCGGTGTGCTCGCGCAGCGCCCGGAGGACGTGCAGGTCGCCGGGTGCGGCCAGCTTGACCTTGTACGCGGGCCAGCCGGGCCGCTCCAGGAGCTTGCGCACCATCACACCGGGCTCGTCGAGGCCGATGCTGTAGCTGGAACGCAGCCCGCCCGCTCCCGCCGTCCCGCCGCCCGCCGGTCCCGCCCCGGCCGCGCCCAGGCGCCGCCACAGCGGTACGCCCGCGAGGCGGGCCGCCAGGTCGTGGGCGGCCACGTCGAGCGCGGCCAGCGCGAACGGCGAACCGGTCAGCAGCGGAGCCAGTACCTCCCACGCCCCCTCGGGGTCGTCGGCCGGCAGCTCGCGCAGCGTGCCCGCGACCGACCGCAGCGAGGCGTGCAGGGCGTCGAGCGAGGAGTTGTAGCGGTCGGTCATGAAGGCCGAGGCCTCGCCGAAACCGGACCGCCCGCCCGCCGACAGCTCGACCAGCACCCCGGGCTGCACCGGGATCGCCTCGCGGGCGCTGCGCCAGACGTCGTGGTCGGTGAGGCGGATCTCGTGGACGTGGAGCCTCACCACTGGTCACCCGTGTACGACGGCAGGGTGGTGCCGAAGGAGACCGGCTTGAGCTCGTCGTACCACTGCGCGTGCTCGTCGTACGCGGCGAAGAACGGCCGCCCCACCCACTCGGGCCGGCGCGCCTGGAGGAAGCTGAGGACGAACGCCCGCTCGCCCGCCACCTCGGTCGTGCCGTGCAGCATCACCTTGCCGGGCGCGGCCGACATGACCGGGCCGCGGGCGGTCCTGGCCAGGCCGGATACGCCTCGTACGGCCTCACGGTAGATGTCGAGGGCCCGGGCGAGGGGGATGCCGAAGTAGCTGCTGGCGCCGGTGTCCCGCTCCACGAACATGTAGTACGGGATGACGCCCAGTTCGACCTGGAGCTGCCACATCCGCGACCAGGCGGCGGGGTCGTCGTTGACGTGGGCGACCAGCGGGGCCTGGGCCCGCACCTCGGCGCCGGTGGCCCGGATCCGGGCGATCGCCTCGCGCACCGCGTCCGTCTCCAGCTCGCGCGGGTGCGAGAAGTGCGCCATGAGGGCCACGTGCCGGCCGCGCGCCACGCACTCCTCGAACAGCCGCAGCAGGTCGTCCGCGTCGGGTCCGGTGGTGAACCGGGCCGGCCAGTACGACAGCGCCTTGGTGCCGAAGCGCAGGGTGCGCACCGTGTCGGTCCGCTCCAGGAGCGGCTCGACCCAGCGGCGTACCACCTCGGTCCGCATGATCATCGGGTCGCCGCCGGTGAACAGCACGTCGGTGACCTCGGGGTGGTGGGCCAGGTAGCCGGTGAGGTCGGCCGGGTCGCGCAGCGCCTGGCGCAGCTCCTCCTGGCTGACGAACTGGGCCCAGCGGAAGCAGTATCCGCAGTACGAGTGGCAGGTCTGCCCCTGGGAGGGGAAGACGAGCACCGTCTCGGCGTACTTGTGCTGGAGGCCGTCGAGCCGGCGCCCGTCGAGGGTCGGCACGTTCGCCTCAAGCTGGCCGCCCGGGTGCGGGTTCAGGTCCAGCTGGGCGGCGGTGGCGGCCGCGCGCAGCTCGGTGCGCGGCGCGCCCGCGTCCAGCAGCGCCGCCATCCGGTCGAAGACCGGCGCGGGCAGCATGTCCCGGTGCGGGAAGGTGAGGCGGAAGATCGGGTCGTCCGGCGCGGCCGACCAGTCGATCAACTCGTCGGCCACGTACTCGTTGACCTTGAACGGCAGGACGCTGGAGACCACGCGCAGGTCACGGACGTACTCGTCCGGCATGCCGCGGTCCCGGGCGAGCTGCGCGAGGCGCTCGTTCGCGTAGTGCTTCACGGGTTTCTCTCGATTCCGCTCAGCGCGCCACGTGGGACTTGGACCAGTCGAACTCCACGAGGTCCTGGACACCCATCCGCTCGATGAGGGTGTGCAGGCCCGTGTAGTCCCGGACGAGCCGGCTGCGGCTCTGCTCGGCCTGGCAGTCGTGCAGCATGTCGTGGCCGCCCTCGACGCCGACCAGGTCCATGATCCGGTGCCAGGTCGTGTAGTCGGTGGCCACGAAGGCCTCCAGGCCCTCGAACAGCATGTCGCGGAAGAAGCGCTGCTTCTTCTCGTCGAGGCGGTCGTGCACGACCTCGGCGAGGACCGCGGAGATGGAGGCGTGGCAGTACTCGTCGCGGTTGTGGAGCTTCGCGGTGCTGCTGTTGATCGGCTGGATGTCCGGGTCGTCGGCGAGCAGGTCGAGGTAGGCGTTGATGGAGATCTCCGACACCGTCGCGAAGGCGAGGGTGGTCAGCGACCGCTGCCAGCGCTCGTCCGCGCTGTCGCGCAGCCGCTGGTGCTCGCGCGCCGTGTGGGAGATCGGCAGCTCGTGGTCGGGCATCGGCCGGCCGCGCTTGCGGCGCGTGACGGCGCTGGCGTTGAGGTGCATCAGCGTGTGGTACTGCTCGTCGACCATGGCCTGGGCGAGGGAGATGTTGAGCGCCTCGTCCTGGAGCTCGGGGTACTCGCCCTCCATGACCAGGGCGAAGGCGGGGTTGGCCACCTTCTGCTCGGCCATGATGGTGTGGCGGTTGTACGCGATCCACGCCCAGCTCAGCAGCTGGGACTTCTTCTCCGGGTCCAGCGCCTGGTACGTGGGGTGGTCGCGGAAGGGCAGGATCCGCTCGGGGTAGTCCGGACGGTCGAGCTCGAAGAGTTCGTCGAGGTCCGGCTCCTCGCGCTTCACGGTGGCGCGCCGGTGCCAGTTGCCGACGAGCCGTCGGATGACGGCGCTCTCGATCTGGTTGTCGGGGTCGTGGCGGGGCACGCCCTCGGGCAGCCCCCGGAGCTCCTCCGGGAGTCCGGTGGGGAACTCCTCCTGAGCCTCCTGAGCTTCCTGAACAGGCGCGTTCCGGACGTCAGTCATGCGTGGGCCTCACGTGATCGGTGGTGTCTGTCACGGGGTGGCGGGGCCACCGGTGACGGGGTGACTGGTGACGGGCGCGCGGTTCAGCGCTGGGCGGCGATCCAGTAGCGGGTGAGGTGGCGCCGCTTGTCCGTGTAGGCGGAACGGGCGTGCACCATGCGCTGGTTGTCCCAGATCAGGACGTGGTTCTCGGGGATGAGCACCGAGACGCGGTGCTCCCGGAAGAAGGCCTCGGCCTGTTCGGCGAGGTGGATGCCGAAGCTGCCCAGCGGCAGCTGCTCCGGGTCGACGGCGGCGTCGACCGGCGGGTCGTACTGACCGGTGGTCAGCAGGTTGTAGCTGAAGCGCAGGATCTCCTGGCCGCTGTCGGTGACCTCGACGACGGGGCGGCGGACGCCCTCGGTGCCCACGCCTCCGGTGTTGTGGCCGACCCAGTCGACGGTCTGCTCGTAGAGCGCGGCCCGGTCGCGCTCGGACAGCGAGGCGACGAAGGCCCGCATGTCGGCGAGCTCGGTGTGGCCGCTGCCGCAGGTGGCCTGCACCCGGCAGTGCAGCGCCAGATAGGTGGGCGGCGGGTTCCAGCCCGGCGCCTCGGTGTGCACCAGGATCGTGTTGACGCTCTTGGAGTACCGGCGCTGCTCGAACCCGGGAGCGGCCTTCACCTGGTACCGCAGCGAGCCGTCGTACTGCGGGACCAGCTCACCGAAGACACCGACCGCTGCGGCCGCCTCCTCGTCGGTGGTGATCCCCTCGAGCAGCGTGTAGCCCTGCTCCGCAAGTTCCCGACTGTGAATATCAAGGGCCGTAGACATGAAGGACTCCCCCATCCTCAGTTGATACGGGCAAGGCGGCGATCGGGTCGCGATCGAGCCCCCGGCGTGCCCCGGTGTGATCCTCTGGCAACAGCGAGTGTGCCGCAATGGGTCGTATTGTGAGATGACTCACGGAACCAGATGCTCCGACCTGTTTACCGACGTCAGCCGTTTCCCCAGGTAAAGCCCGCCTGAACGAGGCGACTTCAGCGACTCGCGGAGCACCCTGTTTTCCACCCTGGCGTCCGATAAGCACACCTCTCCCCCCGAATACCGGTATCCGTCCCCCACCCCCGCACACCCCCCGCCGGCCGCCTCTCCCACCCCCCTCCCCGCCCGCGCCCCACACCCCACCTCCCCCTAAGCGATCGCAAATCCCCCCGAACCCCCTACCGCCCCACCCCCCGCTTCCTCCCACCCCTCCGCCCCGATCCGCTACGCTGTTCCCGTCAGCGGCCAGGCCACACCGGACGCCCCGGGAACCCACCCCAGGCACCCGGCCGACCCTCACTGACACGAGCGCGCCTTCGTAGCTCAGGGGATAGAGCACCGCTCTCCTAAAGCGGGTGTCGCAGGTTCGAATCCTGCCGGGGGCACAAGGGAAAAGGACCCCTACCGATCTTGGTAGGGGTCCTTTGACATCCACGCCTGACATCAACGGCGGCGGTCAGGGACGGCCGGGCCGCCTCTTGAGCAGCCGGTCCATGTGACTGATCGCCTCGCGCTGCGTGTCCTGGACGACGTGCGTGTACACATCCATCGTGATGCTGATCTGGCTGTGCCTGAGGATTTCCATCACGACGCGGGGCGCGACGCCGGCGGCGGTGAGCAGAGTCGCGCAGCCGTGCCGGGCGTCATGCGGCCGGATCACGCGGAGCCCGAGCGCCACGTACTCCCGCTCGCCCGGCCGCATGGGCACGAGCACCTGGGCGCCCGTGATCGCGGAGCCAGGCGATGCTCTCTTTGCGCATGCGAGAGGTCTCGACGACAGCGGCTTGCAGGTCCCCCATCAGCTCCACGGCGGCCTTCACGCGGAGTGCGTGATCTTGCATGGCGGCGACCCGCCGCACTTCTTCGGCAGCGGACTACGACCCGAGCACGAAGGCGATCAGCAGTAGCCGCGCGCTGAGCGACGTCCTGATTCACGAGACCGTCGGACGTGTTCGTCGACCTCGCCAGCTACGCCCGCCCTCATGGTCCGAACGAGGACTTCGTGCTCTCCGACCCCACCGCGGTCGTGGTCCTGGACGGTGCCGGAATGGCACCGGGCATGAAGTCGGGGTGCCGCCATGGAGTCGCCTGGTACGTGGAACAACTGGGCACTCGCCTGCACGCGGAGGCCGCCCGGGAAAACGCGTCCCTGAGCATCTGCCTGGCGATGGCCATCGAGTCGACGGCGCACCTGCACCGGGACACCTGCGTGGTCGATGACCCGCTGTCCCATTCCGCCACCGCGGCCATGGCCCGCGTACAGGGCGACATTTTCGAGTGGCTCGTCCTGGGGGACTGCACGGTCCTCATTCAGAGCAACGGCGTAGTGACGGCCACCATGGACGGCCGTCTCGCCCGAGTGGCACCCCACGCCCGCGAAGCCTTCGCCAGGGCAGTCCCAGAGTCGCCAGAACGGCAGCGAGCCCATGAGGCTTTGGTTCAGGAAGAACGCAGCCGACGCAACGTGCGGGGCGGGTACTGGGTGGCAGCAGCCGACCCGGCAGCAGCAAGCCAGGCACTCACCGGTTCAGAGAGTACATCCCTGGTCCAGGGCGCAGCCCTGCTGACCGACGGTGCTGGACGACTGGTGACGACGTTCCGCTCAACCGACTGGCAGGGCTACATGACCTTGCTCAGCCACGGCGGCCCCGAAGGCGTGCTCCGGCAGGTCCGCGAAGCCGAAGTGTCCGACCCCGACCTCAGCCGATGGCCGCGAAGCAAGCAGCACGACGACGCCACGATTGCGTACATCCGCCCATAGGAGCAGTGGAGTTGTTACAGATTTCTCTACCTCATCAAGGCGGCTCGCTACCGCTCGCCGCGCGCGGCCCGACCCCCGGCCGGGCCTGCGCTCCTGCCTCCGTCCCGCTCCAGCCCGGCCGGCGCCCGTGCCACGCTCATGGCAATCAGTCGCCTGATGCCAGAGAAGGGCTACGTCGTGGCTGGGGCGGTCGGCTCCACGGCCTTAGGCAGCCACTTTGGCGCGAGCCTCGGAGATCATGGCCCCAACGTCGTGCTTTACCGGGCAGGTCCACAGACTGCCCGACGCGCCGAAAGCTTACGGGGCCATGATCACTCGCGCCCAAGCAGCTCCAGCCCAAAGCCGCTCCGCCGACCTTGTGACTATGGGAACCGCTTGAACAACCTCCCAATGTCACGAGCAGCAACCTCAATAGTGCTAGACCCTTGACGCTCGTACCAGCTGTCATTGTAGGGAACTGGGTGCCCCATAGACTTCACCGTGAGAAGCAATACCGGCTTTCCATGGTAATTAGCAGGGCGCATGTCACGAAGCACTTGAGACTTGAGGTCAGACTCAAGCCCGGACGCCCTCACCTTTTCCGTGAAAAAACTCATATAGCCGTCCAGCGAGCCGCCATGTCGCGAGAATTCGTGCTCAACTCCGGTAATCCAGAATTCGCCATCCTGAACCGCCGGAGCCCCGTAAAGGTTTCGAACCCTATCAGCGTCACTCTTCGTATCGGCGATGCCAATAACGACGTACCCCACGGTACCGTCACCGTCGTTGGCGATGGCAGAAATAGCCTTCATGATTCTCTCGAAGCCACGCGAGTCGAAGTTCCCGGTACCATCGAGAGAGTGCAGGCCCTGCTTCAATTCAAACAAGCTGTGCTCAGCAAGGGCAGCGCGCAAAAGTCGGTGAATCCTAGCCTCGTTCGCTTCAAAAAGAACGTCCCGCTGGCTAGTCTCTGGCACTGTGAGGTCTCGAAGAACACCTGCCACCGCGGCGATATTATCTCTCTTGTTCTCGGCAGACCAGGTGCCCCCGCCGGCCGTGATATTGAGGACACGATCCCCAATACCATCAAGAGCCTTGACCATCTGGCCAACATCCCTAATCGAGCGATTCTCTTTAATCAATAGCGTATAGAGGGCCAAGAAGATGGTTGCGTAGTAGCGAGGGACTCGCTGTCGGGGAGTCTTGAATACGAGCTGCGAAAAACTCTTCTTAGACTCCTTCAGGATATCCTCTAGCACGCCATGAACGTGTTCAAAGCGCCCCCTAATCAGCTCTGCACCTTCTCGTTGCACCGCTGATTCGATGCGGTCCTTTCGGCGCTCCTTTGAATCTCCTGGCTTGATTCCATAGTACTCATCCAACGTCTCAGAAGCATACCTGGGGACAGCATCAAGCATCATCGTGGCCAAAAGATCAGCAACGATCTCTTCATCGCGTGATTCGCGGACTTGATCCTTTTCAAGAATCTTGTGACGCACCCAAAACACGTCTTCAATGAAGACACCGGGCCCGTTTCGATCGCTAGAGATGCTGATAGCAGGCATACCAGTGAGGGCAACCAAATCCCTTACTGAAGTGTCCCCCCTCACAAACGAAGAGACCTCGCGCACTAGATCTGCGAAGTTCGAAATCGCCCCAGCTTGACGGATTTCCTGCCGGGAAAGATACCGCCCGTTAGAGTTAATACGCCGGAACACTTCCTCGACAATTTCCTCGTCTGGCGCGCGCGCGGTAGGTTGACATCGGGAGCACGTAGTTGGCAATGCTTACGCACTCTCGTCGCTCTAGCACTGGATGGCGTTGCTGCAGTTCTCCCTCGTCTCTCCTCAGTTTGGTTTCAGCGAGGGTTTCGAGGTCAAAATAGTAGCCGTCAAGCGAGTATTGGTTCTCGATGAAAGAAAAGATTGCATTCAGGCGCTGCAGACCATCGATGATCTCGAGCCTGGTAGCCTCTCCGGCAGTACGCTCTGCCGTTAGAACCAAAGGGACAGGGAGCTGCTTACGCAGGGAATCAATGAAAGCCGCTTTTTCGTGAATTGCCCAAACCAGCTTTCGCTGGTATCGCCTATTAACGACGAATGACTGGTTTACGTAGCTGTTGTACAGCGTCTGAATGTTTTCACCACGGACAATCAGGTTACTGCTCAACTCAGCCATCGAATTCCCCGGACTTCGTAGTCGTGACGTGATCCTTCAATGAGCAGATGGCTCATACAGACGAAAGCCCTCGTGACTCTGGTGTGAGGACGCTAGCAGGACGACCGAGCGGGGGACTCGCCTTTGCCAGAACCGGCAGACCCTCATCTTGGGCAGACCCGCGCCGCGCATTGCATCCGCAGGTGCACCCGCCAGACAGACGTACAGAAACCGGACGGCCGCGCCCTGCCGTGCCAGATCGTGCGGAGATCCACGGGGAGCAGCGGGAACCAAGCCGTCAGTCAGTCGGGCGCCGTCGCCGTTCGGTCACAGGTCAGCCTGGTATCCAGCCGCAGTCAACCCAAGCTCCACAGGCTGATGGCTCAGCTGGCTGGGCTGGGCTGCTCATATCTATTGGTCCGTAATCGTGGGCACGGCAGGGCAAGATGCCATCCATGGTCACTCCGTTCGCCACGTCGTCGTCCTCGATCGAGGACAGCGTGCGGGAGGCGTCCAGCCGCTCCAGGAGCAGGGTGCCGCCGTGAGGATCGTGCCCGAGCAGCCGCACGACTCCGGCGCCGTTCCACGTGCGCAGGCCGGTGAGGGCGGCGGCGGTCTCCTCCCGGGGCATCTGCAGCTTGAGGACCGCGCGGGTGCCGTCCTGCCGTACGACCGGCAGCACCAGCGCGGCTTCCCCGGCTCCGGCCGTGCCGTCCCGTTCCAGCGCCCAGCGGTCCAGGGACTCCTCGGCGAGAGCCGGCAGCCCGGCGATCCAGGCCCGGCCCGCGTCGCCGTAGCTCCTGGCGTACGACTCCACCAGGGACCGCGGGACCTCGTCCGTCCGTAACGTGCTCACGGCGCGGCCCCTTCCACGGCGATCGTGTCCCGCCGCGGCCTACCGCGAGGCCACGGACGGCCCTGCCGCCGTCGGCCTTCGGCCATGAGGTGCGTCCGGGGCCCGGCGGCAAGCCCGGACGCGGCGCTCGACCTCCTGACGCGCTCCAGGCTCTCCCCGGGCCTCGTGCCTCCCGTCAGCGGAGTTCCTCCGGGCAGGTGGTGCCGCGGGGGAAGAGCTTGTAGGGGGCCGCCAGGCGGTAGACGCCCGGTTTGGGGGCGATCAGTTCGGTCCATTCGTCGCCCTCGCGGTCGGGTTCCGCCTTGAGGAGGCAGCCGTGTTCGTTGGCGAAGACCTTGGGGAGTTCGGTCTCCGACTGCTCGCGGGCCAGTTTGGAGGCCTCGGTCTCCTGCGGGGGCTCGATCTTGCCGCCGTGTTCGTCGAGGAGGGCGAGCCAGGGGGAGTACGGGACGCGGATGAGGACGCGGCCCGGGTCGTCCACGCGGATCACGACCTCGTTCTGGGCGGCGCTCTCGACGCGGGCCGGCGGGTCGGCGAGGGGGGTGGGGTTCTCGACCTCGTACAGGCGCCAGTTCGCGTCGGACCAGACCTGCTTCAGATAGGGCAGGCCCTCGCCGACGAGTTCCGCCTCCTGTTCGGCGCCCGAGTCGGGGGCGCCGGTCGGCAGGACGACGTAGTGGACGGCCCAGCGCGCGAGCCACTCCCGGTAGTTCCGGGCGTTGAGGGTGTCGTCGTAGAAGATCGGGTTGCGTTCCATGTCGGCCTGGCGGTTCCAGCCGCGGGCCAGGTTGATGTACGGGCTGAGGGCCGAGGACTCGCGGTGGCTGGAGGCCGGGACGACCTCGACTCGGGCCTTCCCCGCGTCCCGTACCTGCAGCTGGTTGATGAGCGGGGCCACCTCGAACGCCCAGGAGGCGTCCGGGGCCGTACGGACGACGTCGTCGACGCCCTTGAAGCCGATCCAGAAGTTCAGGCCGGCGAAGGCCAGGACGAGGGCGTACCAGCGGCGCGAACGCGGCTTCGTGTACGGCAGGGCCGCGAGCAGCACGACGCCCGCGAACAGCATCGGCAGGCGCGAGATGTTCGAGCCGATCTGCGAGTCGATCAGCCAGGTCAGGAAGGTGCCGACGGTGTAGCAGGCCGCCGCCGTGCGGACCGTGCGCCAGTCGCGCGGGACCAGGAGGAGGACCAGGAGCCCGAAGACGAGGGGCAGCGCGGCCGAGCCGAAGGCCATGGGCTGCGTCCCGGAGAAGGGGAACAGCCAGGACGAGACGGCGACGACGGCGACCGGGGCGAGACCGAGGGCGTACGCGCCGGGGCGCCGTTTGTTGAGGAACAGCGCCGCCGCCGCGACCCCCAGGAAGAGGCCCGCGACCGGGCTGCAGGCGGTCGCGATCCCGGCGAGCGGGGCGGCGACGGCCGCCTTCGCCCAGCGCTTGCGGCGCCAGCGGTGCGGCCAGCAGAAGACGGCGGCGACCGCGCCGAGCGCGAACATCATGCCGAGGCCGAAGGTCACCCGCCCCGACAGCGCGTTGCACAGGAACGCGAACACGCCGGCGATCGAGCACGCCATCGGATTGCGGACGGCCGGGACCCGCACCAGGATCAGCGCGGTCAGCGCCGCCGAGAGCGTGCCGGCGATCATCATCGTCGACCGCACGCCGAGCAGCGACATCACGTACGGCGAGACCACGCTGTACGAGACCGGGTGCATCCCGCCGTACCAGGCGAGGTTGTACGCGGAGTCCGGGTGCCGTCCCACGAACTCCGCCCACGCGTCCTGCGCGGCGAGGTCGCCGCCACTGTTCGCGAAGAAGAAGAACCACAGGACGTGGGTGAGGGCGGCGAGCCCGGTGGCCACCAGGACCGGGTAGCGACGCTTACGCCGTCGGGCGGGCACGGGCGCCTCCGAGGCCGTCCGCTGCGCGGGAAGAAGGATTCGCGGAGGGGAAGAGAACTCCGGCCCGGTGTGGGCGCGTGTCGGCTCGGCGGTGGTCACTGCGGCCCTTTCCCGTGCTTCCTGTCTCTTCGTCCTCGCGTGCTTCTCGTCCCCAGGAAAAGCTAACAGCAGGGCGCCCCGGAGGTCCGGGGCGCCCATCCGACCGGGTGGCTCCCCGGTCCCGTACGGTCACGCGCGGGCGGCGCACGCAGCGTGGCGTACGCCGCCGCCGGTGCTCAGCCCAGTCGTGTCAGCTTCTTGTCGAAGCCGGGCTCCACGAGGTCCCTCTGCAGGGCCACCGGCGCACTCACCTTGCCCACGCCCTCGCCGATCGAGACCTGGCCGACCACGTCGCCCGCCTTGCCGGAGTGCGGGACGGCCTTGCCGCCGTCGGTCAGCTCCAGCTTCACCCGGAGGCCGGGCCAGCCGACGGCCTTGAGCTCCTTGGTGGCCACGACCGGGGTCCGGCCGCCGAGGCCGTCGTCCACGTGGCCGAGGACCTGGCCCTTGCGGATGACGGGGGCGGAGGTGACGTCGGCCTGGGCCTTCTGGATGAGCTTGAGGCTGTTGTCGATGGCGAGCTGGAGCTTGTCGTGCAGCAGCTTCGCGTCCTTCGCGCCCATGACGATGCCGAGGATGCGGTGCTGCTTGTGGTCGACGACGGTGTTCGCCGACCAGAGAAGGTTGCCGCCGGCGGGGGTGGAGGAGCCGGTCTTGATGCCGTTCACCCCCGGCTCCAGCAGGATGTTGTTGTTGTTCTCGATGCGGCCGGGGATGCCCTCGACGGTCAGGTTCGGCATGTTCACGATCTCCCGGAACACGTCGTACTGCATGACCGCCTTGGCCAGCTTCAGCTGGTCCACGGGGGTCGACACCGTGCTGTCGGAGAGGCCGGACGGGTCGGTGTACGTGGACTGGGTCATGCCCAGGTCCTTGGCGGCGGCGTTCATCTTCCGGACGAACGCCTCCTCGGAACCGGCGTCCCAGCGCGCCAGCAGCCGCGCCACGTTGTTGCCCGAGGGGATCATGAGGAGCTGGAGGAGTTCCTTCTCCGAGTAGGTCTCGCCCTCCGCGATCTGGGCCGTCGACTCGTCCTTCGCCTTGGCCTGCTCGCCGGCCTTCTTGTCGACGGGGATCTCGGGGCCCTGCTGCTTCCCCTTGATCGGGTGGTCGCGGAGGATCACGTACGCCGTCATGGTCTTGGCGACGCTGGCGATCGGGGCCGGCTTCTGCGGTCCGTACGTCCCCATGGAACCGACGCCCTCGACCTCGACCGCGCCCTGGCCCTCGTGGGGCCACGGCATCCGCAGCTCCCCGCCCTGGAAGGTGAAGGCCGGAGCGGCCGTGAGGGTGAGCGCGGGCGCGGGCAGCGGACGGACCAGCTGCGCGATCGCAAACACGATCAGGAGGAGGAGGACCAGCGGCGTCCAGATCCGCACCCGGCGCATGGTCGTCCGCAGGACGGTCGGCGGCGGGGGCGGGGTGTTCGTCAGCTCGGCCAGCAGGTCGAGCGGGGGCAGCGGCGGCATCGGCTGCTGCCGCGTCCGCTCCGGCTCGCTCAGCGACGCCGGACCCGCGGGAGCGGCGGCGGACGCGGCGGCCGGGTCGCCGGCCGAAGCGGCGGCGGCGGGCGCCGGTGCGCCGGCCGGGGGCGTGGCCTCCGGCTCGGCGGCGGCGGGCGTGGCGCCCTTCGCCTTCTGGGAGGCCCAGGACGGCGTGGAGGCGGCCTTGGACGCCGCCGGGGCCGTGGAGCCGGTGGAGGCCGCCGGGGACTTCGGGGTCCTCGGAGCCTCCCCCGCCTTCCGCTCGGCCGGGATGTCCGGGCGCAGGGGCACGAAGGTGCTCGTGCGCTCGCTGTCGGAGTCGGGGCCCGTGTCCGGGCCGTCGCCGCCGGACGCGCCGCCCTTGGGGCCGCGCGGGTCCTGCGGGAGCTTCAGGGCGGTCGTCGGCTGGTCCACGGCGGGAGCGGGCGTCACCGGCGGGCGGACGGCGCGGAACATCGTCGTCGGCTGGTCGACCGGCTCCTCCGCCGGGGTGCCGGCGGTCCCGGCCCGGCGGGACGCCGGGGAGCCGGCCGCGTCGCCGTCGCCCGGGTCGTCCGCGTCATCGGAGTCCACGGGGCCGGCGGAATCGGCGGTCTCCTCCCGGGCCGTCACCGGCTCGTCCGGGGACGGCTTCCCGGAGGACGGTGCCTCGTCGGCCTTCTCCGCCGTCTGCGGCTTCGCGTCCCCCGGGGCCGCCGCCCCGACATCGGCGGACCGCTCGTCGGCGGACCGCTCGTCGGCCGCGGTCCCCTCGGCGGGCTCCTCGGCGGACGGACCGACGGGCTTCCCCGCGGGCTTCTTCGCCCCCTCGTCCTCCGCCGTCGCGACCCAGGCCGCCACCGCCGCCTTCAGGCGCTCACTGCCCGCCTCGCCGGCCTCCGCGCGGTCCTCCGCCTCGGCGGTGGGCTCAGGGGCCGGCTCCGGGGCGGCGTCGTCCTCGGACGTGCGCGGCGTCAGGCTCTTGAACACGGCTGTCGGCTGGTCGACCTGGACCGGGGCGGAACTCCGCGGAACCCCGCTGCCCGGGTCCGTCGTCTCCTGCGACGAACCCTGCTGCTCCGCTCTGTCGGGGGACTCGCCCGCCACCGTGCCTCCTCCATGCGTCATACGTACGTCCGAACCGTCTACCAGTGTCCTGTGTGAACCCCTTGGCTCCCGTGCTAGACGAGAACGACATACCTACTGGTTCCCGGACGAACCACCCGGGCACTCTCGACAGATGAATGTGAGAGGGGTCACCCTGTCATTCATCCACGCGGGGAGGCATGGATGGGCAGGAGCCGCAGAACACTTCCGGAGGAGCTTCTGCTGCTCGCTCTGGACCCGACCACGGGTACCACAGCGCAGCCGCAGTCGCTCGACCTCGGCCTGGCCGGAGCACAGCTAGTGGAGCTGGCTCTGGCAGGACGGATAGCCCCTGACGGGGATCGTATCGCCGTGGTGATGCCACGGCCGACCGGAGATCCGACCCTGGACTCCGCACTGGAACTGCTGCGCAGGCGCGGCAGTCCGGTACGGGCCGTCCACTGGATCGGCGGGCCCCGACTGGGGCTTCGCCAGACGTATCTCTCGCATCTGGAGCGATGCGGCATGGTGCATGCCGTGGAGGGCCCGATGTGCGGGGTGCTGCCGACGACTCGCTACCAGGCGACGGACACGGCGATCAGCCGGGAGATCAAGACCCGGCTGGACAGTGCGATCCGCACCGGCGTACCGCCGGACCCGCGGACCGCGGCGCTCGCCGCACTGGCCCACGCGGTCGGTCTCGGCAAGCACCTGTATCCCGGCAACGAAGGACGGTCGTCGCGGTCCCGGCTGCGCGACCTGATCCGGCACGACCCGATGGGCGGTCTCGTGGCGCACGCCGTGATGGACGTCCAGAACGGGGTGGCGGCCCAGCCACGCCGCGGCGCCTCGGGCGTTCCCGCCCAGCCGCGCGGCAGCATGGCCCGCGCCGCCGCACACTGACGTACGGCACGCACCCCACGCACCGCCGGCACGTCGAGCACCACGGCACACCGAGCACCACCGCACCACCCGCACCACTCACCGTACGGACACCACCCCCGTACGGGCACCACCCCTGGCACCGTACGGCCCGGGCGGGACGCCTCACGCGCCACCGTCCGGGCCGCACAGCTGTGCGGGGCGGCCCGACGGCCGCCCCGCACACGTGCGTTGTGCCCGTTTCCCAGCGCACACCGCTCCTTTGGTGGCAGTCTGCCAAGCGGTAGACACTCACAGCTACCCAGCAGACAGCCGGAGGTGCAGTTTCCGTGGCGTCCAACGTCAACCCCACCGTCAGGCGACGCCGATTGGGACAGGAGCTGCGCAAGCTCCGGGAGGCGAAAGGCATGACGGCCGAGCAGGTCGCCGAGCGCCTCCTCGTCTCCCAGTCCAAGATCAGCCGCTTGGAGAACGGCCGCCGTTCCATCAGCCAGCGTGACGTCCGTGACCTGTGCGGCGTGTACGAGGTCGAGGACGAGCACATGGTCAACTCGCTGATGCAGATGGCCAAGGACTCGCGCCAGCAGGGCTGGTGGCACGCCTTCGGCGACATTCCGTACAGCGTCTACATCGGTCTGGAGACGGACGCCGAGAGCCTGCGCGTCTACGAACCGCAGGTCATCCCCGGACTGCTGCAGACCCACGCGTACGCGGAGGCCGTGATCTCCGGCGCGCTGCCGGAGTCGACGCCGGCGGAGATCGAGAAGCGCGTCACCGTCCGCACCCGGCGCCAGGAGCGGATCCGGGACGAGGAGCGTCCGCTGCGGCTGTGGGCGGTCATCGACGAGGGCGCCCTGCGCCGGGTCGTCGGCGGCAAGCAGCTGATGGTCGAGCAGCTGGAGCACCTGATCGAGCAGTCGCTCCTGCCGCACGTGACGGTGCAGGTGCTGCCCTTCGAGATGGGCGCGCACCCGGGGATCAGCGGCCAGTACTCGATCCTGGAGTTCCCCGACGCCTCCGATTCGAGCGTCGTCTACATCGAGGGCGTGACGAGCGACCTCTATCTGGAGAAGGCTCCGGATGTGGCCAAATACTCCCTGATGTACGAGCACCTGCGGGCGCAGGCGCTGAATGTGGAACAGACCCGGGAGTTCATCGCGAAGCAGGCCAAGGTGTACGCCCAGGGGTGACCGGAACGCGGTCGCCGGGGCGGGGGCCGGTACGGTACACCGCCCACCGCTCCGCGCGGAACCCCCGACTGGAATATGCCACCCGGTCGTGTGAACGCCGGTCCCGCGGCCCGGGACCGGCGAGTAGCGTCGATCACGCCATCGAGACCACGGTGGCACGACCTACGGGCAGAACCGGAGTTGAGCAGAATGGCGATTATTCAGGGTGCTACGGACACCTGGACGAAGTCCTCGTATTCCGGCGGGAACGGGGCCTGCGTCGAAGTGCGGTCCCCCGTCGTCGCCGCCGTCGCGGTGCGGGACTCCAAGGCTCCCGAAGGCCCGTCCCTCTCTTTCGGACCGGGCTCGTGGAACGCTTTCGTCGGCCAGGTGAGCAACGGAACCCTCTGATTCCGTACGCGCCTCCCGAGGAGCCCTCTCGTCCGGTCCGCCGTCCTGGCCGAGGGGGCTCACGCATGTCCGCCCCCGCCTGACCCGCCAATAGGCCCGAGCCCCCGCCCAGGGGGCTTTCGCATGCCCGCGCCACCCTCTCCAGAGTTCACAGACATGAACCAGGGTCAGCAAAGCGAACGATTTTACTCTCCCTTGACCCTCCACCGCGTTGTCTCCGCCCCCCAACTCCCCACACGATGAACGGCGTTCACAAGGCGGATTGTCAAGGCGGACCAGAACCCCTGGAGGGGGCTCCATGAACAGTCTCGACTGGGCTGTGCTCATCGGCTACTTCGGCGTGATGGTCGCGATCGGCGTGTGGTCCCACAAGCGGGTGGACGACGTCTCCGACTTCTTCACCGCCGGCGGGCGCATGCCCTGGTGGCTCTCCGGCATCTCCCACCACATGTCGGGCTACAGCGCCGTGATGTTCACCGGTTACGCGGGCATCGCCTACACCTACGGCGTCACCTCCTACGTCACCTGGTCCTTCCCCATCGCCATCGGCATCGCCGTCGGCGCCCACCTCTTCGCGCCCCGGCTCAACCGGCTCCGCTCACGTCTGCACGTGGCCTCGCCGCTCGAATACCTCAAGAACCGCTACAACCTGCCCACCCAGCAGGCCCTCGCCTGGTCCGGCGTCCTGCTGAAGATCGTGGACGTCGGCGCCAAGTGGGCCGCGATCGCCACCCTGCTCTCCGTCTTCACGGGGATCTCCCTCAACCAGGGCATCCTCATCACCGGAGTCGTCACCGGCATCTACTGCACGGTCGGCGGCCTGTGGGCCGACGCGCTCACCGAACTCGGCCAGTTCGTCATCCAGTTCTTCGCCGGCATCGCGATGCTCGTCGCCGTCCTCGCGAAGCTCGGCGGGTTCAGCGCCCTGTGGACCGTGTGGGACCGCCCCGAACTCCAGGGGCACACCGCGCCCACCGCCGGCCCGTACACGCTGACGTTCCTCCTCGCCTACCTCTTCATCAAGACCTTCGAGTACAGCGGCGGCATGTGGAACCAGGCCCAGCGCTACATGGCCACTCCCTCGGCCCGCGAGGCGACCCGCTCAGGCCGCCTCTCCGCCGTCCTCTGGTTCGTCTGGCCGCTCGTCCTCTTCTTCCCGATGTGGGTGGCGCCGCTGCTCGTGACCCCGCAGAAGGCGGACGCCTCCGACTCCTACGCCCTGATGACCGAACAACTCCTCCCCCACGGGCTGCTCGGGCTGGTCATCGTCGGCTTCTTCTCGCACACCATGGCGATGTGCTCCTCCGACGCGAACGCGATCGCCGCCGTCTTCACCCGGGACATCGCGCCCGTCCTCAGCAAGGCGGCCCGTACCTGGTCGCAGCGGGCCGGACTGCTCGCCGCTCGCTGGTCCACGATCGCCTTCCTCGCCCTGTCGATGGCGGTGGCCACCCAGGTCAACTCCCCGACCTTCAAGGACATCATCACGGTCGTCATCAAGTGGGTGGCCGGGCTCATGGGGCCGATCGCCATCCCCTTCATGCTCGGCCTGCTGCGCGCCTTCCGGAAGTCCGGGCCGACGGCCGCGCTCGTCTCCTGGGCGGCCGGCCTCTTCGCCTTCTGGCTCACCAACTACGGCCTGGACGGCATCGAGCTCCAGATCCAGATCGTCTCGCCGCTCGCCACCTCGCTCCTCCTCTACGTCCTCATCGGACACGTGAAGCCGGAGGACACCCCCGAGCGCGACGCCGTCCTGGACCGGCTGCACTCCGACGACGGCAGCCCGGCGGGCGGCAGACCGGCCGGCGGGAGCGGCGGCACGTCGGGCGGTACGGCCGCCGTACCCCCGCAGGGTCCGGCCCCCGGCGGGGACCGGACCGGTCAGGCCCTCGGGTAGCGGGCCAGCCAGCCCGGGGAGGAGGCCCCGGGGCCGTGCAGCGCGGCCCCCTGGGTCATCTCCATCGCGAAGTCGTCCGCCAGCTCCAGCACCGTCGCACGGCCCTCCAGCTCGGCCAGCCAGGCCGGCGGGAGGGCCGTCTCGCCGTGCAGGGCCCCGAGCAGCGCGCCCGTGAGCGCCCCGGTCACCGCCGAGGGCCCGTCGTGGTGCACCGCGAGGCGCAGCCCGTGCCGTACGTCCTCACCGACCAGGGCGCAGTAGACGGCCGCTGCCAACTGCCCCTCGGCCCGGTCCTCGCCCGCCCCGAGCGCGGCCACCCGCTCCGGGTCCGGCGCCCCTTCCCGTACGGCTCCGAGGGCGCGGTCCAGGGCCGCGACGACCGGCTCGTGGCCCGGGCGCGCGAGGAGCTGGTGCCGGGCGACGTCGACGGCGGCCTCGACCGGGCCGCCGCGCGCGATGCCGTGGACGGTGACGGCGAAGGCGCCCGCCGCGAGCATGGCCGCGGGGGCGCCGTGGGTCTGGGCGGCGCACTCCACGGCGAGCTGGCAGACGAGCTGGGGTTCCCAGCCGACGAGCAGGCCGAAGGGGGCGGAGCGGGGCAGGGCGCCGGAGTCGGCGGCCTCGGGGTTCTTCGGCCTGTCCAGGGTGCCGAGGTGCTCGTCACCGAGACCGGTGAGGCAGGCCCGGGGCGGGTTCCGGCGGGCGTACAGCCACTCCTCGCGGGCCAGCCAGCCGAGGTCGGGGCGCCGCTCGTCCGGGCCCCAGTCGTGCTGGGTGGCGATCCAGCGGCGGTGCGCGCGGTGGATGTCGGTGGGCGGGTGCCAGACGCCGAGGTCGCGGCGGACCTGGGCGCGGATCAGGCCGTCGACGGTGAACAGGGCCATCTGCGTGGCGGCGGTGACGGCCCCCCTGCGGCCGAAGACGGGGACCGGTCCGGTCAGCCCGTCCTCGCCGTGGGCCTCCCGGATCGCGTCCAGGGTGAGGCCGTGCGCCCCGGCGCCGAGGGCGTCGCCGACGGCGGCCCCGAGCAGGGAGCCCCGGACCCGGGACCGGAAGTCCTGCTGTTCGGCGCGGCCCCAGACGACGGGGGCGGACCCGGCCGTGGCGGTCGCGGCCGTCCCCGTCGCGGCCGTCCCGGTTGCGGCGGTCGTCGCCACGACGTGCCCTCCCCCCGTCCACCGGCCTGCCCGTCCACCGGTCTGCTCAGCACTGTAATCGACCGGGTACGCCTGTTCGGGGGCCACAGCGTTATGTGATCCGACGCCCCTCAGGCCGCTTTTGACCGCACTGTGCCCCGTTCCGTCTCAGTCCTCCTGGAGGACCGGCAGCAGCTCCGGAAGGTGCCCGTCGGAGGCGCGGGCCGCGCGCTGCCGTTCCTCCGGGACCTCGCCGTACAGGGTCGTGCGGGGCTTCGCCGGGCGGCCGGCCGCCTCCGCGATGGCCTCCAGGTCGCGGATCGAGCGGTAGGAGCCGTAACCCGAGCCGGCCATGCGCGAGATGGTCTCCTCCATGAGTGTGCCGCCGAGGTCGTTCGCGCCGGAGCGGAGCATCTCGGCGGCGCCCTCCGCACCCAGTTTCACCCAGCTGGTCTGGATGTTGGGGATGTACGGGTGGAGCAGGAGGCGCGCCATCGCCGTGACCGCCCGGTTGTCGCGGACGGTGGGGCCCGGGCGGGCGATGCCCGCCAGGTAGACCGGGGCGTTGGTGTGGATGAAGGGCAGCGTCACGAACTCGGTGAAGCCGCCCGTCTCCCGCTGGATGCGGGCCAGGGTGCGGAAGTGGCCGAGCCAGTGGCGGGGCTGGTCGACGTGCCCGTACATCATCGTGGAGCTCGACCGGATGCCCAGCTCGTGCGCGGTGGTGACGACCTCGATCCAGGTGGCGGTGGGCAGCTTGCCCTTGGTGAGGACCCAGCGGACCTCGTCGTCGAGGATCTCCGCGGCCGTCCCGGGGATCGAGTCGAGTCCGGCCTCCCTGGCTGCGGTCAGCCACTCGCGGATCGAGAGCCCGGTGCGGGTGGCACCGTTGACGACCTCCATCGGGGAGAAGGCGTGCACGTGCATGCCGGGCACGCGCCGCTTCACGGCCCGCGCGATGTCGAAGTAGGCGGTGCCGGGCAGGTCGGGGTGGATGCCGCCCTGCATGCACACCTCGACGGCGCCGACGTCCCAGGCCTGCTGGGCGCGGTCCGCGACCTGGTCGAGGGAGAGGGTGTACGCGTCGGCGTCGGTCCGCCGCTGGGCGAAGGCGCAGAAACGGCAGCCGGTGTAGCAGACGTTGGTGAAGTTGATGTTCCGGGTGACGACGTACGTCACCTCGTCGCCGGCCACCGCCCGGCGGACGTCGTCGGCGATCCGGGTCAGCGCGTCGAGCGCGGGCCCGTCGGCGTGGAGCAGTGCCAGCGCCTGCGGGTCGGTGAGCCGCGTCGGGTCGTCGGCGGCGACCGCGAGGGCCTCGCGGACGTCGGTGTCGATGCGCTCGGGCGCCATCCCCGGGGCGGCGGCCTCGCGGAGCGCCTCCCAGTCCCCGTACACCTCGTCGAAGTCCTCGCGCCGGTCGTGGGTGCGGCCCGTGGTGTCGATGGTGGTGTGCAGATCGGTCCTGCCGGTGCCGGTGAAGGCCTCGTCGGGTTCCTGCCAGGGCAGGCCGCGCACCTCCGCGTCGGGGTTCGCGAGGCCCGTCTCGGGGTCGGCGAGGGCGCGGACGTGCGGGAGGAGCCGGGGGTCGAGCCAGGGTTCTCCCCGGGTCACGAACTCGGGGTAGACGCAGAGCCGTTCGCGCAGTTCGAACCCGGCGGCGGCGGACCGGGCGGCCAGCTCCTCGATCGCCGGCCACGGCCGCTCGGGGTTGACGTGGTCGATGGTGAGCGGCGAGACGCCGCCCCAGTCGTCGATGCCGGCCGCGATCAGCCGCTCGTACTCGGCGTCGACCAGGTTGGGAGGGGCCTGGATGCAGGCCGACGGGCCCATGATGAGCCGGGCGACGGCGACCGTGGCGACCAGGTCGTCGAGTGCGGCGTCGGGCATCGCGCGCATGGCCGTGTCCGGCTTGGCGCGGAAGTTCTGGATGATCAGCTCCTGGAGGGAGTGGTAGGAGCGGGCGACGCGGCGGAGCGCGAAGAGGGACTCGGCCCGTTCCTCCAGGGTCTCCCCGATCCCGAGGAGCAGCCCCGAGGTGAAGGGGACCGAGGAGCGTCCCGCGTCCTCCAGGACCCGCAGACGGACGGCCGGGTCCTTGTCGGGGGACCCGTAGTGGGGGCCGCCGGGCTCGGACCAGAGGCGGGTGGCGGTCGTCTCCAGCATCATCCCCATGGAGGGGGCGACGGGCTTGAGGCGCTGGAAGTCGGTCCAGGACAGGACGCCGGGGTTCAGGTGCGGCAGCAGCCCGGTCTCCTCCAGGATGCGGATCGCCATGGCCCGCACGTACGCGAGGGTGTCGTCGTAGCCGTGCGCGTCGAGCCACTCGCGGGCCTCGGGCCAGCGGTCCTCCGGCTTGTCGCCGAGGGTGATGAGCGCTTCCTTGCAGCCGAGCGCGGCGCCGCGCCGGGCGACGTCGAGGACCTCGTCCGGCGACATGAACATCCCGTGCCCCGCGGCCCGGAGCTTGCCGGGCACGGTGACGAAGGTGCAGTAGTGGCACCGGTCCCGGCAGAGCCGCGTGAGCGGTATGAAGACGCTCTTCGAGTACGTGACGACCCCGGGACGCCCGGCCGCCGCCAGGCCCGCGTCGCGCACCCGCCCGGCGGAGGCGACGAGTTCGTCCAGGTCCTCCCCGCGCGCCCGCAGCAGCACGGCCGCCTCGGCGACGTCGAGCGCCACCCCGTCCCTGGCCCGTCTGAGGGCGCGGCGCATGGCGTTCCGGGTGGGGGGTGCTGCCTGCTGATCCGTCATGCCCCGAGCATACGAGCGGGCCACCGCGGGCGGGACGGGCCGCTGATCTGAGTAGGGATACTCAGCCGACCGAAGATCATTCTCTCTAGGATGGGCCGCCGGACGACGAGCGACGGGGGCCCATCCACCATGCCGACCTGGCAGCTCAGACTGGCCGTGCCCGCCCTGCTGGTGTGCGCCCTTCTGACGGGATGTTCGAGTATGGGGAAGAACGCCGAGACACGCGACGAGGCGCAGATGCGGGAGGGGACGCAGCGCACGTCCAGCCAGGTCCTGGACATGATCGGCCTGAAGGGGAAGGTGACCGAAGGGGGTCCCATGCCGCTGAAGTGCGAGGGCTACGCGTCGGACGAGGTGGAGCAGATGGACCACCCGTGGAGCATCTACGACCTTCCCTACGAGGAGCTGGAGCGGGCCTACGAGCGCATGCGCACCACGCTTCCCGCGAAGGGCTGGAAGGTCACGCAGGACGGTCCGGACGAGAGCCCCGCGAAGACGCCGACACTGCGGGCCGAGGCACCCGACGGCGACTACGCGGTGGAGCTCCAGCTCATGGACAACCGCAAGGACCCGACGTCGAAGACGAAGGCGTTGATCGGCGTCACCGTCGTCTCCCGCTGCTTCCGCCCGTCCTGACCTCCCGGCCCCCTACAGGTAGCGCGCGTACTCGTCCAGGGCGCGCAGGACCTCGGCCTCGCCGGCCGGGGGGAGTTGGAGCACGACCTCCTCGCAGCCCAGCTCCGCGTAGTGGGCCAGCTTGCCGGGGTTCGGGTGGACGGCGTACGGGACGACGTGGAGGGCCTTCGGGTCGCGGCCCGCGCGTTCCCAGGCGGTGCGGAGGGCCGGGAGGGCGGTGGTGAGACCGCGGCCGCCGATCGGCAGCCAGCCGTCCGCCGCCGTGGCGATCCGCTCGAACAGCTTCGGGCCCGCCGCCCCGCCCAGGAGGGTACGCGGGGCGCCGCCGGCCGGCTTGGGCCAGGCTTCGGAGGCACGCACGGAGAAGCCGTGCCGGCCCTCGTACGCGGTCGGCTCGGGCGCCCACAGGGCCCGCATCAGGGCGAGTCGGTCGTCGGTGACCGCCCGGCGGGAGGACCAGTCGACGCCGTGGTCGGCGGCCTCCTCCCGGTTCCAGCCGTAGCCGACACCGAAGGTGAACCGGCCGCCGGACAGGTGGTCGAGGGTGGCGATCTGCTTGGCCAGGACGATCGGGTCGTGCTGGGCGACGAGCGTGATGCCGGTGCCGAGGCCGAGCCGGTCGGTGACGGCGGCGGCCTGGCCGAGCGCCACGAACGGGTCGAGCGTCCGGCCGTACTCGCGCGGGAGCGGCCCCCCGGCCGGGTAGGGCGTCTCCCGGGAGACGGGGATGTGGGTGTGCTCCGGCAGGTAGAGCCCGGCGAAACCGCGCGACTCCAGCTCGCGCGCGAGCCGCACGGGCGTGATGGTCTCGTCGGTCAGGAAGATCGTGGTCGAGATCCGCATAGCGGCACGGTAGGGGGTGCGGGCCGGTTTTCCGAGAGGTACGGCGTGAGTGGCTCGGGCGGGGACCGGGGCGGGGCGCAGGGTCGCGGGGCGGGGCGCAGGGGCCCCTACCGCCGTCCCGGGTCCACGGCCCGCTGCCGGGCGGCGAGGGCCCCGTAACCGCCGTGGGTCCAGACCTTCTCCCGGAAGTGCTGGAGGGTCAGCGGGGTGCGGTCCTCGCCGGGGGCGCCGACGAGGTGGACGGTGCCGCAGCGGTGGCAGTACCAGCCCCGGGACCAGAGTTCCTCGGCGCGGCCGCGACCGCGCGTCAGGTGGGCGTGGGCGGTGCGGCGGCGCCACAGCTCGACGAGGACGAGGAGGGCGACGCAGAGCGCGGCGACCGAGGTCCAGCCGGCGATCGTGGACACCTCGGCGGCCGTGGCGCCCGCGGACGCCTCCCCCGGCAGCGGGTGCCACGGGCCCATGGGGTCCCCGGCCGGCTCGTCGCCGGACCAGGCTCCGGTGGTGACCCCGAAGAGGAACGCGGCGGCGGCGACGGCTCCCGCCAGGAACCCGAGGCAGCCGATCGCGTACGACGGTGGCCTCGGCACCGGAGCGAGCGCGTCGGAGAGCCCCGTGGTCACCGTCCGGGTGACGGTCCGCAGGTCGCCGTCCCGGTTCCGCTCCCGGCGGGTCACCACGTCCCGGCCCGCCAGGTGCACGGCGGGCACGGCCTGCACCCGGTCGTCGCGCCCGCAGCCCGGGCAGGTGTGCGCCGTACCGCTCATGCCGTCCCCCTCGTTCCCGCCCCGCCCGTCCGTGTCCAGGGGGACGGATCCGCGCGGACGCCGGTTCCGTGGGCGGCGCCCGTCGGCCGGTTTCCGCCCCCGGAGGCGAAATCCGGCTGCGCCCCGGCGGGGGCCGCCCCTACGGTGGCGCGCGTGCTGCGACGAATCGAGGCGTTCTACGACGCCGTCCCCCGCTCCTCCGCCCGTGCCGAGGACTTCGGCCCCCTGACCCTCTTCGTCCAGGAGGGGCGGGGTTGGCCGTACTACGCGCGCCCGGCGCTCGGGCACACCGGTGAGGTGCCGGCCGGGGCCGTGGAGAAGGTACGGGCCCGGCAGCGCGAGCTGGGCGTGCCGGAGGCGTTCGAGTGGGTGGCGGAGACGTCCCCGGGGCTGCGGGCGGCGGTGGAGGCGAGCGGTCTCACCGTGCACGAGCACCCGCTGATGGTCCTGTCGGACGAGGGGAGCGCCGTACCGGACCCGGAGGGGGTGACCGTACGGGTGGTCGAGGCGGACGACCCGGGTCTGGAGAGTGCCGTCGCCGCCCCCTACGGGGCCTTCGGGGCCACCCCCGAGCCGGGCGCGGCGGAGCGGGTCGCGGGACGGATCCGGGCCGGGTACACCCGGCTCGCGGCGGCCTTCGACGCGTCGGGGACGGCCCTGGCGGCCGGCCAGCACCAGACCGTGGGGCCCGTCTCGGAGGTCGTCGGGGTCGGCACCCTGCCGGAGGCCCGCCGCCGGGGCCTCGGGCTCGCGGTCACGGCCGCGCTGGTGGCGGACGCCCGGGCCCGGGGCGTGGAGCTGGTGTTCCTGACGGCGTCGGACGGGAACGTGGCCCGGCTGTACGGCCGGCTCGGCTTCCGCACGGTCGCGACGGCCCTGATCGCGGAGGCGTGAGAAAAAAGTTTTCCGGCTCGTGTCACATCCCCCTCACGCGCTCCGTCAGTGAGGTGAAGGCGCCGCACCGGAGCGGCGCCACCGCACACGAGACCGCCGAGGAGCGATCACCATGGCGACGACGCACGTCCCCACCGCCCGCATGTCCAACCCGGCCTACCTCCTTCCGGGCGCCGCCGAGGCGATCCAGGAGCTGCTGAAGGCCAGTCGCAAGGGTGGTGCCCCCGAGTCGATCCTGGAGCTGGTGCACCTGCGGGCCAGCCAGATCAACAACTGCGGTTTCTGCGTCGACTTCGGGGCCAGGAGCGCGCGGAAGGCCGGTATGAGCGAGGAGAAGCTGTTCGCCGTCGCCGCCTGGCGCGAGACCCCGTACTTCACCGACGAGGAGCGGGCGGCGCTCGCGCTCGCGGAGTCGGCGACCCGGCTCGCCGACGCCGCGGACGCGGTGCCGGACCCGGTGTGGGACGCGGCCGCCGACCACTTCGACGAGAAGCAGCTGGCCTCGATCGTGCTGATGGTGGCGATCACCAACTTCTTCAACCGGATCAACGTCAGCGTCCGGCAGCCCGCCGGAACGTTCCCGCAGCCGTGAGGGAGGCCCCGGGGGCCGGAGTGCTCAGCGGGGCTCCCTCACCATGAACACGTCGATCGCGTCCTCGGACTCGACCGTGAATCCCTCCCGCTCGTAGAGACGGCGGGCCGCGCTGCCCCGGAGCACCTGCAGGCGGACGGACGCTCCCTCCGCGTCCGCCCGGTCCAGCAGGCGGCGCAGTACCGCCGTCCCGAGCCCTCTGCCCTGCGCGTGGGGGGCGAGGTAGAAGTGCTCCAGGTACCGGCCGCCGCCCGTCCCGCCCGGGCGGAACGTCACCGAGCCCGCGAACGCGCCGCCGGTCTCGATGACCGAGGTGTACGTCCTGGAGAAACCGTCGAGCACCCGCTGCCGCACCCGGCGCTCGTCGTAGAGGCCGAGCCGCTCCAGGTCCTCGCGCATGACCAGGGCCCGCAGCTCGGCGATCGCCCCGACGTCCTCCGCGCGCCCGGGCCGCAGCGTCCACTCCGGGGCCGCCGCCCCGCCCCTCGCCATGTCCACGTCCATCCTTCCCATGAGCGCATCCTAGGGACGCGCCGGACGCCCCCGCCCGCGCGGAAGCACGGACGACGAAGGTGGCGGGACCCCCCACGGGCCCGCCACCTTCGCGTTCTCGGAACGGCTCGGAAGGAGCCGGTGGACCGGTCGGACCGGACGAGCCGGTGGGACCGGGGGCGCGGGACGGTGTTTCAGTGACTCAGGAGTCCCGCGCGCCCGGTCCCGTCAGTCGGCGACCACCAGCGACGGGGTCTCCTTGGTCAGCACCTCGCCCCGGAAGAAGGCCGGGCTGCGGCGCTGCATGATCAGCATGATCACCACGCCGAGGAGCAGCAGTCCGACGCCGATCACGAAGACCGAGCCGACGCCGAGGACGGCGGAGCCGGAGCCGTAGGCCGGGTCCCACATGTCGTACAGCGTCTTGCCGAAGACGGCGGTGAGCATGAGCCCGCCGAGCAGCGGCATCAGGCCCTTGTAGGCGAAGTCCCGGCCGGAGCGGAACAGCTCCCCGCGGAAGTACCAGACGCAGGCGAAGGCGGTCAGCGCGTAGTAGAAGCAGATCATCAGGCCGAGCGCGTAGATGGTGTCGACCAGGACGTTCTCGCTGACCAGGGTCATCACGGTGTAGAAGACGCCGGTGGCGACGCCGGCGACGACGGTGGCCTTGCCGGGGGTCTTGAAGACCGGGTGGACCTTGGTGAAGGAGCCGGGCAGGGCCTCGTAGGTGGCCATCGCGAGGACCGTGCGGGCGACCGGGATGAAGGTCGTCTGGAGGCTGGCGGCGGCGGAGGCGAGGACCGCGACGAAGAGGAGCACGCCGAGGACGGAGCCCATGACGGGTCCGGCGAGGGCGGCGAAGACGTTGTCGGAGGTCTCCGGGTTGGCGAGGCCGAGGCCCTGGTCGCCGGAGCCGACGGCCATCTGGGCGGCGATGCCGGTGGCCAGGTACGAGCCGACCAGGACGACCATGGCGATGAGGGCGGCGCGGCCCGGGGTCTTGGCGCTGCCGGTGGTCTCCTCGTTGGTCGCCATGCAGGCGTCCCAGCCCCAGTACATGAAGATCGAGAGGGAGAGTCCGGCCGTGAAGGCGGCGAAGGACTGCACCGCGAAGGGGTTCATCCAGGACCAGGAGAAGTCGACCGAGGTCTCGAAGGAGCCGGCCTTCGTGAGGGCCAGGGCGACGAAGACGGCGAGGACGACGAGCTGGAGGCCGACGAGGGCGTACTGCACGCCCTTGGTGGCGGTCATGCCGCGGTAGCTGATGGCGGTCGCGGCGGCGATGAGCGCGAGGCAGGTGACGATGTGGACGGCCTTGTTGTCGTCCAGGGCGGCGACGGACTCGCTGCCGCTGATCTCACCGGCGAGGAGCCAGAAGTAGGAGGTCGCGACGCCAGCCAGGTTGGAGAGGACGATGATCGTCGCGATGACGAGGCCCCAGCCGCACATCCAGCCGATGCGGGGACCGAAGGCCTTCACCGTCCAGGTGAAGGAGGTGCCGCAGTCGGGCATGACCCGGTTGAGCTCCCGGTACGCGAAGGCGACGAGGAGCATCGGGAGGAAGCCCGCGAGGAACACGGCGGGCATCTGGAGTCCGACCTCGCCGGCGGTGGAACCGAGCGTCGAGGTCAGGCAGTAGACGGGGGCGACCGTCGAGATGCCGATGACGGCACTGCCGAGGAGGCCGACGGAGTTTCCTCCGAGGCCCTTGCTGCGAACGCCGTGGGTGTCGCCCGGGGCGTCGACGCCCCTTACCGTGTCTCCGGCCTGGGGCCGTGCTTCCACCTGAGTCATGAACAGGACGTTAAGTGCTGCGGTTTCCACATCCGGAAGATCTCAATCCGCCGAAGTTGACGATCAAATGCCTTGCATTGCGAGGGCGATCTGGGCCTGTCGCCGATGATTGAAAGATCGACAACCAACCGGGACCGACCAACTGGTAGGTCGTCCGGCCGCCGTCCGCTATGCGGGAACCGCAGCGGCACCCCAAATGTCCGTTTCCAAAATTTCCCGAGGAATTTTCCGCGGCTCCGCGGCCCGTACGGACAGCGGCCTGTGGCGCGCCGTACGCCCGCATCGCGGACACCCGGCGGCTCCGTGTGACCTCCGCCTCCTGAATCCGCCGTATGCCGCCGCCGGCTGCCGCGACGCGCCCTCCGGAGGCCCGGGGACGGACGGGAGGCACACCGGAGAGCGGCGCGGAGGACGGCTCCGTAACGGCTCCGCAACGGCCGCCCCGATGCTGACGGACTCCCTCCGGACAAGGCAGACTGTCGTGGGCGAAACCAGCGGTACGGGCAGGGGGAGCTATGGACCGTGAGGACGGGCCGCGAGTTCCGGTGCAGCGGACTCGGAGGACGAGAGCGGCAGCCCCGGCCGGGGAGAACGCCGGGGCGGAACTCGGCGTGCCACGGGACGGCACGCGCCCGGGCGCGGCGCGGGCGGACGAGGTCCTGGGCGGCGCGGATTCCGGTACGGCTCCTGGTACGGCTTCCGGACCGCGTACCGCCCCCGGCGGCGCGGATTCCGGTACGGCCTCCGCGGACACCGGCTCAGGCACGGCCCCGGCCGGCACCGCGACCGGTGCGCTCCCGGCAGGCGCGCTCCTGGCAGGCACCTCGGCCGGCGCGCTCCCGGCCGGCACCGGTTCCGCTCCGGCCTCCGCCGTCGGCGACGCCACCGCCACCGGACTGCGCTTCGGCGTCCTCGGACCCGTCCGCGCCTGGCGGGACGGGACGCCGCTGGCCACCGGCTCCCCCCAGCAGCGGGCCCTCCTCGCCGCGCTGCTCCTGCGCGGCGGGCGGACCGCCACCGCCTCCGAGCTCATCGACGCGCTCTGGGGCGAGGAGCCCCCGTCGCAGGCCCTCGCCGCCGTCCGCACGTACGCCTCCCGCCTCCGCAAGGTCCTCGGCCCCGAGGTGCTGGTCAGTGAGTCCGGCGGATACGCCCTGCGGACCGCCGCGCTCGACGTCACCACCGCGCAGGACCTGGCCGCGGAGGCGGAGAAGCTGCGGGCCGCCGGGGACCGCGCCGGAGCGCGGGAGCGGCTCGCCCGGGCGCTCGACCTGTGGGACGGCGAGGTGCTCGCCTCCGTACCCGGCCCGTACGCCGAGGCCCAGCGGGCGCGCCTGGAGGAATGGCGGCTCGGGCTCCTGGAGACCCGGCTGGACGTCGACCTGGAGATCGGCGCGCACGCCGAGGCCGTCTCCGAGCTGACCGCGCTCACCGCCGCGCACCCGCTGCGCGAGCGGCTGCGGGAACTGCTGATGCTGGCGCTGTACCGCAGCGGCCGGCAGGCCGAGGCACTCGCCGTGTACGCGGACACGCGCCGGCTCCTCGCCGACGAACTCGGCGTCGACCCGGCCCCCGAACTCTCCCGGCTCCAGCAGCGCATCCTGCGGGCCGACGCGGAACTCGCCCGCCCCGTCGAGGAGCCCGCCCCGGCCGCCACGGCCGTCGCCCGGCCCGCGCAGCTCCCGGCCACCGTCCCCGACTTCACCGGCCGCGCCTCCTTCGTCCGTGACCTGGGGGACCGGCTCGCCACCGCCGAGGGGCACGTCATGGCCGTGTCGGCGCTGGCGGGCATCGGCGGCGTCGGCAAGACCACGCTCGCCGTGCACGTCGCGCACGCGGCGCGGCCGCACTTCCCGGACGGCCAGCTGTACGTGGACCTCCAGGGCGCCGGTGCCCGCGCGGCGGCGCCGGAGACGGTGCTCGGCTCGTTCCTCCGCGCCCTCGGCACCCCGGACGCGGCCATCCCGGACTCGCTGGAGGACCGGGCCGCGCTGTACCGGTCGACCCTCGACGGCCGCCGCGTCCTCGTCCTTCTGGACAACGCGCGCGACGCCGCCCAGATCCGGCCGCTGCTGCCCGGGACGGCGGGCTGCGCCGCCCTCGTCACCAGCCGGATCCGGATGGTCGACCTGGCGGGCGCGCACCTCGTGGACCTCGACGTGATGTCCCCCGAGGAGGCGCTCCAGCTGTTCACCCGGATCGTCGGGGAGGAGCGGGTCTCGGCGGAGCGCGAGGCGGCCCTGGACGTGGTCGCCGCCTGCGGATTCCTGCCGCTGGCCATCCGCATCGCCGCCTCCCGGCTGGCCGCGCGCCGCACCTGGACCGTGTCGGTGCTCGCCGCCAAGCTGGCCGACGAGCGGCGGCGCCTGGACGAGCTCCAGGCGGGCGACCTCGCCGTCAAGGCCACCTTCGAACTCGGCTACGGCCAGCTGGAGCCGGCCCAGGCCCGCGCCTTCCGCCTCCTCGGTCTCGCCGACGGCCCGGACATCTCCCTCGCGGCGGCCGCCGCCGTCCTCGACCTGCCGCCGCACGACGCCGAGGACCTCCTCGAAGCGCTCGTCGACACCTCCCTGGTCGAATCGGCCGCGCCGGGCCGCTACCGCTACCACGACCTGGTCCGGCTCTACGCGCGTGCCTGCGCCGACCGTGACGAGCAGCCACCGACGGAGAAGGAGGCCGCGCTCTCGCGGCTCCTGGACTTCTACCTCTCGACGGCGGCCCGCGTGTACGCCATCGAACGCCCCGGCGACCGGCTGGTCGACCACCTCGAACCCACCGAGTACGAGGGCCTCACCTTCACCGACCGCCACGAGGCCCAGGACTGGCTCTACGCCGAGGCCAACTGCCTGCTGGCCTGCGTACGCCAGTCCGCCACCGGCCCCACGACCCTCCGCCGCGCGGTGGACCTGCTGTGGGCGTCCCTGGACCTGGCGGAGTCGGGCGCGAACTCCCGGGAGTACGAGGCGGTGGCGACGGTCCTGCGCGAGGCGGCGGGCGCGGCCGGTGACGTACGGGCGCAGGGGCGGGCGGCCAACACCCTGGCGTACGTCCACCACTATCAGGGCCGTTTCGACCAGGCCGCCCGCGAGGCCGAGGAAGTGGCCGCACTGGCCGGCTCGGTGGAGGACCGGCTGCCCATGTGCTGGGCGCTGAACGTGATGGGGGCCGTCGCTCTCTACCAGGGGCGGCATCCCGACGGCGACCGCCACTTCTCCCACGCCATCGACGAGTTCCGCAACGTCGGTGACCGGGCGGGCGAGGCCTCCGCCCTGTGCAACCTGTCGCGGCTGCGCCTGGCGGCGGGCCAGCGGGAGGACGCCATCCGCATGGCCCAGCAGGGGGCGGCCATGTACGACGAGATGGGGCACTCGCTGAAGGGAGCGAACGGCCGTTACGCACTCGGCCTCGCCCTCACCGAGAACGGCCAACTGGCCGCCGCGACCCGGCAGCTGCGTGAGGCCCTCGCCGTGTTCGTCGAGAGCCGGCAACGTTTGTGGGAGGGCATGACCCTCTTCCGGCTGGCCGAAGTGGACATCGCCGCCCGCCGCTACGGCGCGGCCGCGGCGGGCTCCGAGAAGGCCCTGACGGTCCTGCGGGGCATCGGGGGCGACTGGCGCCGGGGCAACGTCCTCACCGTGCTCGGCAGGGCGCTGGACGCTCTCGGCCAGTCGGGCCGCGCCCGCGTCTGCTGGCAGGAAGCCCTCGACATCTACGAGGAGTTGGGCGTGGCGGAGGCCGCCGAGGTCAGGGCGCTGCTCACCCCTCAGGCCGCGGCCTGAGCCCGCGGCCGCGGGGGACGTTCATCATTCGTTTATCGCGACGGGCCAGAGTGGTTCTCAACGATCCGTCGCGTCGGGGGGCAGGCGGGTCGACCAGGGGCTGTCACCCCCACGCACTAGGGTGAGCGGCCCATGGGGAGCCCGTCCGACCGTCCACGGGGGAACGACCGGACGGGCTCCCCGCCCAGCACGCCAGCCATCCACCAGGAGGGGAACACCATGGCCGAGATCGACGCCACCGACCCGACCGTCAAGCCTGCGAACCTGCACGTCACCGGCGGGGAGACCGAGCAGATCGGCACCAAGAACCTGCACGTCACCTCGGAGCCGGCCGACGCCATCGCGGACAAGGTGCTGGGTGAGGGCGGCGCCTCGACCAACAACCTGCACGTCACGTCGGAGCCGGCCAAGTAGACCACTCCCGACGGGGACGGTTCCGGCGGCGACTTCGGGGGAGCTGCCGGGGCCACCACGAGGGGGTCCGGTCGACGGGGGAGCACACGGGTTCGGGGGACGTTCGGACGGCACCAGGGGGGAGCCGTCCGGGCAGGGCCCGTGCGCGACGCGAGCGGACCGCCATCAGAAGGGGCCGGGCAGATGCCCGGCCCCTTCCGCGTGCCCGCACCGGTCAGCGCGCGTACGAGCCGAGGCCGATCAGGCAGTAGACGTACTGGCTGACGACGCGCCCGTTCATGGTGTAGCGGTGCGAGAAGGCGTACTGCGTGCGCGGGTTGGCCTCGCACTTGTTCATGTCGGAGGTGAAGGGGAAGGTCTGGATCACCCGGTAGTGGGCGTCGGCGGCGGTGCACGGGACCTCGTCGACGCCGGTGACGCTCCGGGGCGTGGTGGAGTCGGGGAGCCGGCCGTTGAGGCAGGTGCCTCTCTCGTACGGGTCGGGGCGTTCGGCCGTCGGGGTCGTCACGGGCGTCGGGCGGTACGAGGGCCGGAGCGAGGGCGTGTACGAGGGGACGTACGTCGGGGTGTACGCCGGAGGCGTGTACGGGGTCGTCGCCGGGGTCTCGTAGGGGGTGGAGGTGCTCGTGGCCGGGGTGGCGGACGGGGTGCCGTCGCCGTCGTCGGTCAGCAGGAAGGCGCCGCCCGCGAGCGCGCCGAGGACCACGAGGACGGCCAGGCAGCCGAGGCCGCCGCTCTTGCGGGGAGCGCCCGCGACCTTGATGCGGAGGTACACGGTGCCCTCGCCGAGGCGGGCGGCGACGAGTTCGCCGTCGCGGCAGGGGCGGACGGTGAGGTGCTCGGGCCCCGTGGGCAGCCGGACGGTGATGATCACGCCCTGGGCGGCCTGCTGCGGGGTGAGGGTGAGGGGGATCTCGGGAAGCGGGGACGCGGAGGGCGAGGACACGGGCAGCTCCAGAGAGAGGTGTGGGTGCCGGGCGCCGTACTCAACTGTCCTGAGGACGCTTTCCCTTCGACGCCCGGTTGCACCGCCGATCCCTCAACTCCGCTTGTGCAGGCTGCCCTTGGCCCTCGGCCCGCCCGTTCCCGTCAGCGCTCGCGGATCTCCGCGACCACACAGCTCCGTACCCGGTCGACCGCCTTCGGCTTGCGCATGAACACGTCGGCGGTCTCCGGGCCGCCGTCACCCAGGGTGACGTCGACCGTCCAGCCGTCGACCGTCGCGCCCCGGGCGTCCTTGTACTCCACCCGGACCTCGAAGGTGCCCTTGACCGTCCAGTCCGCCGGGGTGACGCGGACGACGCCCGCCGTGTCCGCGGCGCGGGCCGGCTTGCCCTTGGCCCGCTTCCGGGCGGGTTTCACGCAGTCGATCACCTCGGCCGTCGCGCGGGCCGTGCCCGTGGTCGCGGTGCCGGTGGGCGTCGGCTCCGTCGGGTAGGTGTCCGAGCCGGAGCCGGAGCCCGAGTCGCTGCCGTACACGTCGTCCGAACCGGAACCGCCCCCGCCGTCGCCCCAGTCATTGTTGGACTTGCGGGAGCTGGAGCAGCCGCCGCCGTCGGAGTCGCCGCCGCGGCTCTTGCCGCTGCCGCCCCCGCCGCCGCTGCCGCCCTTGCCGGTCTGGAAACCGGTCAGCGCGAGGACCACCACCGTGAGCGCCGCCGCGAGTTTCAGACGCGTCCGTGCCATCGCCGTTTCCCCGTTCCACCCGTGGATGTGTCGTGTCCGCGCCACCCTAGCGAGGGGCCGGGCGCCGCGTGGCGGGGCTCCTGGGGGCGGCGTAGCGTCGGGAGGAGAGCCGGACCCGAAGGAGGCCGCCGATGATCCGCAACGTCGTCGGCTCGATCCTGGCCCTCGCCGGAGCGACGGCCGCCGTCCTGAGCCCCTTCCGTGCCTGGTACGACGGCCGTCACGGGCGCGACTACCGGATCGAGGACCTGTTCGCCGGCATCACCGACTCCAGGGCCGAGGTCATCGGCTCGGTCCTGCTGCCGCTCGCCTTCGCCGCACTCCTCACCCTCGTGGGTGTCGTCCTGCGTTCGCGGCTGCTCGTGGCCCTCGCCGGCCTCGTCGTGCTCGGTTTCACCGTTCTGTGGATGGTGCGCGTGGGGCAGGCCGAGGACGGCCTCACGGTCGACCCGGACGGCCGCGGCCTGGGGACGGGCGTCGCCCTCGCGCTCCTGGGCGGGGTGCTGCTGCTCCTCGGCGCCCTGCTGATGGCGGGCAGGGCCCGCTCGCGCCGGGCCCCCGAGGAGGTGTCGACGCCCCCGGGGCACACCGCCCACCCGAGCCCGCCCGTCGGACCGCCTCCGGAGGAGCACGCCGGGTACACGGACCCGGACGCGCACACGCGCAGGGACGGGTACGGCGGGAGCGAGGGGTACGACCGGGGCACGCCGCCCCCGTACGACGCCCCGACCCGGTCGTACGACGTCCCCGACCCGGACGGCCGGGAACGGGACCCCGACCGCGACCGGTGGAACAACCCCTAGGGGCCCGGAGGGACGAACCCCCCGGGCCCGGGCTCCCTACGGGCGGGGTGCCGCGCTCCGCCCCGCCGTGGCCGTGCCCTTGACCGCGTCCAGGGCGTACACGCAGCGGTCCTTGCTGCACGCGTACACGACACCGTCCCGGGCGACCGGCGAGCCGGTGATCTCGCCGCCGGTGGCGAGCTTCCAGCGCAGCTGGCCACCCGTCGCGTCCAGGGTGTAGAGGACGTGATCGGCGGAGCCGAAGTGGACCCGGCCGTCGGCGACGACGGGGGAGCCGACGAGTTCGCCGCCCGCCGCGAAGCGCCAGCGCGGGGTGCCGGTCACCGCGTCCAGGGTGTAGAGCGCGCTGCCGCTGCCCACGTGGATGTTGCCGTCGGCGACGAGCACCGGCTCGGTCGACTGGCGCGCCTCCGTGGCGATCCGCCAGCGGTCCTGGCCGGTCGTGGCGTCGATCGCGTACACCGTGCCGAGGTGGTCGGCCAGGTACACACCGCCGCCCGTGACGGCCGGCCCGGGCGCGAACGCGGGCGGCGACAGGAAGACGGCGGGCGCCTCGAAGTGCCAGCGGACGTGCCCGGCGGCGATGTCGATCGACAGGACCCGCGTGCCGGCGGAGACGTACACACAGCCGTCCTCCGCCGGGGCCACCCGGACCGGCACACCGCCGCAGGAGGCGGCGTCGCCCACCGGGTACGACCAGCGCTCGGTGCCCGTGCGGGCGTCGAGGGCCTGGAGCCGGGCGTTCCGCCAGACGTACACGGTGTCGCCGTGCACGGCCGGGCCCGCCTCCGGGGTCTCGAAGTCCGTCTGCGCGCCGGTGATCTCCCACAGCTTGGCGCCGTTGGAGGCCTCCCAGCCCTGGACGCCGCCGCCCCGGGTGCCGGTGACGACCGTGCCCCGGTCGACCTGGAGCGAGTACACCCACGCGTCGGTGTGCAGCCGCCAGCGCTCGCTGCCGTCGGTGGCGTCGAGGGCGTAGAGCGTGGGTCCGTCGGAAGCGTGGATCCGGCCCCCGGCGACCGCCATCGACCAGGCGACGTCCCGCGTCTTGAACTGGCGCCGGCCGCTCGCCGTGTCCAGTGCGTGCACCTCGAAGGAGGTGACGTAGAGAAGGTCCCCGTCGACCACCGGGGTCCCCCACACGTCGTTCGACATGCGGAAACGCCAGGGGCGCCAGCGGCCGGGCTCCGCCGGCGGGGCGGCGGCCTCGCCGGCCCCGTGCGCCGGCGCCCCCTGCGGCGGGGCGCCGTGGGAGCCGGTGCCGGGCGCGCCGGGCAGGCGGGTGCCGGGGGCGGGGCCGGGCTCCGCGCCGCCCGGGCCGCCGATCGGCGGGCGGATCCAGCCGGTGGCGGGACCCGCGTCGGCACCCCGGCCCACGGCGAGCGCGGCGCGCGTGTCGGCGACCCGGGGCCCGGGACCGATCGGCACGGTGGCGCCGCTCAGGCGGACGGGTCCGGCGGCCTCCTCGGCGGGACCGGCGTGCCGGCCGCCACCGACCGGCGCGGGTTCCGGGCGGCGTCCGCCGCCGACGGCGGCCGGCTCCGGGGAGCGCGGGTCGGCGGAACGGTCGGCGGGGCGGCGGGGCGGGCCGGGCGGCATCGGCGGCGGGGCGGCCGTGGGACGGCCGCCGCGCCGGGCCTCGATCATGGCGGTGGCGCGCTGCGGCAGCCACGCCGAGGCGGTGCCGCTGTCGTCGCTGCCGGGGCCGAAGAGGTGCGGGGCGAGCTGGGCCTGCAGGTCGGCGGGGGTGGGCCGCCGGGAGACGTCCATCTGCATGCAGGACTCGATGAGGGGCCGCAGCTCCTCGGGCAGCCCCTCCAGGTCCGGGCCTTCGCGGAGCAGCATGAAGACCGTCTCGACCGGGTTGGCGCCGTGGTACGGCGCGTGCCCGGTGGCGGCGAAGACGAGCATGGAACCGAGCGAGAAGACGTCGCTGGCGCCGGTCACGCTCCGCGAGTCACGGGCCTGCTCGGGCGACATGTAGGCCGGGGTGCCGACGGCGACATTGGTCATGGTCAGGCGCGTGTTGGACACGCCGGACGCGATGCCGAAGTCGATCACCCGGGGGCCGTCCTCGACGACGAGGACGTTGGAGGGCTTGAGGTCGCGGTGGACGAGACCGGCCCCGTGGATGGACTGGAGGGCCTCCGCGACGCCGGCGGCGAGCCAGCGGACGGCCTGGGCCGGGAGCGGCCCGCACTCGTTCACTATCTCTTCGAGCGAGGGGGCGGGTACGTAGGCGGTGGCGAGCCACGGCACGGCGGCGCGCGGGTCGGCGTCGACCACGGCGGCCGTGTAGAAGCCCGAGACGGCCCGGGCGGCCTCGACCTCGCGGGTGAACCGGACCCGGAACAGCTGGTCCTCCGCCAGCTCCGTGCGCACGGTCTTGATCGCCACGCGCCGGCCGGACGCCGAGCGCGCGAGATAGACCAGGCCCATTCCGCCCGCGCCGAGCCGGCCCAGCACCTCGAAGGGCCCGATGCGTCTCGGGTCGTGCTGCGTCAGCTGTTCCACTTGCCTGCCACCTCCCCGTACGGGCCATGAGGGTACGGCCCCGTGGCCCTGATTGTTCCTGTCCGGAGCCCCGGTTGCGAACCCGGGGGCGGATCGGGGTGTCACAGGTCATGCGGAGCGGACGGCTCACCTCGTACCGGATGGTCCGGGGAGGTGGCTCACCCGGCGGGAGGCCGCCGTGTGAAGCCCTCGTCCCGGGGCCAGGGGCTCTCCCCGGAGGGGCCGGCGGCCCCGGATCCCGGGCCCGCGCCGGGGTCCCGGTCCGGGTCGGGGGCGTCGGGTTCACGATCGGGGTCACGGTCGTCGTCCGGGACCGGTACGGGCCCGGGGCGGTCGTCGTCCGGGACCGGTACGGGGCCGGGGCCCGGGTCCTCGGGGTCCCGCGCGCCGGGGGCGCCCCGGTCCGCGAGGTCCTCGTCGGCCGGGGCCCGATGCGTGAGGTCCTCGTCGGCCAATCCCGGGTCGGTGCGGTCCCGGTCCGCCGGGGCCCGGTCCGTGAGGTCGTCCGCGGGGCTCCGGTCGCGTGCCGCAGGCTCCGGGCCCGGCGACGGGGACCCGGCGGGTTCCGCGATGACCGCGAAACGCGCGCCCTGGTTGTCGTGGAGCACGGCGATCCGGCCGTGGGGGGTGTCGAAGGCCGGTTCGGCGACCCGGCCGCCGAGACGGACGGTGGTCTCGCAGGCCTCGTCGCAGTCGCGGACGGCGAAGTACACGAGGACGTGGCCCGGCATCTCGGCGGGGAAGGCGTCGGTGATGACCGCCCGCCCGCCGAAGGCGGTGTCGTCGCCGGGGCGGGAACCGGGCGGCGACCAGACGCGGTAGTCGAAGCCGGGTTCCTTGCCCTCCTCGGCGGGGTCGGCCTGGCGGCCCAGGTAGCCGAAGACGGTGGCGTAGAAGGTGTCCACGGCCTCGGGGCGCCGGGTGTAGACCTCCATCCAGCAGAAGGTGCCCGGCTCGTTGGTCCGCTCGAAGCCGTCGTCGTCACCGGACTGGCGGATGCCGAAGACCGCGCCGCCGGGGTCGGCGGCGAGGGCGAGAACGCCGAACGGCCCCACGGGATACGGCTCCATGACCATCTGGCCGCCCGCGGACTTGATACGGGCGGAGAGGGCGCCCGCGTCCCGGGTGGCGAGGTAGAGCGTCCAGGTCGTGGGCATCCGGCCGTCCCGCTTGGGGAGCAGCCCGGCGACCCGGCGTCCGTCGAGCAGGGCCTCGTCCCGGTCGGGGTCGAAGGTCCAGCCGAACAGCTCTCGGTAGAACCGTTTGCCCGCCTCGAGGTCGGGAAGCTGCGCGTCCACCCAGCACGGGGTGCCCTCAGGGAATACGGCCATGGCACCACGCTAGGGCGGCGGAGGCGCTCCCGCATGCCCCGGCATGCGAACAAAGAGCCGATTCGCGGCCCTGGAACCCTTGGGGCGCCCGGGTTGTCCACCGAAGTTGTCCACAGGCTGTTCATAAGCCTATTCGGGTACGGGGAGCGGCCCGGGGCCCGTCCCGCCCCCGGCCGGCGAGCCCTCCCCCGGCCCACCCGGCGAGCCGCCTCCGGACCGTCCCGGCGTCCGCCCCGCGCCGCCGCCGAACCTTGCGCGCATCGTCCCGGAGGCCTTCCCGAAGGGCCGGCGACGCCGCCCGCGCCCCTTCCGCGCACCCGTCCCGACCTCCCCGAACACCGTCCGGCGGGGGGTGCACCCCATTTGCAGTCGGCCGAATAGCGCGCCGATGCCCCGTCGGTAAGCTGACGGCATGACAGGACAAGTACGCACCGTCGACGGCCGCGTGGCCGGACGACGCGGTCAGGCGACGCGGCAGAAGCTGCTCGACTGCCTCGGTGAGATGCTCAGCTCCTCTCCCTACCGGGACGTCAAGGTCATCGATGTGGCCCGGAAGGCGGGCACTTCGCCCGCGACGTTCTATCAGTACTTCCCCGACGTCGAGGGCGCGGTCCTCGAGATCGCGGAGGAAATGGCCAAGGAGGGCGCCGGGTTGACCGAGCTGGTCTCCGGCCGCTCCTGGGTCGGCAAGGCCGGCCGGCAGACCGCCGAGGAACTCGTCGACGGATTCCTGGACTTCTGGCGCAGGCACGACGCCATCCTGCGCGTCGTGGACCTCGGGGCCGCCGAGGGCGACAAGCGGTTCTACAAGATCCGCATGAAGGTCCTGAACTCCGTCACCAACTCCCTGACGGACACGGTGAAGGAGCTCCAGAGCAAGGGCAAGGTCGACAAGGAGGTCAGCCCCGCCGCCATGGCCGGCTCCCTGGTGGCGATGCTGGCCGCGGCCGCCGGCCACCAGAAGGGCTTCCAGACCTGGGGCGTCAAGCAGGCCGAACTCAAGCCCACTCTGGCCCTGTTGGTCCACCTCGGGATCACCGGAAAGAAGCCCGCCCGATAGCCGCACCCGCCTCCCCCTGACCCCCGCCTTCCCGTCCCCCCGTCCTGTCGCCGACGCCGGCGGCGGCCCGCCCCGCTCCCCCGCGAGCGCCGCGCCCGCCGCCGGCGTCGCCGTTTCCGGACCTCGCCCTCCGGCCGCCGGCCCGGGCCCGGGCCGACCCCGGGGATACACTGCTCCGCCCCACACGACCGGAGGTCCCCCTGGTGTTCCCCGCACGGATACGGGCCGGTGCCGCGCTGGCTCCGGTGCTCCTCGCCCTGTCCGGCTGCTCCTCCTGGGTCTGCACCGACACGACGGCGCGGCGCGGCGAGGCCGGAGTGAGCGTGCGGGTCGAGAACACGTACGGGCAGCGTTCCGGCGTCACCGCCGCGGTCGTCGACTGGCGCGTGCGGCCCCATCCCCAGGTTCCCTCCCAAGGCGAGCAGGTGCACTTCACCTACCGCTTCGACGGCGCCGACGAGTATTCCGGCTCCGCCGTGGACGCCTGCGCGGTGGACGCGAAGCGCGTGGCGCTCGGGTGCCGGACGGTCCACGCCTCCGCGGCCCGGCACCGGCCGGACGGCGTCCTCACGGGCGACGACTGGCTCACCGTCGAGCACCCGGGGCAGGTGGCCGCGGTGCTGCTGATCCCCAATGACCGCTCCTACGACCCACCGACCTGCGACCGGGACGTCAAGGACGGTGGCGGGACGCATCCTCCGGCGCCGGCCGACACGGGTGACCAGTTGTAGCGGCGACCGCATCGCCCGGGGTCCCGTCCCCTACCGTGGCCCCATGAGCGACTTCCACCACGCCCTGCGCTCGCTGCGCGTCTGGGACACCGTGCTGCCCGTCTTCGATCCGGAGGGGGCGCCGGAGGATCCGGTCGGGCTGTTCCGTGAGTGGTTCACGGCGGCCGTGGACGCCGGGCAGAGCGAGGCGCACACGATGTCGCTCGCCACGGCCGGGAAGGACGGGCGGCCGGACGCGCGGATCGTGATGCTGCACGACGTGGACGAGCGGGGCTGGCACTTCGCCTCGCACGCCGGCAGCGCCAAGGGGCGTCAGCTCGCCGCGCGGCCCGAGGCGGCGCTCTGTTTCTACTGGCCGGTCCAGGGGCGGCAGGTGCGGGTGCGGGGACGGGTCACGACCGGGACGGCCGGGGAGGCGTACGCGGATCTGCACGCCCGGACCACCGGGGCGCTCGCGTCCGCGCTGGTGGGGCGGCAGAGCGAGGTCCTGGACTCGCCCGCGGCGCTGGTGGAGGCGAGTGAGGCGGCCTGGCGGCGGGCGGAGGAGGAGCCCACCGCCCACGCGCCCAGCTGGACCCTGTACGTGGTCGAGCCGGCCGAGGTCGAGTTCTTCCAGGGGGACGAGCGGCGCCGGCACGTCCGCCTGCGCTACCGCCGCGAGCGGGACGGCGGCGGCTGGGCCCGGGAGCTGCTCTGGCCCTGAGCGGGCGGGGCCCGGGGGGCGCACCATGGGAGGTGGAGGTGGGAGAACCATGGCTACCTACATGGACGTGCACCACGGCATGGTGGGCATCACGGCGGACCAGCTGCACGAGGCGCACCAGGCCGATCTGGCCATCGAGAAGGACGAAGGGGTCCACTTCGAGCGGGCCTGGGCGGACCCGTCCTCGGGCACGGTCTACTGCCTGTCGACCGGCCCGTCCGCCGAGGCCGTGCAGCGGGTCCACCAGCGGACCGGTCACGCGGCCGACGAGATCCACGAGGTGTCCCTGACGGTCTGAGAAAGCCGCCCCCGGGGCGTCCTCAGGGGGTGCCCCGGTCCCCGTACATCTCCTCGATCTCCCGCGCGAAGTCCCGCAGCACTGCCCGCCGTTTCAGCTTCAGGGACGGCGTCAGGTGGCCGGAGGCCTCGGAGAACTCGGTCGTGAGGACCCGGAAGGCGCGGATCGACTCGGCCCGCGCGACCAGCCGGTTGGCGTCGTCCACGGCCCGCTGCACCACTCCGAGCAGCTCCTCGTCCCGGGTCAGCTCCCACAGCGCCAGATGGTCCTTGCCCCGCATGCGGCGCCAGTGCGCCAGGGCCTCGTGATCGAGGGTGACGAGGGCGGTGAGGTACGGGCGCCGGTCGCCCAGCACCACGCACTGGGAGACCAGCGGGTGGGCGCGCAGCCAGTCCTCCAGCGGGGCCGGTGCCACGTTCTTGCCCGCCGAGGTGACGAGGAGGTCCTTCTTGCGTCCGGTGATCGTCAGGTAGCCGTCCTCGTCGAGGGAGCCCAGGTCGCCGGTGGGGAACCAGCCGTCGTCGGTGTGCGGTACGGCCGTCCCCCGCAGGGCGTCCCAGTACCCGGCGAAGACGTGGGGCCCCCTGAGCCACACCTCGCCGTCGTCGGCGATCCGCACGGCAGTGCCCGGCAGGGGCAGGCCGACGGTGCCGGTGCGGGGCCGGTCGGGCGGGGTGACGGTGGCGGCGGCCGTGGTCTCCGTGAGGCCGTACCCCTCGAAGACCTCGATGCCCGCGCCGGCGAAGAACTCGGCGAGCCGGTCGCCCAGCGGGGCGCCGCCGCTGATCACGTACCGGACCCGGCCGCCGAGCGCGGCCCTGATGCGGCGGTAGACCAGCGGGTCGTACAGCGCCCGCGCCGCGCGCAGGGTGAGCGGGGGCGTCGTGGCGCGCCCGTAGCGGCGGGCGACGCGGGCGGCCCGGTCGAAGAGGGCGGCCCGGCCGTCGCGTTCGGCGGTGGCGCGGGCGGTGTGGAAGACCTTCTCCAGGACGTAGGGGATGGCGAGGAGGAAGGTGGGGCGGAAGGCGGCGAGGTCGTCGAGGAGTCCACCGCCCTCCACGGAGGGCGCGTGGCCGACGCGGACCCGGGCGCGGACGCAGGCCACGGCCACCATCCGGCCGAAGACGTGGGACAGCGGCAGGAAGAGGAGGGTGGCGGCGGGTTCCTCGCCGCCCGGGACGAAGACGGGGTGGAGGAGCCGGACGGCGTTGTCGACCTCGGCGAAGAAGTTGGCGTGGGTGAGGGCGCAGCCCTTGGGGCGGCCTGTGGTGCCGGAGGTGTAGACGAGGGTGGCGAGGGTCTCGGGGGTGAGGAGGCCGCGCCGGGCGGTGACGGTCTCGTCGGCGACCCGCGCGCCGGCCCGCCGCAGCTGGTCGACGGCGCCCGCGCCGAGGACCCACAGGTGGGCGAGGCCGGGCAGCCGCTGTCGTTCGGCGGTGACCGTGCGGGCCTGCGTCGCGTCCTCGACGACACAGCCGACGGCCCCGGAGTCCTGGAGGATCCAGCGGGTCTGGAAGGCGGAGGAGGTCGGGTACACGGGGACGGTGACCAGTCCGGCGGCCCAGGCGGCGAAGTCGAGGAGGGTCCACTCGTAGGTGGTGCGGGCCATCAGGGCGAGCCGGTCGCCGGGGCGCAGGCCGTGCGCGACGAGGCCCTTGGCGACGGCGTGGACGTCGGCGGCGAAGCGGGCGGCGGTGACGTCGTACCACCGGCCCTCGGGGTCCTTGCGCGAGAAGGCGACGGTCCCGGGGTCCCGGCGGGCGTTGTCGTACGGGAGGTCGGCGAGGGAGCCGCGGCGGACGGGGGGCACGAGGGCGGGGACAGAGACCTCCCGGACCCGGCCGTCGACCAGGGTCCTGCGGGGCTCGACCGGTTCACTCGCGGATGCGGCGGGGGCGACGGACACGTGCGGCTCCTCGGTCTTCGGGGAACTGAGGTGGTGCACTGCGGTCATGCGTCGGTACGGGTGCCGCGGGGACGTGCGGGTCGCCCGGCGTTCCGGGAGGTGCCCGGCGCCCCGTGCGGAGCGGTCGCTCCGGGGGCGGTCGTTCCTGAACGGGAAGCGGCCCCCGCTCGAACTAGCCGGTAACCTTACTGCGCGGTAAGCCTCAACGGCGAGACCAGCGTTCGCCTTTCATGAGGTTCCCCAGCCCCGCCCACGCGAAGTTCATGAGCGTCGCCGCCGCCTCCCGGGCCGTCACGCCCGGCGTCTCGTTGGCCCAGCCGGCGAGTGACTCGGCCGAGCCGACCAGGGCCTGTGCGAGCGCGGCCACGTCCCGCTCGGTGATGTCGGCGCCGTCGCGCGCCTCGCGCGCCGCCTCCCCGATCAGCCCCGCCACGAACGCCGCGATCCCGTCCCGCATCCGGGCCGCCTCGGTGGCGAACGGCTCCCCCTGCGTGCGGGCCTGCCGGCTGAGCACCACCCAGGCGTCCGGATGGTCCGCCGCGTGGGTGAAGAAGGCCAGCAGCCCCGCCCACAGGCGCTCGTCCGGGGGTACGCCCGGGTCGGCGACGGCCCCGGCCACCGCCGCGAGCAGTGCCTCGGCCTCGCGCCGGATGCAGGCGGTGAAGAGGTCCTCCTTGGAGTGGAGGTAGAGGTAGACGAGCGGCTTGGACACCCCGGCCAGCTCGGCGATCTCGTCCATGGACGCCGTCTGGTACCCGTGCCGCGCGAAGCACGTCACGGCCGCGTCCAGCATCTGCCGTTCCCGCACGGCCCGCGGCAGCCTCTTCGTCCCCGCCACGCTCTCCCGCCCCGTTTCCATGATCGTCCGCCGCCCCGCAGAAGCCTACGTGCCCCCTGCCCGGAGCGGGCAGGGGGCACGTGAGGGGGTGCGGTGGAGCGGGACGGATCAGGCCGTGACCGGCACCGACACCTTCCGCTCGGCCTCGCGGACGCCGGCCGGGCCGTCGGCCAGGTCGTCGATCGGGGACGAGGAGGCGTTCTCGTACGCGGTGACGTCGAGGATCTTCTCGCGGGCGGCGACGATCACCGGGACCAGCGCCTGGCCGGCGACGTTGGTGGCGGTGCGGACCATGTCGAGGATCGGGTCGATCGCCATGAGCAGGCCGACGCCCTCCAGCGGGAGGCCCAGGGTGGAGAGGGTCAGCGTCAGCATGACCGTCGCGCCGGTCAGACCGGCGGTGGCCGCCGAACCGATGACGGAGACGAAGGCGATGAGCAGGTAGTCGCCGATGCCGAGCTGGACGCCGAAGATCTGCGCGATGAAGATCGCGGCCAGCGCCGGGTAGATCGCGGCGCAGCCGTCCATCTTGGTGGTGGCGCCGAACGGGACGGCGAAGGAGGCGTACTCCTTCGGGACGCCGAGGCGCTCGGTGACCTTCTGGGTGACCGGCATGGTGCCGACCGAGGAGCGGGAGACGAAGGCCAGCTGGATGGCGGGCCAGGCGCCCTTGAAGAACTGGAGCGGGTTGACCTTGGCGACCGTGGCGAGCAGCAGCGGGTAGACGCCGAAGAGGACCAGGGCGCAGCCGATGTAGATGTCGGCGGTGAAGGTCGCGTACTTGCCGATGAGGTCCCAGCCGTAGTCGGCGATGGCGAAGCCGATGAGGCCGACGGTGCCGATCGGGGCGAGCCGGATGACCCACCACAGGGCCTTCTGCAGCAGTTCCAGGACCGACTCGGAGAGGGTGAGGATCGGCTTGGCCTTCTCGCCCAGCTTGAGGGCGGCGATGCCGGCGACGGCGGCCATGAAGACGATCTGGAGGACGTTCAGCTCGGTGAAGGGCGTGATGACGTCGGTCGGCACGATGCCGGTGAGGAAGTCGATCCAGGAGCCCTCGCGCTTGGGCAGCTTGCCGTCCTGCGGGGTCAGTCCGGTGCCGGCTCCGGGGTTGGTGATCAGGCCGATCGCGAGGCCGATGGCGACCGCGATCAGGGAGGTGATCATGAACCAGAGCAGGGTGCGGGTGGCGAGCCGGGCGGCGTTGTTCACCTTCCGCAGGTTGGTGATCGAGACCAGGATCGCGAAGAAGACGAGCGGCGCGACGGCCAGCTTCAGGAGCTGGACGAAGATGTCGCCGACCTGGCCGAGGGTCTCCTTGAGCCAGGAGACGTCCTGGCTGCGGGCGATCCAGCCGAGCAGGACGCCGAGGACGAGACCGGCGACGATCTGGGCCCAGAAGGGGACCTTGGGTATCCGGGACGAGGGCTTGACCTCGTGCTCGGTCGCGGGCGCGGAGGCGGACGCGGACACAGACACACTCCACAGGTGCGTATCGGGGAAATACGGGACGGGGGGTGCGGCACACTCACGCGTTCTCACGCGGGCCGCTGCATGATGCCGGGTCAGAGCGCGCGGCAACAGACCGCGGACATACAGCGGCACAGATCGACGTGCAGGCGCGCCACGAGCGGAACGCTCACGGCGTGGGAGGGGCGCACTGCTGTCGTCATGCCCCACACGTTAACACTTGAACTTTGAGAACCTCAAAGCCCTGCTTTGAGGCACCGAACGCCCCTCGCCACCTCAGAAACGAAGAAAGCCCCAGGCGGGAGCCCGGAAGGGCGCCACCTGGGGCGGATGATCTGTGAGGAAGCTTACGAGTTCCTTCATACGCCCGTCACGGACGAAGAGGCATGCCCCCTAGAGGGCGTCCTCGCTGGAGCGGTTGGCGTCGAGGCGGCCCTTGGCCCGGTCGACCTTCTCCACGATCTCGGCGCTCATCGCCTCCCGCTGGCCGCGCAGCAGTACGAAACTCAGCGGGGCGGAGACCACGATCGCGAGGACGAGCACCCAGAGCAGGTTGGAGTCGCCCAGGCCGCGAGGCAGCGCGCCCACGTAGACGAGACCCCACAGGGCGAGGAAGCATCCGGCGAAGATGCCGAGGCGCATCAGCGTGTAGCGGAGCATGCCAGCTCACTCTTTCGTTCCGGGATTTCCCTTACGGGACGACTGTCCTCCAGTGAAGCACGGGGCGGCCCCCCGGCCGGGACCGGGGCCTTGAGCCCCCCGACAGGTAATACATAGGATGCCTTTATGACCCTTACGTTTGAGGTGGACCCGTCCGTCGACCCGGCCCTGCGCGACGGCATCCTCGCTCTCTGGACGGACGTCACCAACGCGGGCGGCGCGGTCGGCTTCGTCCCCCCGGTGACGCCGGAGGCGATCCGCCCGTCCCTGCTCAAGCACCTCGCGGCGATGGCCGACGGCGGTACGCGCCTGCTCGTCGGCCGTGACGAGGACGGCCGGGTCGCCGCGACCGCCTTCCTCACCTTCAACACCCACCCACTGATGACCCACTGGATCTGGGTCTACACGCTGATGGTCCACCCGCGGCACCAGGGCAAGGGGTACGGCCTCGACCTGATGGCGGCCGTCGAGCGGACGGTGCGGACCGCCCCGGGCTTCGAGGGGATCGAGGCGGTCCGGCTGGGCTGCCGCGGCGGGCTGGGACTGGAACACTTCTACGCCAAGGCCGGGTACAAGGAGGTCGGGCGCGTCCCCGACGCCATCCGGGTGGCACCCGGCGACGACCGCGACGACATCGTCATGCTGCTGCAACTGCGCTGAGCGCCGGGGGCCGTGCCCGGCCCGACAGGACCGGGCACGGATCGTCGGGTCCGGCCCCGTCCGCCCTTCCTACGGTGGACACATCGGAAGGAAGGACGGACGGTCACGTGCTGGAGCGTTTCAACGCGGCCCTCGACCACATCGAGGAGCACCTCGACGGCGACCTCGCCCCCGCGGACCTCGCCCGGATCGCGGCCACCTCGGAGTACCACTTCCGGCGCCTGTTCTCGGCGCTGGCGGGGATGCCCCTGTCGGAGTACGTCCGGCGCCGGCGGCTCACCCTCGCCGGCGCCGAGGTGCTCGCCGGGGAGCGGACGCTCCTGGAGATCGCGGTCCGGTACGGCTACGGCTCCGGGGAGGCCTTCGCCCGCGCGTTCCGCGCGGTGCACGGCACCGGCCCCGGGGAGGCCCGCCGTACGGGGGCCGCGCTGCGCGCCCAGCCCCGGATGTCCTTCCGCCTCGTCGTCGAAGGGCAGAGCAGCATGAAGTACCGCACCGTCACCCGGGACGCCTTCCGGATCACCGGCAGCAGGGCCCGGGTCCCGATCGTCCACGAGGGCGAGAACCCGGCGATCACCGCTCAGATCCGGGGCCTCGGCCGCCCGGCCCTGGACCGGCTCGCCCGCCTGTCCGCCGGGGAACCGGCCGGGCTCGTCTCCGCCGTCGTCCACCTCACCGGCAGCCGCGAGGAGGGGACCGAGGTCGACCACTGGTACGGCGTGATCACCGGGCCCGCGGCCCCGGAACCGGAGGGCACGCCCGGCGCCGGCCCGTCGTACGACGGGCCCGGCGCCCCCGACCCGTACGAGAGCCTCGACGTGGCGCCCGGGACCTGGGCCGTCTTCGAGGCCGAGGGCCCCCTGCCGCACACCCTCCAGTACCTGTGGCGGGACGTGTTCACCCAGTGGTTCCCGTCCAACCCGTACGCCGGCCGGCCCGGCCCGGAGATCCTCTCGGTGCGGCCCTCGGCGGACGGGGCGACGGCCTCGGCGGAGCTGTGGATCCCGGTGGAGCACATCGCCCCGGGCAGGCCCGGGGCATGAGAGAAGGGCGGAGGGGAATCCCCTCCGCCCTTCCGCGCGCGGACCGGGCCTTCCGGCGGCCGGTGTCAGACCCGCATCGGCTGCGGCGACTCGCGGCGGTCCGGGTCCGGGCCCGAGTACTCGCGGATGATCTCGTAGCGGGTGTTCCGCTCGACCGGCCGGAAGCCCGCGTCACGGATGAGCTCCAGCAGGTCCTCGCGGGTCAGCTTGTTGGGCGTGCCGTAGTTGTCGGCGTCGTGCGTGATCTTGTACTCGACGACCGAGCCGTCCATGTCGTCGGCGCCGTGCTGGAGCGCGAGCTGCGCGGTCTGCACGCCGTGCATCACCCAGAAGACCTTGACGTGCGGCACGTTGTCGAAGAGGAGGCGGGAGACCGCGAAGGTCTTCAGCGCCTCGGCCCCGGTCGCCATCGTGGTGCGCGCCTGGAGACGGTTGCGGACCTTGCCGTCCTTCATGTCCACGAAGTCGTGCTGGTAGCGCAGCGGGATGAAGACCTGGAAGCCGCCGGTCTCGTCCTGGAGCTCCCGCAGGCGCAGCACGTGGTCGACACGGTGGCGCGGCTCCTCGATGTGCCCGTAGAGCATCGTCGCCGGGGTCTTGAGCCCCTTCTCGTGGGCGAGCCGGTGGATCCGGGACCAGTCCTCCCAGTGCGTGCGGTGGTCCACGATGTGCTGGCGGACCTCCCAGTCGAAGATCTCGGCGCCGCCGCCGGTCAGCGACTCCAGACCGGCCTCGATCAGCTCGTCGAGGATCTCGGAGGCGGAGAGCCCGGAGATCGTCTCGAAGTGGTGGATCTCGGTGGCGGTGAAGGCCTTGAGGGAGACGTTCGGCAGCGCCTTCTTCAGCTCGGAGAGCGAGCGCGGGTAGTACCGCCAGGGCAGGTTCGGGTGGAGCCCGTTGACGATGTGCAGCTCGGTGAGGTTCTCGCTCTCCATCGCCTTCGCGAGGCGGACGGCCTCCTCGATGCGCATGGTGTACGCGTCCTTCTCGCCCGGCTTGCGCTGGAAGGAGCAGTAGGCGCAGGAGGCGGTGCACACGTTCGTCATGTTGAGGTGACGGTTGACGTTGAAGTGCACCACGTCGCCGTTCTTGCGCGTCCGGACCTCGTGGGCCAGACCGCCGAGCCAGGCGAGGTCGTCGGAGTCGTAGAGCGCGATGCCGTCCTCGCGGCTCAGCCGCTCACCGGCGAGCACCTTCTGCTCCAGCTCCCGCTTGAGCCCAGCGTCCATCTCCGGCCGCCTCCCATATCTCCGTGAATCAGGCTCCACCCACCGTACTCTCAGCCTTCCTCGGGCAGGTCCCCGACCCGGTTCTCCCACTTCGTGGAGAGCACGATGGTGGTGCGGGTGCGGGAGACGCCCTTGGTGCCGGAGAGGCGGCGGATCGTCTTCTCCAGGCCGTCGACGTCGTTGGCGCGGACCTTGAGCATGAAGGAGTCGTCGCCGGCGATGAACCAGCAGTCCTCGATCTCGGCGAGGTCCTTCAGGCGACGGGCCACGTCCTCGTGGTCGGCGGCGTCGGAGAGCGAGATGCCGATGAGGGCGGTGACGCCGAGGCCGAGCGAGGCGGCGTCGACGGTGGCGCGGTAGCCGGTGATGACGCCGGCCGCCTCCAGGCGGTTGATGCGGTCGGTGACGGAGGGGCCGGAGAGCCCGACGAGCCGGCCGAGCTCGGCGTACGAGGCGCGGCCGTTCTCGCGCAGGGCCTGGATGAGCTGCCTGTCCACGGCGTCCATAGGGAGGAACCTTCCATTGTCCAGCGATACCGCGAGTTTGGGTATAGAATCTAAGGTACACAGGGGTTGGTGCCCTGTGAATCTTTTAGTCGATCTCAGATGATCTTTCAGGAGTGGTGTCCACCGTGTACACGATCGAGATGGCCTACGCCCGCATGCGCGAGCTGCAGGAGATGGCCAACCGCTCGCGTGCCCACCAGCCGTCCGCCGCCTCGAAGCGCGCCGCGAAGAAGCGCGCAGGCGAGAAGCGCTAATCCGACCGGAGGGCTTGTCCGAGCTCTCCCTCCCAGCGGCGGTACAGCCGGTGCGGCACCCCTGCCGCGTCCAGCACCCGCCCGGCGACGAAGTCCACCAGATCCTGGATGTGCGTCGCCCCCGCGTAGAACGCCGGAGAGGCGGGCAGCACCACGGCGCCCGCCTCGTCCAGCGCCACCATGTGCCGCAGCGTCTGTCCGTTCAGCGGGGTCTCCCGCACCGCGACCACCAGCGGCCGCCGCTCCTTCAGCGTCACGCTCGCCACCCGCTGCAGCAGGTCCTTCGAGAGCCCGAGCGCCACGCCCGCCACCGCCGCCGTCGAGGCCGGCACGATCAGCATCCCCCTGGCCGGGTACGACCCCGAGGACGGCCCCGCCGCCAGGTCGCCCGCCGCCCAGTACCGCACGCCCTCCAGCGCGCCGGAGACGTCGAAGGTGTCCGGCTTCCCGTCGGCGCCCCGCGCCAGCCAGGCCGCCAGGTCCTCGCGCCAGTGCGCGTCCCGGAAGGGCAGCCCCGTCTCGTCGAGCAGGGTGAGCCGCGAGGCCCGCGACACCACCAGGTCGACGCTCTCCCCCGCGGCCAGCAGCCCCCGCAGCACCGCGGCGGCGTACGGCGTCCCCGACGCCCCGGAAACCCCCACGATCCACGGAATGCGCTTGCCGTCGTTCATGCCGTCGAGCCTATCCGCCGCCGGCCGGCACTACGGGGTCAGCCCGCGCACCAGCAGGTCCAGCAGCGCGCAGACGAAGAGGGCGATGCCGATGAAGCCGTTCACCGTGAAGAACGCCCGGTTCAGACGCGACAGGTCGTGCGGCTTCACGATCGTGTGCTCGTAGCAGAAGGCCGCCGCGACGATCACGAGGCCGGCCCAGAAGAACCCGCCGGCCTCCGTCGCCAGCGCGTACCAGACGAGCAGTCCGGTGGTGACGAGCGCCGAGGCACGCGCCGCCCGGATCGCCGCCGGCACGCCGAAGCGGGCCGGGACCGAGCCGACGCCCGTCTCCCGGTCGCTCTCCACGTCCTGGCAGGCGTAGATCAGGTCGAAGCCGCCGATCCACACGCCGACCGCGAGCCCGAGGATCACCGCGTCCCAGGACCACGTGCCGGTGATCGCGAGCCAGCCGCCGATCGGCCCCATCGCCTGGGCGAGGCCCAGGATGACCTGCGGGAAGTTCGTGAACCGCTTCCCGTACGGGTAGACCACCATCGGGACCACCGCGACCGGGGCGAGCGCCAGGCAGAGCGGGTTGAGCAGGGCCGCGGTGCCCAGGAAGACGACCAGGGCGATCAGGGCGCCCGTCCACGCCGAGCGCACCGAGACGGCGCCGGTGACCAGCTCCCGGCCCGCCGTGCGCGGATTGCGGGCGTCGATCTCCCGGTCGATGATCCGGTTGACCGCCATCGCGAAGGTCCGCAGCCCCACCATGCACACGGTGACGAGCAGCAGACGGACCCAGTGGACGTTCCGGTCCAGCTGAAACATTGCGGTGAGCGCGGCGATGTAGGCGAAGGGCAGCGCGAACACCGAGTGCTCGATCATCACGAGCCGCAGGAAGGCGCGCGTGCGCCCCGGCCGCGCCTCCGGTACGGCGGCCGTGCTCACAGCCCGTACTCCTTCCAGCGGCGGTCCACCAGGGCCGCGGTCGCCGGGTCGGACTCCACCATGTCCGGCCAGCCGCCGTCCCGGGTGTAGCCCTCCTCGGGCAGCTTCTTCGTCGCGTCGATGCCCGCCTTGCCGCCCCAGAACTGCTGGTAGGAGGCGTGGTCCAGGTGGTCGACCGGTCCCTCGACCACGGTCAGGTCACGGGCGTAGTCGGTGTTGCCGAGGGCCCGCCAGGCCACCTCGTGCAGGTCGTGCACGTCGCAGTCCTTGTCGACCACGACGATCAGCTTGGTCAGCGACATCATGTGCGCGCCCCAGATGGCGTGCATGACCTTCTGCGCGTGCTTCGGGTACTTCTTGTCGATCGAGACGATCGCGCAGTTGTGGAAGCCGCCCGACTCCGGCAGGTGGTAGTCCACGATGTCCGGGACGATGATCTTGAGCAGGGGCAGGAAGAACCGCTCGGTGGCCCGGCCCAGCGGCCCGTCCTCCGTCGGCGGCCGGCCCACCACGATCGACTGGAGCAGCGGGCGCTTCCGCATGGTCACGCAGTCGATCCTCAGGGCCGGGAAGGGCTCCTGCGGCGTGTAGAAACCGGTGTGGTCGCCGAAGGGGCCCTCGGGGAGCATCTCGCCCGGCTCCAGCCACCCCTCGATCACGACCTCCGCGTTCGCCGGGACCTGGAGCGGAACGGTCTTGCAGTCGACCATCTCGATCCGCTTGCCCTGCACGAAGCCGGCGAAGAGGTACTCGTCGATGTCACCGGGCAGCGGGGCCGTGGAGGCGTACGTGACGGCCGGCGGGCAGCCGAAGGCGATCGCGACCGGCAGCCGCTCGCCCCGCTCCGCCGCCACCGCGTAGTGGTTGCGGCTGTCCTTGTGGATCTGCCAGTGCATGCCGATGGTCCGCTTGTCGTGCCGCTGGAGCCGGTAGAGCCCCAGGTTCCGCACGCCGGTCTCCGGGTGCTTGGTGTGGGTGAGTCCCAGGTTGAAGAAGGAGCCGCCGTCCTTGGGCCAGGTGAAGAGGGCCGGCAGCGCGTCCAGGTCGACGTCGTCGCCGGTGAGGACCACCTCCTGCACGGGGGCGTCCTTCACCTTCTTCGGCGGTACGTGGACCATCGACCCCAGCTTGCCGAAGGCCTCGCGGACCCCGACGAAGCCGTGCGGCAGCTCCGGCTTGAGCAGTCCGCCGATCTTCTCGCTGATCTCCTGGTACGACTTCAGGCCGAGCGCCTTGAGCAGCCTACGGTCCGTCCCGAAGACGTTCATCGCCAGCGGCATCGAGGAGCCCTTGACGTTCTCGAAGAGAAGCGCGGGACCCCCCGCCTTGTTCACCCGGTCGACGATCTCCCCGACCTCCAGGTACGGATCGACTTCGGCCTTGATGCGCTTGAGGTCGCCTTCGCGCTCCAGCGCCCTGAGCAGCGAGCGGAGATCGTCGTAAGCCATAGGGGCAAGTATCGGTCACGGGCTACCCTGGACCTGTCACCGGGGCCGCCGTAGCGCGCCTCCGCCACCGCTTCCAGGGGGCTGTTCCACATGCTCAGGGCGTTGATGTTCATCCTGCCGCTGGCGCTGCTGATCTACGCGTTCATCGACTGCCTGAACACCCCCGAGGACGAGACGAAGCACCTGCCCAAGGTGATCTGGGTGATCGTCATCCTCCTCTTCCCGATCGTCGGCTCCGTCGGATGGATCGCCACGGGCAAGGAGCGCAGGCCGCGCCCGGCGCGGGGCGGCTGGGTCGCCCCCGACGACAACCCCGAGTTCCTGGACTCGCTGCGGGAGGAGAAGTCCCGCGAGGAGCGGCGGCGGGACGAGGCCCGGCGCGACGAGTCGCTCCTGGAGGACTGGGAGGCCGACCTGCGCCGCCGCGAGGAGGAGCTCAAGCGGCGCGAGCGCGGCGAGGACACCGGCGCCTGATGGAGCTGCGGCTCCTGGCCACCTTCGAGAAGGTCGCCACCGTCCTGTCCTTCACCCGGGCCGCCGCCGAGCTCGGCTACGCCCAGTCCAGTGTCACCGGCCAGATCCGGTCCCTGGAGACCTCGCTCGGCACCGAGCTGTTCGAGCGGCTCGGCAGCCGCATCCGCCTCACCGAGGCGGGCGAGCGGCTCCTGCCGTACGCGCGCCGCATGGCCGAGCTGGCGGAGGAGGCCCGGACGGCCGTGGCGAGCGCCGCCGAGCCCTCCGGGACGATCGCGGTGGGCACGATGGAGTCGCTGACCTCGTACCGGCTGCCGCCCCTCCTGGAGTACTTCCACCACCGCTACCCGGCGGTGCGGCTCACCCTGCGGCCGACGCTCGGGGACGAGACCCGGCAGGCGCTGCGGCAGGGCACCTACGACGTCGGCTTCCTGATGGAACCGGAGACGCGGCACGAGGGCCTGGAGTCGGAGGTCCTCGCGCCGGAGCCGCTGGTGCTGGTGGCGGCCCCCGGGCATCCGCTGGTGGGGCGCGGCGAGCTGACGAACGCGGACCTGGCGGGGGCGCAGCTGGTGGGCACGGAGCCCGGCTGCCCGTACCGGGACCTGTTCGAGGCGGAGCTGCGGCAGTGGGCGCCGCCGTTCATGGAGTTCGGCACGATCGAGGCGACCAAGCGGGGGGTGGCGGCGGGCCTCGGGGTGGCGCTGCTGCCCCGGGTCGCCGTCTCCGGGGAGCTGGCGTCCGGGGCACTGGTGGAACTGGCCTGGAAGGCCCCGTTCACCCTCTTCACGCAGCTCGCGTGGCGGCGGGGGAGGCGGCTTCCGGCCCACGTGCGACTGTTCGTGGAGCAGGCGCGGCGGCTCGCGCGAGAGTGACCCGCAGGCCGGCCAGGACGATCAGCGGCACGCCCAGGGCCTGCACGAGCCCGATGTGGTGGCCGTACACGGCCCAGTCGACCAGCATCGCGACCGCCGGGTAGGCGAAGGCCAGGACGGCGATCTTCGAGGTGGGCAGCTTGGCGTAGGCCGCGTACATCAGCACGTACATGAGCCCGGTGTGGATCAGGCCGAGCCCGGCCAGCCACGCCCAGCCCGCGCCGAGGCCGGCCGTGGCTCCCAGGTCCACGAAGGGCAGCAGCAGCGGCAGCCCGACGAGCACCTGCACCAGGGCGATCAGATGGGGCCGCACGCCCGTGATCCGCTTGGTCACGAGGGTCGACAGGGCGTAGAGCACGGCCGCCCCGAGGGCCGGGCCGAGCCCGGCGAGGGAGGCGGTGTCACCGGGCCGGACCCCGGAGACGAGGACGAGCCCGACGAAGGCGACCGCGAGCCATCCCAGCTTCGCCGCCGTGATCCGCTCCCGGAACAGCGCCGCCCCCAGGAGCACCAGGAAGAACGGCTGGGTGTGGTAGACGACGGTGGCCAGGGAGATCGAGCTCGCCTCGTACGCCTCGAACAGCAGCACCCAGTTGAAGACGATGAACACACCGCCGAGCGCGGCGAGTCCGAGCTTCCGGCCGGTGAACCCGTGCCCGGTGAAGAACCCCCGGGCCAGGCTGTAGAGGCCGAGGGCGGCGGCCCCGAAGAGGCAGCGGAAGAACACCACCTCGAAGGGCGACGCCCCCGACTCGACGACGAAGACGCCGAGGGTGCCGGAGAGCACCATGGCGAGGGTGAGTTCGACGGTTCCCCTGGTCTCGTTTCTCATGACCGCGACGCTACGGAGGACGGCCCCGGGCGGTCCACGGGCCAGTGGGCCGTCCTGCCGATGGGGCCCATGCGCGCAGCCGATGGGCTGCGGAATAGCGCCGGTGGAGGGGCAGTTGGGATCCCTGGAACCCCTCGAGAACCGGAGCAGACATGACCCTCGACGCCGCTCGCGGCACGGACCGCCCGCAGACCCCGGACCGCTCGTTCCTCTTCGTCCTCGGCAGCTCGCGCTCCGACGGCAACACCGAGATCCTTGCCCGCGCCGCCGCGGCCCAGCTCCCCGCCGACGTGCCGCAGCGCTGGGTGGACCTCAACGAACTGGACCTGCCGGACTTCCAGGACGGGCGGCACGAGACCGACGGCCGGCCGGCCGGGGAGACCGAGGAACTGCTGCTGCGGGCCACGACGGAGGCCACCGACATCGTCATAGCCTCACCCCTGTACTGGTACAGCGTCTCCGCGCAGACCAAGCGCTACCTCGACTACTGGTCGGGCTGGCTGAACCTGCCGGGCTCCGACTTCAAGCAGCGGATGGCGGGCGGCACGCTGTGGGGGGTGACGGTCATGGCGGACTCCGACCACGTCGTCGCGGACGGGCTGACGACCACCCTGCACCACTCGGCCGCCTACCTGCGGATGCGGTTCGGCGGTGTGCTGACCGGCACCGGCTCGCGGCCGGGCCGGGTGCGCGCCGACGAACAGGCGATGATCCACGCGAAGACCTTCTTCGAGCGGGAGGCACCGCTCGCCCGCTTCCCCTACGAGGAGGGCGCGCGGCCGGCCGGGACGTGACCGGGCGGGCCGCCGGGGCCCACCCGACCCTGTGACCGAAAAGAGAGTCGAAAAGCCGGGCTCTTCCCAACACCCCGTCGATATCCTTGAGTTGACTGTGACGGGGGTGGCGGGGTCATGGACAGAGAGCTGTACGGCCGCGAGGCGGTGCTCCACGGGAACGGGCTCGTCGCCCGGCTCGCCGGGCTCACCCGGCACGCCGGGGCCCGGGTCGCGTACGAGCACGGTGACGACCCGCCGGTCACCGTCTTCACCGGCGGACGCGGCATGGGCAAGACGGCCCTGCTCAAGGAGATACGCAACGGCTACAAGGGCTGTACGCCGCTCGCCCTGATCGACTGCGCGCACATCGAGGAGCCCGAGGACCACGGCCCCGGCTGGACCCCGCTCACCGGAGCCCTGTCGGAGCTGGCGGTCCAACTGGCCCCGAAGGGCGAGGCGGTGAAACCCGTGCAGTTCCCCCGGCTCTCCCTCGGCCTGGTCGCCGTCGCCTCGCTCGGCTGGTCCCGGGAGGACGACGAGCGGGCCCGCCGGGACCTGCTGCGCCTCGGCCCGCTGCTCGCCACCGTGGACCCCGGGCGGGCCGCCGCCGCCGGCTGGGTCGGCCGGGTCCTGGCCAAACTGGCCGCCGCCTTCACCGAGGCCACCGCCCCCCTCGCCGGCCAGGTCGCCGGCCTCGTCGCGGAGGCCACCGTCGAGACGGTCGTGGAGGAGTTCTTCGGCCGCTTCCTGCGGCAGTCGGAGAACTGGTACGGCGCCTACCGCAACGCCGGCGGCCGGGGCCGGGCCGGACTCCAGCAGCTCGCCGTCGACTTCGCCCAGGGCGGCCGGCGCCGCACCGAGGCCGAGTCCTTCCTCGTCGGCGCCCTCACCGAGGACCTGCTGCGCGCCTACACCGGACTGCGCCGCGGCACCCGCATCGGCCGGCCCCTGGTCCTCCTCGACAACGCCCACGAGCCCCTCGGCCGGCAGCTCGTCGAACCGATCCTGCGGGCGCGCGCCGACGGCCGCCGCGACCGCGTCGTCGTCCTCGCCACCTCCCGCGTCCGCGACCACGAGGGCCTGCGCAACGCCACCAGGACCCGGCTGCCCGAGACCGCCCACCGGGCCCCCTGCCCCCGTGACGGGCGGGTCGGCTCCGGGCTCCTCGCCGTCGACCTGACGCCGCTCACCCCCACCCAGGCCCGCGCCGCCTTCGACGCCCACGACCCGGCCGGCCGCACCCCCGCCGACCTGTCCCGGGCCGTCCACCGCCTCACCGGCGGACGGCCCCTCGGCGTGGCCCTCCTCGCCCGCGCCGCCGGCGAGGCGCCCGCCGCCGTCCGCTCCACCCTCACCCCCGGCGGCCTGCTCGACCTGACCGTCGAACTGCGCGAGGACAGCCCTCCCGTCCCGGTCGCATCGACCCTGCTCGCCGAACTCCTGCCGGTCCCGCGCCCCGGCCCGTACGCGGTGCTCGCCGCCGCCCACGACGAGGACTCCGCCCGGCGCCTGGCCCAGGCCCGGCTGGCCGGCGAGGCCCTCGACGGGGACGTGGCCCTGCGCGTCCGCGACCGGCTGCGCGCCGAGGCCTGGACCGTCTCCGCGGCCGGCGCCGCCCACTTCGTCGCCGACCCACTGCTGCGCGCCCTGCTCCTGCACCGGCTCCGCTTCGAGGACGACGACCACCCCCGCTACGCCGCCTGGCACGCCGTCCACGAGACCCTGCGCCGCCACTACGGCCCCGACCCCACGCCGCGCCGGCTCCACCACGACCTGGCGCTCGGGTCCACGGCCGAGGCCGTCGCCCACTTCCGGCTCACCTTCCCCGAGCCCGACGTCCTCGGCTGGCTCGGCCGGCTCCGGTTCGTCGCCTCCGCCCCGTACCCGCGCGAGAGGGGTGCGACCGGGCCCGACCCGCGCCGGGCCGTCGCCCTCGGCCAGGAGCCGGACCCCGGCCTCCCGGGCGGGCTCGACCCCGACACGACCGCGCTCCACCTGTCCGTACGGCGCCTGCTGCACGCCGTATGGCTGCTCACCGACCCGCTCGCGCTGCCCGACGAGGAGGTGGCCCACCGGCTGACGCACGAACTGCGCCGGCTCTCCGGCCGCCATCTCACCGGCAGCGGCCCGCTGTGGGACGCGGCCACCCACTGGCCGCGTGACATCCGCGCCTGGCGGGAGCTGTCGCTGCCGCCCGGCCGCCCCGAGGACGGAGTCTGACGCCATGCTCGAACGGCTGCGCCGCCGCGTCTTCTGGACCCCCCGCCAGAAATTCCTCACGTCGCTCGTCGTCACCGCCCTCGTCCTCGGCCTGGGCGGCTACGGCATCTCCCGCCTCACCACCCCGGAGGACCGGTCCTGCGCCGCCGGCGTCGAACGCCCCCACGGCAGCACCGAGTGCGTCGGGGTGAACGGCGACGGCCACGCCTTCGGCATGCCCGACCTCGCCGAGATCACCGCCGCCATCGGCCGCGAGAACGCCACCCTGAAGGACGGCGAGTACGCCACCGTCGCCCTGCTCCTGCCGCTGACCGCCGCCGACCACGGCATGCGGGTCAAGGTCCTGCACGAGATCCAGGGCGCCTACGCCTACCAGTACCGCGCCAACCACGAGTCGAACAGCGAGACCCCGAAGATCCGGCTCGTCCTGGCCAACACCGGCAAGGCCAACGCCCACTGGCGGTCCACCGTCGACCGGCTGAAGGCGATGACCGGCGCCCCCGACCGGCTGCGCGCCGTCTCCGGCGTCGCCACCTCCTCCACCGAGGTACGGGAGGCGGTCGCCGCCCTCACCGGCGCCGGCATCGCCGTCGTCGGCACCACCATCACCGCCGACGACATCGCCAACGGGCCCGGCGCCGGCCACAACCGCTTCCCCGGCCTCGCCCGCGTCTCCCCCACCAACGGCGACGAGGCCAAGGCCCTCGCCCACTTCGGCAGGGTCGACGCCGCCAAGGCGCTCCTCGTCCAGGACACCCGCACCGGCGACCACTACACCGACACCCTCAAGGCCGCCTTCGCCGCCTCCCTGGAGGGCGCCCCCTACGAACCGCAGCTGTTCACCTCTCCCCCCGACCCCACCGAGGAGGGCACCACCGCCAACACCTTCCGCCAGATCACCCACCTCATCTGCGACACCCGCGCCGAGACCGTCTTCTTCGCCGGCCGCCACACCCAGCTGCGCCAGTTCATCAACGCGCTCGGCGCCCGCGGCTGCGCCGAGCGCTCCTTCACCGTCCTGACCGGCGACGAGGGCTCGTACCTCGGCGCCGACAGCAAGCTCAACCGGGCCGCGCTCAAGGCGAAGCTGACCGTCCGCTACGCGGCCCTCGCCCACCCCGACGCCTGGCGGCCCGCCCCCGACCGGCCCGTCCCGGACACCGGCGGCTCCACGACCGCCTTCCGCACCTTCCTGACCGACATCGCCCGCGCCTCGGCGAAGCCCGTCCCGCTCGCCGACGGGCAGGCCATCGTCGCGTACGACGCCATGGCGACCGCCGTCCACGCGATCCGGCAGGCCACCCCGAAGAACGCCCGGTACCCGGAGCTCGCCGACGTGGCGACGCAGTGGCCGCAGGTCAAGGGCTCCCTGCGGGTCGAGGGCGCGAGCGGCTGGATCTGCCTGGACAACTACGGCAACCCCTACAACAAGGCCGTGCCGATCGTGGACCTGGCGCCGGACGGCACCCAGCGCTTCGTCAGGATCGCCTGGCCCGAGGGCAAGGCCCCGGCCGCCTCCTGCCTCCCGCCCCGCCGCGGCTGATCCCGGCCCCCAGGGGGCGCCCCCCGAACGGCCGAGCGGGAGCGGGCAGCTGTTGTCGCCCCCGCCGGCTCCCCGGAAGCTGGGACAGCGGCGTGCCCGGCATACCCGAACGCCCCCGGGGTACCGGGAGCCGCACCACGGGACGAAGGGAGCGCGATCCATGGGAGTCGACTCGGCACAGGCCGCCGTACCCGCAGGAGCGGGCACGGGCACGGTCACCACGGCGGTCCCCGCACGCCTCGACCGGCTGCCCTGGTCGCGGTGGCACTGGATGATCGTGATCGGCCTCGGCACCGTCTGGATCCTGGACGGACTCGAGGTCACCATCGTCGGCAACGTCGCCGGCCGGCTCGCCGAGGAGGGCAGCGGCCTCGCCATCACCTCCGCGCAGGTCACCGGCATCGCCGCCGCCCTGTACGTGGCCGGAGCCTGTTCGGGAGCGCTGTTCTTCGGCTGGCTCACCGACCGCTACGGGCGCAAGAAACTCTTCATGGTCACCCTGGTGGTCTACCTCGGTGCCACCGCCATGACCGCCCTGTCCTTCGAGTCCTGGTGGTTCTTCCTCTTCCGCTTCCTCACCGGCTTCGGCATCGGCGGCGAGTACGCGGCCATCAACTCCGCCATCGACGAGCTGATCCCGTCCCTCTACCGCGGCCGGGTCGACCTGATCATCAACGGCAGCTACTGGCTCGGCGCCATCGGCGGCGCCCTGCTGTCGATCGTCATGCTCGACACGGACATCTTCCCCAAGGACCTCGGCTGGCGGCTCAGCTTCGCCCTCGGCGTCGTCCTCGGCCTCGTCATCCTGCTCGTCCGCCGGCACGTTCCGGAGAGTCCCCGCTGGCAGTTCATCCACGGCCGCGGCGAGAAGGCCGAGCGGCTCGTCTCCTCGGTCGAGCGCGAGATCGAGCGGGAGAAGGGCGAGCCGCTGCCGCCGCCGGCCGGCGAGATCACCATCCACCAGCGCAAGAGCATCGGCTTCGGGACGATCGCGAAGACGGTCTTCGCCCGCTACCCGCGCCGCGCCGTCCTCGGCCTGTCCCTCTTCATCGGGCAGGCGTTCCTCTACAACGCCATCACCTTCGGCTTCGGCGCCATCCTCACCACGTTCTTCGACGTGCCGACCGGCCACACCGGCTACTACTTCGCCGTCATCGCGGCCGGCAACTTCGTGGGCCCGCTCGTGCTCGGCAAACTCTTCGACACCGTCGGCCGCCGGATCATGATCTCGTCCACGTACGTGCTGTCCGGCCTGCTCCTCTTCGTCACGGCCTGGCTGTTCGACCGGGGCTCGCTGTCGGCGACGACCCTGACGGCCTGCTGGTGCGTGGTGCTGTTCTTCGCCTCGACCGGCGCCTCCAGCGCGTATCTGACCGTCTCCGAGATCTTCCCCATGGAGACCCGCGCGATGGCCATCGCCTTCTTCTACGCGCTCGGCACCGCGGCCGGCGGCATCAGCGGCCCGCTGGTCTTCGCCGAGCTCACCGAGTCGGGCGTCGTCGGCGACACCGTCCTCGCCTTCCAGATCGGCGCCGGCCTGATGTGCGCCGCCGGCATCGTGGCCGCCTTCCTGGCGGTCGACGCGGAGCGCCGCTCCCTGGAGGACATCGCGGAACCGCTGTCGGTGGTGAAGTAGGACAGCGGCGCCCGGGCCCGGACCCGGGTACGACGAGGCCCGGGCGGGTGCACCCGCCCGGGCCTCGTCGTCACCGGCTCAGACGCCCGCGTAGGAGTGCTTGCTGCTGACGAAGATGTTGACGCCGTAGTAGTTGAAGAGGAAGCAGGCGAAGGCGATGAGCGCGATGTACGCGGCCTTGCGGCCCTTCCAGCCGGCCGTGGCACGGGCGTGCAGGTACGCCGCGTAGCCGACCCAGGTGATGAAGGACCAGACCTCCTTGGCGTCCCAGCCCCAGTAGCGGCCCCAGGCGTCGCCGGCCCAGATGGCGCCCGCGATGATCGTGAACGTCCACAGCGGGAAGATGGCGGCGTTGATCCGGTAGGCGAACTTGTCGAGGGTCGCCGCCGCGGGCAGCCGCTCCAGGACGGAGCGGGCGAAGCCGCCCGGCTCGCCGCCGTTCGCCAGCTTGTTCTCGTACGAGTCGCGGAAGAGGTACAGCAGCGTGGCGACCGCGCCCAGGTAGAGGACGGCGCCGCAGAAGATGGCGGTGGAGACGTGGATCCACAGCCAGTACGAGTCGAGGGCGGGCACCAGCTGGTCGCTCTCGGTGTAGAGCATCGTCGTCGCCATGCCCAGGTCCAGCAGGACCGTGGTCACCAGCGGCAGACCGATCCACCGCACGTTCTTCCCGGCGAGGAGGAAGGCGAGGTACACGCCGACCGCGACCGCGGAGAAGGTGGTGGAGAACTCGTACATGTTGCCCCAGGGGGCGCGCTGCACGGAGAGGGCGCGGGTGACCACGCCCGACGCCTGGACGGCGAAGGCGAGGACGGTGAGCGAGATCGCGATCCGGCCGTAGAGGTCGCCCTTCACGGTGCCGCCGGCCGCGCCGGGGCCGTCCGGCACCTCACGGGTGCCGGCGGCGGCCCGGGTGACGACCTTCGGCCGGTCCAGGACGGTGGTGCCACCGGTCTTCTTCACCTGGACGGTGACGGCCGGTGCGGCGGCCGTCCCGGCCTTGCCGGTGAGCGCGGCGGCGGTCCGGCCGACCTTGCTACGGCTGCCGAACACCCACTCGGCGATGTGGGCCAGGAAGGCCAGGGTGTAGACGGCCATCGAGGAGTAGATGAGCGTGTTGCTCATCTGCGCCAGGCCCTCGTTGGTCGCGGCGGCGAGGATCACTTCTCAGCCCCTTCTGCTTCTGCGTCGGCGGGTTCCGGCGCTGGTGGCGCCTGTGCGGTGAGCGTGACCGCCAGGTCGGCCAGCTCCTCGGGGAGCTTGGCCGAATCGCTGCGGCCGAGCCCCGCCATCTCGACGACGGTGACGCCGTCCTCACCCCGTACGGCCCGGACCCAGACCCGGCGCCGCTGGATGAACAGCGAACCGGACAGACCGGCCAGCGCGGCGGCCGCGCCCGCGAGGGCGAGACCGTTGCCCGGCTGCTGCGAGATCTGGAAGCTGGCCCACTCCTTGATCTCCTTCTCGAAGGTGATCGAGCCGGCCCCGCCGGGCAGGGCCATCGTCTCGCCGGGCAGCAGCCGCTGGGCCACGCCCGTGCCCGTACCGAGCTTGAACTGGGTCATCTTGGTGGTGTTCAGCTGGTACACGTTCTGCGGCACGCCGGAGTTGACGCGCAGGTCGCCGTGGTAGCCGGTGAGCGCCAGGACGGGGAAGTCGAGCGCCGGGAACTGGGAGAACATCGTGCCCTTGCCGGCACCGGCGAAGGTCGGCACGAACAGGGCGGTGAAGCCCAGCTGCTCCTTCTTGCCGTTCTTGTCCCGGTAGCCGTCCATGACCTTGATGGCGCCGGTCGAGGTGATGTTGTTGTCGATCGGCAGCAGCGGGACGGCGCCCTTGAAGACGACCTTGCCGCGGCCGTCCTTGACGGTGACGACGGGCGCGTAGCCGTGGGCGATCAGATAGACCTTGGAGTCGCCGACCTTCAGCGGCTCGTTGACCCTGATGATCGCCTTCCGGTCCCGCTCACCGCCGTCGGTGTACGTGACGGCCGCCTCGAAGGTGCGCGGGGTGCCTCGCTGGGGGCCGTCCTTCTCGTACGTACCGGTGAAGGTGTCCAGGGTGAAGCTGAACGGTTCCAGCTCGTCGACGCCGAACTGGGAGCCGGACTTGAAGTCGTCGTACTGGGTGAGCGTGTTGGAGAAGCCGTCGCCCTCGACGATCAGCTTGCCGCCCTCGGACTTGAACAGCTGCCCCCAGGCGAAGGCCACCAGCATCACGATCAGGGCGATGTGGAAGACCAGGTTGCCCGCCTCGCGGAGGTAGCCCTTCTCGGCGGCGACGGCGTCCCCGTCGGCGTGCGCCCGGAACCGGCGCCGCTTCAGCAGTTCGCGCGCCGCCTCCCGTACCTCCTCCGGCTCGGCCCCGGTCCGCCAGGTCGTGTACGCGGGGAGGCGGGTGAGGTGCTTGGGGGCGCGCGGCGGCCGGCCGCGGAGCTGGCCGACGAACTGCCAGGTGCGGGGGACGATGCAGCCGATGAGGGAGACGAACAGCAGGATGTAGATGGCGGAGAACCACGCCGAGCTGTAGACGTCGAACAGCTGGAGCTTCTCGTACACCGGGGTGAGCGTGGGGTGGGCGTCCTTGAAGTCCTGCACCTTGAGCTCGTCCGCGCTGGTCTGCGGGATGAGGGAGCCGGGGACGGCGCCGAGCGAGAGCAGGAAGAGGAGGATCAGCGCGACCCGCATCGAGGTGAGCTGGCGCCAGCACCAGCGGATCCAGCCGAGGACACCGAGCCGGGGGCCGCCGGCGGCGGTCTCCTCGGCGCTGTCCTCGCGGGGTGCGGTCGACAGGGCCGCCCCGGCCGCCGCGTCCTCGGGGGTCGCGGAGTTCTCCGTCGTGTCGGTCTTGCTCATGGAACTCAGATCCCCACCGTGAAACCGCTGGACCAGCCCTGCATCGTGGCCACCATGCTGTCCCACACGCCGGTGAGGAGCAGGACGCCGGTGACGATCATCATGCCGCCGCCGATCCGCATCACCCAGCTGTAGTGCTTCTTCACCCAGGCGAAGGTGCCGAGTGCCTTGCGGAAGGCGATGGCGGCGAGCACGAAGGGGACCCCGAGGCCGAGGCAGTACGCGAAGGCCAGTATCGCCCCGCGGCCGGCGCTGGCCTGCTCGAAGGCGAGGGCGTTCACCGAGGCGAGGGTCGGGCCGATGCACGGCGTCCAGCCGATGCCGAACAGCGCGCCGAGCAGCGGGGCGCCGACGAGGCCGGCGACGGGCCTGCGGTGGAAGCGGAACTCGCGCTGGGTGAGCCAGGGCATCAGGCCGAGGAAGAACACGCCCATCAGCACCATGAGGACGCCGAGGATCGTGGTGAAGGTGCCGCGGTATTCCTGGAGCGTCGAGCCGAAGTAGCCGAAGAGGGCGCCGCCGGAGACGAAGACGGCGGTGAAGCCGAGGACGAAGAGGGCGGCGCCGGCGGTCATCCGGCCGCGGCGGTTCTCGGCCAGGTCGGTGCCGGTGACGCCGGTGACGTACGAGAGGTAGCCGGGGACCAGGGGCAGGACGCAGGGCGAGAAGAAGGAGACCAGGCCGCCGAGCGCGGCGATGGGCAGGGCGAGCAGCAGGGCGCCGCTCATGACCGTCTGGTTGGGATCCACGTCACTTCTCCGCGAGGAGCGGCTCGATCATCGAGCGGAGTTTCTCCTCGTTCAGTGCCATGAGCGAGCGGGCGGCGATCCTGCCCTCCTTGTCGAGGACGAGGGTGGAGGGGATCGCCTGGGGGTTGAGGGTGCCCTCGGGGAAGCCGAAGAGGATCAGCTTGCCCGCGGGGTCGTAGAGGCTCGGGTACGGCACGCCGTAGTCCTTCTCGAAGGCGACCGCCGACTGCTTGTTGGGGTCCCGGGTGTTGATCCCGACGAACTCCACGCCCCTGGCCTTCAGGTCCTTGGCGACCTTGACGAAGTGGGGGGCCTCGGCGCGGCACGGGCTGCACCAGGAGCCCCACACGTTCAGGACGACGACCTTGCCCTTGAGGTCGGCGACGTCGAGCCGCTTGCCGTCGACGGTCTCGCCCGCCAGCTCGCCGGGGGCCTGCCGCTTCCCCTGGGCGGCGGTGGAGATGCCCCCGGCGTCGGTGACGAAGTTGGTGCCGCCACCGCCGCCGGACTTCCCGGTGTCCTCACCGGCGCAGGCCGAGAGCGCGAGGGCGGCGGTCAGCACACCGACGGCCAGGAGGGTGCGTCGAGGGGCACGGCGAGAGCTCATGTGAAAAGTTTCGCATGGGCGTTTGGGGGATCTTGGGCACCCCCCTACGTGCCCGTAAAGCCCCTTGTCAAGATCGGCTAAGCCGTCCGCAGAAATGCGTTCCAGCCGCCGGCCGGCTTCTGGCCCACACCGAGGCCGCGCAGCTTGGCGAGAATCTTGGGGTCCTGGACGTCGAGCCAGTCCGTGAACTGCCGGAAGGAGACGAGCCGCACGTCCTTCTTTCCGGCCATGGCCTTCAGGGCCTCCTCGACGGCGTCCATGTAGATGCCGCCGTTCCACTGCTCGAAGTGGTTGCCGATGAAGAAAGGCGCGCGATTCGTCTCGTACGCGCGGCGGAATCCGGCGATCAGGGCGTCGGTGGCCTGCTTGCGCCAGCCCGGGTAGCGGGCGGGCATGCCCTTGGTGGAGTTCCCGGACTGGTTGGCGAGCATGTTGTAGTCCATGGACAGGACCTCGAAGGAGTGCCCGGGGAAGGGCACGGCCTGGAGGGGCAGGTCCCAGATGCCGCGGCGCTTGACGGGCCAGGTCTGGCGGCCGCCGGGCGAGCTGGCGTCGTAGCGCCAGCCGAGCCGCTGGGCGGTGGGCAGCAGGTTGTCCTGGCCGAGGAGGCAGGGCGTGCGGCCGCCGACGAGTTCCTTGGAGTAGTCGAAGGGCAGCGGGTCGAGGTCGGTCCAGCCGCTGTTGGTCTTCCATTCGGTGACGAACTTCATGGCCTGGTCGATCTCGCTCTGCCACTGGGCCGGGGTCCAGTGGGCGACCGAGCCGGAGCCGCCGCAGAAGTGGCCGTTGAAGTGGGTGCCGATCTCGTGGCCCTCGAGCCAGGCCTGGCGGACGTACTTCAGCGTGTCCTTGATGTGGTCGTCGGTGAGGTAGCCGATGTCGGAGGCGCCGACGCGGTTGTTCGGCGGGCGGTAGAGGTCCTTCTTCGACTCGGGCAGGAGGTAGATCCCGGAGAGGAAGAAGGTCATCGCCGCGTCGTGGTTCCTGGCGAGCTCCAGGAAGCGGGGGAAGAGGCCGTTGCCGACCTCTCCGGCCCCGTCCCAGGAGAAGACGACGAACTGGGGCGGCGTCTGGCCGGGTTCGAGCGGTACGGGGGTGTCGGGCTGGTTCGGCTGCTTGCCGGTGTCGGCGGTGGAACCGTCGCCGATGGGCTTGGCGTCCTGGGTCGGGGCGGGGGTCGTGGGGGCACCCGTCCCGGTGTCGCCGCCCTTACCGGGCCCGGAACCTCCCGGTTTCTTCTCCGTCCCGGCGTTTCCGGTGCCGCAGCCGGCTATCCCGACCGCCGCGGCGGTGCCGACGCCCGCCCCGAGAAGACTCCTTCGACTGATCCCGCGCATGCCATCCCCAATTCGCGCTCACGTACGACTGAAACGTCATCCAATCCGACAATCAGTGAGATGCGGGGAGGAACACGGAGGTTCCCGGCGTGCGCACAAAAATTTCAGGGCGATCGAATGGCGTGTACACGACTGACGTGTACCTCACTCGATCGCCCTGACTGTGTCCCGTGGCGCGTCGGCCGTCCAGGGAGAGGACGGGGAGAAGCCGTGGAGGGAACGGGGAGGGGCGGGCGCGGGGCACCGGGCAGAGGTCCGGGCCCCGCGCGGGCGGCTACGCGCCGAACGCCTTCGACTTCCCCTTCGCCGGCTTCGCGCCCGCCCGCAGGTGCGGCGGGACGAGATCCAGGGCCGGCTCGCTGTAGCCGACCGAGACGATCCGGTCACCCCGGTACGTGAACGAGGTCAGCGAGGCCAGCGTGCACTGGCGCCGCCGCGGGTCGTGCCAGAGGCGCCGCTTCTCCACGAAGCTGCGCACGATCCAGATCGGGAGCTGGTGGCTGACGCAGACGGCCTCGTGCCCGCGCGCCGCGTCCTTCGCGGCGTCCAGCGCGCTCATCATCCGGACGACCTGCTCGACGTACGGCTCGCCCCAGGACGGCTGGAAGGGGTTGGTGAGGTGCCGCCAGTTGCCCGGCTTGCGCAGGGCACCGTCCCCGACGCCGAAGGTCTTGCCCTCGAAGACGTTGGCCGCCTCGATGAGCCGCTCGTCGGTCGCCAGCTCCAGGTCGTGCGTCCTGGCGATGGGCGCGGCCGTCTCCTGCGCCCGCTCCAGGGGGGACGCCACGACGTGCCGGATGTCCCGGCCGGACAGGTGCTCGGCGACCCGGTCCGCCATCTGCCGCCCCAGCTCCGACAGGTGGTAGCCGGCCCGGCGCCCGTACAGGATCCCGTCCGGGTTGTGCACCTCGCCGTGCCGCACCAGGTGGACGACGGTGACGTCCTGGTCGCGGTCGCTCATGCCGTGGCCTCCGCCGCGGCGCGGGCGGCGGCCGGCAGCGCCGCCGCGATCCGCTCCACGGCCCGCTCGTCGTGCGCGGTCGACACGAACCAGGATTCGAAGGCGGAGGGCGGCAGGTAGACGCCGTCGGCCAGCATCGAGTGGAAGAAGGCGTTGAAGCGGAAGGCTTCCTGCCGCTTCGCGTCCTCGTAGTTCCGCACCTCGTCGGCGGTGAAGAACACCGAGAACATGTTGGAGGCCGTCTGCAGCCGGTGCGCCACGCCCTCCTTCGCCAGCGCGTCCGTCACCAGGCCCTGGATCTCCTTCGAGACCGCGTCGACCTTCGCGTACGCCGCCTCGTCGAGCAGCCGGAGCTGCGCGAGCCCGGCGGCCGTCGCGATCGGGTTACCGGAGAGCGTGCCCGCCTGGTAGACCGGCCCGGCCGGGGCCAGGTGGCCCATCACGTCGGCGCGGCCACCGAAGGCCGCGGCCGGGAAACCGCCGCCCATGACCTTGCCGAAGGTCATCAGATCCGGCTTCACCCCGTCGACGCCGTACCAGCCGGCCCGGCTCGTACGGAATCCGGTCATCACCTCGTCGGAGATGTACAGCGCGCCGTTCTCCCGGCACAGGTCCGCGAGGCCCTGGTTGAAGCCCGGCAGCGGCGGCACCACGCCCATGTTGCCCGGCGAGGCCTCGGTGATCACGCACGCGATCTCGCCCGGGTGCGCGGCGAAGGCGGCCCGGACCGCCTCCAGGTCGTTGTACGGCAGCACGATCGTGTCGCCCGCCTGCGCGCCGGTCACGCCGGGCGTGTCGGGCAGACCGAACGTGGCCACCCCGGAGCCGGCCGCGGCGAGCAGCGCGTCCACGTGGCCGTGGTAGCAGCCCGCGAACTTCACCACCTTGGCCCGGCCCGTGAAACCGCGGGCCAGCCGGATCGCGGACATGGTGGCCTCGGTGCCGGAGGAGACCAGGCGCACCTGCTCGACCGGCTCGATCCGGGCCACGATCTCCTCGGCGAGCGCGACCTCGCCCTCGCCCGGCGTACCGAACGAGGTGCCACGGGCCACGGCGGCCTGTACCGCGGCGGTCACCTCGGGGTGCGCGTGGCCGAGGATCATCGGTCCCCACGAGCAGACGAGGTCGACGTACTCGCGACCGTCCGCGTCGGTGAGATACGGACCGGTACCGGACACCATGAACCGGGGCGTTCCGCCCACGGCCCGGAAGGCGCGCACCGGTGAGTTCACGCCACCGGGCGTCACAAGGGACGCGCGGTCGAAAAGCGTCTGTGAGACTGGGGCTTCGTATGAATACGACACTGCGATCCTGACCTGCGAGTACGACGTCTGATACGGAGGGACGGTGTGGGCACCCTGTGAATTACGCCGGGGCGTGCGTCCTCCGCGTCTGCGAAACTGGGGCGTCATAGGGATGGCTCACGGAATCCATGGTGTCAGAGGCCACGGCGTTCTTGCGGACAGGTGTTTCACCGTACGAACGTGGGGGAGGTCACTGACACGATGATCGGGTTGCGCGGCGGGGTCGTGTTGCCGAGAAAAAGCAGTCGGGTGGAGATATGCATCGCGGTGGCGGACCGGGCGAGGGGACGGGCGACCTGGGTCCGGAGCCTGTCCGGCGGGGGAGGCACCGGAGGCGTCGGACGGGGGAGCCTGCCCCGGCCGACGGCCAGGCGGTCCCGGAGCCCGTGGCCGATCCGGCCCCCACGGTCGGGGGCCGCAGCTTGGGGGTGACGTACAAGTACTTCGGCGCGCCCAACAGCGCGACGGCGGCCCAGGTACCGATCTCGATGCGCCCGGAGGAGCTGGGCGGCGACGAGCTCGGCATGGGCGGCATGTTCACCAAGATCAAGCCGGAGACCATAGCGGCCATGGTCCTGACCGGCATCCAGGGCATGCCGCTGCACAAGGTGCCCCCGCTGGAGCTGGTGGTGCTCCACCCGGACTACGCGGTGGTGAAGCTGCCGATGACCGTGGTGGACCCGCTGCGCGGGGTCGGCGAGGAGTCGGTCGGCGCCGCCGCCTTCATCTGGTCCACGGTCCCCGACCGGGGCGGCCCGCGGGACGCCTTCGACGTCTACCAGCTGCTCCACGAGTGGCAGGACTTCTCCGTCCGCCTGCACGAGGCGGGCCACCAGCCCTACTGCCTGGTCTGGCCCTGACGTCCGCCCGGCGGGGTGTGTGACCGCCCCCACGGGCGTTTCGTCGCGGTTCCTTCGTTCATAAGTGCTGAAGTTAGGACGAATGGTATGGGATGCGCGGTGACGCGCACTCCGGGGACCGACGACCACGAGGAAGGACTGACGCCGTGAGCGGAGTACGAGGAGTACGGTCGGCCGGCGGACCCCTGCAGCTCTGTGAGGTCGCCGCGCGCACCGAGCTGCCGCTGCGGACGATCCGCCAGTACGAGGACAGCGGCCTGGTCATGCCGTCCACGGCCTCCGAGGGCGGTTTCCCGCTCTACACGGAGGCCGACGTCGACCGCCTGATGGTGATCCGCCGCATGAGGTCGCTCGGCTTCTCCCTGGACGAGTCCCGCGAACTGCTCACGGCGATGGACCGCCTGGCCGCCGACCGCCCGGGCACCGACACGGAGCTCGACCCGTCCGAGCACGCCGCCCTCGTGACCCTGGTCCAGCGCTTCGAGCAGGCGGCGGCCGACCGGGTCGAGGAGCTGCGCGCCCAGCTCACGCGCGCCGAGGAGTTCGCCGCCTCCCTCCGCTCCCGGCTGGTCTGCCCCGTCTAGGGCCTGTCCTCCGGATCTCGCCCCAGCGCCTCGGCCAGCTCACCGAAGAAGCGGGCGCAGGCGGCGGGGCTCGGCGGGAGCTCCGGGCTCCAGGGGACGAGCCGGACCCGCGGCGGAAGCACCCCGGGCAGCTCCTGGGGCGGGACGGCGTGGGCCCGGTGGTCGAACAGCACCAGGTCGGGGCCCAGTTCTGCGGCCCACCGCCAGTCCGTGGTGAGCCAGCTCGTGCCGGGCCCCGGGCCGGGGTCGAGGAGCCGCACCCCCAGCCCGGCGAGCCGCACCAGCTCGGGCCAGGCCTGCGGGCGGGCCAGATGCACCTGGTCGGGCCCGGCTCCGGAGAGAGCGAGCACCCGCGCCCCGGACCCGGCGGCGGCGGTACGGAGCGCGGCCTCGGCGCCGGGAAGACCGGCTCCGTCAGGCGCGGGCCCCGCGGCGGCCCCGGGCACGGGGGGCGCGTCCAGGGTCGCGGCGAGGTCCGCGAAGCGGTCGAGGATCGCGGGCAGCGTGAGTTCGTTGCCGACGGCGAGCGTGACCAGCGGCACCCCGAGCCGCCCGGCGAGCGCCTCGTCAAGGGCGTACGGACTCTTCCCGTCGTACGTGACGTCGACGACCAGCTCCACCTCCAGCTCCCGCAGCCGCTCCTCGTCCAGGTCCCGGCCGGCGCCCAGGTACGGCACCCCCGCCGCCGCCAGGCCGCCCGCCTTCGCGGGATCGAGCAGGGCGCCGTCGTGCCCGGAGCCGTACACGGCGGCCGGGGTCACCCCCAGATCGAGCAGCGCCGCCCCGGCGCGCACGTAGGCGAGCACCCGCCGGGGCGGCCGCGCCGCCACCGCCACCGCTCCCCTGTCGTCCGTCCACTCCCAACCCGCCGCCCGCGTCCCGGACATACGTCTGCTCCCTCCCGTGGATCCCGCCTCCGTGCCACCTTGGGACCCTTCTCCGGCCCGCACAAGAGGGCCTGCGGCGGTGCCTCCGGAGGCGTCTTGTCGATCAGGCCGGATCCCCCGCGCCGGGGAGCGGGCGGGTGAAGTGGAAGGCGACGATGTCGAAGCGCTCGCGCAGGTAGAAGCGGTGGGCGCCGGTGCGGTGGGTGCCGGAGTCGAGGTTGAGTTCGTGGCAGCCGGCCGCGCGGGCGTGCGCCTCCAGGTGCGCCAGGAGCGCGTGGCCGACGCCGGTGGAGCGGTCGCTCGCGGCGGTCACCAGGTCGTCGACGTAGAGCTTGCGGATCGAGCTGGTGTTGTGGACGAGCCGCCAGCCGCGCCGACGCAGCGGCCGTCGTCCGCGTAGGCGGCGGAGAAGCGGAGCCCCTGCGGGTGGCCGAGCGCGTACACCTCGCGGAACAGCTCCGGGGTGAGGTGCGGGCGGAGTTCGGTGAGAACCGGCAGGAGGTCGGACTCCAGGCGGGGGTCGCCGGGACCGAGGTCGATGATCTTCATGCGGGGACGGTATCCGAGGGCGGCGGGCGGGGACCGGGGCGGCCGTCCCCCGATGGTTCCGGCCGCGAATTCCCTCGCCCCCGCCCGGCCCCGGTGCCATCCTGTCTTCCGTGAACGGACCGGAGATCCACATCAGCTTCGCCCCCGGCCTGCGCCTCTTCGTCGCCGCCGAGCGGCGCGCGGGGCGCACCCCGGTGACCACGGACGGCGCCTCCTCGCTCGGCCATGTCGTCGAGTCCCTCGGGGTGCCGCTCACGGAGGCGGGGCGGCTGCTGGTCGACGGACGGCCCGTGGACGTCTCGCACGTCCCGGCCGCCGGCGAGACCGTCGAGGTCGAGGACGTCACCCGCCCGCAGGCCGTACCGGGCGCCCCGCTCCGCTTCCTGCTCGACGTCCACCTGGGCACGCTGGCCCGCCGGCTGCGGCTGCTCGGCGTGGACGCGGCGTACGAGAGCGAGGACATCGGCGATCCCGCCCTGGCCACGCGCTCGGCGCGGGAGCGGCGCGTCATGCTCTCGCGGGACCGGGGGCTGCTGCGCCGTCGCGAACTGTGGGCGGGCGCCTACGTCTACAGCGACCGGCCGGACGAGCAGCTGCGCGACGTCCTGGAGCGCTTCGCGCCGCCGCTCGCCCCGTGGACCCGCTGCACGGCGTGCAACGGGGAGCTGACGGAGGCGGACAAGGACGCGGTGCGCGAGCGGCTGGAGCACGGCACGGAGAAGACGTACGACGTGTTCGCGCAGTGCGGCGCGTGCGGCCGGGTCTACTGGCGCGGCGCCCATCACTCCCGGCTGGAGGCCATCGTCTCGGAGGCGGTACGGGAGTTCGGCGGCGCGACGGCGCTCTGAGCCGTACGGCCGCCCGGAGCGGCCCGCCCGGGGGCCGTACCGGTCGGGGGCCGCCCGTCACGGGACCGGCCGCACCGGGGTCGCGCCGCTCGCGGGCGCCCGGCGGTCAGGGGCTCTCGGCGGTCAGGTAGCGCTGCACGGTCGGGCCGAGCCAGGCGACGATCTCCTCGCGGGTCAGCTCGACGGCCGGCGGCAGCCGCAGCACGTACCGGGCCAGGGCCATGCCCAGGATCTGCGAGGCGACGAGCGCGGCGCGGCGCGGCGCCTCTTCCGGGACGGGGCAGACGCCCCGGGTGAGGGGGGCGAGCCCCTGGGCGAAGATCTCGTGCATGCGGGCGGTGCCGGCCTCGTTGGTCACCCCGACGCGCAGCATGGCGGTGAGCCGTTCGTCCTGCTCCCAGCGGTCGACGAAGTGCTGGACGAGCACCGTCCCGGCGTGCCGCGCGGGCAGCGAGCCGAACTCCGGCAGGGAGAGGTCCATCGCGGAGGCGGCGACGAAGAGGCCCTCCTTGTTGCCGTAGTAGCGCATCACCATGGACGGGTCGATGCCGGCGTCGCGGGCGATGGCCCGGATCGTGGCGCGCTCGTACCCGTCGGAGGCGAAGCGCTCGCGCGCGGCTTCCAGGATCGCGGCCCGGGTGGTGTCGGAACGGCGGGCGGTCGTCATGCCCACAACTGTAGGCCAACAGGCGTTGACACTCCATTCCCGGCCGCTCTACGCTTGCCAACAAGCGTTGACCAACATGCGTTGGCCAACGGACGTGGGCACTCTCTGGAGGCAGCCATGAGCACCCCCCGCACCACGCACACCGCCCAGGCGACCAGCGCGGCCGCCGCCCCGCGCACCGACACCGACGTCCTCGTCGTCGGCGCCGGACCCACCGGACTGCTCCTCGCCGGTGACCTCGCCGCCGCCGGTCTCGACGTGACCCTGGTCGAGCGCCGCCCCCGCACCCGCGCCAACCTGACCCGCGCCTTCGCCGTGCACGCCCGCACCCTGGAGCAGCTCGACGCCCGCGGGCTCGCCGACGACCTCGTCGCCACCGGCACGCGCGTCACCCGTCTCACGCTCTTCGGCCGCGCCTCCCTCGACCTCACCCGGCTCCCCTCCCGCTACAACCACCTGCTCGTCACCCCGCAGTACGAGGTCGAGGAACTCCTGGAGAAGCGCGCGGAGGGCGCGGGCGTGACCTTCCGCCACGAGACGGAGCTCCGGGGGCTGCGCCAGGACGCCGACACCGTCACCGCCGAGCTCACCGGCCCCGACGGCACCCCCCTCACCCTCCGGGCCCGCCACCTCGTCGGCACCGACGGCGTCCGCAGCGCCGTCCGCTCCGCCCTCGGTCTGCCCTTCCCCGGCGTCTCCGTCATCCGCTCCCTCGTCCTGGCGGACGTCCGCCTCACCGAGGAGCCCACCGAGACCTTCACCGTCCAGGGCACCGGCGACTCCTTCGCCTTCATGGCCCCCTTCGGGGACGGCTGGTACCGCGTGATGGGGTGGAACCGTTCCCGCCAGGTCGCCGACACCGAGCCCGTCGACCTCGACGAGATCCGCGCCATCTCCCGGCAGGCCTTCGGCACCGACTACGGCATGCACGACCCGCGCTGGATCTCCCGCTTCCACAGCGACGAACGCCAGGTCCCCTCCTACCGCGTCGGACGCGTGTTCCTCGCGGGCGACGCCGCGCACGTCCACTCCCCCGCGGGCGGGCAGGGCATGAACACCGGCCTCCAGGACGCCGCCAACCTCTCGTGGAAGCTCGTCGCCGTCCTGCGGGGCGAGGCCCCCGACCCGGAGGCGCTGCTCGACAGCTACCAGAGCGAACGCCACCCCGTCGGCGCGATGGTCCTGCGCAGCAGCGGGGCGATCCTCCGCCTGGCCATGGCCCACACCCCGCCCGTCCGCGCCGCCCGGTCCCTCGCCACCCGGGTCCTGAGCACCACCAATCCGGTCTCCACCCGGGTCCTCGACCGGATCAGCGGCATCGGCATCGCCTACGCCCCCGCCCCGGGCGGCGGGCGCCTCTCGGGCCGCCGCGCCCCCGACGTCCGCCTGCGCGAGGGCCGCCTCCACGAGCTCCTGCGCGCCGGCGAGTTCGTTCTCATCGGCCCGGAGGGCGCGTCCCCGGCCCTGCCGCCGGCGGCGCCGGTCGCGCCCGGCCGCGTCGTCCGGGGCACCTGGCGGGACCCCGCCCGCCGCGCCACCGTCCTCGTCCGCCCCGACGGGTACGTCCACCGGGCGGACCGGTGAACGGCCCGGCGCGGCTCCGCCCCGGAGGCGTACCGGCCGGCCCCGCGTTCAGAAGACGTACGGGTCCCCGGTGGCGAGCACCAGCACCCGGTGCCGGTCGTTCACCGGGTTCCGGTCCTCCGCCCCGTCCCGCCAGGCCGTGGTGATCTCCACCGTCAGCTCGTCCGGGCGCCCCGCCGTCCGCAGGTCCAGCGCCAGCTCACCGACGCCCACCTGGGCCCGCAGCTCGCCCGTCCGGCAGGAGACCACCCGGTCGCTGCTCCACAGGCAGGTGGGCGGCAGCTCCTGGCCGCCCGCCATGGGTTCCGAGAAGGCGATCCGGACGGTCGCCTGCGGCAGATCGGCGGGGCCGAGGTTCTCGCTCACCATCCACACGCCCAGCCGTCCGTCCCACAGGGAGACATGACCGTGATGGGCCAGATCCGCCTCGGCCCCGACCGCACCGGCGCTCCCGCCGGCACCCACCATCAGCGCGGCCGCGAGAGCGACCCCGAGCACACCGTTCCGCATGACAACCATGGGCACAAAATACCCACAAGGCGACATATAGTCCGATAATCGATCAGCGCGTGTCCTGGTGACGCCCCACCCCGCACCCACCTCCCGCTCCCCCGCCCCGCCTATCCTGACCGGGCGATCGACGAATCGACCACCTGCGCGAGGAGCACCCATGACCGGCCGCCCCGGCACCCCCATCGCCGTCGTCACCGGAGCGAGCAGCGGCATCGGCGCCGCCACGGCCCGGCAGCTCGCCGCCGCCGGATACCGCGTGGTCCTCACCGCCCGCCGCAAGGACCGCATCGAAACCCTCGCCGCCGAGATCAACGAGGCCGGCCACCAGGCCACCGCCTACGCCCTCGACGTCACCGACCGCGCCGCCGTCGACGAGTTCGCCACCGCCTTCCACTCCCTCGCCGTCCTCGTCAACAACGCCGGCGGCGCCCTGGGCGCCGACCCCGTCGCCACCGCCGACCCCGAGGACTGGCGGCGCATGTACGAGGTCAACGTCCTCGGCACCCTCCACATGACCCAGGCCCTGCTGCCCGCCCTCACCGCGAGCGGCGACGGCACGGTCGTCGTCGTCTCCTCCACCGCCGGACACGCCACCTACGAGGGCGGTGCCGGCTACGTCGCCGCCAAGAACGGCGCCCGCGTCCTCGCCGAAACCCTCCGCCTGGAGATCGTCGGCACCCCGGTCCGCGTCATCGAGATCGCCCCCGGCATGGTCAGGACCGAGGAGTTCGCCACCACCCGCTTCCGCGGCGACACCGAGAAGGCCGCCAAGGTCTACGCCGGTGTGCCCGACCCCCTCACCGCCGACGACGTCGCCGACACCATCACCTGGGCCTGCACCCGCCCCCCGCACGTCAACATCGACCTCCTGGTCGTCCGCCCGCGCGCCCAGGCCTCCAACACCAAGGTCCACCGCGAGCCGTAGACACGCCGACGGGGGCCGGTGCGGCGCACCGGCCCCCGTCGCGCGAGGCGTCTCAGCCCTTCACGCAGACGACCTGCTTCAGCTTCGCGACGACCTCCACCAGGTCCCGCTGCTGCTCCATGACCTGCTCGATCGGCTTGTAGGCGCCCGGGATCTCGTCCACGACACCCGAGTCCTTGCGGCACTCCACGCCCCGGGTCTGCTCCTCCAGGTCCCGGGTCGAGAAGCGGCGCTTGGCCGCGCTGCGGCTCATCCGCCGGCCCGCGCCGTGCGAGGCCGAGTGGAAGGAGGCCGCGTTGCCGAGCCCCTTCACGATGTACGAGCCCGTGCCCATCGAACCGGGGATGATGCCGAGGTCGCCGGAGCCCGCGCGGATCGCACCCTTCCGCGTGACCAGCAGGTCCATGCCCTCGTACCGCTCCTCCGCCACGTAGTTGTGGTGGCAGGAGATGACCGGATCGAAGGTCACCCTGGCCTTGCGGAACTCCTTGCGGAGGACCTCCTGGAACAGGGCCATCATGATCGCGCGGTTGTACTTGGCGTACTCCTGCGCCCAGAAGAGGTCGTTGCGGTAGGCCGCCATCTGCGGGGTCTGCGCGACGAAGACCGCCAGGTCACGGTCGACGATCCCCTGGTTGTGCGGCAGCTTCTGCGCCACGCCGATGTGGTGCTCGGCCAGCTCCTTGCCGATGTTCCGGGAGCCCGAGTGCAGCATCAGCCACACCGCGCCGTCCGTGTCGAGGCACACCTCCGCGAAGTGATTGCCCGAGCCCAGCGTCCCCATCTGCAGGGCCGCCCGCTCCCGGCGGAACTTGACCGCGTCCGCGACCCCGTCGAAGCGGGACCAGAAGTCCTCCCAGCCCGCGACCGGGAACTGGTACAGCCGCCTGGGGTCGACCTCCTCGCGGTGCATGCCCCGGCCCACCGGAATGGCGTGCTCGATCCGGGACCGCAGCCGCGAGAGGTCACCGGGCAGGTCGTTCGCGGTCAGCGAGGTCTTCACGGCCGACATGCCGCAGCCGATGTCGACCCCGACCGCCGCCGGACAGACCGCGTCCTGCATGGCGATCACCGAACCGACCGTCGCGCCCTTGCCGTAGTGGACGTCCGGCATGACGGCCAGACCGCGGACCCAGGGCAGGGTCGCCACGTTCTGCAGCTGCTGCATGGCACCGCCCTCGACCGTCGCGGGGTCGGCCCACATGCGGATGGGCACCTTGGCGCCCGGTACCTCGACGTACGACATACTTCCTCAATTCCCCCGAAAAACCTGATAACGCAAAAACCGGCGCCAAAGCCCGTACAAGTGACAGCGGACCGGCATCAACGGCTGCGTGTGCGATAGACATTGTGTCCACCAGCAGGGACCGAGCGGCAAACAGTTTTCGGGAAAGACTTCGGCGGAAGGGAGCCTGAGACCGTGCAGCGAAAGAGGTGCCTCCCCGGCCCGCCCGGCCGCGCCGGGAGCACCGCCCGCACCGCCGCCCTCCTCGCGCTCGGCCTCGGGATCGGCCTCACCGGCTGCTCCGCCGGCGCCACGGCCGAGGACGTCACCGTCGACGCCAAGGCCGGCCCGGCCGCCGCCGCCGCGCCCCCCGGCCGCTACCGCACGCTCTTCGAACCCTGCGGCTCCGTCCCGCAGACCACCCTCAAGGACCTCCTCCCGGGCGCCGCCACCCTGCCCGACCCCGAACGCGCCCAGGCGTACCGCGGCACCGCCGCCGTCACGTACGACACCGACCGGCGCGTCGGCTGCGCCTGGAAGGCCGAGACCCCCGACGCCTCGCACCGGCTCGTCCTCGACGTCGAGCGGGTGGTCTCCTACGACCCCGCCGTCAGCGACGACACCCGGGCCCAGGAGGTGCTCGTCCGCAAGCAGGCCGCCGCGGACATCCCGCTCCCGCCGACGGCCCCGCCGCCCACCACCCCGCCCACGAGCCCCGCGCCCCCCACCGCCCCCGGCGGCACCCCCGGCCCCGGCACTCCGGCGGTCACCCCCGTGGCCCACGCCTCCGGCCAAGCCCCCGCCACGGGCACGAGCGCCCCGGCCGGCTCCGGCGCCCCCACGGCGAGCCGGCCCGCCACGCCCACGGCGCCCCCCACCCCCACCGCGACCTCCACCGGCCTGGAGCCCCGCGTCCTCGAGGATCTCGGGGACGCCGCGTTCCTCGACGACGTGCTCCGCCCCGTCGGCGCCACCGCCCGTCAGCGGGTCGTGAGCGTGGTGTTCCGCACATCCAACGTCGTCGTCACCGTCACCTACCAGGAGCGGACCGCCCGTTCCGCCGAGGCCCCCGACAGCGCGGAACTGCAGGAAAAGGCCCGGAATCTGGCCCGGCTGCTCGCCGAACGCCTGGAGGAGTAGCCGTCCGCCTCCGCTCCGTGAGCGCACGCCGACCACGTAACGTGTGGCGACAGCCGGACCGGACCGTACGACAAGCGACTGAAGGAACCATGCAGCGATCAGCCCCGCGTCTCTCCCGCATCCTCGCCTGCGCAGCCGTCCCTGTGATGCTCGTCGCCACCGGCTGCTCCTCGGACTCCGGCGACGGCGCCGGAGCCGGCTCCCCCCAGGACAAGGCCTCGGCCTCCGCCTCCGCGTCGGCCACGCCCTCGCCGACCCCGACGGTCGAGCCGGCGAAGTTCGCCGAGCTGCCCCAGGCCTGCAAGGCGATCACGGAGAAGACCACGGCCTCGCTCGTCCCCAAGGCGAAGAACAAGAAGGGCACCGCGGCGGCCTCCACCGACCTCACCAGCCGGGGCGGCTGCGCCTGGAACGGCCTGGAGGACAAGGGCGTCAAGGGCTCGCAGTACCGCTGGCTGGACGTGTCCTTCTACCGGTACGACTCGGACCCGTCGCTCGGCAGCGGCCAGGAGCGCGCCCGGGAGAACCTCGCCAAGGAGCTCGCGAAGGTCCAGGCGACGCCGGGCGCGAAGAAGCTGCGGACGGCGGCGGCCGCGGGCATCGGTGACGAGGCCACCTCCGTGGCGTACCAGGTGCGCAAGACGGACGAGGACTTCGTGTACGCCTCGATCGTGGCGCGCACGGGCAATGTGCTGGTGCTGCTGTCGTACAACGGCGCCGGGTACGCCGGTGCGGCCACGCCCACCGAGAAGGTGATCATGGACGGTGCCGTGAAGGCGGCCAAGGAGGCCGTCACGGCGGTGGCCGCGGCCAACAAGTAGGCACGAACCCGCGCAGAGTGGCACAGGTGAACGGAGCCCGGCCCTCCCCCCGGAGGCCGGGCTCCGCCCGCATGTGCCAGTCTGTGCGCGCCGGATGTGGATCGACGGGAGGGGATCGCGGGTGGCCGCGATGCAGCTGACACGCACACACCGAATACTCATCGGCCTCGTGATCGGCGGAGCGGTGATCATCGCGGGAATCGGCTTCGCCGGTTCCTACGCCGCCGTGCGTGAGCTCGCGGTGCACAAGGGTTTCGGCGATTTCTCCTACTTCTTTCCCATCGGCATCGACGCGGGCATCTGTGTGCTGCTGGCCCTGGACCTGCTGCTGACGTGGCTCCGGATCCCGTTCCCGCTGCTGCGGCAGACGGCCTGGCTGCTGACGGCGGCGACCATCGCGTTCAACGGCGCGGCGGCCTGGCCGGATCCGCTCGGTGTCGGGATGCACGCGGTGATCCCGGTCCTCTTCGTGGTGGCCGTGGAGGCCGCCCGGCACGCGGTGGGGCGCATCGCCGACATCACCGCCGACAAGCACATGGAGGGCGTCCGGCTGACGCGCTGGCTGCTCTCCCCGGTGCCCACGTTCCGGCTGTGGCGGCGGATGAAGCTCTGGGAGCTGCGCTCGTACGAGCAGGTGATCAAGCTGGAGCAGGAGCGGATGATCTACCAGGCGCGGCTCCAGGCCCGGTACGGCCGCGGATGGCGGCGCAAGGCCCCCGTGGAGGCGCTGATGCCGCTGCGCCTGGCGCGGTACGGGGTGCCGCTGTCGGAGACGGCGGCGGCGGGTCTGGCGGCGGCCGGCGTGGAGCCGCAGCTGCTGCCCCCGGCCCCGCAGCAGCAGTTGCCGGCCGCGGTGGGCGCGGCTCCCGCTCCGGCGGCCACGGCGGCCGGGCCGTCCGGCGCGGCCGCGGCCGGGGCCGGGGCCGGTCAGCGCGGGGAGCGCCAGGAGCTGCCGCAGATGGCTCCGGTCAACCACGAGAGCCCCTGGTTCGACGCCCAGCAGATCTCGAAGGAGTCCTACGAGGGCACGTACAACCCGCAGATCGTGGAGGGCCTGGAGCCCATGCCGGTGCCCGTTCCGCAGGGACCGGAGGACCTTCCGCCGCCGGGGCCGGAGGAGTTCGTGCCGTATCCGGAGTACGTGGAGGAGCCGCAGGCGCCGGTGGACGAGTTCGAGGAGGTCGTCCACAAGGTGAGCTGGGGCTACGTGACCGAGCAGGACCGCTTCCCCGAGGAGGCGGAGCTGGCGCGGGCCGTGGCGCGCGAGTACGGCCTGGAGGAGTTCCCGGACGCGGAGCTGGGACGGCTGCGGGCCGCGATTCCCGGCGCCCGGGAGCGGGTGCGGCGGACGCGCGAAGAGGTCGACACGCCCTGACGGCGGGTGATCGGACAGACGGAAGGGCCGCCGCCCGGCAAATGGACGGCGGCCCTTCGGCGTACGGTCAGGAACCGAGCAGCTTGCGCACCCGGTCCGCGCCCACGGCGAGGAGCAGGGTGGGCAGGCGCGGCCCGGTCTCACGGCTCACCAGGAGCTTGTAGAGCAGGGCGAAGAAGGCGCGCTGGGCGACCTTCAGCTCCGGGGTGGGCTTGGCCTCGGGGGTGAGACCGGCCATGACCTTCGGGACGCCGTAGACGAGGGTGGTGAGCCCGTCCAGCGACCAGTGGGTGTCCAGGCCCTCCAGGAGCAGGCGCAGGGAGGTGCGGCCCTCCTCGTCCAGCGAGGCGAGCAGCTCGGTGTCGGGCTCCTCGCGGACGATGGTGCGCTGGTCGGCCGGGACCTGGGTGGTGATCCAGTTCTCGGCCCGGTCGAGCCGCGGACGGACCTCGTCCAGGCCGGTGACCGGGTTCTCCGGATCGAGGTCGGTCAGGATCCGCAGGGTCTGCTCGTCGTGGCCGGCGGTGATGTCGACGACCGAGGCGAGCGTGCGGTACGGGAGCGGGCGCGGGGTGCGGGGCAGCTCACCCGCGGCGGTGCGGGCGGCCCGCGCGTGCGCGGCGGCGTCGGCGGGGAGCACGGTGCCGTCCGCGACCTTGGCCTCCAGCTTGTCCCACTCGTCGTACAGACGCTGGATCTCCTGGTCGAAGGCGATCTTGAACGACTGGTTGGGCCTGCGGCGGGCGTAGAGCCAGCGCAGGAGCTGCGGCTCCATGATCTTCAGCGCGTCCGCCGCGGTCGGCACCCCGCCCTTCGAGGAGGACATCTTGGCCATGCCGCTGATGCCGACGAAGGCGTACATGGGGCCGATGGGCTGCACCCCGTCGAAGATGCGGACGATCTGGCCGCCGACCTGGAAGGAGGAGCCCGGCGAGGAGTGGTCGACACCGGAGGGCTCGAAGATCACGCCCTCGTAGGCCCAGCGCATGGGCCAGTCGACCTTCCACACCAGCTTGCCGCGGTTGAACTCGCTGAGCTTGACGGTCTCCGCGAAGCCGCACGCCGAGCAGGTGTAGCTCAGCTCGGTGGTGTCGTCGTCGTAGGAGGTGACGGTGGTGAAGTCCTTCTCGCACCGCCCGCAGTACGGCTTGTACGGGAAGTAGCCCGCGCCGCCGCCGGAACCGTCGTCCTCGCCCGCCGCGCCGGAGCCCTCGGCGGCCTCCAGCTCGGCCTCGTCGACCGGCTTCTGCGACTGCTTCTTGGGGGCCTTCTTGGTGCGGTACTGGTCGAGGATCGCGTCGATGTCGGCGCGGTGGCGCATGGCGTGCAGGATCTGCTCGCGGTAGACGCCGGAGGTGTACTGCTCCGTCTGGCTGATCGGCTCGTAGGGCACGCCCAGCTCGGCCAGCGCCTCGACCATGGCCGCCTTGAAGTGCTCGGCCCAGTTCGGGTGCGGCGAACCGGCCGGCGCCGGGACGGACGTCAGCGGCTTGCCGATGTGCTCGGCCCAGCTCTCGTCGATGCCCTCGACGCCGTTGGGCACCTTGCGGTAGCGGTCGTAGTCGTCCCAGGAGATGAGGTGCCTGACCTCGTGTCCCCGGCGGCGGATCTCGTCGGCGACCAGGTGCGGGGTCATGACCTCGCGCAGGTTGCCCAGGTGGATGGGGCCGGACGGGGAGAGGCCGGAGGCGACGACGACCGGTTTGCCAGGCGCACGTCGCTCCGACTCGGTGATGACCTCGTCCGCGAAACGGGAGACCCAGTCGGTCTCGGTGCTGCTCTGAGCCACGGTCGGTACGTCCTTCTTTCTGGTTTTCCCTCAAAGCCTTACGTCGGCCATTCTCCCAGACGGAGCGAACCGCTCGGAGGTTGTCCACAGGTCGCGGACCGTCCACAGGCCAGGGGCCGGGGGAGAAAACACGTTGCCCGCCCATGGGACACTTGACAAGCGAAATCGCCCACCCCGACACGACAACAGGAACGGAAGCTCATGGCCTCGGTCCCTTCCCTCGCTTCGACCGTGCAGCAGCGCCTCGCGGAAGGCCTCTCGGCAGCCCTGCCGGAGGCCGGGTCCGCCGACCCGCTGCTGCGACGAAGCGACCGGGCCGATTTCCAGGCCAACGGCATCCTGGCGCTGGCCAAGCAGCTGAAGGGCAACCCGCGGGAGCTCGCGGCGAAGGTCGTCGAGGCCATCCCGGCCAACGACGTCCTCGGCGAGATCGAGGTCTCCGGCCCCGGCTTCCTGAACATCACCGTCACCGACGCGGCCATCGTGCGGACGCTCGCGGCCCGCGCGGCCGACGACCGGCTCGGCGTGCCGTTCAACGAGTCGGCCGGCACGACGGTCATCGACTACGCCCAGCCGAACGTGGCCAAGGAGATGCACGTCGGCCACCTGCGGTCGGCCGTGATCGGCGCGGCCATGGTGGAGATCCTGGAGTTCACCGGCGAGAAGGTGGTCCGGCGCCACCACATCGGCGACTGGGGCACCCAGTTCGGCATGCTCATCCAGTACCTGGAGGAGCACCCGCACGAGCTGGACCACAAGGACGCCGAGGTCACCGGCGAGGAGGCGATGTCCAACCTGGACCGCCTCTACAAGGCGGCCCGCCGGCTGTTCGACGCCGACGAGGAGTTCAAGACCCGCGCCCGGCGCCGGGTGGTCGACCTCCAGGCCGGCGATCCGGGGACCCTCGCCACCTGGCAGCGGTTCGTCGACGAGTCGAAGATCTACTTCTTCTCCGTCTTCGAGAAGCTCGACATGGACATCCGGGACGAGGACATCGTCGGCGAGTCGGGCTACAACGACATGCTGAACGAGACCTGCCAGCTCCTGGAGGAGTCGGGCGTCGCGGTCCGCTCCGAGGGCGCGCTGTGCGTCTTCTTCGACGACGTCAAGGGCCCGGACGGCAACCCGACCCCGCTGATCGTCCAGAAGTCGGACGGCGGCTTCGGATACGCGGCGACCGACCTGTCCGCGATCCGGGACCGGGTGCAGAACCTCAAGGCGTCCACCCTGCTGTACGTGGTGGACGCCCGGCAGGCGCTGCACTTCCGGATGGTCTTCGAGACCGCCCGCCGGGCCGGCTGGCTGAACGAGGACGTGAAGGCGGTCCAGCTGGCCTTCGGCACGGTCCTCGGCAAGGACGGCAAGCCGTTCAAGACCCGTGAGGGCGAGACGGTCCGGCTGGTGGACCTGCTGGACGAGGCGATCGACCGTGCCTCGGCCGTGGTCCGCGAGAAGGCCCAGGACCTCACCGAGGACGAGATCGCCGAGCGCGGCGCCCAGGTGGGCATCGGCGCGGTGAAGTACGCGGACCTGTCGACCTCGGCGGCCCGCGACTACAAGTTCGACCTGGACCAGATGGTCTCGCTGAACGGCGACACCTCGGTGTACCTGCAGTACGCGTACGCCCGGATCCAGTCGATCCTCCGCAAGGCCGGGGACGCGAAGCCGGCCGCGCACCCGGAGCTGGCGCTCGCGCCCTCGGAGCGCGCGCTCGGCCTGCACCTGGACGCCTTCGGCGAGCTGGTGGCCGAGACCGCCGCCGAGTACGCGCCGCACAAGCTGGCGGCGTACCTCTACCAGCTGGCGTCGCTGTACACGACGTTCTACTCGGAGTGCCCGGTCCTGAAGGCGGACACGGCGGAGCAGGTGGAGAACCGTCTGTTCCTGTGCGAGCTGACCGCCCGGACGCTCCACCGGGGCATGGCGCTCCTGGGCATCCGCACCCCCGAGCGCCTCTGACGCCCACCCGCTCGACACGGGACAGGAAGGCCCCGGTGCGGACCGCGTGATCCGTACCGGGGCCTTCCGGCGTCCCGCCGCACCCCCGGACCACGCGGGAGGGGCCGTACGACGGCGTGTCCGGCCCCTGCGGGGATCAGCGGGGAATCGGGTGCGAGGTCCGTCCGGAGACCTCGTCGATCTCCGTGTGCGCCTTCTGCAGCAGCTGGGAGGCGAGGTCCATGAGGGCCCGCGCCCCGGCGATCTCCTCCCCCACGCGCAACTGCTCGGGGTCGGAGGGGTGTCGGTTCGCCGTTCCGTGGGCACGGAACTCCGTGCCGTCGGTGAGCCGCACCATGGCCGCCGCCCGCGTCCGGTCGCCCTCCTCCTTGAACTCCATCTCCACATGCCATCCCACGAGGGTGTGCATCATGAGGACCACCTCCGGCGAGGTACCTGTCGGCGCTCGTACTTCTCCAGGGTGCGCCGCCCCGCCGTTCCTTACCAATCGGTGCGTTCCTGAGGGAAAAGTCGGTACTTGTGGGGCAAGACGCCCCCGACGATGATCGAAACGAGCCGCGAGGGCGGCTCCTCCCCCTCACCCTCGTCACTGGAGTCATGTCCCATGCCTGAGAACACCCCGGCTGCCCGCGTCTCCGTCCTCGGCCTCGGCCTGATGGGGAGCGCCCTGGCCTCGGCCTTCCTGAAGGCCGGCCACGAGGTCACCGTGTGGAACCGGTCCGCCTCCAAGACCGGTCCGCTCGTCGCCCAGGGCGCCAAGCCCGCCGGCACGGCCACGGAGGCCGTCGAGGCCAGCCCGCTGGTCATCCTCTGCCTGCTGACCAACGACAACGTCGGCGAGCTGCTCGCCACGCTCCCCGAGTCCCTGGCGGGCCGCACCGTCGTCAACCTCACCAACGGCACCCCGGCGCAGGCCCGCGCGCTCTCCGAGCAGGTCACGGAGCGCGGTGCCCGCTACGTGGACGGCGGCATCATGGCCGTCCCGCAGATGATCGCCGGCCCCCACGCGTACGTCTTCTACAGCGGTGACGAGGAGGCGTACAAGGAGCACGAGGCGACCCTGGCCGCCCTCGGCGGCACCCGCTGGACCGGCACGGACCCGGGCTTCGCCGCCCTGCACGACCTCGGTCTGCTGACCGGCATGTACGGCATGATCATCGGCGTGGTCCAGGCACTCGCCCTGGTCCGCACGGAGAACATCCGCGCCGAGGAGTTCAGCGGCCCGCTGGTCGAGTGGATCCAGGCCATGCTGGGGATCGTCCCCGGCATCGCCCAGGCGATCGACTCCGGTGAGCACCTCACCGACGTGTCGAGCCTGGCGGTCAACCAGTCGGCGTTCCCGAACTTCCTGGAGACCTTCGCCGCCCAGGGCGTCAGCTCCGAGCTGTTCGAGCCCTTCCAGGCCCTGCTGGACCGCTCGATCGCCGAGGGCCACGCGGCGGACGGCCTCTCCCGCCTGGCGGAGATGCTCAAGGCCGAGAAGTAACCCCCGGCCCGCCCCCGGGTGGTGTCCCGCACGCGGTCGCGCCGGGCTGTGCGGAGCCCGGCACGACCTTCGGGGCGCGGTCAGCGTCCGATCATGCGGGCGGCCTCGGTCGCCCAGTAGGTGAGGATCATCCCCGCCCCGGCCCGCCGGATGCCGGTGAGGGTCTCCAGGATCGCCCGGTCCCGGTCGATCCAGCCCTTCTCGGCCGCCGCCTCGACCATCGCGTACTCCCCGCTGATCTGGTACGCGGCGACCGGCACGTCCACGGCCTCGGCGACCCTCGCCAGCACGTCGAGGTACGGGCCGGCGGGCTTCACCATCACCATGTCCGCGCCCTCCTCCAGGTCCAGGGCCAGCTCGCGCAGCGACTCGCGCAGGTTGGCGGGGTCCTGCTGGTAGGTCTTGCGGTCACCGGTGAGGGAGGAACCGACGGCCTCCCGGAAGGGACCGTAGAAGGCCGAGGAGTACTTGGCCGTGTAGGCGAGGATCGAGACGTCCTCCTTGCCGATGGTGTCCAGGGCGTCGCGGACGACGCCGACCTGGCCGTCCATCATCCCGGACGGGCCGACGACGTGGACGCCGGCGTCGGCCTGGACCTGCGCCATCTCGGCGTAACGTTCCAGCGTGGCGTCGTTGTCGACCCGGCCCTCGGCGTCCAGGACCCCGCAGTGGCCGTGGTCGGTGAACTCGTCGAGACACAGGTCCGACATGATCACCAGCTCGTCGCCGACCTCGGCGCGCACGTCCCTGATCGCCACCTGCAGGATGCCGTCCGGGTCGGTGCCGGCCGTCCCCGCGGCGTCCTTCTTCGCCTCCTCGGGCACCCCGAACAGCATGATCCCGGAAACCCCCGCCTCCACGGCCTCCACGGCCGCCTTCCGCAGGGTGTCCCGCGTGTGCTGGACGACACCGGGCATGGCCGCGATCGGAACGGGCTCGGTGATCCCCTCGCGTACGAACGCGGGAAGGATCAGGTCGGCGGGATGCAGCCGGGTCTCGGCCACCATCCGCCGCATGGCAGGCGTCGTCCGCAGCCGCCGCGGCCGCGCCCCGGGAAAGGATCCGTACGAGTTCATGCCCCGAGGCTACGCCCGCGGCCCCCGTGCGTTTACCGACACGGTGTTGAGCCGGACTCCTGCGGGCAGGAGGACGGAAAAGCGGCGGGGTGCGGGCCCTCCCCGAGGACCCGCACCCCGCCGAAACCGCTGCCGCGCCCAGGTGGGGCGCCGCTGCCGCGCCTAGGTGGTACGCCGCCGGCGCGCACCCGGACGGCGCTCGCTCGGACGCGTCACCGGGTCGCCCGCCTCCAGCGCTGCGGCCCGCCGCCGCAGCCCGAACTCGGCCAGCGCCTCGGCCAGCTTGTGCACGGACGGCTCCGGCGACAGCACGTCGACCCGCAGGCCGTGCTCCTCCGCCGTCTTGGCGGTCGCCGGGCCGATACAGGCGATCACGGTCACGTTGTGCGGCTTGCCGGCGATGCCGACCAGGTTCCGCACCGTGGACGACGAGGTGAACAGCACCGCGTCGAACCCACCGCCCTTGATCGCCTCACGGGTGTCCGCCGGCGGCGGCGAGGCCCGCACGGTCCGGTAGGCGGTGACGTCGTCGACCTCCCAGCCCAGCTCGATGAGCCCGGCCACCAGCGTCTCCGTCGCGATGTCGGCACGCGGCAGGAAGACGCGGTCGATCGGGTCGAAGACCGGGTCGTACGGCGGCCAGTCCTCCAGGAGACCCGCGGCGCTCTGCTCCCCGCTCGGCACCAGGTCCGGCTTCACACCGAAGTCCACCAGCGCCGCGGCGGTCTGCTCGCCGACCGCCGCCACCTTGATCCCGGCGAAGGCGCGGGCGTCGAGCCCGTACTCCTCGAACTTCTCCCGCACCGCCTTCACGGCGTTCACCGAGGTGAAGGCGATCCACTCGTAGCGCCCGGTGACCAGGCCCTTGACCGCGCGCTCCATCTGCTGCGGGGTGCGCGGCGGCTCCACGGCGATCGTGGGCACCTCGTGGGGCACGGCCCCGTACGAACGCAGCTGGTCGGAGAGCGAAGCCGCCTGCTCCTTGGTACGCGGCACGAGCACCCGCCACCCGAAGAGGGGCTTCGACTCGAACCAGGACAGCTGGTCCCGCTGCGCCGCGGCGCTGCGCTCGCCGACCACGGCTATCACCGGCCGGTGGCCCTCGGGCGAGGGAAGGACCTTGCCCTGCTTGAAGACCTGGGCGATGGTCCCGAGCGTCGCGTTCCAGGTGCGCTGCCGGGTCGTCGTACCGGCGATGGTGACGGTGAGCGGGGTGTCCGGCTTACGGCCCGCCGCCACCAGCTCGCCGGCCGCCGCCGCCACCGAGTCCAGGGACGTGGAGACGACCACGGTCCCGTCGGAGGCGCCGACCTCGGCCCAGCACCGGTCGTCGGCGGTGCGGGCGTCGACGAAGCGCACGTCGGTGCCCTGCGCGTCCCGCAGCGGCACACCGGCGTACGCCGGCACGCCGACGGCGGTGGCCACACCGGGGACGACCTCGAAGGGAATGCCCGCTGCGGCGCAGGCGAGCATCTCGGCGCCCGCGTTCCCGTCCAGGCCCGGGTCGCCGGTCACCGCACGGACGACCCGCCTGCCGCCCCGCGCGGCCTCCATGACAAGATTGGCCGCATCCCTCAACACGGGGACACCGGCGGCTGTTGACGACTCGTCAACGACCGTCAGCTCCGGCGTGCTCACGCCCGCGCGCGCATGGCAGCGGACGACGTCGAGGACGTCCGGCTCGGCGATCAGGACGTCCGCCCCGGCGAGGGCCTCCACGGCCCTCAGGGTCAGAAGCCCGGGATCGCCCGGGCCTGCGCCGAGGAACGTGACGTGTCCGGGGCCCGCGAGGGCCGGGGAGACGGGGCTGGTGGTCGGGCTGGTGGGGTTCAAAGTGCTCGCTCCCCCATAAGACCGGCCGCGCCCTTGGCGAGCATCTCGTCCGCGAGTTCGCGTCCGAGAGCCACCGCCTCGTCGTGCGAGGTGGGTACGGAACCGGTGGTGGACAGCTGCACCAGCGTCGAGCCGTCGGTGGTGCCGACGACGCCGCGCAGGCGCATTTCGGTGACAACCTGCCCGTGACCGGGGTCGTCGGTCAGCAGGTCGGCCAGCGCACCCACGGGTGCGGAGCAGCCGGCCTCCAGAGCGGCGAGCAGGGATCGCTCGGCCGTCACGGCGGCCCGCGTGCGCGGGTCGTCGAGAGGCGCGAGCGCGGCGACGAGTGCGGCGTTCGACGCCAGGCACTCGACCGCCAGGGCCCCCTGACCGGGGGCGGGCAGGACCGCGTCGACCGACAGGGCGTCGTGCGACAGGGAGCCGAGGAGCTCGGCGGTCCCTCCGATGCGGTTGAGACCGGCCGCGGCGAGAACCACCGCGTCCAGCTCGCCGCTGTGGACGTAGCCGACCCGGGTGTCGACGTTGCCCCGGATCGGGACACAGCTGACCTCCAGGCCGTGGCTGCGCGCGTAGGCGTGCAGCTGGGCCATGCGCCGGGGCGAACCGGTGCCGATCCGGGCGCCCTGCGGCAGCCGGTCGAGCGTGACGCCCTCGCGGGCGATCAGCACGTCGCGCGGGTCCTCGCGGCGCGGGATCGCGGCCAGCACCAGGTCGGGGTGCTGGGCGGTCGGCAGGTCCTTCAGGGAGTGGACGGCGAAGTCCACCTCACCGGCCAGCAGCGCGTCGCGCAGGGCGGCGACGAAGACGCCGGTGCCGCCGATCTGCGCGAGGTGCTCCCGGGAGGTGTCCCCGTACGTGGTGATCTCCACGAGCTCGACGGGCCGGCCGGTCAGCTGCCGGACCGCGTCGGCCACGTGCCCGGACTGGGCCATGGCGAGCTTGCTGCGCCTGGTCCCGAGCCTCAGTGCCCTCTCGGTCATACTCGCCCTCGGTTCTTGACGTCGGCGTCATTCAGGTCGGCCCGGCTGACGGAGGCCACCGTCTGCGGGTCGAGGTCGAAGAGTGTCCGCAGCGCGTCGGCGTACCCGGCGCCGCCGGGCTCACTGGCCAGCTGCTTGACCCGCACGGTCGGCGCGTGCAGGAGCTTGTCGACCACGCGTCGCACGGTCTGGGTGATCTCGGCGCGCTGCTTCTCGTCGAGACCGGGGAGCCGCCCTTCCAGGCGGGCCATCTCACCGGCGACCACATCGGCGGCCATGGTGCGCAGGGCGACCACGGTCGGCGTGATGTGGGCGGCGCGCTGGGCGGCGCCGAAGGCGGCGACCTCGTCGGAGACGATGCCCCGGACCTGGTCGACGTCGGCGGCCATGGGCGCGTCGGCGGAGGCCTCGGCGAGCGACTCGATGTCGACGAGCCGGACACCGGCGACGCGGTGGGCGGCGGCGTCGATGTCGCGGGGCATGGCCAGGTCGAGCAGGGCGAGCGGGGTCCGGCGGGCCACCACGGCGGCCTCGACGGCCTCGCCGGTCAGGACGAGTCCGGTGGCGCCGGTGCAGGAGACGACGACGTCGGCACGGGTCAGTTCGTCGCCGACGGCAACCATCGGGACCGCGCGCGCGGCCACTCCCGTGCCGCCGGGCTCGGTGAGGATCTGTACGAGCCGCTCGGCGCGGGCCGTGGTGCGGTTGGCGACGACGATCTCGGAGACCCCGTTGCGCGCCAGGGTGGCGGCGGCGAGCGAGGACATCGAGCCGGCGCCGATGACCAGGGCCTTCTTGCCCTTGGCCCAGGTCTCGACGTCGGGGCCTTCGGCGAGCTGCTCCAGGCCGAAGGTGACGAGCGACTGCCCGGCCCGGTCGATCCCGGTCTCGCTGTGGGCCCGCTTGCCGACCCGCAGCGCCTGCTGGAACAGGTCGTTCAGGAGGCGGCCCGCGGTGTGCAGCTCCTGCCCGAGGGCGAGGGCGTCCTTGATCTGGCCGAGGATCTGGCCCTCGCCGACGACCATGGAGTCCAGGCCGCAGGCCACCGAGAAGAGGTGGTGGACGGCTCGGTCCTCGTAGTGCACATAGAGATACGGAGTGAGCTCCTCCAGCCCGACGCCGCTGTGCTGGGCCAGCAGTGTGGACAGCTCGGCGACACCGGCGTGGAACTTGTCCACGTCGGCGTAGAGCTCGATGCGGTTGCAGGTGGCGAGGACGGCGCCCTCGGCGGCCGGTTCGGCGGCGAGGGTGTCCTGGAGCAGCTTGATCTGGGCGTCCGCCGACAGCGCGGCCCGCTCCAGGATGGAGACCGGGGCGCTGCGGTGGCTGAGGCCGACGACGAGGAGGCTCATGCCGGCATCACGGCGGGGACGTCCCCGTCGGGTCCCTTACGGCCGCCGCCGCCCGTGGTGCCACGGGGGGCCGGCGGCACGACGGCCGCGGCGGGGGCGCCGGCGGGCGTCGCCGCGGTGTCGGCGCCCGGCTCCTCGCCGGCCTTGCGCTGCTCGTGGAAGGCGAGGATCTGGAGCTCGATCGACAGGTCGACCTTCCGGACGTCCACGCCGTCGGGCACCGAGAGCACGGTGGGGGCGAAGTTCAGGATGGAGGTGACACCGGCGGCCACGAGCCGGTCGCAGACCTGCTGGGCGGCGCCGGCCGGGGTGGCGATGACGCCGATGGAGACCCGGTCCTCCTCGATGATCTTCTCGAGGTCGTCGGTGTGCTGGACGGGCATGCCGGCGACCGGCTTGCCCGCCATCGCCGGGTCGGCGTCGATCAGCGCGGCGACGCGGAAGCCACGGGAGGCGAACCCGCCGTAGTTGGCGAGGGCCGCGCCGAGGTTTCCGATGCCGACGATGACCACGGGCCAGTCCTGGGTCAGGCCCAGTTCCCGGGAGATCTGGTAGACGAGGTACTCGACGTCGTAACCGACACCACGGGTGCCGTACGAGCCGAGGTAGCTGAAGTCCTTGCGCAGCTTCGCGGAGTTGACGCCGGCCGCGGCCGCGAGCTCCTCGGAGGAGACCGTGGGTACGGAGCGTTCCGACAGCGCGGTGAGTGCGCGCAGGTACAGCGGAAGCCGGGCGACGGTGGCCTCGGGAATTCCTCGGCTACGGGTCGCCGGTCGGTGAGTTCGGCCAGTTGCCACGGTGCTCCTGCGGGATGAGCGGGGCTGTAGGCGGCCATATGTCCCAAGACCGCCCCGTCGACAGCAGGCTATGTCTTTGTGAACGCGTGCACAAAGATGGTGTCCGATTTGTCTGCCCAAAGTGACCGGGGTCACGCGGCCGGTTCCCTGTATGACGGAACCGCGGAGCACCGCGGAGCGTTGACATCCCGAAGGGGGCAAAGCCGCACACTCTCCTCACGAGCCCGCCCCCGAAACCCAACAAAACGACCACGATGGTAACCGGGTTTCGGTCACCCACCCAGTTCACGCCGGAGCCGCTCGGCGTCCACCCGCCAGAAGGTGTGCTGCTCGCCGTCGATCAGAACGACGGGGATCTGCTCCCAGTACGCCCGGTGAAGCGCCTCGTCGCGCGTGATGTCCTTCTCCTCCCAGACCGCCCCGGTCTCGGCGCAGACCGCCTCGATCACCGCCCGGGCGTCGTCACAGAGGTGACATCCCGGCTTGCCGATCAGTGTCACGGTGCGGGGCGACGCGGGATCCTTCTTCTTCGTCCGTCCGAACATGCCGTCCATTCTGCGCGCCGCCCGCCCCGTCCCCGGCCACCGAGGGGAGTCACCCGGTGTTCACGCCTCCGCAGTCCCACAAGTCGGGAAGTTTTGAACGGACTGGCTATGCTCACAGCATGTCCCTCCCGTCGCCCGACCACCGCCCCGGTTGGAACCCCTACGGGACGCCCCCTCGCTGGGGCTGGCTCACCCGCCGCGGGCGCTCCGCCACGGCCCGCAGCGTGCTGGCCGGCGAGGCCGCCGCCGAGGCGGCCCGCAAGACCTCCCTCCAGCTGGAGCACGAGCGGGAGGAGGAGGCCGCAGGACCCGCGGAACCGGAGTTCCCGGTCGCCGGGGACGTCCACGCCGCCGCCTTCTTCGACCTCGACAACACCGTCATGCAGGGCGCCGCGATCTTCCATCTCGGCCGCGGCCTCTACAAGCGGCAGTTCTTCCAGCGCCGGGAGCTCGCCCGCTTCGCCTGGCAGCAGACCTGGTTCCGGCTGGCCGGCGTCGAGGACCCCGATCACATGCAGGACGCCCGCGAGAGCGCCCTGTCCATCGTCAAGGGCCACCGGGTCTCCGAGCTGATGTCGATCGGCGAGGAGATCTACGACGAGTACATGGCCGGCCGCATCTGGCCGGGCACCCGCGCCCTCGCTCAGGCCCACCTGGACGCGGGCCAGAAGGTCTGGCTCGTCACCGCAGCCCCCGTCGAGACCGCCACGATCATCGCCCGCCGCCTCGGCCTCACCGGCGCTCTCGGCACGGTCGCCGAGTCCGTCGACGGCGTCTACACCGGCAAGCTCGTCGGCGAACCCCTGCACGGCCCCGCCAAGGCGGAGGCGGTACGGGCGCTCGCCGCCGCCGAGGGGCTCGACCTCGCCCGCTGCGCCGCGTACAGCGACTCCCACAACGACATCCCGATGCTCTCGCTCGTCGGGCACCCGTACGCCATCAACCCGGACGCCAAGCTGCGCAGGCACGCCAAGGAGCGGGACTGGCGGCTGCGGGACTACCGGACGGGCCGCAAGGCGGCCAAGGTCGGCATCCCGGCCGCCGCGGGCCTGGGCGCCGTGGCCGGCGGTACGGCCGCGGCGGTCGCCCTGCACCGCCGTCGCCGCTGATCCGGCCGCCTCCCCGCCGATACGTTTCGGCTGCGATCATCTTCGACAACCCCGGACCGGACGCCCTCACCCGTCCGTGGTCGAACACCACCGCACAGGTCGACCACCAGGCATTCCGGCCCCCTTACCCAGTAGCGGCGCCGATCACTCCCTCGTTCCGCACCTGAGCACAACGCAGCGCCCACGCGATCACACTCGGAAGCAAACCGATCAATAACCGATCGCCAATCACGCCCTGATCTGTCGTCAAGTAGTAACGGATACGACGGAATCGATGATTTGAGCAACTGGGTGTAGCGCTCCCTGTACGAAGCGTTATTCTCCTCAGACGCACAGCGGAACCCTCACGTCGCCACGACGAGTGAACGGTCCCGCACTGCACGTGATGGAAGCTCTGCCTCTGGGAGTCCCGTGTACCCACACGTCGGGGTTGACACCTCGGGCCTGGCTACGCTGCGCGCAACGGTCCTCGACCACTTGCGCGGCTTCGTCCCCACCGCGTACGCCGGCCCCGTCCCCGCCTTCGCCTTCGCCGCACCGGCACCCGCCGGCCCTTGCTATGCCCTGGCCGACGGCGGGGCCGCCGTGGGCAGACGGAGCGCCCGCGGCACCGGAACCTCGACCGCCGCCCGCCGCCCCACCGCCGACAGCGACAGCGCCCGCATGATGGACCTGGTCGAGCGCGCCCAGGCGGGCGAGGCCGAGGCCTTCGGGCGCCTGTACGACCAGTACAGCGACACCGTCTACCGCTACATCTACTACCGCGTCGGCGGAAAGGCGACGGCGGAGGACCTCACCAGCGAGACGTTCCTGCGCGCCCTGCGCCGGATCTCCACCTTCACCTGGCAGGGCCGGGACTTCGGCGCCTGGCTCGTCACCATCGCCCGCAACCTGGTCGCCGACCACTTCAAGTCCAGCCGCTTCCGCCTCGAAGTCACCACCGGCGAGATGCTCGACGCCAACGAGGTCGAACGCAGCCCGGAGGACTCCGTCCTCGAGTCCCTCTCCAACGCCGCCCTGCTCGACGCGGTCCGCCGCCTCAACCCCCAGCAGCAGGAGTGCGTGACCCTCCGCTTCCTCCAGGGCCTCTCGGTCGCCGAGACCGCTCGCGTCATGGGGAAGAACGAGGGAGCCATCAAGACCCTCCAGTACCGCGCCGTCCGGACCCTGGCCCGCCTCCTCCCGGACGACGCCCGCTGACCCGCGTCCCCACGCGCCCCCCACACCCCACCCCGCACGCCCCGTCCCGATCCCGTCCCCTTCACCGTCCCCGCGCGGAACCGTCCCGGCCCCCGGGGCCTCCGCCGCCTTCCCGTCCCACGTCCCCCTCACCGCCCCTCCCGGGGCCCCTCCCCCCACGCCACCACTGCCCTCCCAACTCACAGTCGGTGACGCCCTCATGACGGACTGGTCCGATCATCTTTCGCGCGTAACCCAAGTGCCGCGCCGCTCGTTGTGCGGCATGCAGGCTCCCTGTGGTCACGCCTTGCCCGCAGACACTCACTCGTTCGTGTGGATGCGCTCAAGGTGTGCAACCTTCCGGACCCCGAGGGGAGTCGACCGTCATGACGAGAGGAGGTGCCGCCAGTGATCGCGAACGTATCGGCGCACCGGCGGGCGAACGCCTTCGCCCAGGCCCTGGAGGACCGGACGTCCGAGGGCGCGGCGGCCGAGCAGCCCGAGGCCCCGGCCGAACCGGCCGAGCAGGGGCGACTGCTGGCCTTGGCGAGCGGGCTCGGCGAACTGCCGAAACCGCAGATGGACCCCGAGGTCAAGGTGGTGCAGCGAGCCCAGCTCGTGGCCGCCATGGAAGCGATGCTCGCGGAAGGAACCGCCGCCGCGGGCCCTACCGTGCCGGAGCAGCGGACGAGCGGCAAGGGCGCCCACCGGGCCTCCCCCCTGCGCAAACTCCGCCCCCGCTCCCGCTGGACCAAGGGTCTCGCCGCCGGCGGACTCACGGTCGGTGTGGCCGCGGGCGCCTTCGGCGGAGTGGCCGCTGCCAGCTCCGACGCCCTGCCCGGTGACTCGCTCTACGGGCTCAAGCGGGGCATGGAGGACATCAAGCTGGGGATGGCGGACGACGACGCCGACCGCGGCGGCATCTACCTCGACCAGGCCTCCACCCGGCTGAGCGAGGCCCGCCGACTCATGGAACGGGGCCGCTCCGGCGACCTCGACCACGAGTCCCTCACCGAGATCCGCCGGGTCCTCGGCGGCATGAAGCACGACGCCACCGAAGGTCACCGCCTGCTCCGCCAGGCCTACGAGCGGGACGGCCAGATCGCCCCCATGGCCCGGCTCAACTCCTTCGCCCAGGCCCACCGGGACACCTGGGACGGCCTGCGCGAGCGGCTGCCCGTGCAGCTCGCCGACGTCGGCAGCGAAGTGACGGACGTCTTCGACGCCATAGACGAAGACGTCGAGCCGCTCCAGTCGGTGCTGCCCCGCACCCCGGAGAAGGGCGCGGCCGGCTCCCCGAGCGCCGGCTCCACGACCCGCACCCCGGGCGGCAGTCCCCAGGGCACCGACACCCAGCAGCCGCCCACGGCCGGGGCGTCCCCGTCGGCGGGCGGCGACTCCACCGGTCCGAGCCCCTCGCACAGCGCACCGGGCTCCGGTACGGGCACCGGCACGGGTCCGGGACAGGGCACCGCCCCCGCCCCGGACGGCGACACCATGTCACCCGAGGACGACGGGCTCCTCGGCGGCGGCACGGGCGGAATCCTCAAACCCTCTCCGACGGGCTCCCCGACGGTCCCGCCGGTCGAGGAAGCGATCCCGGAGCAGCCGGACGTGACACTCCCGCCGCTCCTGCCGGGCCTGCTGCCGGGCCTCGGCATCGACAGCGAGGACGCCCGCTGACAACCCGGAAGGGGCGCCCCCGACCACGGGGGCGCCCCTTCCGCCGTCCAGCCGTCCTCAGAAGAACACCGACCGCCGCTGCACCAGCAACTTGTACAGCGTGTGCTGGATCTGCTCCCGCACCTGATCCGTCAGGTTGAACATCAGCATCGGGTCCTCCGCCGCCTCCGGCGGATGGTCACCCGTCTCGATCGGCTCCCCGAACTGGATCGTCCACTTCGTCGGCAGCGGCACCATCCCCAGGGGCCCCAGCCACGGGAACGTCGGCGTGAGCGGGAAGTACGGGAAGCCCAGGAGTCGCGCCAGCGTCTTCGCGTTGCCGATCATGGGGTAGATCTCCTCCGCGCCCACGATGGAGCAGGGCACGATCGGCACCCCCGCGCGCAGCGCCGTCGAGACGAAGCCGCCCCGCCCGAACCGCTGGAGCTTGTACCGCTCCCCGAAGGGCTTGCCGATCCCCTTGAAGCCCTCCGGCATCACCCCCACGATCTCGCCCGCGCGCAGCAGCCGCTCCGCGTCCTCCGCGCAGGCCAGGGTGTGCCCGGCCTTGCGGGCCAGCTCGTTGACGACCGGGAGGACGAACACCAGGTCCGCGGCGAGCAGCCGCAGGTGCCGCCCCGCCGGATGGTGGTCGTGGACGGCGACCTGCATCATCAGCCCGTCCAGCGGCAGCGTCCCCGAGTGGTTGGCGACGACGAGGGCCCCACCCTCGGCCGGGATGTTCTCGACGCCCTTCACCTCCACCCGGAAGTACTTCTCGAACACCGGGCGCAGCAGCGACATGAGGACCTGGTCGGTCAGCTCCTCGTCGTAGCCGAACTCGTCGACCTCGTACTCCCCGGTGACCCGCCGCCGCAGGAAGGCGAGCCCGCTCGCGAGCCGGCGCTCCCAGCCGCTGCCGGGACGGGCCGCCGGGGCCCCGTCGCCCGCTGCCGGGGCCTCCTCCGGCTCCGGCGGCCCGGCAGGCGGGAAAGGAGCCCGCAGCGGCGCCGGCAGGGCCCGTACAGCCGCCGCCTCGCCCTCGGCCCGGGAGGGCCGCCGCCGGGCCCGCGAACGGTCGTCGTCGAAGGGAATGACCTTGGCGTCCGCCATCGCTGTCCAGTTCTCCTCAGGCGCCGTCGTGGAAGGGGGGCGAAGCAGGGGAAGTCGAAGAGGCCGCAGGGGCCGAAGAGGCCCGCGCGGGAGCCGGCACGCGCGGGGCCGACGGAGCCTCGTAGGGGCCGGTGGGGACGGACAGCCGGTCCGCGAGCCGGTCCACCGCCCCGGCGAGCACCTCCGGCGGCAGCAGCCCCGCCCCCCGGCTGTGCGCGAAGTCGGCGAAGGCCTCCGCCGTGGTGTACCGGGGCGTGAAGCCGAGCACCTCGCGCATCTGGACGGTCGAGACGACCCGGCCGTGCGTCAGGAGCCGGATCTGTTCCGGCGCGAAGTCCGTCACACCGATGGCGCGCAGGGCCGAGCCCACCCAGGTGACCGCCGGCAGGAGCACCGGCACGGTCGGCCGGCCGAGCCGCCGCGCGCACTGGGAGAGCAGCAGCACCCCGTCGCCCGCGATGTTGAACGTGCCGCTGTTCAGACCCGCCCGGCGCGACTCGTGCGCCACCAGGCGCAGCACGTCGATCACATCGTCCTCGTGGACGAACTGGAGCCGGGGGTCGTAGCCGAACACGGTCGGCAGGACGGGCAGCGAGAGGTACTCGGCCAGCGGGGAGTCGGCCCGGGGCCCGAGGATGTTCGCGAACCGCAGCACGCACACGGCCACGTCCGGGCGGCGCCGGGCGAAGCCCCGCACATACCCCTCGACCTCGACGGCGTCCTTGGCGAAACCGCCGCTGGGCAGCGACTTCGCGGCGGTGGACTCGGTGAAGACGGCCGGGTCGCGGGGGGCCGAGCCGTACACGTTCGTACTGGACTTGACCACGAGCCGGCTGACGCGCGGCGACTTCTGGCAGGCCCCCAGGAGCTGCATCGTCCCGATGACGTTGGTCTCCTTGACCGACGTACGGCCTCCGCCGCCCAGCGCCGTGCCGGTGACGTCCATGTGGACGACCGTGTCGACCTCGTGCTCGGCCAGGACCTTGGCGATGGCGGGGCGCCGGATGTCCGCCCGTACGAACACGGCGTCCCCCAGGGGGTGGGCCGGCTCCACGGCGTCGACGGCCACCACCCGATCCACCTCCGGATCCCCCTGGATCCGGCGTACGAAGCGGCCCCCGAGCTGCCGGGCGGCCCCGGTGACGAGCACGACCTTGCCCAAGATCAGCGCCTTCCGTCCGTGTTCCGTTGGTCGCCACCGTAGCGCTTCCGGATCGAGGCGCAACAAAAACGTGGCCCTCCACCGGAAAGGTGAAGGGCCACGCCTCACGCACGAAAAGCTGCGCTCGCAGCCGTCGCTTACTTCTTGTTGCGACGCTGCACGCGCGTGCGCTTGAGCAGCTTGCGGTGCTTCTTCTTGGCCATCCGCTTGCGCCGCTTCTTGATAACAGAGCCCACGACTACCCTCGCTCACTTCTTCTCACTCGGTGCGGGGCGTCTGGGCCCACACGACCTACGTCGGCCTAGCCTACCGTCCCGAGCACCGCGCTCGTAATCCGAGGGCCGGACTCAGCTCACCAACCGTTCGGCCGCGCGCTCGCTACGCGGTCCCCACCCCCACGAAGGACTCCCTCAGGTACTCGTGAACCGCCTGTTCCGGAACCCGGAAGGACCTGCCCACCCGGATCGCCGGCAGATGACCGCTGTGCACCAAGCGGTACACGGTCATCTTGGACACGCGCATCACCGAGGCGACTTCCGCCACGGTCAGAAACTTGACCTCGTTGAGAGGCCGTTCAGCAGCAGCCATGACCCACCTGTACCTTCCGCTACGCGACGCCCACCGGCTTCCCCTCCGGTGACTCTTCGTCGCCGAGCGCTCACGCCCAGACTAGGGGCGGGTGGTACGAGTGGGGAAGAGGAGCCACCTTCGGCTGTTTACCGTGACAGACACGCTCGATTGAGTACATAGCGTGTGAGGGGGCGGTAAGAGGCGGAGCGCACGCCGTCGTCCACCGGTACGGCCACGGACACCTGCCCCTCCGCCTCTCCGACGAACAGCGCGGGATCGTCCGTATCGGCGAGCCCGATGGCTTCGATACCCAGCTGACCTGCGCCGCAGACCCATCCGTGGTCGCCGATCACCAGCTCGGGAAGCGGCCCGCCGGACTCTGCCGCGCTCTCGAGCGCGGCCCGGACGGGCAGCGCCGAGTGGGAATGCGCCCCCGGCACGCGCCCGTCGGGCGGCGGTCCCGGCTCCCGCACGAACGCGACCCCGCGTACGTGGTCGAGGACGTACGTACGTAGACCGAACCGGGTCGTCATGTCGACACATCTCCCCTGCGCCGGGGTGAGGACAGGACATCCCGCCGACGACAAAGCGTCTGCGAGCGCGACGTAGAAACCGAGCAGACGGTGCGGATGGCCGGTCCCGAACAGCACCGGGGCCCGCCGCGCCGCCGCCTCCCCCAGCCGCGCCGCGAAGGCCTCCAGCCGGCGCACCGTACGCTCCGGATCGATGACGTCGAGCCCGGACCGGTGCGCCGGATCGCCCGACACCCCGCACTTCTCCGCCATCAGTCGCAGCAGATCGGCCTCGCCCCACCCCCCGGCGGGATCGAGACCGAGCAGCACCCTCGGGTCTCGCGCCGCGAACAGCCGATAGCTGCGCAGGCTCGCCTCCCGCGTCGTCGCGACCGTCCCCGCCAACCCCGCAGCCAACAGATGCGCCCGCAGCGCCCCGGTACTCAGCACGGCCTCGATGCTGCCGCGAAAACACCTGCCGTGACGTCAAAACCCTTGCTTCGGACCCCCCTTGGCGTAACGAAGGGGGTAGGTGTCAGGGCAGCAGCCCGCGCAGCGGGAAGACCGCCCGGCGGGTGGCCAGCACCGACTGGTCGAGCCGGTCGGCCGGGTCGTACCCCTCGGCCCAGTCCCGGAAGCCGACCGGCCACCGCCCGTCCGTCATCCGCTCCGGCCCGCGCTGCCGGGTCCGCGCGTACACCTCGTCCCGCCAGGACGCCGGGATCACCGACGCCGGCTCGAGCGGCGCGTGCGCCGCGATCCCCACCAGGTGCGTCCACGAGCGCGGTACGACGTCGACCACCGCGTAACCGCCCCCGCCCAGCGCCACCCAGCGCCCGTCCGCGTGCGCGTGCGCCAGCTCGTGGCAGGCCTCCTGCACCGCCCGCTGGGCGTCCAGCGACACCGCGAGGTGGGCCAGCGGGTCCTCGAAGTGGGTGTCCGCGCCGTGCTGGGTGACGAGCACCTGCGGCCGGAACTCCGCGAGCAGTTCCGGTACGACGGCGTGGAAGGCCCGCAGCCATCCGGCGTCGCCGGTCCCCGCCGGCAGCGCCAGGTTCACCGCCCCGCCCTCCGCCGGCCCGGCCGCACCGGTCTCCTCCGGCCAGCCCGTCTGCGGGAACAGCGTCCTCGGATGCTCGTGCAGCGAGATCGTCAGGACCCGCGGGTCGTCCCAGAACGCCGCCTGCACCCCGTCCCCGTGGTGGACGTCCACGTCCACGTACGCGACGCGCTCGGCGCCGAGTTCGAGGAGGCGCGCGACGGCCAGGGAGGCGTCGTTGTAGATGCAGAACCCGGAGGCGGCGCCGGGCATCGCGTGGTGCAGTCCGCCCGCGAAGTTCACGGCGTGCGCGGCCTCCCCGCGCCACACCGCCTCGGCGGCCCCCACCGACTGGCCGGCGATCAGCGCGGACACCTCGTGCATGCCGGGGAACGCCGGGTCGTCGACCGTGCCGAGCCCGTACGCCTGGTCGGCCCGCCGCGGCTCGGCGGACGCCGCCCGCACGGCCGCCACGTAGTCCTCGCGGTGGACCAGCCGCAGCGTGGAGTCACCGGCGGGCTTGGCGGCCACGACGTCGACGACCCGGTCGAGCCCGTAGGCCCGCACCAGTCCCATGGTCAGGGCGAGCCGCACCGGGTCCATCGGGTGCTCGGGCCCGAAGTCGTACCCGGTGACAGCTTCATCCCACATCAACAGTGTGCGGCCGCTCATGCCCGCCACCGTATCGGGCGCCTCGCGCGCCGAACGACGTGGCGTACACCACCGTCACCAGCACGAGGACCATCGGTACGAGCATCGCGCCCCGGTAACTCCACGCGTCGCCGAGCGCCCCGACGAGCGGCGAGCCGATGAGGAAACCCACGTAGTTGAAGACGTTGAGCCGGGCGACGGCGGCGTCGCTGTCACGGGGGAACAGCCGCCCGGCGGCGGCGAAGGTCTGGGGCACGAGCACGCTCAGGCCGAGGCCGAGCACGGTGAACCCGGCGAGCCCGGCCCACGGCCCCGGTGCCACGGCGACCACCGCGAACCCGAGCGCCGCGAGGACGGCCCCGCCCCTCACCACCGTGGCCGCCCCGAACCGCCGCACGGCCGGGTCCCCGACTGCCCGCCCGAGGAGCGTCGTCACCATGTAGGCGTTGTACGGCACGGTCGCCAGCTCCTCCGAACCGCCGAGCACGTCCTGGAGGTACTTCGCCGACCAGTTGGAGACGGTGGAGTCACCGATGTACGCGAAGCTCATCACGAGGCAGAGCGGCAGCAGCAGCCGGAACGGCACCGCGCCCGCGGTCTGCCCGGGCCCGTCCACCGGCGCGCGGTCCCCGGCGGCGTACCACCGGCTCGCGGCGAGCGCGACGGGCAGCAGGACGGCGACGACGGGGAGGTACGACGCCGTCAGGGACAGGTCCCCGTACGCCCCGGCCCACGCCAGCGAGGCGCCGACGATTCCGCCGAGGCTGTACGCGGCGTGGAAGCCGAGCATGATGCTCCGCCCGTACGCCCGCTGGAGGTTCACCCCGAGCATGTTCATGGCCGCGTCCAGGGCGCCGACGGTCAGCCCGAACGCGCCGAGGACGAGGGCCGCCTGCCACAGCTCGTTTCCCGCGCCGACGCCCAGGAGCGTGAGGAGGACGAGGGGCTGGGCCCACCGCAGCACGGTGGCGGGCCCGACGCGGGCGGCGAGCTTCCCGGTCGCCACGCTCGACACCCCGGCGAGGACGGGCACGGCCGCGAGGAAGGCGGGCAGCAGCCCGTCGGATATGCCGTACCGGTCCTGGACGGCCGGTATGCGGGTCACGAGCAGGGCGAAGGCGACCCCTTGCACGAAGAAGCCGACCGCCAGGGAGACCCGCCCACGCCGCAACCGCGCATCCGTCATGGCGGCTCAGCGTAGGACCGGGGCCCACCGCTGGGTAGAGCGGTCACAGTCCCAAGGTGGCGGGGAGTTCGTCCATCCTCCGGAAGTGTCCGCGGGCGCCGGGGAGCTTCTCGGCGGGGGTCATGGCGGTGAATCCGTACACGTCCATGCCGGCCGCCAGGGCGGCCCGCACGCCGAGCAGGCTGTCCTCCACGACCACGCACCGCTCGGGGGCGACGCCCATGCGTGCGGCGGCGTGGAGGAAGAGGTCGGGGTCGGGCTTGCCCCGGCCGACGTCCTCGGCGCTGAAGATGTTCTCGTCGCGGAACCAGCTGTCGAGCCCGGCGCTGCGGTGCCCGACGCGGATGCGCTCGTGGCTCCCTGAGGAGGCGACGCAATACGGGATGTTCTCGCGCGCGAGCCGGCCGAGGACCTCGGCGGCCCCGGCGACTGCCCGCAGCTCCTTCTCGAAGGCGGCGAACACCCTGGCGTGGAAGGTGTCGTCGAAGTCGGCCGGCAGGCGTCGGCCGGTCCGCTCCTCGATGAGCTCGTGGATGCGGTGCATGGCGGAGCCCATGTAGTCCCGCACCGACTCCTCGTAGGTGGTGGGGTGCCCGAGCTCGGTGAGATAGGCGGCGAGGAGCCGGTTCGATATCGGCTCGCTGTCGACGAGCACCCCGTCGTTGTCGAAGATGACCAGGTCGTAGCGCATGACCACACCTTAGGGGCCCGGAACGCAGGAAAGCCCCGCACCAGAGGTGCGGGGCTTTCCCACAATAATTGTTCGGCGGCGTCCTACTCTCCCACAGGGTCCCCCCTGCAG
>NZ_JBIBBY010000011.1:260624-312933 GCF_042900905.1 Streptomyces sp. NPDC012827 | reverse complement strand
CGTCGACACCAGATTCCGGTGCGACGACAAAATCCCCTTCGGCCGCCCCGTGGACCCCGACGTGAACATCACACACGCCGCATCGTCCGGGCCGATGACCACACCGAGGTCGCCGTCCGCCTCCGTTGTGTCTCCCTCCCCGGCCGGATGGGTCACCCACGGGCCTTCGAGGCGCCCCGCCGTCCCCGGCGCGGTGACCAGATGCCCGATCCCGGCGTCCACGGCCGCCGAACGCAGCCGCTCGTCGGGGAAGTCGGGGTCCAGCAGGACGTGGGCGGCGCCCGTCTTGAGGACGGCGAGGAGGGCGGTGGCGAAGGCGGCCCCCCGCTCCAGGAGGACGCCGGCCAGGTCCCCGCGTCCGAGGCCCCGGGCGCGCAGGGCGTGCGCCAACCGGTTGGCGGAGGCGTTGAGTTCCCCGTACGAGATCCGCCGCTCGCCGTCCACCAGAGCCGTACGGTCCGGGTGGAGCCGTACCCGCTCCTCGAAGCGGGCGACCAGGGTGGTGTCGGTGGGGGTACCGCCCGGGCCGGCCCAGGCCCCGGTCAGGAGGGCGCGTTCCTCGGGGCGCAGGACGTCCAGGTCGGCGATGCCGGCGGCGGCCGAGGCGGCGGCGTCGGCGAGGAAGTCGCTGACGAAGGCGGTGAAGCGGTCCTGGTGGGCGGCGGTCAGCTCCGGGTCGACGTCCGTGACGGGGGTGTCGAAGTCGACGCGGAGGCCGTGGGCGGCGCCGAGGTCGAGGACGGCGACGTTCAGGCCGTGGACCGGGCCGTTGCTCACGTTGTGGTTGACGGTGGGGTGGCCGCAGACGGTCAGTTCGGCGTGGAAGCCCATGATGTTGAGGACCGGGCCGGCCGGCCGGCAGCCGGCGAGGGTTCCGGAGTCCCGGCGCAGGTCCTCGTAGCGGGTCCGCTGGTGGCGCAGTCCGTGCTTGACCTCGGCGGCGACGGTCCGGACGAGGTCGCCGAAGCGGTCCTCCGGGCGTACCGCCAGGCGCAGGGGGACGATGTTCGACATCATGCCGGGGGTGCTGCGGGCGGTGCGGGTGGTGCGGCCGGTCACCGGCAGGGCGATGACGAGTTCCTCACGGGCGGTGACGCGATGGAGGTAGGCCGCGAAGAGGGCGATGAGGAGGACGGACCAGTTGACCCGTTCGGCGCGGGCGGCGGTACGGAGCCGGTCCGCGTCGGTGGGCGGGAGGAGGACGCTGCGCCGGGCGAAGGGCAGGCGGCCGTGGGCGGCCGGTGCCCGGTCGCGGCCCCGGACGAGGTCGGCGGGTGCGTCCGGGGCGCCGGCCAGGTGGACGCGCCAGGCGGCGAGGTCGGCGGCGGCCTCCTCGGAGGCGCGGTAGACGGCGTCCTCGGCCAGGAGGTCGGCCAGGGAGCCGAAGGGGGACGGGCCCCAGGGTTCACCGGCGACGGCCCGCTCGTACAGCTCGACGAGCCGGGCGAGGGCCAGGGACGCACCGGCGCCGTCCACGACCAGGTGGTGGAAGCCGTAGAAGTAGAAGAAGCGCTCCTCCCCCAGTTTGACGAGGGCGCAGCGGACCGGGGGCTCGCCGGTCAGGTCGAAGGGCGTGCCGATGAGCCCGTCGATGAGTTCCCAGGCCGCCGCCTCGGGGTCGGCCGCGCCGCTGACGTCGGTGAAGGGCAGGGTGCGGCTGCCCGCGTCGGCGTCGAGGAGCTGCCAGACCCGCTCGCCGTCCTCCTCGAAGCCGCGGACGCGCAGGAAGTCTGCCTCCTCCACCAGGCGGCGCCAGGCGGCCGCCATGAGGTGGGGGTCGACGGGGCCGTCGATCTCCCGGCACTCGCCGACGTTGTACGTGACGCCGGTGGGGTCGAGGACGTGGGCCGTCCAGATGTCCCGCTGGGCCACGGAGAGCGGCAGCCGCACGGCGGCCGGTGCGGATGCGACGGGCGTGTCGAACGGCATGGGGGCTCCTGTGGGGTCACGTCACGGTGGTGGCGGCCCCGGGTGGCATCCCGGCCGGGGCGGCCCTGGCCATACAACCCGTGCGGGTGGGCCCCGACCGGCAGTTGATCCGGCGGTACGGCAGCGGATCGGCGGCGCTGCGGCAGTCAGGCGGCAGCGGACGCGGCGACGGCGGAGGCGGCGGAACCGCGGGGTTCCGTGAGCCCGGAAGGGCCGGCGGAGGCGGCGTGTGCCGGCGGGCCGGCCTCCGGGCGGGCGGCGAGGGCCCGGACGACGCGGAGCACACGGAAGGCGGAACGGCCGTGGTCGGTGCCGGGGCGGATGACGCCGCCGATGAGCAGCGCCCTGACCATGCGGCCGCAGTCCGGCAGGGACCGGCCGGTGAGCCGGACGATCTCGTCCAGGTCGAAGTCGTCCCCGTCCGCCGCGCACAGGCGGGCGACGAGTTCACGCGGGCCGGGCGGGAGCTGGGCCAGCGTGCGGAGGACTCCGTCGCGGAGGTGGGAGCCGGAACGGCCGTCGGCGAGGTGGTCGAGGAGCGCGGCCGGGTCGGTCTCCACGATGCCGCGCAGGGTGGACAGGTCGCAGACGGTGAGCCAGGACGCGGCCGCGGCGAGGGCGAGCGGGTGTCCGTCGAGGCGGTGCGCCACCCAGGCGACGTCGGCGAGGTTCCGCTCGTCGGGGACGATGTCGGGGCGGACCTGGCGGATCCGGCCGAGGAGGAACCGTACGGCGGGGGCGTCGGCGCGGGCCGGGTCGTCGGGCCGCGGGGCGTCGAGCGGGGCGAGGAGGAAGAGGCGTTCGCCGGGGACGTCCCAGGGGGTGTCGGCGGTCAGGAGGACGCGCAGGCCGGGGAGTTCACGCAGCAGCCGGGTCAGTCGGGGGAAGTCGAGCCGGGCCGGCGCGGCGCCGTCGAGGACCAGGAGGGCGTCGCGGTCCCCGAGTGCGGCGAGGAGGGCGGCGGGCGGCTGCTCGTCGGCGGAGACGGGGGCGTCGGCGCCGGCCCCGGTGCCGTGGGCGCCCGGGTGCTGACGGGAACCGGGGCCCTGGAGGTGGGCGGCGCAGGCGGTGGTCAGGGCGAGCAGCGGGTCGTCGTCGGGCGGCAGGGAGTCGGTGACGGCCCCGGGGGCCGTGTGCCAGAGGACGGGAAAGCCCGCGTCGTGCAGCCGGGCGGCGGTCTCCAGGGCGAGCCGGGTCTTGCCGACACCGCTCAGCCCGACGACGGTGACGAGGCGTTCGGCGCCGGAGCGCAGCTCCTCGGCGAGGACGGCGGCCTCGGCCCGGCGGCCGATCAGCGGGTGGAGGGGGGCGGGCGGCGCGCACCGCTCCAGGAGCGGCTGCCGGGTGCCGCCGCCGTGGTGGCCGCGGCGGACGGCCTCTTCGAGGGCGGTCCTCGCGCGGGGCCCGAGCCGGAGCCCGTCGGCTATCAGGCGGATCGTTTCGGCACGCGGTCGGAGGGCCTTGCCCTTCTCCAGGTCCCGGATGGCGCGGACGCTGATGGTGGAGAGGTCCGCGAGTTCGCGCTGGGTGAGCCCGATGCGGAGGCGGTGTCCGCGGATGAGGGTGCCGAGGGCGGCGGTGGCCGTCGTCGTGCCCTCGGGGGAGAAACCGGTCGTCATGGAGAGCTCCCGCTGGTCAGGTGGGGGCGGGGGACCGGGCGGCGGCCGGCCTGGTCGGGGCCGGTCGCGGCGGTGACCTCGCCGTCTGCTGGGACCCAGACTCCGAAGGCCGCCTATCGACCGGGCATCGCGTCACTAACCGGGAGCGGCACCGCCACGGGGGCCGTACGGAGTCCGCCGGCAGCCGCGCGACAGCGGTCCGGGCGGGCGTGATACCGGGGGCGGCGCGGTGATAGCGGGGGGATAGGGCAGCGGCCGGTGCGGTGAATCCGCCGCTCCCTACGTTGGTGGTCAGAAGGAAACGCCAGCCCCGACGAGACGGAGAATCCGATGTCGAAGACCACCGCCACCCGCCGCACCGCCCTCCGCGCCGCCGTCACCTCCGCGCTGATCGTCCTGGTGACGGGCGCCGGTCTCCAGACGAGCTGGGCCGACGGGACCGCCCCGGCCACCACCACCCCGAGCACCTCGGCCACCCCCACCCCGGGTGCGACGGGCGGCACCGGCACCACCGACGGCAACAACCCCTGGGACTGAACACCGCTCCGCGCGCCGGCCACGAGCGCACCGGTCACCCGGCCCCGCGGACTCCCGCGTCTCCCGCCCGCGCGGTGAACGCCCTCCGCGCACCGGGCGCCCCTCCCCCGGCGCCCCGCCCCCGCCACGCGCCCCTCTCGCGACGGGCACCCTTCTCAGCAGGTGCCGAGCAGCCGCTCCGCCTCCACCAGCTCCCGGGTCATCCGCCGCTCCCGGAACACCGCGACCGCGGGCGTCAGCAGCTCCCGCGAACGGACCGGCTCCTCCTTCAGCAGCCGGGCGAGGTCGAGGCGTGCCAAGGCGCCCCCGCTAAAATCCATGATCTGCTCCCGCGCGGCGACCGCCCGGTCGTAGAAGTCACGGGCCCGGTCCGGCCGCCCCATCATCGCGAAGGCGTGACCCAGATCGCGCAGCAGGTGCCCTTCCCCGATCACGTCACCGGAGTCCCGGCAGAGTTCCAGCACCTCCGTGAAGGTGAGGACCGCCAGATCGCTCTGCCCCTGTTCCAGGAGGACCTGTCCGACCCGCCGCAGGGTCCGGGCGCGACCGCCGGTGTATCCGATGCCCTCGTAGATGTCGAGCGCCTCGTCGAGCTGCCGCTGCGCGAGGTCGGTCTCGCCCTGCCGCATGCGGATGTGGGCGCTCTGCGTGAGGACGATGGCGCGGCCGACGATGTCGCCGGCCCGGTCGAAGTCGGCGAGGGAGCGCCGGTAGAGCTCCAGGGCCGTGGCGTCGTCGCCGCCGGTCCGGGCGATGAGGGCCATGTCGCGGCGGCAGAGTGCCTCGCCCATGGGTTCGTCGAGGGCCTGGAAGACGTCCAGGGCCGAGGTGAGGGCCTGCCGGGCGGTGTCGTACTGGCTGCGGCTCATGTAGAGCGAGCCGAGGGAGGCGCGGACGGCGGCGGTGCCGCGCAGGTTGCCCGCCTTGCGGACGGCGGCGAGGGCGGTGAGGTGGGTCCGTTCCCAGAGGTCGTAGTGGCCGCGCACCTCGAAGAGGGTGACGAGGGAGGTGGCGAGGTCCCAGCAGAGGTCGTGCAGTCCTTCCTCGGCGGCGTGCCCGACCATGCCGCACAGGGCGGTCTGTTCGGCGTCGAGCCAGGCCAGCGGGTCGGCGAGGGTTTCGTCGGTGTACGTGGCGGGCGGTGCCCAGCGGGGGGCGTCGCCGTGCAGGACGGTGAAGTCGCCGCCGTAGACCTTGCGGTGGGCCTCCTGGGCCAGGTGCATCCAGCCGCCGGCCATGCGGGCGAAGGCGGCCCGCCGGGCCTCGGGCGGGTGCTGGGCGGCGAGCTGTTCGCGGGCGTAGACGCGGATGATCTCGTGGAAGCGGTAACGGAAGCCGCCGGTCGGTTCCACCCCGGCGACGTCGAGCATCTGCACGTCGACGAGGGGTTCCATGAGGTCGGAGGGGAAGGGGCGGCGGTCGTCGAGGAGGGCGCCGGCGAGCCAGCTCGGCAGGGTGGGGGCCTGCGCCATGCTGAGCAGGCGCAGCAGCCCGCGGTCCTCGGGGGCCAGTCCCTCGTAGGTGAGGGAGAGGCTGGCCCGCATGGTCATCTCGCCGTGGGTGAGTTCGTCCAGCCGGTTCCGTTCGTCGGCGAGCCGCTGCACCATCGATGCGAGGGTCCAGTGCGGCCGGGCGGCGAGGCGGGCGGCGACGATCCGGAGGGCGAGCGGGAGCCGGCCGACGGTGCGGACGAGGGCCTCGGCGGCGACGGCCTCGCCGGCGACCCGGTCCGCGCCGATGATGCGCGCGAGGAGTTCCAGGGCACGGTCCTCGTCCAGGACGTCGAGTTCGACGCGGTGGGCACCGGGCAGGGCCGTGAGGCGGGCGCGGCTGGTGACGAGGACGGCGCAGCCCCGGCTGCCGGGGAGCAGCGGCAGGACCTGGCCCTCCCCGGCGGCGTCGTCCAGGACCACGAGGAGGCGGCGGGCGGCGAGACGGGTGCGGTACATCTCGGCGCGTTCGTCGAGGGATTCGGGGATGAGCTGGCCGGGGATGCCGAGGGCGCGCAGGAACCGCCCGAGGACTTCGACGGGGGTGGCGGGGGCGCCGGTGGTGCCGCGCAGGTCGCAGTAGAGCTGGCCGTCGGGGAAGCCGGTCTCGGCCAGGGCGTGGGCGACGTGGACGGCGAGGGTGGACTTCCCGGTGCCGGGTTTGCCGGTGATGGCGGCGAATCCGACGGTGGCCCGTCCCCCGCCGCCGGTGAGCGCCTCCTCCAGGGCGGCCAGCCGCTGTGCGTCCGCGACGAAGTCGGCCGTGTCGGCGGGGAGTTGGTGCGGCACGGTGTCGTGCCGTACGGATGCGGCGGCGGGTGCCGGTGTCCTCTCGGCGGCAGGTTCCTCCGCCGCCTTCTCCGGCTCCTCGTCCGGGCGGGCGGCGGGCGGGGCCGCACCGGTGGACGGGACGGCGGGGGGCGGGAGTTCACCGGCGAGGATGGCGGCCTCGAGGTCGCGCAGCTCGCGGCTGGGTTCGAGGCCGAGTTCCTCGGCGAGGTAGCGGCGCGCGGCGCGGAAGGCCTCCAGGGCCTCGGCCTGGCGGCCGGACCAGTACAGGGCCTGGATGAGCTGCCCGTGGAGCTTCTCGCGCAGGGGGTGCTCGTGGGTGAGCATCTGGAGTTCGCTCACGAGCCGGTCGTGATGGCCGAGTTCGAGTTCGAGCCGGATGCGGAGCTCGACGGCGGCGAGCCGTTCCTCGTTGAACCGGCGAGCCTTGTTGGCGAGCGGGCCGGAGTCGAGGCCGGTGAGGCAGTCCCCCTGCCACAGGGTGACCGCCGATCTCAGGATCCCCACCGCTTCCTCGGGGCGCCCGGTCTCGCCGAGGCTGCGGGCACGCTGGACGAGTGCCGTGAAGAGGGCGGCGTCGACGTTGTCGGCGCCGGTGTGGAGGACGTAGCCGGGCGGCCGGGTGACGAGGGAGACCTCGCCGTCGGCGCCGGCGAGCATCTTCCGCAGCCGGGAGACGCAGATCTGGACCTGGGTGCGGGCCGTCTCCGGCGGGTTGTCCTCCCAGATGAGGTCGACGAGCTGACTGGTGCTGACGACCCTGTTGCTCTCCAGGAGCAGGGCGGCGAGGATCACCTCCTGCCGGCCCGGAGGCACGCGCAGCGGCCCGGCGGACCCCTGGACCTGCAGCGGTCCCAGGACCCGGAAGGTGAGCCGGGGCCCGTCCGGGTCGCTCTGATCCGTTAACCCGCCGTCGGCAGCAGCCACTGATTCCCCCACGCAACAGATGAGTCGACACGCCGGACAGCACCGGACGGGACCGGACCGCGCAGGTACACGCCGGGACGCCAGGATCGAGTGAAGACAGTCTCCACATCCCTCCCTGTCCTGTCCATGCCGTGAAGATCCCTGTCGCGATAAGCGGGCGATAACAGGGAGTTGGGCGGGCGCCGCATCGTGGAGGGGAAGGGGAAAGGGGTGGGCTCCGTTGAACAGCCATGACGACACGAGGACGCTACGGAGAGGAGGGGTGGGGCCGGTGGATCTGCTGACCGCCGCGGGCGCCGATCACGTCCGGCTGCTCTACGACTACCTCGACGCGGGCGACCCGGACGGATGCGGCTCACTGCTGCACGAGGCGGTGGTGGCGCAGCTCCCGGGGCGCCCGCCCGCCCGGGGCCGTACGGAGGCACTGCGCGCCCATGCCCTGCCCGCCTTCCCCCGGGTCCGCCACGCCGTCGACCGCCTGACGGCCCGCGACCGCACGGTGACCGTCACCGGCCGCCGGATCCCCGCGGACGGCGCCGCCCCGGAGCAGCGCTTCGTGGACGTCTTCACCGTCGGGGACGACGGCCTGCTGCGCACCTGGGCGCGCTCCTTCACCGCCGTACCGTAACGGCCGCCGGGAAACACGGGGCGACCCTCGGCCGAACACCGCAGGTCCCGCCGGCGCACGCCGGTCCCGCGGGCCGTGCCGGGACCGGGCCCGCCCGCCGTGACCGCGCCGGGCGCGGGTCCCTCCGCCGCGGCGCGCCCGTGGCGGGCGCCCGGCCCGTCAGGCCTCGACCGCGTCGGCGACGGAGCCGTAGAGGGAGAACACGGTGTCGGCGCCGGTCAGCTCCAGCACCCTCATCACGCCGGGGGTGACCCCGGCCAGGCGCAGCTCCGAGCCCGCGGCGACCGCCGCCGCACGGGTGCGCAGCAGCAGGTTCAGGCCCGAGGAGTCGCAGAAGCCGACCTGCGCGAGGTCGACCACCAGCGCGGGCGGCCGCTCCTCGGCGAGGCCGGTCAGCCCGTCCTGGACGGCCGCCAGCGTGTCGAAGTCGAGGTCCCCGACGATCGTGACCACGGCCACGCCCGTCTCGGTCCGGTGCGTCCGCAGCGACACCGCGGCCTCGGCGCGCGGCACCTCGGCCGGTGACGCCTCCGGCCCGGGCGCGCCCTGTGCCGCGGTCTCCTGCCCGTTGTCGGCTCGCATCGTGATGGTGTGCTCCTTGCGTACGAACGGAAAAGGGGGCTACCCGCGCTCAGGTTCCTGGACCAGGACGCCGACGAGGCAGGTGTCGTCGTCCGTGTCCGAGCCGCTGTAGCGCAGGAGGTGGTCCAGGCGCGCCTCCAGGGAGTTGAGGCGCTCCCCGGACTCGCTGTCGGCTTTCTCGGTCAGGGCGACCAGGTTCGCCAGGGAGGCCTGCAGCCCCTGGTCACGGCGTTCGATGAGGCCGTCGGTGTACATCACCAGGACGTCACCGGGCTGGAGGTGGACCTCGTCCTCGTCGTACTCCGCCTGTTCCAACACGCCGAGGAGGATACCGCCGAGCTGCGGAAGGGTGGTGGCGCGCCCCTCCCGCAGGAGGACGGGAGGCAGGTGCCCGGCGCGCGCCCAGCGCAGACGGCGGGTCACGGGGTCGTACAGGCCGCAGGCCGCGGTCGCCGTGAGGTTCTCGGTCAGCTGGTGCGTGATGCTGTTGAGCCAGGTCAGCAGCTGCGCGGGGCCCGCGCCGGTGGCGGCGAGGCCGCGCAGGGCGTTGCGCAACGCGACCATGCCGGTGGCGGCGTCGATGCCGTGGCCGGCGACGTCCCCCACGCAGAGCAGCACCTCGCCGGAGGGCAGGGTGAGGGTGTCGTACCAGTCACCGCCCACGAGGTGCTCCTTCTCGGCCGGCCGGTAGCGGACGGCCACCTGCAGGTCGTGGAGGCTGAAGGTGCCGCGGGCCGGCGGCATGATCGCGTGCTGGAGCTGGAGGACGAGCCGGTTGCCCTCGGCCGCCTGCAGCTCGGTCTGGATCAGCTGGTCCCGCGTCGCGGCGAGCGCCACTTCCGTCCAGTGCTGGGCGGAGATGTCCTGGTACGCCCCGCGGACGATGCGCAGGCCCGCGTCGGCGTCGCGCACCGGCTCGGCGACGATACGGATGTGGCGGGCCACCCCGTCGGGGCGCTGCAGCCGGAAGGCCGTGGACGCCGGCCGCTCGTGGTGCAGCAGCGTGCGCAGGAACCGGCCGATGTTGTGCTGGTCGTCGGGGTGGACGTGATCGGCGAGCTGGTCCAGCGGGATCGGCTGCGCGGTGGGCGACAGGCCGTGCAGCTCGTAGACGGTCTCGTTCCAGGCGATCTGGCCGGTCTGCAGGTTCTCCTCGAAACCGCCGATGCGTCCGAGGCGCTGGGCGTGCTGGAGCAGCCGCGCCACCCGGGGCGTGCCGTCGTCGAGGCGCCAGACCACGGCCACGCTGTCGCCGTGGCGGCTGATGCTCACCCGGGCCCGGGCGCTGAGCGGCACGCCCTCGACCATGGCCGTGAGCTTCATGTTGGTGGCGCGGAACGGCTCGCCGGTGACGAAGACGTGCTCGACCTTCTCCATGAGGCCGCCGGCTTCCGCCGCGAGCGGGTACGCCTCCAGGAGACCGGCGCCCACGATGGCGCCGGCGGGGCGGCCGGCGAAGTCGACGAAGGCCGGGTTGACGTACCGGATGGTGAATTCGAGCGGCATCTCCGCGCTGTCCGGCGCCATCTGGAGGATGAGGCAGGGGTCGGAGAGGCCGTCGACGAGCCGGCGGAGGTCCTCCAGGTGCGCGTCCGGCGCGTCCTGTTCGGTGCCGCCGAGGTCGGACCAGGTCTCCAGGGTCGCCGCGGCCAGCTCCGCGAGCGCCTCGAACTGCCGCTCCAGCGACTGGGACAGCGCCGGCAGCCGGTCGGGCCAGCAGATCTCGAGGACGCCCGTGAGCCGTCCGCCGATCCCGGCGGGGACGGCGAGCCGCCCGCCGCCCACGTCGTGCTGCCCGATCGAGGGCAGGGCGGCGTCGGCCAGGGTGGCGTAGCCGACGGCGGCCCGCTCGTCGAGGGCCCGGCGGGCGGGCGTGGGCACGCCGGGCGGCACGTGCCGCCAGCGGGTGGCCTCCTGGGGGCTGAAGCCCGCGCTGCCGGCGAGGGACAGGGACTGGTCGGGGTGGGCCGCCCAGATGGCGACGGCGACGGCGCCGAGCGGGCGGAGCGCCTGGTCGAGCATCGAGCGGGCCGCCGCCCCGGTGTCGCCGCCCGCGAGGGCGTGCGCCTGGGCGCAGCGCAGGCGCAGCGCGGCGGAGTCGGACGCGGGCTCGGCCGAGGACCGGACGAAGTCGCGGGCGATGGCGGAGATCCGGTCGGCTGCCGCCTGGTTGACGAGGTCGGCCGCGAGTTCCAGGACGGAGACGTCGGCCTGGGCGGCCAGGTCGGACAGCTGGACGGCGGCTTCGGCCGGGCTGCAGCCGAGCCGCTCGATCAGCATGCCCATGGCCATCTCGACCAGGGCACGCCCCGCGGCGTCGGCGTGGGCGCGCTGGAGCTCCTGGCGCAGCCGCTCGACGGTGTTCGCCAGCCGTCCGACGGCGGAGGCGTCCGCGCGGCGGTCGGCCGCCGGGTCCTGCTCGTGGGCGGGCGCGGACGCCGGCCGCACGGCCGGGTCACGCGGGGGCCCGACCCTGGGCGCGTCGGCGGACACGGCGGCGAGGCCGCCGTGCGCGCCGGGCGGTTCGGAAGACTGGTGCACGTCAGGACGCTCCTCGGATCCGTGGAATGCTATCGGCCGGTGCGCCCTACAGCGCCAGGTGGTGCTTGAGGCGGCTGATCAGCTCCGCGGAATCGACCGGCTTGGTGATGTAGTCGGTGGCTCCCGACGCCAGGCTCTTCTCCCGGTCGCCGACCATGGCCTTGGCCGTGACCGCGATGATCGGCAGCCGGGCGTGTTCCGGCATCGCCCGGATCGCGGCGGTGGCCGTGTACCCGTCCATCTCCGGCATCATCACGTCCATCAGGATCACGTCGATGTCGGGGTGCGCCGCCAGGGCGTCGAGCGCCGCGCGCCCGTTCTCCGCCTGCATGACGCGCATCCCGTGCAGTTCCAGGACGCCGGTGATCGCGTACAGGTTGCGGTCGTCGTCGTCCACGACCAGTGCGGTGCGGCCCGCGAGGGACGTGTCCACGTCCGACTGCCAGGCGACGCTGGTGGTGTCCGCGCCCCGCACCAGCGGGACGACGTCCCCGGGGCGGTCGGCGCTCATGTGCAGGGCGATGCGCTCGCGCAGCTCGTCGAGGCTGGTGATCACCTCCAGGAGCCGTGCGCCGTCCTGCCGTTTGAGCAGGCGCTCGTCCTCGGACGCGACGCCCCGTCCGCTGTGGACCAGGACGGGCACCGACTGGAGGGCCGGGTCGCGTTCCATCCCCTCCAGCAGGGAGAAGGCCGCGCCGTCGGCGAGGTCCAGGTCGAGGACCAGGCAGTGGCAGGGGTGGGTGGCCAGGGTGCTCGCCGCGTCCTGGGCGCCGACCGCCGTGATGACCTCGACCCCGCGCTGGCCGGGTGCCTCGGCCTGGCGGTGCAGGTCGCCGAGGGCGCTCTCGGCCACCAGCGACAGGAGGCCGTTGGGCCGTGCCTCGACCACGAGGAGGCGGCGCTGCTGGGTGGCCGCCACACCGGCCGCCGGGCCCTCGTCGTACGTGACGGTCCCCTCGATGGCGACCTGCTCGCGCGCCTCCAGGGGGCGCGCCGGCGCGGTCTCGGCGAAGTCCTTGTGGACGGCCGGCAGGTAGAGGGTGAAGCTGCTGCCCTTCCCGAGGGTGCTCTCGGCGGTGATCGCGCCGCCCAGGAGGTAGGCGATCTCGCGGCTGATGGACAGGCCGAGGCCGGTGCCGCCGTACTTGCGGTTGGTGGTGCCGTCGGCCTGCTGGAAGGCCCCGAAGACGGTCTCCAGGTGCTGGGGCGCGATGCCGATGCCGGTGTCGTGCACCCGGAACGCCAGCACGAGGCCGTCCCGGCGGACGATGTCGGGGATCGCGGACTCGTCGGCGGGCTCGATGTGCAGCTCGACGCCGCCCTGTTCGGTGAACTTGACCGCGTTGGACAGCAGGTTCCGCAGGATCTGGCGGAGCCGGTAGTCGTCGGTGAGGAGCTCCTCGGGGACGTCCGGCGAGGTGCGGACGGCGAAGGACAGGTTCTTCTGGCCGGTCAGCGGCCGGAAGGTGGCCTCCACGTACTCCAGGAGTCCGCTCACGGGAACGACCTCGGGGGTGACGTCCATCTTCCCCGCCTCGACCTTGGACAGGTCGAGGATGTCGTTGATCAGCTGGAGCAGGTCGGAGCCGGCCGAGTGGATGATCCCGGCGTACTCGACCTGCTTCGCGGTGAGGTTGCGCGACGGGTTCTGGGCGAGCAGCTGCGCGAGGATGAGCAGGCTGTTGAGCGGGGTGCGCAGCTCGTGGCTCATGTTGGCCAGGAACTCCGACTTGTACTTGGAGGCGAGCGACAGCTGGTGGGCCCGCTCCTCCAGTTCCTGGCGGGCCTGTTCGATCTCCAGGTTCTTGGTCTCGATGTCGCGGTTCTGCGCGGCCAGCAGGGCCGCCTTCTCCTCCAGCTCGCTGTTGGAGGCCTGCAGTTCCTCCTGGCGCGCCTGGAGTTCCTGCGAGCGGGCCTGGAGTTCGGCGGTCAGGCGCTGGGACTCCCCGAGCAGCTCGTCGGTGCGGGCGTTGGCGACGATCGTGTTCACGTTCACCCCGATCGCCTCCATGAGCTGGTCCAGGAAGTCCCGGTGGATCTGGGTGAACCGGTGCACCGACGCCAGCTCGATGACGCCGAGCACCTGCTCCTCGACCACGATGGGCAGGACGATCAGGGAGAGCGCCTCGGTCCGGCCGAGGCCGCCGGCCACCGGCAGGTAGTCGGCCGGCAGGTCGTCGACGGCGATGGGGCGCCGGCCGCGCGCCGCCTGGCCGACGAAGGACTCGCCGAGGCGGAAGCGGGTCGGGCGGGCGCCGTCCGGGAAGGCGTAGGAGGCGACCAGCTGGAGGACGGTGCCGTCGGCCGTGTCCTCGGCCAGGTAGAAGGCGCCGCACTGGGCGGAGACCAGGGGCGTCAGCTCGTCCATGATGGACTCGGCCACCACCGTCAGATCGCGCCGGCCCTGCATCAGGGCGGTGATGCGGGCCAGGTTGGTCTTGAGCCAGTCCTGTTCCTCGTTGGCCTGTGTGGTCTCCCGCAGGGACTCCACCATGAAGTTGATGTTGTCCTTGAGGTCGGCGACCTCGCCGGAGGCGTCCACGGTGATGGAGCGGGTGAGGTCGCCCTCCGCCACGGCGCTGGTGACCTCGGCGATCGCCCGGACCTGCCGGGTCAGGTTGCCGGCCAGCTCGTTGACGTTCTCCGTGAGGCGCTTCCAGGTGCCGGAGACGCCCGCGACCTCGGCCTGGCCGCCGAGCCGGCCCTCGCTGCCGACCTCCCGCGCGACGCGCGTCACCTCGGCGGCGAAGGAGCTGAGCTGGTCGACCATCGTGTTGATGGTGGTCTTCAGCTCCAGGATCTCGCCGCGGGCGTCCACGTCGATCTTGCGCGTCAGGTCGCCACGGGCGACGGCGGTGGTGACCTGCGCGATGTTGCGCACCTGACTGGTCAGGTTGTGCGCCATGAAGTTGACGTTGTCGGTCAGGTCCTTCCACGTGCCGGCCACGTTCGGCACCCGGGCCTGGCCGCCGAGGATGCCCTCGGTGCCGACCTCGCGCGCCACGCGGGTCACCTCGTCGGCGAAGGCCGACAGGGTGTCCACCATGGTGTTGATCACGCCGGCGAGGGCGGCGACCTCGCCCTCCGCCTCCACCGTGATCTTCTGCGACAGGTCACCGCGGGCGACCGCGGCCGCGACCTGGGCGATCGACCGGACCTGGCCGGTCAGGTTGAACGCCATCACGTTGACGTTGTCGGTCAGGTCCTTCCACGTGCCGGAGACGCCGCGCACGGTGGCCTGGCCGCCGAGGTTGCCGGCGGTGCCGACCTCGCGCGCCACGCGCGTCACCTCGTCCGCGAAGGCCGAGAGCTGGTCGACCATCGTGTTGATGGTCTCCTTCAGCTCCAGGATCTCGCCGCGCGCGTCGACCCGGATCTTCTGCGTGAGGTCGCCCTGGGCCACCGCCGTGGTGACCTCGGCGATCGCGCGGACCTGCGCGGTCAGGTTGTCGGCCATCACGTTGACCGACTCGGTGAGGTCGCGCCACGTACCCGAGACGCCCTTCACGTCGGCCTGGCCGCCGAGGATGCCGTCGGTGCCGACCTCGCGCGCCACGCGCGTCACCTCGCCGGCGAACGAGCCGAGCTGGTCGACCATCGTGTTGATGGTGCTCTTGAGCTCCAGGATCTCGCCGCGCGCGTCCACGGTGATCTTCTGCGACAGGTCGCCCTCCGCCACGGCGGTGGCGACCTGCGCGATGGCGCGGACCTGGCTGGTGAGATTGCCGGCCATGAAGTTCACCGAGTCGGTGAGGTCCCGCCACGTACCCGAGACGCCCTTCACGTCGGCCTGGCCGCCGAGGATGCCCTCGGTGCCGACCTCGCGCGCCACGCGCGTCACCTCGCCGGCGAACGAGCCGAGCTGGTCGACCATCGTGTTGACGGTGTTCTTCAGCTCCAGGATCTCGCCGCGCGCGTCCACGGTGATCTTCTGCGACAGGTCGCCCTTGGCGACGGCGGTGGCGACCTGCGCGATGTCGCGGACCTGGGTGGTGAGGTTGCCCGCCATGGCGTTGACGGAGTCCGTCAGGTCCTCCCACGTACCCGAGACGCCCGGGACCTGGGCCTGTCCGCCGAGCCTTCCCTCGGTGCCGACCTCGCGGGCCACCCGCGTGACCTCCGAGGTGAACCGCGACAGCTGGTCGACCATGCCGTTGAAGACCAGGGCGATCTCGCCCAGCAGGCCGTCCGCGTCGGAGGGGAGCCGGGTGCCGAAGTCTCCGTCCCGCACCGCCGTGAGGCCCGCGAGCAGCAGCCGCAGCTCCGCCTCACCGACCTGAGCGGCCGAGGACTCCGTGTCCATGCCCGCTCTCGCGGTTCCGGGCGCTGTAGAGCCAGCCATCGAACGTCGCCTCCGTAGATCGCCGGGTTCGTGTCCCGACACACCCGTTCCTCCCCCGACCACCACCTGACATTCCGCCAGATCTCGGGGCGCGTACCGCCCGGAGGCTACCCCACGGTTCACGGGCCCCCGCAAACCCACCCCCGCCTCCCCCGGGCAGGGCGGCGCGGGCCCGTGACACACGCGCCGCCCTCCCGTATGTCCACGGGAGCGGGGTTCCAATCCTGTCCGGGCGAAACGGGCCGGAACCGTGCGGTTCGCGGCCGCCGACGGCCCCGGGAGGCGGCGCCGGTCCGCTTCGGAGACGTACCACGATAGGGTGGAGCACCGGAAGACGTTGCCCGCCGGACCCGGCGGACCCGAGAGGGGGCCCGGGGTGGCGGGCGGATCGTGAGGAGTCCGAGCGGAGATGTCCCGCATGCGGTGGGCGGGTCCGGCGTGACGGGGTCGACGAGGGCCGTCTTGGAGGTGAGCCCGTTGCCCGGTCGTTCCGGGATACGTGTCGGCGGTGAGGTGACCGAGCTCACCCGCCGGTCCTGGGAGGACGCCCTGTCCCGGCTGGCCGGGCAGCACACCGGCGTGACCTACGTGGAACTGACCGACCTCGTCTTCGTCGACGTGGCCGGGGCGACGGCACTGGCCGTCACGGCCATGGGCCTGCCCGAGGGACGGATGGTGGTGGAGCATCCTCCGCCCCAGCTGCTGCGGGTCCTCGACATGTTCTGGCCGGAGCTCCCGCAGATCGAGGTGGTGCGGCGATGAGCACGGTGAGCACCGACGAGACGTTCGTGCACCCCGCGCTGTTCTACCGCACCGAAGCGGAGTACGCGCGGCAGACGGTGGACTTCCTGCGGGAGGGCCTGGCCGGCGGTGAGCCACTGGCGGTCGCGGTGCCCGGTCCGAACCTGGAGCTGATCCGGGACGGTCTCGGGGCCGATGCCGAGGGCGTCCTCCTCCTGGACATGACCGACGTGGGCCGCAACCCCGGGCGGATCATCCCCCGGGTGCTGCGCGGCTTCGCCGACGCCCACCCCACGGGGCGGGTGCGGATCATCGGTGAGCCGATCTGGGCGGGGCGCAGCGCTGTGGAGTACCCGGCGTGCGCCCAGCACGAGGCGTTGATCAACGCGGCCTTCGAGGGCCGTGCCGTGACCATTCTGTGCCCGTACGACGAGGCGCGACTGGACCCGCGGGTGATCGCCGACGCCCGCATGACCCATCCCACACTCATCAGTGACGGGCGCGAGGAGAACAGCGACGTCTACGACTGGGAGGCGGTCGTCGCCCGGTACAACGAGACGCTGGAGCCGCTGGACGGAACCGCCGTCTTCGCCTTCGGCGGTGACGAGCTTCCGGCGGCCCGCCGGTTCGCCTCCGCGCAGGCCGCGCGGCTGGGACTGACCGGGCAGCGGCTGGGCGACGCCGAGCTGGCCGTCGCCGAGCTGACCACGAACAGCGTGGTGCACGGGGGCGGGCGGGGGACGCTGACGATCGGGACCGAGGCCGGTCACCTCGTCTGCGAGGTCCGCGACGCGGGCCGCCTCACCGACCCCCTGGCGGGACGCCGCCCCCCTCGGCCGGGACAGATCGGCGGACGGGGCCTGATGCTGGTCCACTACGTGGCCGACCTGGTGCGGGTGCACACCGGCGACACGGGGACGACGGTGCGCTTCTACTTCAGCCTCTGACCGGATCCCCCGGGAAGGCCGCCCCGCGGCCCTCACCGAACGGGAGCGCCGGGGCGGCGGCGGGCCTTCACGGACTCCCGTCAGCCCATCGGGCCGCCGAAGGGGCCGCCCAGGCCGTAGTACAGACCGAGCCGGGTGCGGTAGTCCGGGTCCTCCAGGTGCTTCTCCCGGTGGAACTCCGGGGCGTCCTTGATCTGCTCCTTGGTCCGGTCGACGTGGATCGTCCGCTCCTCCGGGTCGACCCGGACCACGGCGCTCGCCGGCAGGAGGACCTCCTTGCCGAAGATCCACAGGCCGGTGTCCACCACCAGATAGGCGTCCCCGGCCTCGTCGGAGTGCTTGTCCACCTTGCCGATGGCGCCGTCGGTCGCCTCGACCTTGAAACCGGTCAGGTCGGTACCGGCCGGACGGCCGGCGGCCGGCCGATAGCTCCACACGTGCTCCGTCATACGGGACCACTCCTCAGGTGATCGAAGGCCGGGGCGGCTCGCCGCCGCCCCGGCCCTTCGGTGTGCCGTGTCCGGCGGAGGGACCGCGGGGCCTCTCCGCCTGGAGTCCGCGTGCCCCGGCCGGGCCGGCACATTCCCTCGTTCGGGGGGCCGGGAAGATGCGTGAAACCGGGTTCCGGGGTTACGAGGGAGAGGTACGGCGCCGGTCTGGCCCGGCGCGCTCTCCCCCCACGGAACTGGTGACGATGTCTGACTCGAGCCGGGACAAGACCACCCAGCCGCCCCTGCCCGCGAGGCCGCTTTCCGCATCCCCCGTGGCGCCGTGGAACATCACGGCCCGCCAGGTCCGGGGCGAGAGCGACCTGCCCGTCGAGACCACGTTCCATTACGACCCCGACGATCCGTGGGCGGTCCGCGTCACCTTCCGGCTCTCCCTGGGCCGGGTCGTGGACTGGACCTTCTCGCGGGATCTGCTGCGCTCCGGGACGCGTGTCCTGAGCGGCGAGGGCGATGTCCGCCTGTGGCCGCTGCGCTGCGGCGGGCGGGAGGGCCGCGTACGCCTGCGGCTCGGTCAGGCGGGGGCGTACGCGATGGTCGACGTCGACCGGGCGGGGCTGCGGGACTGGCTCGCGACGACGTACGCCGCCGTGCCGGAGGGGGAGGAGGCCGCGCGGATCGACTGGGCGGCCGAGACCTCCCGGCTTCTCACGGGACCGTGACTCCGGAGTTCCGCACCGGCGGACGCACCCGGTCGTACAGGCATGAACGCATACGGATCACTGAACACGGACGACAGGAGGAATGACCGATGCTGGACAACTGGCGCGCACAGGCCGCCTGCCAGGACGCCGACCCCGACCTCTTCTTCCCGGTGGGGACGGGCGGACCCGCGCTCATCCAGGCCGAGGAGGCGAAGGCGATCTGCCGGCACTGCCCGGTGCGCGCGGAGTGCCTGCGCTGGGCCATGGACGACTCCCGCCAGGTGACGGGTGTGTGGGGCGGTCTGCGGGAGGACGAGCGGCAGACGCTGAAGCGCAGGGAGCGACGGCGGGCGGCCGAGGAACGGCAGGGCCCCCGTTGACCCTTCCCGCCCGGCCGGACCGGCCGCACCGGAACACGCCGGAACGGCCTCACCAGAAGGGGGTTGGTGAGGCCGTTCCGTCGTGGGCGCCCGGACGGCGCCGGTCCTTCACCTACGAGCGGTCGAGCATGCCCTCGCGCAGGCGGGTGAGGTTGCGGGAGAGCAGCCGGGAGACGTGCATCTGGGAGATGCCGAGTTCCTTGCCGATCTCCGACTGCGTCCGCTCCTCGACGAACCGCAGGTGCAGGATGCGGCGGCTGCGCTCGTCGAGCTTGCTGAGCAGCGGCGCCAGAGTGTGGAAGTCCTCGAAGAGTTCGAGCGCCGGGTCCTCCACGCCGATGAACTCGGCGAGCGCGGTGGCGTCGTCCTCGCCGTCCGGACCGATGGCCGCGTCGAGCGACGCCGAGTTGTAGCCGTTGGCGGCGATCCGCGCCTCGATCACCTCGTCCTCGGAGAGGTTCATCAGGCTCGCCAGCTCCGCCACACTCGGCGACCGGCCGAGGCGCGAGCTCAGCTCCTCGGTCGCCCTGGCCAGCTCCACCCGGGCTTCCTGCAACCGGCGCGGTACGTGGACCGCCCAGGAGGTGTCCCGGAAGAAGCGCTTGATCTCGCCGACGATGTAGGGGACGGCGAACGTGGTGAACTCGACCTCCCGGGAGAGGTCGAAGCGGTCGATGGCCTTGATCAGGCCGATGGTGCCGACCTGGACGATGTCCTCCATCTCGTCGCCGCGGGCGCCGCGGAAGCGGCCCGCCGCGTAGCGGACGAGCGACATGTTCATCTCGATCAGCGTGTTCCGTACGTACTGGTATTCATGCGTCCCCTCCTCCGTCACCGCCAGCTTCTCGAAGAACACCTTCGACAGCTCGCGCGCGTCCTTGGGAGCGACCTCGCGGGGGGATTCGAGTACGGGAAGATCCCCCATCCCCGTCTCGACGCCAGTCCTCGTGTCCGTCGTCACCTCGGTCGGCACTCTGATGACCTTCTCTCGTACGTCGGTAGCGGTTGCCCCGTGGGGGTTCCGCGTACCCCCACTTGCGCGGCTCATGCCGGAAAAACGTCAGCGGATCGAGAAAAATTATTCACGACCCTCCGGGGCCGCCCGACGGGGGTGTCAGACGAGAGGAAGACGGGCCCGTACGCGCTTCCCGGAACGCTGCGGTTCCACGGTCACGCTCTCACAGACCGCCCGTACGATCTCGAGGCCGTGCTGCCCGATGCGCCGGGGGTCGCGGGGCCGGGTGACGGGAACGGCGTCGAGCCGGTCGGTGACGGAGATGTCCAGGGCGTTCTCGAAGCGCTCGACGAGGACCTCGCAGGGGCCGGGCGCGTGGCGCACGGCGTTGGTCACCAGTTCGCTGACCACCAGGCGCGCCAGATCGACATGGTCCGGGGAGACCGGCCTGCCCCGGGTGTTCGGCGCGGCCGTGAGGAAGTCGGCGACGAAGTCACGGGCCGCCGCGATCACCCCGGCCCCCACGTCGGAGTCCTGGTAGGTCACGCTCGCCGACAGCAGCGGCCGGCGCAGCGGCTCCCCCCTGGTCATGACCTCACTCATCGCCCGTCCTTCCTCGCGTGACTGCCGCCCTTCCCCCGGGCCGCACGCCGACAGGGTACGGAGGGCGGGGCGGCGTCTTCCACGGGGACGCGGCCGGGCCCGGGACAAGGGTGGGGGCGCCACCCCGTCGGTGGGTGGCGCCCGCAGAGCTTCGCGTGCACATGTCGATGACTTTCCGGGTTCCGCTACCAGCGGTACCAGCGGCCGGTGCCGCCCTTGGGGCGTACCAGGAAGCCCAGCAGCCACACGACGAACACGATCACGGCGATCCACCACAGCGCCTCGACCGCGAACCCGGCCCCGAAGAGGACCAGGGCGAGGAGCAGAACCAACAGAAGGGGAACCATTGCTATCAACCTCCAGGGCTCCGCCTGCCCCGCAACCCGTCGGATATCCGTCCCGAACAAGGGTTTCCCCCGGCGGAGCGAGCCCCGTCCCCCGCACCTGTGTCGATGGTCCGACGTCGACGTCTCGGCCCGGAGTGCGTCCTCGGGTGTGACGTGGGGGCACCGTGATCAGGACGGCGAGGGGCGCCACCCGACTGGGTCATGGCCCGCGGGGTCCAGTCCGTCGGTGCCTGTCGTGCTCGGGGTGCCGAGGATCCGTGGCAGCGGCAGCTTTCAGCGCCGCGTGCAGCTGTGGGGTGGGTGCGTCATCGGGCTGTCCGTGTCCGCAGAGCCGTGACGGACCAGTCGATCACCGGGGTGAGGCGTTCCGGTGCCGGCCAGTCGTTGATGAGCGCGAGCAGCCGGAAGTACTCGTCCCTGCGCGGATCGTTCGCGGCCTGCAGACGGTGCAGCAGCCACCGGCGCAGTTCGGCGTCATCAGGACGGCCGTGGGCGAGCGCGCAGTGGGCGGCGATCGCAGCGACGACAGGATCGGCCTGGGGCGAGGCGGGGCTGATGGCGCGGGCCACGGCCGGTCCGACGAGATCTCGGACAATGGCGATCACGTCTGGGCGAGGGGGCATGGGGGCGTCATCGGGCAGAGCGGCCGCGTGGTCTTCGGTCAGGCGCCGCACGCTGGCACGGAAATCGGGGTCCAGAGACAGTTCAGCCAGCTCCACCCATGCTGCGATCTGTTCGTCCGTGGGGCTGTCGGGGAGTTCGGGCGTCATGGAACGCCGAGCCGCGGCGTGGTGAAAGCCGCGGTGGAGGCCTTCGAAGACGCTGTTGAGGAAGTCGTCGATCAGGCGTCGGCGTTCGGCTTCGGACAGCGTGGCCAGCTGGTGCATCAGTTCCATCTCCTCGGGGGTGGGTTCGCGTAGGGCGGCGGCTGTCAGAACCACCCGTCGCAGACGCAGGATGCTGATCTGCGCGTCAAGTGCGGCCGCGTGTTCGGCGGCGACTTCGCTGAGTGTGAGCTCGTGGTCCACCACCCGCCGGATCATGGCGAGGCCGAGTCCCAGTTCTCTCAGTGTTCGCACGAGGGCAAGGCGAGCGACGGTGTCCGGGGCGTAGAGCCGGTAGCCGGCGTGGTGCGGTCGGCGGGCTCGACGATGCCCCGATCGGAGTAGAACCGGATGGTCTTCACCGTCAGCCCGGTGCGCTGGGCGAGTTCGCCGATCGAGTAGAGGGTGTCGCCGTCCATGAGCTCACCTTCCTGTCTCCCCCCGCGGGAGACTCAAGTCTGCGCTCGCCGGCTCCGGTCCGCGGCGGAGCCGTTGCAGCTCGTCGCCCCGGGCCGTGTCCCGAAAGTAGGTTCTGTCCGTTCGGCCTGACAGGTGGGTCGTTGAGCTGAGGGATTCGTTCGTCGCCGCTTGAGACGAGGCCGCGTGCCGGTCACAGGCATTCGTTGACGGGAACGGACGGAACCTGGGCTCGCCTACGTTCGCGTGACTCCGTCGGAGCCCTGGAGTGCACCGTGTCGGTCGACTCCACGATCAGCCTGGGCCATCAGCACGCTGCCGGCGCCCGCAAAAGGGGGCGGCGGCAGGGGGAACGAACCGGAAGCCGCTCCCGCCTGCCCGACGGTGCGTGTCGATCATGCGAACTACGCGCGTCAACGGTCCTTCCACCGTTGACGCGTCTCGTCCGTCCCGGCGAGACTCCTGGCCCATGCAGCCCCCGCGTGACCGCTCGGTCACCCTCGTCCAGCGCCGGCACGTGGACCTCGTCCGTGTCGCGAGCGCGGCCTGTCGCTGCCTCTGACCAGTCGGCCTTCCGCTCCCCGGCCACCACCACACCCTCCTCCGCCCCCGCCCCGGTCGCGGCGCCGTCCCCGCCTGCCGGGCCCGGAGGCCTGCCCGTACCTTCGCACGCCCTCATGGAGACCCGTATGTCCACGCCCCTGTCCCGCCGCGCCCTCGGCGGGGCCGCCGCCGGTGCCGCCGCCGCGGCCGTCCTCGGTGCCACCGCGCCCTCGGCGCAGGCGACGCCGGCCGAACAGCGGGAGCGCCCCTTCCGCGCCGCGCACCCGCGCCGCCACGCGCGGCGGCCCAACATCCTCTTCGTCCTGGGTGACGACCTGGGCTGGGCGGACCTCTCCTCCTACGGCTCCCCGCACATCCGCACCCCCCACCTGGACCGCCTCGCCCGCGGCGGCGTCCGCTTCACCGACGCGTACTCCGGCTCCGCGACCTGCTCGCCCACCCGCTTCAGCCTCTACACCGGCCGTTACCCGGGCCGTACGAAGGGTGGGCTCGCCGAGCCGATCGCCGACAAGTCGGTCGGACTCGAGCCCACCCACCCCACGCTCGCCTCGCTCCTGCGTGACTCCGGCTACGCCACCGCCCTCATCGGCAAGTGGCACTGCGGCTACCTTCCCGACTACTCCCCCACCCGCTCCGGCTGGGACGAGTTCTTCGGCAACTTCGGCGGAGCCCTGGAGTACTACTCCAAGCTCGGCCTGGGCGGTGAGTACGACCTCTACGAGGGCGACGCGCAGTACAAGGACCTGCGCTACTACACCCGGATCCTCACCGAGCGGGCGAGCGAGTACGTCAGCCGCGACCACGACAGGCCCTGGCTGCTCAACCTCAACTTCACCACTCCTCACTGGCCGTGGATAGCCGACGGCGACAAGGAGGCGAGCGCCGAGATCGTCCGCCGGATCAAGTCCGGTGACCGCTCCGCCCTCTGGCACCAGGACGGTGGTTCGATCGAGAAGTACGCGGAGATGGTCGAGGACCTCGACCGCTCGATCGGGCAGGTCCTCGACGCGCTGAAGCGCTCCGGCCAGGAGCGGGACACCCTCGTCTTCTTCGCCAGCGACAACGGCGGGGAGCGCTTCTCCTACAACTGGCCGCTCGCCGGGAACAAGGGCTCGCTCCAGGAGGGCGGCATCCGGGTTCCGTCGATCCTGCGCTGGCCGGCGCGGATCGACGGCGGCCAGGTCAGTGACCTGCCGGTGTTCACGCCCGACTGGACGGCGACCCTCCTCGACCTGGCCGGCGCCCGTCCCCATCCCGCGTACCCCCTCGACGGCATCAGCCTCGCCGGACACCTGCTCCACGGCGCCGAGGTGCCCGAGCGAGACCTCTTCTGGCGGGTGCGGGGCGAGCGGGCACTGCGCCGCGGCGACTGGAAGTACTACCGGGGCAGGTCCGGCCGGGACCAGCTCTTCCACCTGTCCGAGGACGCCCGTGAGCAGGCCGACCGGGCACTCTTCGAACAGGCGCGGCTCGCCGAACTGCGGGCCGCCTGGGAGCGCATCGACGCAGGGCTCCTTCGCTACTGAGCACGGTCGGCGCGCGCGGTACGCCGGACAGGGGTGGCGGCTCGATTCCGGTTGCCGGTGGGGAGCGGCGGAGAAGGCGAGGGATGACGTGTTCGGTCCGCGCCGGCCGGCGAGGCCGGCGGTGCGGCGGGGAATGGCGTACGCGCACCGGGGCCCGCCGGCCGTCAGACCCCTGGTGGGAGGGGTGCCGCGGCGGAAGGGTCGCGGAGATGGTGAAGTCGCCCGCTGACCCGGTCGGGACGAGTTGGTCCCTCAGTGGTCCCCAAAAATGATCAAGGGGCCGTTTCAGATCACTCTGAAACGGCCCCTTGACCTGCGACTCTTTCGAGTCGGGACGACAGGATTTGAACCTGCGACCCCTTGACCCCCAGTCAAGTGCGCTACCAAGCTGCGCCACGTCCCGTTGCCCGTCTGACCTGGGGTTTCCCCCCGGCTCAGGCACACGAGAACAATACCGCACTTTGCTCGGTGGTCACGAACCCCTTTCCGGTCGGCCGACGGGTGGGGCGTGACAGGGAGGCGGTCACGCTCCGTGACGCGCGGGGGCGCCGGTGAGTGCTTCCGCGCGCCCCCGGCGGGTGGGGGCGGAGGGGGAGCGAAGCGGCGGCGGCCCCGGGATTCCAGGGGCGCTCACGCCGGGCTCAAGATCCGGAATGCCGCTCGTTTGGGGATGAAGGGGCTCATGAGGTGACCCGGGAAGGGTCCTGGCCATATGCCCGGCGGTTCGTTGCCCTTGGCATGTGGCAGAAAGATGCCCACGGGGCAGGGCGTCCCGATCGGACCGAGCAGGCCAAGAGCACACGAAACACAGTCGGTTTCAATCGTCAACAGCTCGTGTTTCGGACAAAAATTGTGGCGATATTGATCCGTCCCATAAAGATCAACACCATGAAGAGGTCGGCCTGTTCGGGACGGGACCACTGCCGATGCACCACCTGTTCGGACCCACCGAGCAGGCGTTTCGCAGGGGAGGGACTCGAATGGACGGCTACTTCAGCAGTCGGCTGCATCACGAGCTCAGGGAAACGGTCCGTGACTTCGCAGAGCGTGAGGTTCGGCCACGAATAGCCGAGATGGAGGAGTCCCGGACGGTTCACCACGAGCTGTCCCGGATGATCGCCGAGCAGGGCTGGCTGGGAGCGACAATCGGCCAGGAGTACGGCGGGATGGGCGCCGGCCATCTGGCCAAAACCATCATCATCGAGGAGCTCTCCCGGGTCAGCGGTGCCATGGGTGCCATGGTCCAGGCCTCGCAGCTGGGCACCGCCAAGATCGTCCACTTCGGCAGCGACGAGCAGCGCAAGACCTGGCTTCCGGCCATTGCCGCCGGTGACTGTCTGCCGACCATCGCCGTGACCGAGCCCGAGTCGGGCGGCCACGTCCTCGGCATGAGCGCCAGTGCCGTGCGCGACGGCGACGACTACATCCTCAACGGCAGCAAGGTCTACGTCGGCAACAGCCACGTAGGCGATCTGCACGGAGTGGTGGTCAGAACGGGGCCTGGTTCGAAGGGACTCACCGCGTTTCTGGTCGAATCCGATCGTCCGGGGTTCCGTACCGGCCCGCAGCAGGCCGCCATGGGGCTGCACGGCTTCAGCTTCGGTGAGCTGATCTTCGAGAACTGCCGGGTTCCGGCGGCCAACCGGCTCGGCGACGAGGGGGACGGCCTCTCCGTCGCGTACTCCTCCAGCGTCCTGTACGGCAGGGCCAACCTCACCGCCGTCTCCCTCGGCATCCACCGGGCCATCCTGGAGGAGACGACCCGCTTCGCCACCGAGCGCATCCGCTACGGCAAGCCGCTCTCCGACCTCCCCACGGTGAAGCTGAAGCTCGGTCAGATGCAGTCGCGTCTGATGACGGCCCGGCTGGCCGCGTACCACGCCGTGCACCTGCTCGACCAGGGGCTGTCCTGCGACGCGGAGCTCATGAACGCCAAGCTGGTCAATGTCGAGTCGGCGATCGACTCCGGCCGTAACGCCATGGAGATCCATGCCGCCGCCGGCCTGTTCACCGACCGGCCCATCGAGCGGTACGTCCGCGACGCGCACCACATCTTCGCCCCGGCCGGCACCTCCGACATCCAGCTCCTCCGGCTGGCCGAGGTGGCCCTCGGCCAGGACAAGGGCAGTTGGTCGGAGCGGCTGTCGGAGGTCGTCCGCACCCCGGCGCCGGATCCGCTGCACATCTGACGGCACCCCCCTACGGCCGGGCCCGGGGACGGTGGTGTCCGTCCCCGGGCCCGGCCGTCGCGTGGGCGGCTCAGAACATGCCGTCCTCACGGCGGTGGATCTGCTCCACGAGCTCCGCCGCCATCGCCTTGATCGTCTCGAGCCCGGCCCGTCCCCACGGCCGGACGTCGGTGTCGACCACGCAGATGGTGCCCAGCGCGACGCCGGTACGGTCGATCAGCGGAGCGCCCATGTAGGAGCGGATGCCGATCTCGTCCACGACCGGGTTGCCCGCGAAGCGCGGGTAGTCGCAGACGTCCTCCAGGACGAGGGCCTTGCGCCGGACGACGACGTGCGGGCAGTACCCGTGGTCGCGGGCCATGAAGCGGCCGACCCCGCCGGCGCCCGCGGCGGCCGCGCCGAGGTCACTGCCCGAGTGGGTGCCCGCCGGGGTGTGCAGTCCGGCGAAGAACTGCCGGTTCTCGTCGATGAAGTTGACCATCGAGTACGGGGCGCCGGTCACGTCCGCGAGCCGGTGGGCGAACTCGTCGAAGGCCGGCTCCGGCCGCTCCCCCAGGCCCAGTTCGCGCAGCCGCTGCACACGGGCCGGCGCGTCCTTGTCGATGGGGGTCAGCAGGAGGTGACCGGTCGGATCGTAGGTCATGACGTGGCTCCGAAGCTCGGCGCGGCGGCCGGGATGGTGGTGAGCAGATGCTGGACGAGGGTGAGCAGGGTACGGATGCCCGAACTGGAGATCCGGGCGTCGCACAGGACGACCGGCACCTCCGGCTTGAGGTCCAGCGCGGCCCGCACCTCGTCCGGGTCGTAACGGTAGGCGCCGTCGAACTCGTTGACCGCCACGACGAATTCGATGCCCCGCCGCTCGAAGAAGTCGACGGCGGAGAAGCAGTCCTGGAGCCTGCGGGTGTCGGCCAGAACGACCGCCCCGAGCGCCCCTTCGGAGAGCTCGTCCCACATGAACCAGAAGCGCTCCTGGCCCGGGGTGCCGAAGAGGTACAGCACGTTGCGCTCGTCGAGGGTGATGCGGCCGAAGTCCATGGCGACGGTGGTCGTGGTCTTGCCCTCCACCCCCTCCAGGCTGTCGGTGGCCGCGCTGACCGAGGTCAGCAGCTCCTCGGTGCTCAGCGGTTCGATCTCGCTGACGGCGCCCACGAAGGTGGTCTTGCCCACGCCGAACCCGCCCGCGATGAGGATCTTCAGCGCGGTCGGGAAGGGATCGGTCGCGGAACTGTCGTGGCGCTCAGAGCCGTTGTCGTAGGCCATCGAGCACTGCCTCCAGCAAGGAACGGTCGGTGGGATTGGCGTGGAACCGGGGCGCCCTGGCGGTGAGCGCCCCGCAGTCCACGAGGTCGGAGATGAGGACCTTGGTGACGACGGCCGGCAGCCGTAAGTGCGCCGCGATCTCGGCCACCGAGGTGGGCCCGTCGCACAGCCCGAGGGCCAGGCTGTGTTCGGGGCCCAGGTGCGGCTGCGGGGTCGTACCGGTCGCCATCACCATCGAGAGCAGGTCCAGCGCGGTGCTGGGCTTGGTCCGGCCGCCGCTCACCGTGTAGGGGCGGATCAGCCGGCCCGCGGCGTCGTCGAGCCAGGGCCCGTCCTGATGGGGGGTCGCGTTCACTGCCCTGTGCCACCTGCCGCTCCGGCCGCCTGCCGGGCCGGGGTGACGAGATACGGCCGGACGCTCTTGACGAGCATCGCCATCTCGTAGCCGAGGACCGCGGCGTCCGCCTCGCGTCCGGCGAGCACGGCCAGACACGTGCCGGAGCCCGCGGTGGAGACGAAGAGGAGGGTGGAGTCGAGCTCCACGACGACCTGGCGCACCTCGCCGCCGTCGCCGAAGCGGGCGCCCGCGCTGCGTCCGAGCGAGTAGAGCCCGGAGGCGAGGGCGGCCATGTGGTCGGCGGCGTCGGGGTCGAGGCCGTGGACGGACTTGACGAGACCGTCGGAGGAGAGCAGAACCGCGTTGCGGGTGTACGGGACCCGCTGGACCAAGCCGCTCAGCAGCCAGTCGAGATCCGAGGAATGGCCGGTCGGCACATTGCTCGCCATGGTGCATCTACTCCTTGTGCGCGTCACCGGGACGCAGCGGTTCATGGGGGGCGGGCTGGGATTCGGCGAGGCCGATTCCGCGCTGGAACGCGGCCATCAGGCCGGGGTCGTGCAGGGCGTGCTCCTCCGGCTTGCGGGCGGCCGGCTCGTCGCGCAGCTGTGGGACGAGGTGCTCCTGGGCGCGCCGCTTGGGCAGGAGGGGCCGGCCGGGGGCCTCGGTACGGGGGGCCGGGGGGACCGGGCGTGCCGTGGGTTCCGGGCCGGCCGAGGGGGCCGGTATCGGGGCCGCGGGGCCGGACGTGGGGGCCGGCCCGTGGTCCTGGAAGCCGTTCACCGGCGGGGTCGTACGGGAGTACGGGTCCGGGGGCGGGGGTGTGGCGTGCGCGCGGGCCTCCTCGGGGCGGGCCGCGGACCCCTCGTGCCGGGCCGTGGCCGGTTCCGGGGCGGGTGCGGAGGGACGGACGGGCGCCGGGGTGCGGGGCGCGGGGGCCGGGACGGCCGGTGCCGCGTCGGCCGGCGCCGGCGCGGCCGGTGCCTGGAGTGCGGCGGTGGGCTGCCCCTGGTTCTGGAGCTGCACCTGCTGGGGCGGTACGGCCGGGGACCCGGCGGCGGCCGCGGCCTGCCGCTCGTGCTGGGCGAGGCCCTCGGGGTCGGCGCCGAGCAGGCCCTGCGGCAGGACGAGGACGGCCTGGACTCCGCCGTAGATGTTCGACTGGAGCCGGACGGCGATGCCGTGCCGGCGGGCCAGCGCCGAGACCACGAAGAGGCCGATGCGCCCGTCCTGGAGCAGGTGCGCGACGTTGACCTGGTCGGGGTCGGAGAGCAGGGCGTTCATCTTGTTCTGCTCGGTGACCGGCATGCCCAGGCCCCGGTCCTCGACCTCGATCGCCAGTCCGGCCGTGACGTACTGGGCGCGGAGGAGCACCGTGGTGTGGGGTGCGGAGAACAGGGTGGCGTTCTCGACGAGTTCGGCGAGGAGGTGGATGACGTCGGCGACCGCGTGGCCCCGGAGCGTGCCGTCGATCGGCGGCACCAGCTTGACCCGGGGGTACTGCTCGACCTCGGCGATGGAGGAGCGGAGCACCTCCGTCATGGTGACGGGGTTCGACCACTGGCGGCGGGAGATGGCGCCGCCGAGCACGGCGAGGTTCTCGGCGTGACGGCGGATGCGGGTGGCCAGGTGGTCGACGTGGAACAGGCCCTTGAGCAGCTCCGGGTCCTCGACCTCGTTCTCCAGTTCGTCGAGGAGCTGGATCTCGCGGTGGACGAGGGACTGCAGGCGCCGGGCGAGGTTGACGAAGACCTCGACCTTCTGTTCGTTGCCGACGCTGCTGGAGAGCCGGGAGGCCTGGACGACGGCGGCGACGGCGGCCTCGTGGGAGCGGTTCAGTTCCTGGGCGAGCAGGTCGAACTCGTCGCCCGACGGGGCGGTCGTGGGCAGCGCGGGCCTGGGGGGCGGGCTCTCGCCGCGGCGCAGTTGCTCCACGATCGCGCGGAGTTCGCTCTGACTGCGGGCGCTGGAGCGGCGCAGGGCGTTGCAGCGGTCCAGGACGGCCTTGGCCGCCCGGTCGGCGCCGAGCGCGGCGGCGGTCACGGAGGCGACCGTGAGGGCCGCGGCCCCGGTGAGCGCGGCCCAGAGGCCGGGGGTGGGGCTGGCGCCGGTGGAGCGGATGGTGAAGAGGACGGCGGCCGCGCCGCCCAGGGCCACCGCCACGGCGGGGAGCACGGAGGTGCGGAGGAGCTGAGGTCGTATGCGGGCTTCCGTCGGGACCTGTCCGGGGGTCCGCGCCGGTGGGTTGCCGCTGGTACCGGGGGCGGAGCGGGCGCCTGACCGGCCGTGCCGGCCGCCTTCGCGGCGTTCGGACCGCGAGGAGGGTGCGCGAAGTTGAGACATGAGTGTCCTTGGTACGTGCCCGGGAATCGGCGTACTGCGGGATGTTCGACGGGGAGGGTGGACTACGGGGGTGTGGTGCCGGGGGTCGTGCGGGTGCTGCGTACGGTACGTGCGGGGGTGAGGTGTGTGGTTCCGATGAGCCTACCGATGATCATCGACCACACACTGTAGTCGCCAACCGATCCTCGGCGGCGCGCAGTTGGCAAACTTACCCGTAGAGCGCCCGAGTCTGGTATCACCCCTCGCACGCCAGGCCGAGAACCGATGGCCGAAAGGCGATGGGTCGACGCTGGCAGGCCGGAACGGAAGAGGGCGGAGGTGCCGTGGTGCCCCGCCCCCCCACCGGAATCGGCCGTGACCGGAATCCGCCGGACCGGCCGCCGGCCCTCCCGGTCCGCATCCGGTCACGGGGCGCTCGCGGCCCCCGGTCCGCCGGCGCCGGATCCTCGCCGGCCCCGGGGAGCCGCCGATCACCGGGGCCGCCGCGGCGTCGGGACGGTGACCCACGGTGAGAGCGGAATTTCCCCGCCCACCTGCCCCGGACCGCGGCCCCGCACCAGGGCCGCCACTGGTCCACGCGGTGACGCCACACCTCCGTAGACTGGGACAAACACCTCGGTAACGGTCAAGATCCTCGGGCCGGGGAAGGTGAGTGACGAAGCGGATCGGAGCGGACATGCGACGGCGTCCCCAGGAGCCGGCCGGCGATCCCGAAGGCCTGTTCGACGTGGCGGACCTCCTGGCCACGGCGGCCGGGGACCGGGAGGACCGGCCGTTCCGTGACGGGCCCGAGGCGCACAGGCTGCTGCGCGTGGCGGAGATCCACGCGGAGCCGGCCGCCGCCGCGTCGTGGCGGGGCCGCCAGATCATCGCGCGCTTCCCTGGGGCCCGGCTCGTCGAGACGGAATCCCACTGGCGCATCCCGCACCTGCACGGCAACGAGGGGAACGTCGAGCGCTGGGTCAGGATCAAGACCGAGACCCTGGTCCTGGGCGAACGCTCCTCCCTCACCGTCCGGCCGAACGGCCGTTCCGCCGACTGGATCGCCCCCGGTCTGTCCAACGGGTGCGCCATGGCCTGCGCGTACTGCTACGTGCCGCGCCGCAAGGGGTACGCCAATCCCATCACCGTCTTCACCAACGTCGACCGCGTCCTGGGCGCCCTCGGCCGCCACGTCGCCGCCACCGGCCCGAAGAGGGAACCCAACCAGTGCGACGAGCGGGCGTGGGTCTACGACATCGGCGAGAACGGTGACTGCTCGGTCGACGACCTGATCAGCGACAACACCGCCGACCTCGTCCACGCCTTCCGCCGCTGGCCCACCGCCAAGGCGTCCTTCGCGACGAAACTGGTCAACCCCGATCTGCTGCGGCTGGACCCCCAGGGCCGCACGCGGATCCGGTTCTCCCTCATGCCGCCGGACGACTCCCGCCTCCTCGACATCCGCACCAGCCCCGTGCCCGCGCGCCTCGCGGCCGCCGCCGACTTCCTGGACGCCGGGTACGAGGTGCACTTCAACCTGTCCCCGGTGGTCATCCGCCCGGGCTGGCGGGAGGCCTGGGACGACCTGCTGCGGATGATGGACGACGTACTCCCGCGGCGCGTGAAGGAGCAGGCCGCGGCGGAGATCATCATGCTCACCCACAACCAGGACCTGCACGGGGTCAACCTCGGCTGGCACCCCCGCGCCGAGGACGTCCTGTGGCGGCCGGATCTCCAGCAGCCCAAGAGGTCCGAGAACGGCGCCCTGAACGTGCGCTACCGCAACACGGTCAAACGCGAGGCGGTGGAGACGATGCGCACCATGATCGAGTCACGCGCTCCCTGGCTGCGCGTACGGTACGCGTTCTGAGGTCCGCCGGCGGCGGGGGACCCGTGCGGGGCTTCCGTCCGGGGCGGCGGAGCGCCGCCGTTCCCCCCGGGAGCGGTGGCGGCGGACACGACGGGCCGCCCGGTGTCTGCCAGGCTGGGAAAGGTGACGGCTGACGCGGAAAAGCCCCTCCGGACCCCCGACGGACGGTATGTGATCGTCAAGGGCCGGCGCTGGCGGGCCACGGACCCCGAGGTGCCCGAGGACGTCGCCGCCCGGCTGCGGTCCCACCTCATGGCCGCGCGGCGGGCCGTGGCCACGGCCCGCCGCGCCCAGGACGCGGCGGCCGAACGCGCCGCCCGGGACCGGGTGCACATGGCGAAGGTCGCGCTCGGGGAGCGGGGCACGCCCTGGTGGGACCAGCGGGAGGCCGAGCGCCGCGCCCGCTGGGAGGAGGGGCTGGCGGCCCTCGACGGGGCGTGAGCGGGGGCGGGCGTGAGCGGGCGGGCCGATTACTCCCCCCGGTTCAGACGTACGTGACCGTCACCCGTTCGAACCCGAGCGCGCGCAGCAGCCCCTGGAGCATCGCGGTCGTGTTCCGCTCGGCGCGGGCCGTCAGGTCGGACTCCTGGGCCGCCTCGCCGATCTTCCGTGCGGCGAGGACGTGGACGGAGTGCTCGCTCGCGGGATTGTCGGAGAAGAGATCACCGAGCCGGTCGAGCAGTCCCCGCTCCTTCGAGACCGCGTAGGAGCGCTCCGGGTCCAGGGCGGGCTTCGCGAGACGGGCGTGCGGGAGGCGCAGGGTGGCCGTGGTGCGCTTCGCGTCGACGGTGACGGCATCCTCCCCGATCCCGCCGAGTTCCACGTAGGCGCTGACGCCGCCCGTCGCGACGTACAGGGTCCGGGTGCCGCGGATCGCGTCGGGCAGGAAGCGGGCGTCGCGTTCGAGGTCGACCACCACCTGGTAGGTGCCGGCGGCTCCCTCGTACCGGTGCATGTCCTGGACGGACTTGAGGACGGCCGGCCCGGAGCGATCCTTGATCTCCGTCCCGAACACGTCCAGCCCGGGCAGGCGCAGCACCTGCCCCACGAGCATCAGGACGAGGGCGAGGGCGAGCAGGACGACGGCGGCGACGGGCCATCTCCGGCCGGGCCGGTCCCGCCGCCCGCGGCGCGGGGAACTGTTCTCGGTGTCTTCTCCCATGTCCGTCTGCTGCCCGCCGAACCGCACGACATGTCCAACTCCGGCCCGAACGGGCCAAGTTGTGGCCACGGCGTCCGCTGAGGGCCGTGGGGCGGCTTCACCGTCCCACCGCATACCGCCACCCGTCACGGGTACGCGGGCCCCGAGACAGGCGGTCCCACACCTGGGGGAGCAGGCACATGACCGAGTGGACAAGACCCTTCAAGATCCGGCGACGTGACCGGGGGACGCCGCAGGCGCCTCAGTGGTCCGACGGGCCGGACCCCTTCGACAAGGGCGGGGAACCGGCGCCGCCGGCGCGCCCCGTGGACGCCGATGCGGCACGGCCGGAGCCGGTCGTCGAGGAGCCCCGTCCGCGCGGTCCGGGAAGAGTCGTCCGGTTGCTCGTCGCCCTGCTCGCGCTCGCGGGCATGGTGGCGTTCGCCCTCGTGCTCGCCAAGCTCACCCTGGTGGAGTCGCCCGCGTCGGAACGCCTCACCCACACGAACCTGACGCCCGGCCGGTCGATCGAGGCCTACCTCCAGAGGCCGGCCTTCGTGGACACGGTGAAGCAGCTCGGCGGCAACCTGGCCCTCGGCTTCCCCTTCGGTCTGCTCCTGCCGTTGCTGTCCCGCAGGACCCGCGGTTTCCTGCGCGTGGCCCTGGTCACCGCCGGCACCATGCTGCTCGTCGAACTCACCCAGGGCGCCCTCATCACGGGACGCGCCTTCGACATCGACGACGTCCTGCTCAACACGGCGGGTGCGCTGTTCGGCTACCTGCTCATCGGACGGCGCCTCGGCCGGGCCGTCCACCCGCGGACCCGCCGTCCCTGGTGGCGACGGTCCACACCCGGGGCCGCGTCCGGGCCCGTCGCGCGCGAGAGGGGATGACGCGCCGGCGCGCCCTCCCCTCCGCCGCCCTTCCGCGCCGGCCTCAGCGATCGCCCGCCAGGTCGAGATCACGCCGGGTGGTCCCGCCGGGGTCCTGCGCCGGATTGGGACGCCGCCAGAGGTGGGCGACCGGACGGGAGATCCCGCGCCACCACGCGTCCGAGGGCAGCTTCCCCGCCGGCTCGAACGGCTCGCCGGGACGGGGGAACGCCACCGCCTGCCCGGCCTCCTCGGCCGCGTCCTTCGTCCACTCCCCCGGCTCCGCCCAGGCGTGCGGGGCGAGGTTGAACGTGGCCCAGTGGATGGGCAGCAGGACCCCGGCCGGCTCGCCGCCCTGGAGGTCGAGGTGGGCGCGCAGCCCTTCGGCGGGGGTCATGTGGATGTCCGACCAGAACTCCGAGTAGGCCCCGATCTGGATCATCGTGGCGTCGAAGGGCCCGTGGTCGGCCCCGATGTCCCGGAAGCCGGTGAAGTAGCCGGTGTCGCCGCTGTGGAAGATCCGGTGGCGGGGCCCGCGCACCACCCAGGAGGCCCAGAGCGTGTGCTGCCGGTTGCGTATGCCCCGGCCGCAGAAGTGGCGGGCCGGGGTCGCCGTCAGACGCAGGTCCCCGACGTCCGCCGACTCGTTCCAGTCGAGCTCCCGCAGCCGGGAGGCGGGCACGCCCCACCGCTCCAGGTGCGCGCCGACGCCGAGCGGCACGGCGAAGACCGTGCCGGTCCCGGCGAGCGCCTTGATCGTCGGCAGGTCGAGGTGGTCGTAGTGGTCGTGCGAGATCACGACCACGTCGACCGGTCCGAGCGCGGCGAGCGGGGCGGGCACCGGGTGGAGCCGCCGCGGGCCGGCGAAGGGGAAGGGCGAGCAGCGCTCGCCCCAGACGGGGTCGAAGAGGACCCGGTGGCCGTCGATCTCCGCCAGGATGCTGGAGTGCCCGGCCCAGGTGAGCCGCAGGCCGGTGGCCGGCGGCCGGGCGAGGTCGGCCACGGTGGTCGGGTGCACCGGGATCGCGCCGAGCGGGGCGCGCCGCGAACGGCCGTCCTTCTCGAAGTAGACGCGCGCGAAGGCGACGGCGGAGCCGGTGGGCCCGCGCCGGGCCGGCTCGGGGTTGCGGAAGGCGCCGTCCGCGAAGTTCGGCGAGCGGTGGATGCGGGCGAGGCGCTCCCCCGTGGGGTCCGCGCCGAAGGACTCGGGGCGCGGTACGCGCAGCCGGGCCCGGAGCGAACGGTCGGAGCCGGTACCGGTCACAGGACCTCCTGATCTCTGGGGGTCGTTCCATTATGGGCGGGCCCCGAGGAGTACGGCCGCCCCGGCCGGGGAGCGGTACGACCGGTGCGGCGTCCTTGTAGGCTGCGCGCCGTGGCGAGAGTCCGGTTGACCGTGGCGGAGCGGCGCGAGGAGCTGCTGCGCGCCGCCGTCCGGCAGATCGGGGAGCGGGGCGTCGCCGCCTTCCGGATATCCGACGTGGCCGCGGCGCTCGGCGTGAGCAACGCGCTGGTGATCTACCACTTCGCCACCAGGGAACGGCTGGTCGCCGCGGCGTTCGCCCACGCGGCCGAGGCCGATCTGGCACATCTGCGGCGTCTGCTCGGCCGGCGTGTCCCGGCGGTGCGGCGGCTGCGGGCGGCCGTGCGCTGGTACGCCCCCACGGGCCACGCGAAGGGCTGGCGCCTGTGGATCGAGAGCTGGGCCGCCTCCCTGCACGACCCGGAGCTGCGGCGGGTCGCCGCCTCCCTCGACCAGGAGTGGAAGGCGGCCCTCGCCCGGGTGATGGCGGAAGGCGACGCGGCGGGCGAGTTCCGCTGCCCCGACCCGCCCGCGGCGGCCCTCCGTCTGACCGCCCTCCTCGACGGCCTCGCCATCCAGACCACGGCCTATGCGGCCCCTCTCACCCGGGCCGCGATGCTCCACTGGGCCGACGCGGCCCTCGCGCGCGAGCTGGGCCTCCCGGAGGTCACCGCGGGCGGCGGGCGGGGGAAGGCAGCGGAACCCGGGCCGGACCCGTCCACAGGGCCTGAACCCGCCGGCGCCGACTGAGCCTCGGGCGGGGCCGCCCGAGCCGCGACGGGGGCCCGGCGCCGTGCGGGGCCGGAGGCTGCGGCGGCCCGGGAGCGGGGGGCCGTCACGGGACCGGCCCCGGCAGGCGCCGCCCGGGCCCCCTCCGTACGGATCCGGCGGCGGCGCTCAGAGGAGTTCGTAGACCGCCGAGACCGTCACGTGCTCCTCGATCTCACCGGGGGCCAGCGGGACCGAGGCTCCGTCGGCGGAGATGGACGGGGACGCGGCGCCCTGGCCGGGGCGGATGGACTCGCCCTCGCCGAGGGAGACCAGCCGGCCGAGGCGGTGGCCGCTGAGGCGGGCGTGCTGCTGCGCCTTCTCGTGGGCGTCCCGGTAGGCCGCCTCGCGGGCCTTGGCGCGCAGGGCGCCCGGGTCGGCCACGTCGAAGACGACGCCGTTCACGCGGCCCGCGTCGCGCGCCGCCTCGTTGACCGCGCCGATGACCTGGCCGGCCCGGTCGAGGGCGCGGACCTTCACGGAGAAGGACTGGACGGCCTGGTAGCCGCTCACCTTGCTCTCGCCGCCGGAGGTCTGGGTGTAGACGGGCATCACGGAGAGGCTGTCGGTCCGGATGTCCCGGTCCTCGATGCCCTGGGCGCGGAGCACCCGCAGGAGGTTCTCGGCCTCGGTGGTCTGCGCGGCCATCGCTTCCTTGGCCGTCGTGCGGTCGGCCTCCACCGCGATGGAGAGGATCGCCAGATCCGGTGCGGCGGAGGCGCTGCCGCTGCCGGTCACGGTGACCGTCGCGGGGTCGGCGGCGGGGGCCGCCGCGAACGGGACCGTCCGCGCGGGCGCGGCGGCCTGGGCGGGCGCGGTTCCGGCGACGAGCCCGCCGAGGGCGAGCGCGGCGGCGGCGAGGAGCCCGGCGGTCCGGGCAGCGGTTCTTCCGGGGTTCTCGGGTGTACGGGGTGTCACGGGCGGTCCCTTCGACGGTGACGTGGGGTGGGAGGTCCGGCGCGCACATCCCAGCACCCGCCGCCGCTCCCTCCGGTACGCCACTCCTGACCGGCCGCCCCCTTCACCTCTCCGTACCACGCGCGTACCGCCGCCGGCCTCCTCAGGTCTGCGCGAGGGGCTCGTACACGTCGGGGTGGAGGCCGATCCGCCACAGCGCACCGGTCTCGTCGCGGCGGACGGGCCGCGCGCCCGAGACGGCGGGGTGGCGGTCGTAGCCGTGGTGCTCGCACCATGACGCGGCGCGGTTCCGCGTTCTCCTCCTCCCGGATCCGCTCGGGGGTGAGGCCGTCGAGTCCGGAGAGGAAGGCCGCGGCGACGGGCATCCCGCGCCAGGCGCGCAGCAGGAGCCGCGCCGCGTCGTCGTCGGTCGCCGATGCTCCCCGGGCTTCGCCCGGGGAGTGCCCCACCGCATGGACTCCCTCCTCCGTCTTGCGACGCACGGCACCGGACGCCGCTCCCTGATCCGGCCTGATCGACAAGACACCCCCTGGAGAGCAGCACCGACAACGGCCCCCGCCCGGGAGTGTCAGGGCCCCCGCGCCCACCCGGGCGGGGCGCTGTCGGAGGCGCTTGGTAGAACTCTTGCCATCAGCCGTCCGGCGCCGTTCGTTCTCGGGAGCACCGTCATGACCATTGGGGTCCACCTGCAGGAGTTCCACGGCCTGCCCGTGTTCGACTTCCCGGACGCGGACGCCGTGGGCGGCCTGCCCGACGCGGCCTCGGTGGCCTGGCGCGTGTCGTCACCCACGTACGGGGAGCCCGGGGACGAGAGTTGGGAGCCGCGGTTCCGGCGCTTCCTGGCGACGGTCGACGCCTCCCGTGTCCGGGCACTGGTGGTCGGCGGCTGGGACGAGCCCTACGAGACCTCCTCCGCCGCCGTCGTCACCTCGCTGATCGGTGCCAACAACCGGCTGACGGACCTTCGGGCGGTCTTCCTCGCCGACATGACCTTCGAGGACTGCGAGATCTCCTGGATCGTCCAGTCCGACGTGACCCCGCTGCTCGCCGCCTATCCGGCGCTGCGCGAGCTCGGGGTGCGGGGCGGGACCGGCCTGGGCTTCCCCGCCGTCCGGCACACGGGCCTGCGCAGGCTGGTGGTGGAGACCGGCGGCCTCGGCGCGGAGGTGGTGCGTGGGATCGCCGCCTCGGACCTGCCCGCCCTGGAGGATCTGGAACTCTGGCTGGGCACCGACGAGTACGGCGGCGACAGCACGCCCGAGGACCTGACCCCCCTTCTGTCCGGTGCCGCCTTCCCGGCGCTGCGCCGCCTCGCCCTGCGCAACAGCGTGATCCAGGACCGGGTGGCGGCGGCCGTGGCGGGCGCACCGGTGGTGGCCCGCCTGGAGCGGCTGGACCTGTCCATGGGTGTGCTCACCGACGAGGGCGCGCGGGCCCTTCTGGAAGGGCAGCCGCTGACCCACCTCACGCATCTGGACCTCTCGCACCACTACGTCTCCGCGCAGCTGTGCGAGCGGCTCAACGCCGCCCTCGCCCCGCACGGCGTGACGGTCGACCTCGGTGACGCCCAGGAGCCGGAGGACGACGGGGACGGCGACGTCTGGCGCTACGTCGCGGTCGCCGAGTGAACCCGGGCCCGCGCCCCCGCGGGGCCGCCCTGGCCGTGGTCGGTGATCCGGCCGGCCGCCGTGTCGCGTTCCTCCAGGACGCGCTGCGGTCCGCCGGGCTCCCCGGGGCGCGGGTCGTGTCCTGGCCGGAGGTGCTGCGCGGCGGGGCGCGGTTCGCGGCCGGCGAGACCGTGCGGATCGACTCGCCCGGGGAGGAGCCGGAGACCGACCGGCTGCTGCGCGGGACGGACGACCCGACGCGGGTGGAGGGCACCGGGCTCTGGTACGCCCGGTTCACCGCCGCCGTGGCGGGCCTCGCCCGGGAGGCCGCCGCGGCCGGTGCCGCGCTCGTCGACGACCCGGCCGAACTCGCCGTCCTGTTCGACAAGCGGCTGAGCCACGCCCGGCTGGCGGCGGCGGGCGTGCCCGTGCCGCCGTCGCCCACCTCGGGCCCGTCGGCGCCCGCCGTGCGCGGCTGGGCGGACGTCCGCGCGCTGACCGCCCGCGACGGCCTGCGCCGGTTCTTCGTCAAGCTCGCGCACGGCTCCTCGGCCTCCGGGGTCCTCGCGGTCGAGACGGACGGCAGCGGGCGGCGGGTGCAGGCCACCACCTCCGTGGAGCGGGCGCCCTGCGGGCGGCTCCACAACTCGCTGCGGGTGCGGCGCTACACGGACGAGCGGGAGGTGGGCGCGATCGTGGACGCGCTCGCCCCGGACGGTCTGCACGTGGAGCGCTGGCTGCCGAAGGCCACGCAGCGGGGGCGGGCGGCCGATCTGCGGGTCGTGGTGGTCGACGGCCGGGCCACGCACGCCGTCGTCCGCACCAGCCGCTTCCCCCTGACCAACCTTCACCTGGGCGGGGCCCGGGGGGATCTGGACGAGGTCCGGGCCGCGATCACGGCGGCCGGGGGCCGCTGGACGGACGCGCTCGGGGTGTGCGAGCGGGCCGCCGGGGCCTTCCCCGGCACCCGGTGCGTGGGGGTGGACCTGCTGCCCGCGACGGGCTGGCGCCGCTTCGCGGTCGGCGAGGTGAACGCCTTCGGAGACCTGCTGCCGGGGCTGACGGGCCTGCCGGGCGGCGGCGCCGAGGGCCTCGACACGTACGCCGCGCAGGTCGCCACCCTCACCCGCCCCCGCACCCCCGCCCGTACCGCCGCCCTTCCCCTCCCTCCTCCCGCCGACGTCGTGACGAGCACCGCATGAGCACCACCACAGGAACGAGCACCGCGTGAACCAGCCCGACATGAACGCGATCGTCGGCAGCCACGATCTGCTCCTGGTCACCCTCGACACCCTCCGGTACGACGTGGCGGCCGAGCTGGCCGCCGCCGGCCGGCTGCCGAACCTGGCCCGGCACCTGCCCGGCGGGCGGTGGGAGCGCCGGCACGCGCCCGGCAGCTTCACCTACGCCTCGCACCAGGCGATCTTCGCCGGTTTCCTGCCGACCCCCGCGTCCCCGGGGCCGCATCCCCGGCTGTTCGCCGCCCGGTTCGCGGGCAGCGAGTCGACCGCCGGGGGCACCTACGTCCACGACACCCCCGACTTCGTGTCGGCGCTGGCCCACGAGGGCTACCGGACGGTGTGCGTCGGCGGGGTGGGCTTCTTCAACAAGCAGCCGCCGCTGGGTTCCGTGCTCCCCGGTCTGTTCCAGGAGAGCCACTGGGAGCCTTCCTTCGGCGTCGCCTCGCCCACCTCCTTCGCCTCCCAGGTCACGCGGGCCGAGGAGGTCGTCGCCGCGCTCCCCCGCGACCGGCGCCTCTTCCTCTTCGTGAACGTCTCCGCCCTGCACCAGCCGAACTGGTTCCACCTGCCGGGGGCGACCCGCGAGGACGGGGACTCCCGGGCCACGCACGCGGCCGCCCTGGAGTACGTGGACGCGCACATCGGGCGCCTCTTCGCCGCGATGAGCAGCCGCCGGGACTGCTTCGCGATCGTCTGTTCCGACCACGGCACGGCGTACGGGGAGGACGGTCACACCGGCCACCGGATCGGCCACGAGGTCGTCTGGACGGTGCCGTACGCGCAGTTCGTGCTCCCGGGCCCGGAGCGGGAGGCGGCGTGAACGGCCCGGTGACCCTTCTCCCCGACGACGACGCCGGCGGCGTCCCGCGCCCGTACCGCAGCTACGTCTACGCCTATCCGCACAAGACCGCCTACCGTGCGCTCCCCGACCGTCCCGCGCTCGCCTCCCTCTGGGCGCGGGAGCCCAAGGACGCCCTCTCGCTCTACGCCCACGTCCCCTTCTGCGAGGTCCGCTGCGGCTTCTGCAACCTCTTCACCCGGATCGGCGCCCCGGACGAGCTGTCCACCCGCTATCTCGACGCCCTGGAGCGGCAGGCGACGGCGGTGCGCGAGGCGCTCGGCGAGGGTTCCGTGCGGTTCACGACGGCCGCGTTCGGGGGCGGGACGCCGACCTTCCTGACCGCCGGTGAGCTGGAGCGGCTCTGCGACATCGCGGAGGAGCGCATGGGCGCGGACCTGCGGGCGGTACCGCTCTCGGTGGAGACCTCGCCCACCACGGCGACCGCCGACCGTCTCGCGGTCCTCGCCGGGCGGGGCGCGAGCCGGCTGAGCATCGGGGTGCAGAGCTTCGTGGAGGCGGAGGCCCGGGCGGCGGTGCGGCCGCAGCGCCGGGCGGACGTCGAGGCGGCGCTGGGCCGCATCCGGGACACCGGTGTGCCGGTCCTCAACATCGACCTGATCTACGGCATCGACGGCCAGACCGAGGCGTCCTGGCGGGTCTCCCTGGACGCCGCGCTCGCCTGGCGGCCGGAGGAGCTGTACCTGTACCCGCTGTACGTGCGTCCGCTCACCGGCCTCGGCCGTCTCCAGGACCCGGCCGCCGCCGACCGGGAGTGGGACGGGCAGCGCCTGCGCCTCTACCGCCAGGGCCGGGACCATCTCCTGGCCCACGGCTACGAGCAGGTGTCGATGCGCATGTTCCGGCGGTCGGACGCCGGCCCGGTGGGCCCCGGTGACCACGCCTGCCAGACCGACGGCATGATCGGCCTGGGCTGCGGGGCCCGCTCGTACACCTCCTCGCTCCATTACTCCTTCGACTACGCCGTCGACATGCGGCAGGTGCGCGGGATCATCGATCGCTACACGGAGACCCGGGACTTCTCCCGGGCCGAGGTCGGCCGCCGGGTGGACGGCGACGAGGCCCGGCGCCGGCACCTGCTGCAGTCGCTGCTCCAGGCGGAGGGCATGCCGCTCGCCGGGTACGAGGAGCGGTTCGGCACCTCCCCCTTCGAGGACTTCGGGGCCGAGCTGGCCCGGTTCGAACGGCTGGGCTGGCTGGACGCGGAAGCGCCCGGAGGGCTGCTGCGCCTGTCGCCGGAGGGCCTGGCGTACTCCGACGGGCTGGGTCCGGTCCTCTTCTCCCCCGCCGTGCGGGCCGCCATGGCCGCCTACGAGCCGAAGTAGGGGCGGGGTGTGGATCTGACGCTGCTCTACCGGGGGCCGCTCGCCTCCTGCGACTTCGACTGCCCGTACTGCCCGTTCGCCAAGCGGCGCGACAGCCCCGAGCGGCTGCGGGCCGACCGGGCGGCCCTGGAGCGGTTCACCGGGTGGGTGGCGGAGCAGCGGGGCGACCGGCTGCGGATCCTGTTCACCCCGTGGGGCGAGGGGCTGGTGCGCTCCTGGTACCGGCGGGCGCTCGTGGAGCTGTCGCGGCTGCCGCACGTCGAACGGGTGGCCATCCAGACGAACCTGAGCTGCCGCACCGACTGGCTGGCGGAGGCCGACCGGGACACGGTGGCGCTGTGGTGCACGTACCACCCGGGGCAGACGCCGTACGACCGGTTCCTCGGCAAGTGCCGTGACCTCGCCGGGCGGGGGGTGCGTTTCAGCGTCGGGGTGGTCGGGCTGCCGGCGCACCGCGAGGAGGCACGGCGGCTGCGCGCGGACCTGCCGCCGCACGTCTACTTGTGGGTGAACGCGGCCGAGGGGTACGCGTACACCGACGCGGAGGCCGGTGCCTGGGCGGAGATCGATCCCCTGTTCCCGTACAGCAGGCATCCGCACCGCTCGGGCGGCCTGCCGTGCCGCACCGGCGAGTCGGTGGTGTCGGTGGACGGCGAGGGGACGGTGCGGCGCTGCCACTTCGTCAGGGCCGAGCTGGGCAATCTGTACGACGGTTCGTACCGTGCCGCGCTGCGGCCGCGTGTCTGTCCCCTCGCCGTCTGCGACTGCCACATCGGTTACGTCCACCTGGAGACGCTGCCGCTGTACGACGTGTTCGCGGGCGGGGTCCTGGAGCGGATCCCCACCGGTTTCCCCGCCCTCCCCCGGATTCCGGGGGCATGAAACCCGGCTACAGGGGCATGAGGTCGGGGCGCTTGGCCTCCACGTGGTCGCCCGAGCTCTCGCCGCGCAGCCGCCGCCCGATCCAGGGGACCAGGTACTGCTTGGCCCAGTGGATGTCGTCGCGGCGTACCTCGAGGGTGCCGCGCGGGGGCACCGGCGGCCACGGCTGGTCCGGGTCGGCGGGCACCGGCAGGCCGAGGACCTGGGCGGCGCGCAGGGCGACCCGGGTGTGGCCGTCGGGCGAGAGGTGCAGGCGGTCGCTGTCCCAGGCGCGCCGGTCCTGGACGGAGCGCAGCGACCACAGGTCGAGGACCGGGCAGCCGTAGCGGTCCGCGATGGCCCGGACGTGCGCGGTGTAGGTGGCGATCTTGCCGCGCAGGTGCCGGAGCACGGGCACGTCGCGGGTGTCGAAGCCGGTGGTCACCATGACCGTGCCGACGGAGGAGGTGAGGTCGGCGACGGCGCGCTCGAAGCGCGCGGCCACGTCGTCGGGGTCGGTGCCGGGGCGGATGATGTCGTTGCCGCCGGCGCAGAAGGTCACCAGGTCGGGGGCGAGTTCCTTCGCCCGCGGGACCTGTTCCGCGACGATCTGGTCGAGAAGGCGCCCCCGTACGGCCAGGTTGGCGTAGCGGAAGTCCTCGGGTTCCGGCAGCTGGTCGGCGAGGAGGACCGCGAACCGGTCCGCCCAGCCGATGTACGTCCCGCCGGGGCCGGGGTCTCCGACGCCCTCGGTGAAGCTGTCACCGATCGCCGCGTACGACCCGAATGCGTTCTTGTCTGTTGATCTCGAATCGTCTGCCACGGGAGCACATCCTTCCTTCCGGGATGTGACCTACGCGACCGTAAGGAGGGGTTGACGGCGGGTGACATATGCCACCGATAAAGATTTCCCCAAGACCGGAACAAACCGGTGGCCCGGCACAGGAGTGCCGGGCCACCGCGGAGCCTGATCGCGCGCGCTTCTCGAGCGCGGCGGGTCAGAGGGAGACGCCGTGCTGGCGGAGGTAGGCCAGCGGGTCGATGTCGGAGCCGTAGCTGGGCGAGGTCCGGATCTCGAAGTGCAGGTGCGGGCCGGTGGAGTTGCCGGTCGAGCCGGAGAGGCCGATCTGCTGGCCGCCGCTGACGGACTGGCCGGCGGAGACGGCCAGGGAGGAGAGGTGGGCGTACTGCGAGTAGTTGCCGTCGGCGTGCTGGATGACGACCTCGTTGCCGTAGGCACCGCTCCACCCGGCGGAGACGACCGTACCGGCGCCGACGGCGCGGACGGTGGTGCCGGAGGAGGCGATGAAGTCGGCACCGGTGTGGTAGCCGGAGGACCACATGGAGCCGGAGGCGCGGTACGGGGTGGAGACGCCACCGGCGACCGGGGCGACCCAGCCGGAGGAGGCCGTGGAGCTGCCGGTGGACGGCGCCGCGGTGGAGGTGGTGGCCGGGGCGGAGGCGCGCTCGCTGCTCCGGGAGGCGCGGGACTGCTCCTTCTTCGGGGCGGCCTTGCGCTCGGTCTTCGGGGCGGCCTTGCGCTCCGCCTTGGGAGCGGCCTTCGGCGCGGCGGCGTTCTCGCCGTTCAGCGTCAGCTTCATCCCGGGCAGGATCAGGGACGGGTCCTCGCCGACGACCTGGCGGTTGTCCGCGTACAGCTCCTGCCAGCCGCCCTCGACACCCTGCTCGGTGGCGATCTTGGACAGGTAGTCGCCGCTGACGACGGAGTACGTCCTCGGCGCGGCCTTCTTCGCGGCGGGCGCGGCCTGGGCGGTCTGCGCCACCTGCGCGGCGGCCACGGCGTGGGTCTGGACGGCGGCGGCCGGGGCGGCCTGCTCGGCGGCGTGGGCGCCGGTCGCGCCCAGGAGCGGAAGCGCGACGACGGCGCCTCCGGTGCCGGCGGCGACGAAACCGCGGGTGAGGGAATTGATCTTCGGTCGGCGGTGCTTACCCTTCGCGGGCATGGCGAATTCCTCTCCGGCGCCTGCGAGGTGAGCTGTCGGGTTCGGACTGGAGATGTCCGGCCGCGTGTCCACGCGACTTCACCCCGAGCCGTCCTGCGTCGCGGGACCGGCGTACTTCCTGGGTCCCCCGCTCCTGCCACGCGAGTGGGCTGGGTATGAATTCCGGTCGGTGGCAGGATTCGGCGGTCCGACCGGAGTGACGGTGACGCTAGACGAGGGGGGTCGGCGGGAACAAGCCGTTCTTTTTCCACGGCATTCACCTCCGGCGTTCTCCGCCGGAATTCCGGTCACCCTCCGTGGACCACGGACCCTCGATCCCCCTTTCGCACAGGGCAATTGCTCCGGGCGGGCGGCCACGATGCGTCACCTCTATGACCCTGCTCACGCACGACAACCCATCTCGCCTGCAACCGGCGCGAGTTACCCGCAATGCCTCAATTCGGACAGATCCCTCATTCCTGTCCGAGGGGGTGCGTCAGGCGGGGTCCTCCCTGGATGATTGCGCCAGAAACCCCACGCGTGTCGGCCACCGAACGCCTACTTCCAGGAGCATCCGTGACGCAGCAGCTGCCGCAGATCCCGCCCACCGCGGCGGACGAGCCCCGGCTCACCGGGGTCCGCAACTTCCGGGACGTGGGCGGCCTGCCGACGGCCGACGGGCGCGCCGTGCGCCCCGGTCGCCTCTTCCGCAGCGGCCACCTCGCCCACGCGACCGAGGAGGACGCCGTCTTCCTCGCCTCACTGGGCCTGCACACGGTCTTCGACTTCCGCAACGAGGCCGACCGGCGGGTGGAGGGCCCGGACGTCGAGCTGCCCGGCGTGCGGAACGTGAACATACCCCTGAACGACCCGGCCGACGGCAAGGAGTTCTGGAAGCTCGTCCGGGGCGGGGACCTCGCGCAGCTCCGGGAGATCCTGGGCGACGGCAAGGCCGCCGCCCGGATGTCCGATTCGTACCGGAAGATGATTGTCGAGCGGACGGCGGAGCACAGCAGGATCCTGCATTCCATGGCCGAGGAGAGCGTTCCGGCACTGATGCACTGCGCGGCGGGCAAGGACCGCGCCGGGCTGTCGATCGCGATCACCCTGCTCGCCCTCGGCGTCGAGCGGGAGGCCATCGAGGCGGACTACGCGTTGTCGAACGACCCGCACCGCCGCTACAAGGTGCGCCGCAGCTCCACCGCCCCGGACGCGATGTCGCCGGAGGTGATGGAGCTGCTGAGCCCGCTGTTCGACGCGCGGGTGGAGTACCTGCGGGCGGCGTTCGAGACGATCGACGCGACCTGGGGCTCGACGGAGGCCTATCTCACCCAGGGCCTGGGGCTGTCCGCCCGGACCCGCGAGCTGCTGCGGGAACGCCTGCTCACGGAGGCGTGACCCGACCGGCCCCGGCACGCCGCGCTCACTGGTTCCGGCCGCCGAACAGGAACAGCAGGTAGAGGAAGCCGGCGAAGAGGTGCCCCGCGATCAGATAGGCGAAGAGGCGGAGCACCAGCCCCTTGGGGAACTTACCGCCGCCGCGTTCCTCGCCGGTCACCGGTGCGGACTTGTCGGACATATCGGTCCTTTCCTGAGGAATCGTCACAGGTTCCTCGTCAGGGTCGGGTCGTCGCCGGTCGTCGCGGAGTCGCCCGCGCGGGCCGGCGGGGGGCGTCAGCGGAGGTGCGGACTTCCGTCGCCGAGGCAGAGTTCGGCGACGGGACTCTGCATCAGGGTGTGGACGAAGAGCAGCTCGGCGCCGGATCGGGTGGCGGCGCCGATGCGGTGCGGGGTCAGCGAGTCGAAGTGCGCGCTGTCACCCGGATCGAGGACGTGCACGGTCTCGCCGAGCGCGAGCCGCACCCGCCCCTCCAGGACGTGGATCCACTCCTCCCCCGGGTGGACCCGCACGATGTCGGCCCGGGTGGCGTGGGGGACGTGGACCCGCAGGGCCTGGAGGGCGCGCCCGGCGCCGCCCGCCTGGCGGTAGATCCAGCCGTCCGCCTCGACCGGCTCGGAGCGTCCGGCCCGGACGACGGGGTCGTGCTCGGGCGGCGCCTCGCCGAGGAGGGCCGAGACCGTCGTACCGTAGGTACGGGCCAGGGCGAGGAGCATCGGCAGCGAGGGCTGCCGGTTCCCCGTCTCCAGGCGCGAGAGGTGGGCCGGGGAGAGCCCGGCACGCTGCGCCGCGGCCTCCAGGGTGAGCCCGCGGCGGCGGCGCAGGGCCCGCAGCTGGGGGGCGACGTCGGGGACGGCGCCGGGCGGGGCGGGGTCCGGGGAGTCTCCCCCGGGGGCGTGGTCCATGCGTCCATTGCGCCAGGATCGTGCCTCCGAGGCAACTTTCTTGCCCCGGAGGCAAAATCCATGCCGCCGCCGCTCAGCGCTGGGCGACCGCCTGCTGTACGAGTGTCCTCCCGAAGTCCCACATCAGCCCGCCGCCCCCGTGGGCCTCGTCCATGACCGCCGTGAACGCCGTGACGAAGCGGTCCACGTCGGCCTCGTCGACGACCAGCGGCGGGATCAGTTTGATCACCTCCAGGTGGTCGCCGGAGACCTGGGTGAGGATCCGGTGCCGCTGGAGCAGCGGGACGACCACCATCTGGGCGAAGAGTCCCTTGCGGGCCGCCTGGAGCATCGCCCAGCGCCCCCGCAGCCCCAGCGAGGTGGGCCGGCCGAACTCGATGCCGATCATCAGTCCGCGGCCGCGGACCTCGTGGAGGAGCTCGTACCGCGGGACGAGCTCCCTGAGCCGCCCGAGGAGCAGGTCCCCGATCCGCCGGACGTGGGCGATCGTGCCCTCGCTCTCCATCACCGAGAGGACCGCGAGCCCGGCGGCCATGGCCTGGGCGTTGGAGCCGAAGCTCGCCGAGTGGACCAGGACCCGGTCCATGGAGGAGTAGACCTTCTTGAAGATCCAGTCCTTGCCGAGGGTGGCCCCCACCGGCACGTAGCCGCCGGAGAGCGCCTTGGCGACGCAGACCAGATCGGGTTCGACACCCTCCTCGTGCTGGTGGGCGTAGAAGTCCCCGGTCCTGCCGAGGCCGGTCTGCACCTCGTCGGCGATGAGCAGGGCCCCGTGCCGGCGCAGCAGCTCTTGGGCGGCGCGCAGGAAGCCGGGGGGCGCCTCGTGGACGCCCTTGCCCTGGATGGGCTCGACCACGAAGGCGGCCACGTCGCCGGAGCGCAGCTCGCGCTCCAGGCCGTCGAGGTCGCCGAGGGCGATCGCGGTGTCCGGCAGGAGCGGCGCGAACCCCTCGCGGAACCCCTTCTCGCCGTTGACGGAGAGCGCGCCGGTGGTCAGACCGTGGAAGGCGTGGTCGCAGTAGAGGATCCTGGGGCGGCCGGTGGCGTACCGGGCGAACTTGAGCGCGGTCTCCACGGCCTCGGTGCCGCTGTTGCCGAAGAAGACCCGGTCGAGGTACGGGCTGTGGGAGAGCAGCCGCTCGGCGAGCAGCCCCGGCAGGGGCGGGCAGTCGAAGCGGGTGAGGTCGGCCAGGCCCGCGTCGAGGACGTCGTGGAGGGCCTTGCGGACGACCGGGTGGTGGCGTCCGAGGCCCATCACGCCGAAGCCGGCGAGCATGTCGAGGTGGTCGTTGCCGTCGGCGTCCCAGAAGTGGGCGCCCTCGGCGCGCTCGTAGACCTTGTCGAAGCCGATCGTCCGGAGCATCCGGGGCAGCTGCGGGTTGAGGTGCCGGGCGTGCAGCTCGTACCGCTCGCCCCCGCGCTCCGCGAGCAGCGCCCGCAGGTCGAAGTCGCCGCTCATGCCGCCCGCCTCACACGCCGCTTCGCGGGACGGACTCGCGGACCGCGCGCAGCGACTCCTTGAGCGATCCCATGGTGGCGAGCACGGCGGTGGGCTCGTAGCCGCAGTGCGCCATGCAGTTGGCGCAGCGCGGGTCCTTGCCCCGGCCGTACTTGTCCCAGTCGGTCTCCTCGACGAGTTCGCGGTACGTGGGGACGTAGCCGTCGCTCATCAGGTAGCAGGGGCGCTGCCAGCCGAAGAGGGAGTAGTTCGGGATGGCCCAGGCGGTGCAGGGGAAGTCCGCCTTGCCCTCCAGGAAGTCCAGGAAGAGGGGCGAGTGGTTGAGGCGCCAGCGGCGGCGGTTGCCGCCGGCGAAGGCCTTGCGGAAGAGTTCGCGCGTCTGCTCGACGCCGAGGAAGTGCTCCTGGTCGGGCGCCTTCTCGTAGGCGTAGGCGGGCGAGATCATCATTTCGTCGACCTTGAGGTCGTCGTTGAGGAAATTGAGCACCTCGACGATCGTCTGCGGGGTGTCGGTGTTGAAGAAGGTGGAATTCGTGGTGACCCGGAAACCTCGCCGCTTGGCCTCCTTGATCGCCGCGACCGCCTCGTCGAACACGCCTTCCTTGGCGACGGATTCGTCGTGCCGCTCGCGCAGCCCGTCGATGTGCACGGCGAACGCGAAATAGGGCGAGGGCCGGAAGTTCTCCAGTTTCTTGCGGAGCAGGAGCGCGTTCGTGCAGAGGAAGACATATTTCCGGCGGGCCACCAACTGGCGCACGATCTCGTCGATCTGCGGATGCATCAGCGGCTCGCCGCCGGCGATGGACACCATCGGGGCCCCGGACTCCAGGACCGCGCCGACCGCCTGGGCGACCGGCATGCGCTGCTTGAGGACACCGGCGGGGTGCTGGATCTTGCCGCAGCCCTCGCACTTGAGGTTGCAGGCGTACAGCGGCTCCAGTTCGACGATGAGGGGGAACTTGTCGCGTTTGCGGAGCTTCTGCTGGAAGAGATAGGTCGCGACCCGGACGGACTGTCGGAGCGGCATGGCCATAACTCGCTCACCTCCTGGGGAGCAGCAAAGAACGGTGCCATTCGAAGAAAGCGGGTAGGACGGCACGAAGGACGCGGAAGGCCGATATTCCCCCGCGTACCGTGCCGATCCGCACCAGTTCGTGCTCCGGGGCGTCCACGACCACCCGGACGGCCGCAACGGGACGGGGACCGGCGGCCCGTGCGGTACGGAGGGTGGCGGCCGATTCCATGTCGACGGCGAGCGCGCCGCCGGCCCGCAGCGCGGCCCGCTCGGGTCCGCGCACCACGTGGTCGGAGCCGGTCAGCGGCCCGGTGTGCACGGTCCGTCCCGGTACGACCCTGGCGAGGGCCTCCACCAGGAGTGCGGTGCCGGTGCACGCGGTCGCGCCGTCGGCGTCGCGGGTCTCGCCGGCGACGATCAGGTCCCCCGGATGCATGCCGGGGGCGAGTCCGGCGCAGAAACCGGAGGCGACGACGGCCGCGTCGCGCCACGGCTCCTCGCCGAGGGCGCGGGCGACGGCGCGGCGGGCCTGCGCCGGGCCCATGCCGGTGCGCAGGACCCGTACGGGTCCCGCGGCCCCGCTCCGGGCCCCGCCGCGCAGGGCGAACCGCTCGATGCCGAGCGCGCAGGCGATCAGCAGCGGGGGAACGGCGCCGGGCCGCGGGCCCGGGCCCGGCTCCCGCCCCATCAGCTCCCCTTGCGGAGCGAGGGGTCCCCGTGCACGTAACGGCCGAGTGCGGTGATCGGGAAGACCTGGCGGTAGAGGTGGTAGTTGATGGAGAAGTCCCAGGGGAAGCCGGTCCCGGTGAAGTACGGCTCGTCCCAGGAGCCGTCCTCCCGCTGGGTGGCGACGAGGTGGGCGACGCCCCGCCGGACGGCCTCGGTCTCCCGCTCGCCGGCCGCGAGGAGGGCGATGAGGGCCCAGGCGGTCTGGGAGGCGGTGGAGACGCCGCGGCCGATCCAGGAGACCTGGTCGTACGAGCGGAGGTCCTCACCCCAGCCGCCGTCCTCGTTCTGCACGGACACCAGCCAGCCGACGGCCCGGCGGATCGCCGGGTGCGAGGCGGGCAGGCCCACGGCGGTCAGGGCGGGGACCACCGCCCCGGTTCCGTACACGTAGTTGACGCCCCAGCGGCCGAACCAGGCCCCGTTGCGCTCCTGCGCGGCGAGGAGCCAGTCGACGCCCCGCCGGGTGCGGGGGTCACCGGCCAGCCCCTCGTGGGCGAGCATCTCCACGACGTGGGCGGTGACGTCGGCGGAGGGCGGGTCGATGACCTCGCCGAAGTCGCAGAAGGGCAGCTTGTTGGGGAGGGTGCCGGTGTTGTCGGCGTCGAAGGCGGCCCAGGCGCCGTTCGCCGACTGCATGCCGAGCGTCCAGCGGGCGCCGCGGGCGACGGCCGCGTCCACGCGGGCCGGGTCGGGGTGCCGCACGCGGCGCAGCGCGAGCAGCACCTCCGCGGTGTCGTCGATGTCGGGGTAGTTGTCGTTGTGGAACTCGAACGCCCAGCCGCCGGGCGGGAGTCCGGGCCGGCGCACCGCCCAGTCACCCGCCTTGGTGATCTCCTCGTCCAGCATCCAGTCCACCGCCTTGACGAGGGCCGGGTGGTCGGCGGGCAGTCCGGCGTCGGCGAGGGCGATGGTGGCGAGGCAGGTGTCCCAGACGGGCGACTGGCAGGCCTCGACCATGCGTGAGGGCCCGCCCTCGCCGTCGGGCCCGGGGGCCTCCTCGCGCCAGACGGCGAAGCGGTCGAGCGATTCCAGTCCGGCCCGCATGACCGGGTGCTCCAGGTCGTAACCGAGGAGGTGGAGGGCGATGACCGAGTAGACCGCGGGAGGCTGGATGCCGCCCCAGCAGCCGTCGTTCTCCTGCCGTTCGATGATCCAGCGGGCGGCGACGTTCATCGCGGCCCTGCGGAGCCGGCGCGGGGCGAAGCGGTGGTAGGCGCGCAGCGCCCGGTCGAGCCGCTGGAAGACGCCGTCCCAGCCGGTGAGGGGGGCGAGCGGGCGCGGCGGGGCGGGCCGGCGCGGGTCGGTGTGCAGCTCGTCGAGGGAGAAGGGCGCGGGGCGGACGGGGCGGAAGGCGGAGACGATCGTCAGCGGGACGATGGTCTGCCGGGCCCAGCAGCCGAAGTCGTAGATGTTGAGCGGTACCCACTTCGGCAGGAGGATCAGCTCGGGGGGCAGCTCGGGGAGGTCCTCCCAGCGCCACCAGCCGAACAGGGCCAGCCAGATCCGGGTGAAGACGCGGGTGGCGGCGATGCCGCCCCGGGCGCGGACCCAGGCGGCGGCGCGCGCCATGTGGGGGGCCTCGGGCGGGTCCCCGGCGAGTCGCAGGGCGACGTACGCCTCGACGGTGGTGGAGAGTTCGCCGGGCCCGCCGTGGAAGGTGGTCCAGGTGCCGTCCTCGCGCTGCGCGCCCCGGATGTGGCGGGCGGCGGCCCGGGTGGTGGCGGGGTCCCGGATGCCCAGGAACTGGCGGAGGAGCAGGTCTTCGGCGTCCATGGTGACGTTGGTCTCCAGGTCGCCCTTCCACCACCCCTCGGGGTCCTGGCGGTCGAGCAGGTGCTCGACGGCGCGTTCCAGGGTTCGGGCGGCGGCCCGGTCGGGGCCGGTCGCGAGCGTGGTGGTGTCGGTGGATTCGCTGGCCGCGGCGGCCCGGGGGCTCACGGCCCCGGCGCTTCCGTCGGTCGTCGCTGTCATGGCTTCCCCTTCGTGCGGTCGGTTTCTCCTGCTCCCGCGGGTCTGCCGTCGGGGGGGGCCCGGGGGGGGCCCCCCCCCCCCCCCCCCACCAAAAAGGCGGCCAGGGGGGGGCGGGATTACGTGACGCCCCGCACATGGGCCCCCCCCCCCCCCGGTGCCCGCCCCCGCGGG